>CAXTER010000019.1:9537-71558 GCA_964243345.1 uncultured Armatimonadales bacterium
CGAGTGCGGTAAGACGCTTGAGTACGACCCCAGCTTTTATGCCGCCCTCGGCACGCGCGGCTTAGTGGAAGACAAGATGGGTGAAGACGCGATTGGGCTGGCGGACTTGAAGCTGACTGTCCATGCCGCCGCCGATCCGGCCCAGTCGCTGCTTGACCTGGAAGACCCGCTGCGCCAGTTTGCCGGACCCAAACTTGCCGCAAAGCAGTTCCGCGAAATCCTGCGGCTGTATCCGCAGACCGCCGACGGCGAGGAGGCGCTGGGACGCCTGCTGCTGGCGGACAGCAAAGACGAGGAAGCCGCCGCCGAGTTTCGTATTGTGAACGGCATTGACCCGAACCGTGTTGCCAGCCACTTCCTCCTGGCTCGCGCCCTGCTGCGTTTGAACCGTCTCGCAGAAGCCGAAACGGAGGCGCGGGAAGCGCTGCGTTTAGAGCCGCAGTCCGCCGATGCGATGAACACGCTGGGGCTGACTCTCTATCAATCGGGCCAAACCCAAGAAGGCCGGGCACAGTGGATAGAAGCGGCAAAGTCCGACAACAAAGACGCCGCCCGAAACGCCGCCGGTCTGCTAAGTGAGTTTCCCGCTGAGTGAGCTAGAAACCCAGCACGTTAAGAACCCGGCACTGGCAGACCTGGATGGCTTCCAGTGCCGGGTTCTAACGTATCGGGCGCTTCTCGCTCGTGAACTGCGCTTGACAATTCCCCCTAAGCCTTGTATACTGCAAAGAAGTAAAATCAATGGCTCCCAGCCATTTCCCCGTTTCTGTCTGAAAAACGCTCAAAAATAATCAAAACGAGCGATTACGCGCCGCCGGCGACACGCGCCCCAGGCAGGAGGAACCGCATTTGCAGAAAATACGAACCGTCGGCGGACGACGCCTGGAAGGCGAAGTGCGCCTGAGCGGCAGCAAGAACGCTACTGTGGCCGTCCTGGCCGCCGCCATCCTGCCCGCGACGGGCCAGACCGTCCTCTCTAACGTCCCCCGTATTAGCGATGTTGTGACGCTTTTGGAGATTCTCAAGTATCTCGGTGTCAAAGCGGACTTCACCGGTAACACCGTGACGCTTGACTCTTCTTCCCTCGTCACCTCGGAAGCCCCTTACGAGCTTATCCGCAAAATGCGGGCTTCGTTTGGCGTGCTGGGGCCGCTGCTGGCCCGGTTTGGCCAGGCCCATGTTGCGCTCCCCGGCGGCTGTGACATCGGCGCACGGCCTGTGGACTACCATCTCAAGGGTTTGGAGCAGCTAGGGGCCAGCATCACGGTGGAGCATGGCTTTGTGAAGGCAGCGATCCCAAACGGACTGCGCGGCGCGGACATCTATCTGGACCGCAGCTCGGTCGGCGCAACGGCGCATTTGATGACGGCGGCGGCCCTCGGCAGCGGAATTACAACAATTTCCAATGCCGCTCAGGAGCCGGACGTGGTTGCAATCGCCGACATCATTAACCTCATGGGCGGCAAAGTGCGCGGCGCAGGCACGAAAGACATTGTCATTGAAGGAGTCAAAGCTCTACACGGGGCCGAGTACCGTATGGACACCGACCGGATCGAAGCGGGAACATTCGCTGTCGCCGCCGCCATCACGCATGGCGACTTGTTTATCACAGGCGCAGTCGAAGACCATGTCCAGCCGATTACACGCAAGCTTTCGGAAGCCGGAGCAAGCGTTAACTTCAGCGATGACGGTGTCCGGGTGCGTGTCCCAAAAGGCAAAAAGCTGAACGCGATTCGCATTACGTCCAGCCCGTATCCTGGCTTCCCCACGGACGTTCAGCCTCAGTTTGCCGCTCTGCTGACTTTGGCGTCGGGGACTTCCACTATCACGGAAACCATGTTTGAGCGGCGCTTTAAGTATATTGATGAGCTGGTTCGGATGGGCGCGAACATCAAGACCGAGTCAAACGCGGCCATTATTGAAGGCGTCTCCCGCCTGACCAGCGCCCCCGTGGCAGGCTCCGACCTGCGGGCGACCGCGGCCCTGGTGCTGGCGGGTCTTGCCGCCGAAGGCACTACCGACATCAGCGGCGTCCATTATTTAGACCGGGGCTATGAAAACTTTGAAGCGAAGCTGGCCGGCGTCGGCGCGGACATTGAGCGCCTGACCGAAGACGACACTTTTACGGCAGGCGCGTTTGCCGAAGGGGCGTTTGCCGAAGACATTGGGGCGCGTGAGGCCGGCCAAAGAGTACGAATGGGAGCAGCGACCTAATGCGTTTCAGCCAGGATATTGGCATTGATCTTGGAACGGCGAATGTTCTGGTATATGTGCATGGACGGGGAATTATCATGCGCGAGCCGTCGGTGGTCGCGATGAATGTCAACACGCGGCGAGTAATAGAAGTCGGCGAAAAAGCGCGGGAAATGGTGGGGCGGACGCCGGTCAATATCGCCGCCGTGCGCCCGATGACTGACGGCGTCATTGCCGACTATACGACAACTCAGCGGCTTTTAGAGCATATTCTGCATAAAGTGTGCGGCGTCAAGCGCCTGTTCAAACCCCGCGTTCTGCTGGCGGTCCCTTCTGGTGTGACCAGCGTGGAGCAGCGGGCGGTCAAGCAGGCTGCGCTTGCAGCGGGGGCGGGGGAAGCCCTTACTATTGAAGAGCCGATGGCGGCGGCTATCGGCGCGGGCCTGCCGATTGATGCGCCGGGCGGCAACATGGTGGTAGACATCGGCGGCGGCACAACCGACATTGCGGTGCTGTCACTTGATGGTATTGTGCTGTCCCGGAGTTTGCGGATCGGCGGCATGAAGCTGGACGACGTGATCATCCGGCACATCCGCACGAACTACAATCTTCTCATTGGGGATCGGACCGCCGAAGAAATTAAAATCGCTATCGGCAGCGCCGTACCGCAGCGCCAGGAGCAAAAAATCGAAGTGCGCGGACGCGACCTTTTGACCGGCCTGCCGCAGACAGTGGAAGTGACGTCGCAGGAAATCCGCGAGTGCATGACTGAAACCATCAGCCAGATCGTCGCCCGCGTCAAAAACGTGCTGGAAAAGACGCCGCCTGAGCTGGCATCGGACATCATTGAGCGCGGCATTCTCCTGACCGGCGGTACGGCGCTTTTGCGGGGCTTAGACGTGCTGATTGCCGAAACCTCTAACGTCCCCACCTACGTCGCCGACGACCCGCTTTCCTGCGTCGCCATTGGCACCGGCAAAGCCCTAGAGCAGCGGCGCGGCATCACGGAAGACCTGCTGGCAGTAGCGTGAGACTCGGCACGGCAAAGACACCCGGCATTTTGCTCGTTAGTGCCAGGAAACCATCTAAACACAATGCAACCTCCTAAAACCCTGCTCTTTGCGCTTCTTCTGCCGCTGGTTCAGCTTTCGGCATCAGCCCACGCCGCCCCAACCACCGCGCCCCGCGACGTGCCTGCGGGACACTTCGCCGCTGGGTCAGTCAAGCGCGTCGTGCATGAGAACATCATGGGGACTACCCCTGACGGGCGCTTTCGGGGCGACCAGCCCGTCACGCGCTACGAGCTGGCCGTCGCACTAGACCGCTTCGTCACCTACATTGAAGCGGGCCGCAAGCCGCTTCATGCCCAGGTTTTTCCTGTCCCGGCCCTGCCTATGTCTGCTAACCCAATCCAGCGCCAAGCCCTGAAGCATCTGGTCGCAAACGGCTTTCTGCCGGCAGCATCACCTCTTGTGACTAAAAATGGCCGCGCCTTAGTGACTGCTAAAGAAACGTCCGACGCGCTGGCGTCCGTCACTATTCGCCTGTCGGACCGCGCCGAAGCGCCGCTGAAAAATTAGGCTGTCCTGGGTTGTAGAAAACCCCGACACCGAAGCCCAAAAAAGAGCGGCAGGCCATTTGGCCTGCCGCTCTTTTTCTGCTTCTTACCTTACGGCACATCAGGAATGGGAAGCCGCAGGACTTGAAGTATCTGCTTGACATCCTGGTACAAGACGCGCCCGCTTTGGCTGCTGGCAGCACGCAAGTTGGGTGACTGCCGGCCTTTGTACCGGACAAAGACTTGGGGCAAGGGATTGACGCCTGCGGCGGTTATGCTCGGCGAGGATGTACCGCCTCGACGCCCGCCGCGTCCCCGCCTGCCGCTGCCCGATGCAGCAACCGAACCTGTCGGCAGATTTGACAGCGGCGCGGCCCCAGCAAGGTCGGCAAAAAACCGCTGCCGGTTGGCGGCAATCATCCGGTCCGTGCGACGAATGGGCGTCCTCTGCCCCGACGGCACCAGCACACTCGTGAGGCTGCCGTGCGGCCCGACCGTCACCTGGTAGCCGGGCGTTAGCCGGTCCCCGGTATTGATGATGACGACTTGATCGGCGGCGGGCGGGGCTGCCCCTGAGGCTAAAGGAAGTGCAAGAAGCAGTGCCGCGCCAAAAATTAGTGCTTGTTTGTGCATAAGATGTCTCCAGGGCTATCTTACCCAGATTATGCGGCAGAAAAATATCCTTGTAGAATTGCGAGGGGCCGTGGAATAATCCGGGCATGGCAGTCCAAGCGCAGCAGGCGAAGAAAGCTGGCCCCAGCGGCGGCGGGATTATGGGGTTTTTCGCAAAAGCGGCCCAGCAAAGCGACATTGCGATGGCAGTGGCGCTGATCGGCATGATTTCCATGCTGATTTTGCCGCTGCCGGAAGCGTTTCTTGATTTAGGTCTTGTGCTAAATCTTGCCGGGGCAGTGCTGATCCTGCTGACGGCGCTTTACACGACTGAGCCGCTGCAATTCTCAGTGTTCCCGGCGCTTCTTCTGATGACTACGCTGTTCCGATTGGCGCTGGAAGTGTCGGCGATGAAGCTGATTATCGGCACCGGCAGCGCGGGGCAGGTGATCGCAACCTTCGGCCAGGTGGTTATCGGCGGCAACTATGTTGTCGGAATTATCGTCTTTTTGCTCTTAGTCGTTGTCCAGTTTGTGGTCATCACCAGCGGCGCAGGGCGCGTCGCGGAAGTCGCGGCCCGGTTTACGCTGGATGCGATGCCCGGCAAGCAGATGGCGATTGACGCCGACCTAAACGCGGGAGTCATTAATCAGGAGCAGGCGCGGGTGCGGCGCAAGGCGGTCGGGCAGGAAGCGGACTTCTACGGTGCGATGGACGGCGCAAACAAGTTTGTCCGGGGCGATGCAATCGCCGCAATTGTCATTATTGTCCTGAACATTATCGGCGGCTTTGCGATGGGCCTGTCAAAAGGCGAAGATGTCATCAAAGTTCTGCACGATTATACGCTGCTGACTGTCGGCGAAGGGCTGGTCGCCCAAATCCCGGCGCTTCTCATTTCCACAGCCGCCGGTCTGATGGTGACGCGGGCGGCATCGGACACGGCGATGGGCGGCGACATCGCCCGCCAGATTTTCGCGTCCCCGCGCCCTTTGTTTATCGCCGCCGGGCTGGTGTGCCTATTTATCCCCTTCGGCTTTCCCATTCCACAGACCATTGTTGTCGCCGGCATTCTAGGCGGCATCGGCGTGATTTTAGTCAAGAACCAAAAGCAGTTGCTGGCGACGGAAACTTCGGCGGCTGCCGTCCAAGCCGCGAGGCCCGCGGCACCGGCGACGCCGGAAAGTGTCCTGCCGCTGCTGCATGTGGACGTGCTGGAGCTGAACTTCGGCTACGGCCTGCTGTCTTTAGTCGACCAAACCGTCAGCGGCGATTTGCTGGAACGCATCATTGTCATTCGGCAAAAGACGGCTTTAGAGCTTGGCTTAATTATCCCAACCGTGCGGATACGTGACGATTTGCATCTGAAAGCGAACGACTACGCAGTCAAGCTCAAAGGCGCGACCGTCGCGGCGGGAACGGTTCAGCCGAACTCCATCATGCTGATTGACCCCGGCAGCGTCATTGACCCAATTACGGACGGCATTCCAACTAAAGAGCCGGCCTTTGGCGTCCCGGCAATCTGGGTCAGCCGCTCGCATCGGGACCGGGCGGAAATGGCGGGCTACACGGTTGTTGACCCGTCTTCGGTCATCACGACGCATTTGGCCGAAGTCATTAAAGGCCATGCTGCCGAGATCATTACCCGCCAGGACACGCAGGCGTTGGTGGAGCATATCAAGCAGGGCAACTCGGCGGTGGTCGAAGAGCTTATTCCTAATCTGATGACTATCGGCGAGGTGCAGAAAGTCTTGCAGCACTTACTAAGAGAGCGCATTTCTATTCGAGACCTCGTAACCATTCTAGAAACGCTGGCCGACCATGCCGGACGCACGAAAGACGTGGACATGCTGGGCGAATGGGTCCGCAGCGCTTTGGCACGCTCCATTTGCCGGCAGTATGTGGACGACGGCAGCGGAGCGCTGCAAACGCTGACAATTGACCCGGTTTTGGAACAAGAGCTGCTGCAAGCGGTGACGCCCGGAATGCCGAACTTCGCGTTAGAGCCGTCGATCTCCCGCCAATTGATTCAGAACTTAGGGCAGCAGATGGAGCGGATGATCGCTCTAGGCTACCAGCAGCCGGTTCTCTTGTGCATGTCCGCGCTGCGCCTGCCCCTGCGCCGCCTGACCGAGCGGTCTCTGCCGAACTTAGTCATTCTTTCTTACAACGAGATCGTTCCCAATACGGAAGTCCGCGCCGTCGGCGCAGTGACGCTATAACTTAGGAAGCCATTCTATGAGCAACGCCAGCAATGTTACAATTATGCCCGGCAGCGACCGGTTCGAAAAGACAGGGCAGTTCAACCTGCGGACCAAAACCTACACGGCCCGGACTGTCACCGACTGCCTGCTGCAAGCCAAACAGGAGCTCGGCCCGGACGCGATTATCGTCAGCCGTAAGCAGTTCAAGAAGGGCGCGTGGTTTGGCCGGTGGGGCGGGCGCGAGATGGTGGAAATGACTTTTGGGACCTACCAGCAGGCGGTCATGCCGCCTCCAAGCCCCCGCCTGCGCTACTCCGGCGGTGAACAGCCAGGCGAGGCGGAAGCGGCGCGAATTCAGGAACTGGAAGAAAAGCTGGCGAAGCTGACGGCAAGTGTGCAAAACCTCGGCGATACGCCCGCCGAGCCGCCGGCAAAGCCGAGCCGTGCCCTGCCGTCTTTTGTACCAGCCGCGCTCCAAAGCGACCCTCAGAACGCAAAAGACGGAGCGACACGCCTTGTCGCTTCGGAGCCGCCGCCCCGCAGCCGCCGCCGCAAAGAGGCCGTTCCTGCCCCAGCAACCGTGCCTGAAGACGGCTACCCCAGCCTGATGCAGCAGCTTGTAGACGCCGATATCGCTGCGCCGCTGGCCCGTCAACTCATTTCCGAAGTCCCGGCGGGCCTCACGGCATCGGATGCGGCAACATTTCTTCGAACTGTGCTGTCCCAGCGGCTGCGTCTCTCAAACGGCGTGGATGCTCTGCCGGCGCAAGGCAAGATGCGCCTGCTGGCTTTTGTCGGCACCACCGGTGTCGGCAAGACCACGACCATTGCCAAGCTGACCGCCCGGTACGCGCTGATGGAGCGACGCAGAGTGGGAGTTATTACCTTAGATACCCAGCGGATCGGCGCGGCGGAGCAGCTTCAGAAATATGGCGAGATTTTGCGCGTTCCCGTCAAAGTCGCCCACGACAAGATGGAGTTAATTCAGCATTTGGAAGCCTACGCCGCCGAAGGCAAAGAAATCGTCCTCTTGGACACGGCAGGACGCTCACCCAACGAAATGATCCCGCTTGGCGAGACCGCGCATTTGTTTGACGGCATTGGGTCGGTGCAGAAATACCTCACGGTTCCCGCCGTGCTGGGCCAGCGGGATATGGAAAATATCGTGACCAAGTTCCAAAACATCTTTACGCCGGACGCTGTCGTGTTAACCAAGCTGGATGAAGCGTCAGATCACACCTGCTTCGGGCGTCTTTTGACTTTGCAGGCAAAATTCGGCCTGCCGCTGGCGTTTGTCACCACCGGCCAGCGCGTTCCTGACGACATTGTGCTGCCGGATGCCCATGCCATCGCGTCCCGCATTCTGTCGTCGCCGCTGCTGTAATTTTTCTTGTAATTTTTCCTGCAACTTTTCCGTGATTTTGTTTGTATTTCTCAGTAGCCATGCCTGCTGAGAACGTGACGCCGAGACTCGAAAAGAGGGCCAAAATGACGATTCTAGATTTGCCTCAAGTTCCACTGATGCTGACGCATCTCCAAAGTGACCGCAGCGAAGTTCTGTCTGTCGTGGGATACATGGATACGTTTACCGTCCCCACGCTCCGGCCGGCCGTGCTGGGAGCCGTAGACCGGCTGGACCACCCCAAAGCAGGCATCCTGACCGTAGACATTAGCTGCGTCCGCCTGATTGACCATGACGGACTTCAGCTTTTGCTGCGTGTCCGCGAACAGATCATCGCTCAGGGCCGCACCCTCGTTATCCGTCTGCGCCCCGGCTCTCAGCCCGAAACCGTCTTCCGTTCCAGCAAGCTCGCCGGTCTTTTGAATGCCGCCTATGAGCCTGCCGGCTGAAGCTGGCGTCCCGCATAAGAAATGGAATAAGCCAATCCCGAATGGGATTGGCTTTTTTGTTGGGAAGTTTTCGGGCGACTGAAGTCGCGGCAACGAAGGCACAAAGTCCGCCTGCGCGGACTCAGACTCTGAACCTGCGAAGGCAGGTTTCGTGAACTTGTTGCCGCGACTTCAGTCGCCCGCAGTCTGGTGCTGAACGGTCAAAACAACCGTAGTTCCAGTGCTGCCGGTGAGCAGGAACACGGAGTCGGCAGAGCGGAGCATGAGCCAGAAGCCGTGGCCGAGCGAATCTTTGGTGCTGTAGCCAAGTTCCAAGGTTGCACGGGGAAGCTGGGCCAAAGAAATGCCTGTGCCATGGTCGGAAATCCAGACCTGCACGGTGCTTTGATCGGCGCGAATGGCTGCTTCTCCGCCGCCGCCATGCACGACTGCATTCATCGCCGCTTCCCCGACAGCGGTTGTCAGAGTATTCAACTCATCGCCCGAAAACTGCCGGGCATGGGCGGCAGCCGCCGCTTCATGCCGCACCGAGGACAAACTCTCGCGGCTCAGGGCGAACGGCGGCGCCACCAGCGGCAGCGGGGCAGGCAGATCGGCGGACGTGTCGCACAGATGCAGCCGGCCTTCCGTCACCGACAGCAGAACGTCGCGGAAAAAGACCTGCCTTGCCCGCGCTTCCGCGCGGGACCGTTCCAGTTCCATGACAATGTCTTCGCCCCGCAGGAACGCCGGAAAGCGCACGGCGTTGACTAAAATGGCGAACCCAATGTCCGCTGTCACCATTGTCCAGGGAACATTCACGGGATAAGTCAGCTTCCAGTACGACAGCCCTTCCAGCAGATGCCCAATGCCGCAGGTAAAGAAGACCATCGGGACAAAGACGCCCAGCAGCCGCTGAAACCAAAGCTGGCGCGAGACCACCAGCGTGAAGGTCAAAACGGCGGCATCTCCAATAAGAAGCGCGGCGAACGGCTCAAAGTGCAGCACGCAGTACAGGTCCAGCGCAAACGAGGCGAGCACATAGGCCAGCGCGTATCCTAAATCCCGCAGGTGCTGACGGTTGCGAGCGTACAGCCGCAGAAAGTAAAACAGCATCGCGCCGAAGACGCCGAAGTAGGACAAGCTGATTTCTACATGGCCGACGCTCCAAATGCGCGAAAGGCTGGGGTCCATCAGGACGCAGCGTTCCATGATGTCGTTCTTGGGTGGGTGCAGGAAAGTTAAGCCGAGCAGGCCATAAGCCGCCGCCAGCAGCAGCGCCGGGAATGTCCAAGCGGCCAGCGAAGACTTGGAAGAAGTGGGCTTTGGGTTTGACGAAGAGGGCGTCGAAGTAGCCACGGCCATAACATTACTATACCAGCATGTGCCGAAAAAATCACAAAGAAAAGCCAATCCCATTCGGGGTTGGCTTTTTCTGTTTGTCAGAGCGGGAGACCAGGCTCGAACTGGCGACATTCTCGTTGGCAACGAGACATTCTACCACTGAATTACTCCCGCAGAAAGTTTGGAATGTGGAGAAGCGCTGACAGATGTTATTATGCACCAGTATACTAATGTTTGTCAACAGGTACGGCGACTGGAACGAAAAAAATTGGTGCCTTCCATCGGACTCGAACCGACACTGTATGCGGCCTAAACGCATTCTCTCTACCAATTGGAGTAGGAAGGCCCGTGCGTGAGCTCAATCTGTTGTCTTAGTATGTCTTTCTTAGTATATCTAAGGGGCGGCGGCGTTGTCAAGCATTGGGTATAATCTAGGCGGGTACAAAGACGGGGAGGAATCGCCCTGCCCGCCGGTGAAAAGGCGGTCAAGCCTTTTCGCTGCCCATTTTGCCTTCCAGCGCAATTTTATTACAAGAACTTTTTCAAGACATTCAAGGAGCGAGACCATTACTTATGGCCGAACAAGAACGAGACAATTCATTTGAAGCCGCAAACGCCATTCCCGGCGTCCAAGATGACATGGAAGACAACGAAGGGGAGCGTCAGCCGATTGACTTAGATGCTCCGGTTGCCCCAAATACTTCCGCCCCAGACATTGCCGCCGCCAACACTTCTATATTGAACGGGTCCGCACCGATTGACGTGGATTTTGATGACGATGAGCCGGCCAATGCTGGGCCGCAGGTCAGCTCCAAAGAGCTGGACGACCTGCGGGCGCAGGCCGCCACAGCCAACGAAAACCATCTGCGGACTTTAGCCGAACTGCAAAACTACCGCCGCCGCAACGATGAGGCCATGAAGCGCCAAATTCGGGACGCCAACGAGCGGCTGATCAAAGAGCTGCTGCCGGTACTGGATGATTTTGACTTGGCACTGGACGCCGCCCGCAAAACCGAAAGCTACGAGCAGCTCATCGGCGGTGTCACCGCCGTTTCCCGCAAGTTCCTGGTGACGCTGAACAAGCAGGGCGTTGAAGTTATTCCCGCAGTCGGTGAGCCGTTCAACGCCGAAGTGCATGAAGCAGTCATGCTGGACGAAGACAGTGACGAGCCGGACGAAACAGTCACGGCGGAGCTTCGCAAAGGCTACACCCTGCACGACCGCGTCATCCGCCCTTCCTTGGTAAAAGTCGCCAAAAAAGGATAGCAATGGGCAAGTCGCGCGGAGAGCCGATTGTTGTGAGGGGCCGCCCCTTTTGGGCAGAAGTTGGAAGCCGCGAGCTTGCTCCTTTTGTGCGGTCCCAGGAGAAGATGCGCCATTATACTGTTCAGTTCCACTGCATGAAAACCATTAAACGGAAAGACTCGACGCGCACCTGGGACGCCACTCCTATTCGTGTCCTTGCTCTTCACCTGCACGAAGCCAAAAAAGTCCTGGTGCAGTATTCGCTTGAGGAACCTGACCGAGATGGTGAAGCGCAGACGCTGCCGGAAAAAGAGATACGTTTCATTGAGCCGCATCTTGCCCGCATGGTAGGACAGGCTCTGGGCCATGCCGGAGTTAATGTTCTTGGCTGCCAAATCAGTTCGCACTGCACTGGCAGCAACTTAGCGCCTGAACGGAACCTGTGACGCATGGACAGACAAAAGCTCAGGCCGCTTGGGGTTGGGGACATTTTTGATGAAGGCTTTGATTTGTACAAGCGGAACTTTGTGTTTCTGCTGCTGGCAACGGCCGCCGTCGTTGTTCCTCTAGATATTGGCCTGGCGCTTCTAAGCCCGCACCTGCTGCCTGCGGTGTTTGACTTGTTTGGGCTGACCAGCGGACAATCGGATGCGTCTTCGGTCTGGCTTGTTTCCGGTTTGACTAAGCTGATCTTCTTTTTGCCGCTGTACCTTGCGGCGATTGGGCCGGTTGTTGTTGCGGCATCAACTCGCTACTTAGACCAAAATATCACCATTGAAGCAGCATTCAAGCTGTGCCTGCGCCGGACGCCGGCGCTCTTGGGGGCGGCGCTGCTTTGCGGCATGGCGCTTGCTCTCGGCCTGCTGCTCTGCGGTGTCCTTTGGCTGGTGGCAGCGACTCAGTTTTTGTTTGTGCTGGAAACGCTGCTGATGGAAGGCTTGAGGCCGGTGGGGGCGATGCGCCGGTCAGGGGCGGTCGTGGCCGGCTACGGCAGCCGGGTCTTCGGCTGCCTGCTGCTGCTGGGGGGCGTACTGTTTGTGGTCAGCTTGGGGCTGCGCCTGCCGCTGGCGTATTTAGTGGACAGTGTCCTGAACCTTGCGCCGGGAGCCGCTTCTCTCTACAGCAGCGGAACCGGGGGCAGTCAAACCGGACAGCAGCAGGTGGTGGCGCTTATCAGCGGCGGCCTGGCGCATCTGCTGCTCATCCCATTTCTTGTCTGCGTGGTAACTGTGCTGTATTACGATCTGCGGATACGCAAAGAGGGCCTGGATATTGAGCTGCTGGCTCAGGACTTGTCGTACCCGCCGCTGAGTGCGCTTGGGCCGTTCCTGCCGCCGGTGCCGACATTCGGACCGGCTCTGCTTGGCCGGCCGCCTGGGGCAAAGCCGCCTGTAGGGAAACCGCCCAAATGAAGCGCCTTTTTGTTCTGATTACCCTGCTGACGCTTGCGGCAGGCCGGCTTGGCGCGGCGACGCCGCATCAGTACGACCGGGCGCTGGCGCTGGTGCAGGCGGCAATCCAAAGCCAGACCCAGGCGCTCGGCGCTCAGGTTATCTCGCCCGGCCCATCGCCGTCGCTTGTCGCCCAGCAGGCGCTGACGCCGATCCACGCGGTCGGTCTGCCGGGCCAAGCGCCGGTGCTGGTGGACACATCCCAGCTTGTGTCCGCAGTGGGCACGGCGGAAGCCTTGAAAGACACGCAGGCAAAGTCCCGCGCGTTAGAAGCGATTTCGCGGCAGATTGGGCTGCTCCGTCAGGCCATCGCGCCCGCGCCGGTACGCACCAGCCCGGCAGCGGCAAAAGCCTCGGCACAGGCGGTTTTGTCCCGGCCTGAGTTCGCGTCCGACCCGCCCCCGCCGCCGTCGTTCACCGACAAGATTGCGGCCTGGCTGGACAAGGTGTTTCAGCCCCATACGCCGTCGGCACCGAACCTCGCCGCTCCCAACCCGTATGTGATCAGAGGCATTCTGATTGCCATTGCCGCCGGAGCATTCGCCGTTCTGGTTTGGGTGCTGGTTCAGGCCATCGGCAAGCGCGAGGCCCGGCCTCGGCCGCTGGCGCTCGACGAAGCGGAAGCCGTTCTGGTGGAAGCGCGGGACACAAACAGTCTGCTGGCGCTGGCCGAGCAGCAGGCAAGCACCGGGGATTACCGCCGGGCGTTCCGGCTGGTGTACCTTGCATCCCTGGTCGCACTGGACACAAACGGCGTTCTGCACTTTGACCGCTCCAAGACGAACTGGGAGTACCTTCGCCTCATGCGGGCGGCGGGACATGGCGATGTGTACACGGCGCTGACGCCGCTGACACGCGAGTTCGACCAGGTGTGGTACGGCCTTGCGCCGGCGGATGCGTCCCAGTATGCCCGTGCGCTGTCCCAGTACCACGCGCTGCAAGCCGCCCCAGCGCAGGCATCTGTTTGATGAGTAATCTGTAATGCGTAACAGCCGTGACATCATTGCCATTCTGCTGCTTTTAGCTTTGTTTATTGCAGGTGGCCTGCTGCTGGGCGGGCGCGGCTCCGGCGCGGCACGGCTGGCCGGGCCGGAGGACGTTCCCGATCCTGCATATACCAACAACCGGGCTTCCGGCTCGCGCGGGGCGTTTTTGTGGGCGCAGGCGCTTGGCTACAAGCCGGTTCCGTGGCGCGAAAGCTGGAGCCAGCTGCCGCCGTCTGAGGATGGCGTGCTGCTGGTGATCGACCCGAACATCAAAGAGAATTTCGTCACTCTGACTGGTCTGGGCGGGCAGGGCGGCGACAAGACTCAGCTTTCGGCACGGGATGCGTCCGTGCTGCGCCGCTGGCTGAACTCCGGCGCGGGGCATACCGCCATTCTGCTGAGTTCCCGCGTTGGAAGCGGCCAGACACAGGGCCAGTCTCAGCCTTCGGATGATACTTCGGCCTCTTTTGGCGATGCTCTAGATTTAATTGTTGAGACGGCAGCGCCGGACACAAAACGCACCGAGTTTGCGCCGCTCCAGCCGGTCACAGACACGCAGGGTATTCTAAGCGTTCACAGCGATTCGGATTGCCGGATCAAGCGCACCGCAAGCGACGGCTTGGCCCTCTTCGGTGACAGCGCCGGGCCTCTGGCACTAGTAATTCCAGTGGGGCAGGGGCGGCTGATCGCCGTGGCCGACGGCGCTTTGCTGTCCAACAGCCAGATGCTGCGCTCCGAAAACTCCGTCTTTTTGGCGAACCTGCTGGCGCACTACGGGAAGCCGGGCGGACGGGTGCTGTTTGACGAGTTCCATCACGGCGACGTTTCGAGCGCAGACGGCTCAGTTTGGGAGGATTTAGGGCGTCCTCTGCAGCTTGCGCTGATCCAGCTTTGCTTTGCCGCGCTGGCGCTGGCCGTTCTGCTGTCGGTGCGGTTCGGGCCGCCTGTGCCGCTGGTTCGGGGAGCGGCCCGCTCCTCCGCCGACTATGTCGGCTCGTTAGCCAGCTTGTACCGCCGCGCAGGCGCGTCGCAGACGGCCTTAGAGACGCTGTACCGCCAGTTCCTGCGCGACATCTGTGGGCGGCTGGCCCTGCCGCCGGATGTGGACCTAGAGCGTCTGGCCGCCGTCGCCGCCCGGCGCGGCCAGATTGACAAAGAGCGCCTGCGCCGGCTTTTAGCAACCTGCGAGCTGCGGCTGGATTCAGGAAAAGTTTCGGAAAGTGAGCTGCTGGATTTAACGCAGCAAATGGAAAGCATCAGAAAGGACATCGGCATTGCCTGAAAACGAAACAGAACCTACCCCGCTGCAAGCAGCGACCCTCCCGCCCTCCGGGTCTGCCAGTGCAGAGCGGGAAGGTGAAGAGGTTCAGACAAGAAGCGGGTTCCAAAACCGAGAAGCAACCCCGTCGTGGGAAGCGCCTTCGGTGAACTTTTTTACGCCCCCGCCGGTGGAAACGGCGTCTACGCCGTCCTACCAGACCGGCGGCGAAGTGCAGCGCGTAGCCCAGGCGATTACCGCCGAAGTGCATAAAGCCGTGGTCGGGCAGGACGAAACCATTGAAAACGCGCTGGCCGGGCTGTTTGCCGACGGTCATGTGCTTCTGGAAGGGGTTCCGGGTACGGCCAAAACCCTGCTGGTCCGGGCGCTTGCCGCCGCCGTGTCCGGTGAGTTCAAGCGCATTCAGTTCACGCCTGATTTGATGCCGTCGGACATTACAGGAACGCGCATTTTTGACCAGCAGGCGATGGAGTTTGTCTTTAAGCCCGGCCCGCTCTTCACCGGCCTGCTGCTGGCGGATGAAATCAACCGAACACCGCCGAAAACACAGGCCGCGCTGCTGGAAGCCATGCAGGAGCATCGGGTGACGGTGGACGGCGAAACCCACGACCTGCCGCCGGTCTTCATGGTGTTTGCGACCCAGAACCCAATTGAGTTTGAGGGAACGTACCCGCTGCCGGAAGCGCAGCTCGACCGTTTTCTGCTGAAGCTGCTGGTTGCCTATCCGCCTCTGGAAGCCGAGCAGGCCATCCTGCGCCGCGTCCATTCCGGCTTCGACGCAAACGATTTAGTCACTGCCGGCGTCCGCCCCGTTGCCGATGTCGAGTCTATCCAGCGCTGCCGGGCATTGATCAAAAAAGTGCGTGTGGAAGAAGATATGTTCCAGTATATCACGCGCTTAGTGGCGGCAACTCGTGATCATCGCCAGCTTGTGTTGGGGGCCAGCCCGCGTGCCTCTATTGCGCTGCTGGGCGTCGGCAAGGCGCTTGCCGCTATGCGCGGGCGCGATTTCCTGATCCCTGACGACATCAAAGCCATTGCGCCTGCCACCCTGCGCCACCGCCTGCTGCTCCGGCCCGAAGCGGAGATTGAAGGCGTCAGCGCCGACCGCGTCATTGAGAATATCTTGGATGGCTTGGAAGTCCCGCGTTAAAGGTTTCCGTGAAGTACCACATTTCGCACATGACGCGCTACGAATATGATGCGCCGCTCTCCGGCGAGTGCTTCATGGAAGCACGCCTGCGCCCGCTGACCGTGTCTGGGGAGCAGGTCTGCCGGTCTTACACGATTACGGTCAACCCTGTGGTGCCGGTGTTTGGCTACGATCAATTGCACCAAATGGGACTGGTCAACCACTTTGTCGTGCGCGGCGAGCCGTACCAGACGCTTTCCATCTGTGCGGATTCCGATGTGGAGACGCTGAAACTCAATCCGTTCGAAACGCTCAATTTGCTGGCAGAAGACTGGCCTGCGCTTTCCGACAAATCTTTGCACGAAGAGTATGCCGAGTATCTCGCCCCAACGCCTTTGGTGCCGCTGTTCGGGGCATGGAGCGGCCCGGAACCGCTGCCGAGCGTTCTGGCTTACGGGCAGGCGCTGTCGCACGAAATCCACACCGAGTTTGAGTATGTGCCGGGTTCCACCGATATCCTGACGCCTCTGGCTGATTTTGTAGCCCAGAAGCGGGGCGTCTGCCAAGACTACGCACACCTGATGCTGGCTGCCGCGCGTTCGCGCGGCGTTCCCGCCCGCTACGTCAGCGGCTACATCTACGCCGGCGCGGATGACGGCACGCAAGGCGCAGGCGCGACCCATGCCTGGGTGGAACTGTTCCTGCCCCAGTCGGAAGACTGGAAAACGTCAGGCGTCTGGACCGGTTTTGACCCAACCAACGACATCCTGACGGCAGGCAGTCACATCAAAATCGCCGTAGGTCGGGATTATGCCGACGTGCCGCCGACTAAAGGCTTAGTGCGGGCCGCTGCCGGCAGCCCGCTTCCGTCAGAAACGGCACTCATCGTGGAAGTAAGTGTGGAGCGGGTGGGGGAATAAGAAGGAGCCGCAGAAGTGCAGGATGCGGTAAACACGGGAAAAAGCCGCAAATAGAAAGAGGGGCGAACGCGAAAGAGGGGCGAACACAAGGTTCGCCCCTACGGGATTTGTTTGGACAATGTCGTGCGCGGACGACGTAGGGCGCGAACCTTGTGTTCGCCCCTCTTTCGCGTTCGCCTAGCGTCAATTCAAAATCGCCTTCGCCGCCGCCGATGGCATCCGCTCGACGACATGCACCTCGCGGCCTATCGCTGCTTGGAACTCAGCGAGCGTCATATCATCTAAAAAGATGTCTCGGTCTGGGTCGCGCAGCATGACAGAGGGCAGGACAACGCGCTCGCCGACGGCATCGCCCATATTGTGCAGGGCTTGGGCGACATCATGGCCCGTCAGAAGGCCAGCGATGCTGATGTTGCCTTCAAAGAACGTATTATGCACGGCGCAGACATTGACGTTCAAGTTCTCGACTTGGTTAAACGTCTCGGCCAAGCTGTTTAGGAACGGCGCGGCCAGCTCGCCGGTGACCAGCGTTGCCGTGCGCGGTGCGGGCAGGCGGCTTGGTAGTTTACGGGCGACTTTTTTCACATCGTCTTGAAACAAACGCACCATGCCGACGCCGTCTTCAAGCTGGGGAAAGCCTTCGTACTGCCGCGCCGCCGGGACTTCCATTCCGGCGGCCAGGTAAAACTCATCGCTTAAAAAGACAAAGTTTGTGCCGATTTGCCTGCGGAAACGCGCCCGCCAGGCGTCTGCGGCTTCGACGACAGAGCGGGAGAACTCCGGCGAGCAAGTCGTGAGTGCGGCCAGCCGGTCCCGAAACTGGGTCAGCCCAACGGGAACCACAGCTACGGAAAGAACGCCGCCGTAGGTGCCGCGAGCGTCTGGGTGCAGACCGGCCAGCTCCCGAACAGTCTGCTCAAGCTGCGCCCCGTCGTTGTAGCCAGGGCAAAGGACGACCTGGCCGTGAACTTGAATTTTGGCGTCAGCCAGCATTTGGAGGCGCGGCAGGATCGGTTCCGGCCCTTTGCGGCCCAGCATCCGCCCGCGCACTTCGGGGTCGGTGGCATGGACCGAGACAAACAATGGCGAAAGCTTTTGATCAATGACCCGCTGGAACTCGGCTTCGCCCATGTTGGTCAGAGTTAAGTAGTTGCCGTGCAGAAACGACAATCGGTAATCGTCGTCTTTGATATACAGCGACGGCCGCAGACCTTTGGGCTGCTGATACAAGAAGCAGAAAACGCACTTGTTTTTGCAGATATGCACCCGGTCAAATAGATCGTCGCCGAACTCAATGCCTAAGTCTTCGTCGTACCCTTTGGCGATCTCAAAGTGCAGAAGTTCGGTGTCGCCGCGCAGCATGTCCAAAGCAACCCGCTCGCCTGCCGATAAAAATGCAAAGTCAACGATGTCTAAAACAGGCTGACCGTTGACATGCGTGATAACATCGCCGAGCTGAACGCCGGCGCGGGCTGCCGGGCTGTCCGGCTCAAGCGCCAGCACTTTCGCCCGTTCCGCTTTCGCTTTCGGCGTCACCACTTTTTCGTCGGCCATCGGCAGGGACAAAAGTTTGGGCCGAACGAGATTTTCCGTATTCATCGCCATAGCATATGAGTATACCCGAAAAGATGCCCGGCAGTTGTCCCGGCACTGAAGAAACGACGATGCCACTGGCATCGAGTCACGCAGGAATTTTCATTCACCAGTAGATCGGCACTGCAATGGCAGACCTGGAAGGCTTCCAGTGCCGGGACCACTGCCGAGCATTTTGTAAGTCATGCAACTTTTTCGGCGCTGCCGGGTCATAGTTAAAATACGGAAAGATTTGCCTGATGACGAGTGAACGCCGCTCGCCCTGGGACAACTTGATGGCGCTGCCGCGCCTGGACCCCGATCTTGCCCTGGTGCGCCAGTTTCGGGCCACGGCAAACCCGGCCGTGTTCGAGATTTTGTTTCGCAAATACCAGACCACGGTCTTCAGCTTTGTGTCGCGCATGGTCAACGGCGAAGATGCGTATGATTTAACCCAGGAAGTCTTTGTGCGAGCCTTGCGCTCACTGCCATCGTTTAAGGCGGACTGCAAGTTTCGGACCTGGCTGCTGACCATTGCCCGCAACGTCTGTTTGAACCATCTGCGGGACCGACGTCTGCGTTTAGGATTGGAAGCCGGCTCACTCGACGAAGAGCCGGATATGCCTGGCTCTCTCCCGGAGCCATCCGACCCCGCCGCCGACATCGGGCGCATTGTAGAAAGCCGCGAATTGCAGCGTTTAGTAGACCGCGTGTTAGCCCAGCTTACTGATGAGCAGCGGCTTTTAATTACCTTGCGCGATTTGCAGGGTTTGTCGTATGAGGAAATCGAGCAGATTATGGAACTCAGCCGGGTCAATGTCAAGTCCAAGCTGCACCGGGCGCGTCTCGCGTTCAAAGCGAAGTTCGAGCCGTTTTTGTCCCAGGTCAGCCCGGACGTCGTTCTGGACAAAAATGTACAGGGGCAGGGGAGCGCAAAGTGACACGGGAAAACGCGCGGCGGCTGTTTTCCGAGTATTTGGAAGACGCCCTCAACCCGGCGACACGCGACGCTCTGCAAGCGTTCCTCGCCGATAATCCGGACGCGGCGGCGGAGCTGATTGCTTTGGAGCGGACGCTGTCGCTCCTGCACCGGCTGCCGGAGCGTGAGCCGTCGCTGGACATTTGGCGCGAGCTGATGCCGGAACTGGAAGCCTTCCGGGCCGAGCGTCGCCTCAGCCTGCCGGCACGCCTGCGGGCGCACTGGGCCGTCTTCGTGTCGTCGGTTTCTGAGGGCGTCATTCTGTGGACCCATGCGCTGGCCCGCCGCGCCCATCACCACTTCAGCCCCCATCTGCATTCCGAAAGAAGATATGCTGAACGAGAAAGGCGCTAAAACTATGACTGCTGAGACAAAATCCTGCGCTGATCTGCTCATCAGCCACTTGCGCGGCATGGTCTTTCGCCTGCGCCAAATCCCGGAAGACAAATGGGACTGGACATTTGCGCCGCCCGCGCCGACGCCGCGCATTTTAGCGGTCCACACCTGGCAGTGGCTGGTCTGCGACCGGCAGCATATTGAAGAGGTGGATGCCCAAAAACACGCCCTGGTGCCGGAGCCGCCGGCCCAGCCGGATGCCATGTGCGATGTGCTGGACACTGAGAGAAGCCGCTGGGAGATTTTGCTGGCCGGGCTGACCTCGGAGGACTTGGACGCTCCGCGCCGTCAGTTCAACGGCTACCCAATGACCGTGCGGGACTTCCTCGGCCACATTGTCCAAAACTCCATTTACAAGCACGGTCAGCTTTCCACGCTCTATTTCGCGCTCGGCCTGGACGGCAGTGCGCCTTATGACGCCCCGTTCCCAAACCCAATCTACCAAGAGCTACACAAGGCAAATACTGATGCGTCTTAATCTTCTGCGTCCTAATTTGGCCGTGCTGATGCTGCTCCTGCTTGCCTGCACCGGGGCGCACGCTGCGCCGCCGCAGGTCTATGTTGTCAGCATTCATGGGACGGTCTGGCCCGGCACGGCGGCCTTTGTTCGCAAACAATTAGACATGGCCTATCAGCAGGGCGCGGCGGGAGTGATTTTAGACCTGGACACGACGGGCGGCTCGCAGGAGGCTGCTGTGGACATCAAGCAGGCAATTTTGGACCATGCGGCGGCCTATCCCATTGCGGCTTATGTGCATGACCACGCCCTCGGACCTGGCTGCCTGATTGCTGTCGCCTGCAAGACGCTGGCATTCGCGCCGGGCGGCACCCTGGGGGCGGCGGACGGCGGCGCGAAGTCTGATTATCAGGCGGCGGCTTCGGCCAACGGGCGCAACCCCGCTATTGCTTCCGCGTTTGTCTCGGCAGACTCGGATTTGCCCGCGCTGGGAGTCAAGGCCGGCGACCCGCTGACTTTGACCGCAACTCAGGCGCAGGGCGTCGGCTACGCCGACAGCATTTCCGCGCTGCCTTCGGGCGTTCTTGCCAAGATGGGGCCAAGTTTGGTCGGCGCACAGCTTGTTCCTGTTGACCTGTCGTTTTGGAATACGGTTGCGCTGTGGGTAACTCAGCCCTGGGCAACGGTTTTGATCCTCGCTATTGGCCTTGCGCTGATGATCACTGAGATTTTGACCCTGCATTCATGGGGTGTCGCCGGCATCTTCGGCGGCCTGCTGGTCGCGCTCATCTTTGCGGCTTATATTACGGTCGGCGCGGCCACTTGGGTTGGGGTCCTGCTGTTTCTGGCAGGCGCGGCGCTGCTGCTGCTGGAAACCCATGTGCTGCCGGGGCACGGCTGGCCGGCGTTTACGGGGCTGGCGCTCATCTTTGCCGGCCTGTTTTACGCGCTGGGCGGGCCGGCAAACGGGGCTTTGTATCCGGCGACAACAGCGCTGTTTATGACACTTGCCATTTTGGCTGCGTTCTTTTTGTACCTGCCGCGCTCCGGTGTCTGGAAGCGGATTGGCCTGCCCCTGCGCCAGACGGCGCTTGGCGGCTACGTCTCCAGTGACGATTACACGTCCTACTTGGGTCAGTTCGGCACTGCCGTCACCCTGCTGCGCCCATCGGGAACCGCCGAGATTGATGGCGTCCGCCTATCGGTTGTCTCGGAAGGCGAGTTTGTTGCGCCGGGAACCCAGGTGCAGGTGGTCATGGTTCAGGGCAGCCGGATTGTGGTGCGCGGGCCGGAATAACAGCCGAATGGGTAAAATGCTGCCAAGGCGTCAAGTAACAGACGCGCTCGGAAAGGAAAACTAAAAATGGGACAAATCATTGGGCCGGGAGCCGGCATCGGGATTGGGCAGCAGATGCCGCCACTGGATTTAGAGGACCCGGCTCTCGCGCCGGATGCGGTTTTGGACCCGAATGCCCCGGAAGAAGATGAAGGCCCTTATGCCGGCTATCCGCAAGTCGCGGAAACGGACAAGAAAGACCCGGCTGGCCAAGATGCAGGGGAGGAAGACGCAGGGGGGCGGGTATAATTCTGTATGCCTCGCAAACTCACTGAGCCAAAACCGCTCCAGGAACCGAAAGCGCCAAAGCCGCCAGTCGTGAAAAAGCCCCGCAAGCCGGAGTTTTCGCCGACTCGTCTGCGCTCCTTTATTTCCTGTCCCATGATGTACCGTTTGGACTATGTGGATAAAGTCGGCAAGTTCTACCACCGCGCCCGCGCCGGGTTCACGTTCGGCTCGACCCTGCACCAAGCCTTGCAGACGTTCCACCAAGACGGCGGCAGCGCGGCGGTTTCCGCGCCGGAGCTAGTAGCAAAGATGGAAACCGTCTGGCAGTCGCAGGGCTACGAAAGCGCGGCGCATGAAGCCGAACATAAAGTGGAAGCGGCCCGGATTTTAGAAACTTACCATGCCGCGTCGGAAGCGCGGGCGGAAGAGACGCGCCCGTTTCTGATTGAAAAGATGCTGAAATGGGACATGGGGTCATTCGTTTTGACCGGGCGCATTGACCGGATTGACGAGCATCTGTCCGATGGGGCGTTAGAGATTGTCGACTACAAATCCGGGCGTTTGGGTGTCACCGAAGCCGATGTCAAGAGCGCGTTGGCGATGTCCGTCTACCAGTTGCTTACCAAGCGCAATAACCCCGACCGCCGCGTTTACGCCACCATCCACGCCCTGCGCGGCGGCGTCACCGCGTCCGCGTCTTATACTGACGACGAGCTGCTGGCGTTAGAAGAAGACCTGCGCGGCATCGGCATCACCATCTTAGAAAAAGACTTTGAAGCCGTCCGCCCCATCCCCCTGCCCGATGTCTGCCCCTGGTGCGACTTTCTGCCCCTCTGCACCCGCGCCTGGAAGCGCGAGGGAAGAAACTACGCGGCAGAGCTTGGCCTGTGAAAGAAGCGCCATAAAGGTCATTAACAAAGCAGTCCGGTGGGTAATGCTATTCGTTGTCTATTGGGCCTTCGCTATGGTGGTTTGGCTGTCATGCCACTGGATTTTTAATACTTGCCATTTTGGCAAGCCCATTCCGCTCTCGTGGCTCAATGCAGTATCCGACACCTGGGTTTATGCTGTTGCACAGATGATAATCATTGCCCTCACCCCTTATATCAATTATATCAAACGAAAGCCGAAAGCGAACTAGAGTTGCGAAAGGCTGAACCTGGAAGCGCGAAGACCGCAACTATGCTGCTGAACTTGGCCTGGAAAAAGTCTATGAGCTTTTATCGTGAAGAATACTGTTTTGTTTCATGGCGTCAAATTCCAGAAAGGGAAGGGGACGAAGAACAAGGAGTTGAGCCTGATCTTCCTGACCATATTCACTGTGAACTATTGGCGTTCATGGGTAATGAGCCGGTTTCAGGATTGCATTATCCCGCGCTTGGTCTTGTGCGATGGCCTAAGAACGAGTCCGCACCGCAGGGGGTGAAGCCTGTTTCTGAAGAACTAGCAGTCTTGTTGGAAGCAGGAGTAATTTATCCACCTGCAATCGCAATTGCCCGTGATGCTGTCGGATGGTTAAGCGGAACTGAAGATGCGTCCGAAGCGGCAGCCGTCGAAAGGTTCACGAATGCTCTTCGTGACGAACTTGAGAACCAGCGAAATCGCCCGTTCTTTCTAGAAGCTATCTCATAAATGGTTGCGGGTAGAATACAGGCAAATCCTCGCGTGGAGCCTGTATGGACATCACTGAAACGCAGTGGCAGCTTCTCGAACCGCTTCTGCCCGTCCCGCCCGTGCGAGACGATGGACGCGGTCGCCCCTGGCGTGATCCCCGCGATGTGCTGAACGGCATCCTCTGGGTGCTGCGGACGGGAGCGCCCTGGGCCGACCTGCCTGAGCGTTACCCACCGTACCAGACCTGTCACCGCCGCTTCCAGGCCTGGGTGGAGGCAGGTGTCATGGAGCAAGTGCTTCATGCACTCGCCCGTGACCTCAAAGAGCGAGGCGGCTTAGACTTGACCGAATGCTTTGTAGATGCGACGTTCGCATCTGCGAAAAAAGGGGCGCTGGCATCGGCAAGACCAAGCGCGGTAAGGGCAGCAAGATCATGGTAAGGGCAGCAAGATCATGGCAATCGCAGACGCTTCTGGTCTTCCTGTCTCCGTATGCACAAACAGTGCTTCGCCGCATGAAGTAACACTTGTGCAGCAGGCTGTAGATGCCCGCTTCGTCGAAGACCTGCCTGAGCGTCTGATCGGCGACCGTGCTTATGATAGTGATCCGTTAGATGCAGAGCTTGCAGCACAGGGCATCCAGATGGTCTCGCCGCACCGCAGAAACCGAAAGAAGCCCAAGACGCAGGACGGGCGGGTATTACGCCGCTACAAGCGCCGCTGGAAAGTCGAGCGGCTTTTCGCCTGGCTTCAGAACTTCCGCCGCCTGGTCACACGCTGGGAGCGCAAGCCGCAAAACTTTTTAGGGTTCGTGCAGCTCGGCTGCATCATTATCTTGCTCCGACGTTTATGAGATAGCTTCTAGCAAAATCTCTGGTGTGGCATTATATCGCTTATGTACAACCTGGCGACTACTGCTGGATTTTGCGTTACGATCCAACGAAGCAAGAACCGCTTTGGTATGTGTCGCGGGACTATTTTGCGTATACCTGTCCTGTTGAGGAATTTGACGTAGATGTGGCCTATTTACGCAAGCGTTTCGGAATGCCGCCGGAAGCAAGCAATGACGAACTGGAGAAAGGGTAAGGGCAAGCCCTACCCCTACACGCTAAGGAGTGTTCTAGCTGTGCGGGTCCAGTGTCTCGTTAAAGTTCTCGCTGAGGGCAGTATAGGTGAGTGTCTTGACATGGCCGTCGCCCATGAGGACATTGAAGCGCTCCGACGAGTCCAAGTAGCCGCCGTGCCAGTGGCCGGATTCGTCCGATAAGATATTGATTTCCGATGCGCCGTGCTGGGCGTAAGGCGGGAACGGGTCATACGCCGCCATGTTGGAAAGCGTTTCCTGCCGGAACGCAAGCTCCGTGTGGTAGCCGTAGCTGCATCCGTAAGCGGCGAACGCAGACGGGGATGCCGACAAGACGGCTCCGCCGCCAAAGGCTTCCTGGGAATAGCCGGTGTCGGAAGGGCAGCCCCAAAGCGCGTCGCTTGCCGTGTACGGGTGCAGAACCGTATGCAGAGGCTGAAGCTGCTGCGCCTCCGCCCAGTATTTGCCGCCGTCCGCTCCCTGCCACTCGGTTGTGTTGACATCGCCGGGGTCGCCCCCAAGCGGCACGATATCATCGGCGTCCTGTGCATATAGCGCGATGGCAAGTCCAATCTGGCGCAGGTTGGACGTGCAAACAGTCTGCCGCCCTTTGGCCCGCACAGACGCGAATACCGGCAGCAAAATCGCAGCCAGCAGGGAAATAATGGCGACAACGACAAGCAGTTCGATGAGAGTGAAAGCACGGCGTTTCATGGCAGGGTTCCTTCAGAAGTAACAGGCTGCTGTCTATAACGCAGGAAAACGAAAAACGATGCGGCAGAGGGTTCTTCTCTTTATCCGCGCAGGTGGACACTAGGCGTCTGCGCCCACAGCGCAGGATTTTAATCCCGCGCTCTTTGAATTTCTCTATGCAATCTCTTCCCCAATGCCCAGCGCCTTCAAATCACTGCGGGAACGATCATCAGTAGACACCAATGCCCGCATTTGGGCGGCGACTTCGCTTTCGGTGAGACCTAATTGGGCCATCGCGTCGCGGACAAACGAGACGCGGTCGTGAGCCATTAGCAAATCCAGGCTGGAAATATCCAAAATGTCGGCGAGGGCGCCGAGGGCGGGAACAGTCTGGGCGATGTCGCTTTCGGCTCTCGCCCGGAGCAGAGTTTGGGCATATTCCAGCTCGCGCATCGCCTGGTCGAGCGGGGCGCTCATCACCCGAAATTCGTTGACTTTTTCCGCCAAATCGCCGCTGAGTTCATTTGCCGCCATAGGTCTGTCCCTTTCCCAATGCCGCTATTATACCACGCCTGCGCCCGCGTCAACTTGACAAATGCCGGGCGCGAGGTGTAAGATAGATTATGCCCGTTTCTGCCGCAGCCGCCTCTGCTTTCTCGCCTTCCACGCTTCCGCCGGTCACCCTGCCGGCGTTTGAAGGGCCGCTGGATTTGCTGCTGCATCTGATTCGCGAACACCGCGTTGATATCGCCGACATCCCCATTTTGCAGATTACCGACCAGTATCTGGCCTACCTGCGGGCGATGGAAGCGATGAACTTGAACGTCGCAGGCGAGTTTCTTTTAATGGCAGCAACTCTGCTGGAAATCAAAAGCCGAATGCTGCTGCCGAAGCCACCGCGTTTAGAAGACGCCGAAGAAGGCGAAGACCCGCGTTTGGAACTGGTCCGGCGGCTGGAAGACTACCAGCGCTACAAGCTGTTTGTTGACACGCTGGCCGAGTGGGAAGACGACCGCCGGGCGCTGTTCTTTCGCGGTCAGGGCGACTACGGCGGCGAGTACATCCTGCCGGTCGAGTTCGGAGCGCTGCATCCGGGCGCACTGCTGAAAGCCTTGAACCGTCTGCTGGCGGAGGCCGGGGATGACGGCGGCCAAAGCGTAACCAGCGTCCGCCGGCAGAAGATGACGCTGAGGCTCGCGATGGCGTCGCTCTGGCACAAAGTCCAGCGCGGGGGCAGCGCGGGCATCCTGCTGGAAGACTGCTTTGAGCCGCCTTATGTGCGCTTAGAAGTTGTCATGCTGTTTTTAGCCCTGCTGGAACTGCTTCGCAACTACCGCGTCCATGCCAGCCAGGAAAAGCATTTAGGGCAGATTATCTTGAAGCCGTATGTGGCAGAAGTGACTATGGCAGACGCCGATGTCTGAGACGTTCACGGAAGTAGACCTGCCGCCGCTTTTGGAAGCATACTTGTTTGTAGCGACCGAGCCGGTGCAGCCTGCTGAAATCGCCCGCAGCCTGCATCTGGACGCCGCCGCTGTGGAAGAAGCGCTGGAGGACATGGTCAACGCTTACGCCCGGCGCATCAATTCCGGCCTGCATATTGTCCGCATCGCGGGCGGCTACCAGATGGCGACCCGTCCTGCACTGGCGTCCGGCATCGGGCGTCTGCTGGCTGCGCCCAATCAAAAGGCGCGTTTGTCCAAGCCTGCGCTGGAAACGCTGGCGATTGTGGCGTACCAGCAGCCGGTGACGCAGGCCGAAATTGAAGCCGTGCGCGGGGTCAGCGCCGACGGCGTCTTAAAGACTTTGTCCGAGCGTGGCCTTGTTGCTGAAACTGGCCGCAAGGAAGTGGCAGGCCGTCCGATTTTGTACGCGACGACGCCCGATTTTTTGCACTATTTCGGCCTGCACACGCTGGAAGATTTGCCGCCGCTGGAAGATATTGCACTGGAAGACAGCGAGAAGGCCGCGACGCAGGACGCTTTGCAGGCGGTCGGGCTGAATTAACTCGTACCCGGCACTGGAAGTGCCGGTCTACTGGTGAATGAAAGTGCCTCCGGCACTGAAGATGAAGATAAGCTTATCGCCCTCAGCATTTAGTCCTGCAGGGACTTTCTCTCAAGAGTAGACCGGCACTTCCAGTGCCGGGAACAACGACGCTATGCTCAAACGCACCCTATTTTTGCTCACGCTTGTTTTTCTGATGCTGCCTCTGCAACCGGCTCACGCGCAAAATTTGCCGCCTGCTACTCTGCCGCCTGCCGCCATGCCGCTGACGCCCGTTGTGCATAGCCACTACGCTATCTTGGTGGATGCCGTTTCCGGCAAAGTGCTGTGGGAGCGCAATGCCGAGACGCCGCGTCCGATTGCCTCTACGACAAAGATGCTGACGGCGATTTTGCTGCTGGAACGCGGGCATTTAGACGATGTTCTCACTGCGCCGAACGGGGTGCAGTATCTGCCGGACAGCAGCCTGCATCTGAAGCCGGGCGAGAAGATTACCCTGCGCGATTTATTGTATGCCATGCTTCTGCGCTCGGCCAATGACACGGCAGTGACCGGGGCGGTATATTTGAGCGGCAGCGTCCCGGCGTTTGCAAAGCTGATGAACGAGAAGGCCCAAGAAATTGGTGCGACGCACTCGCATTTTGTGACGCCGAACGGCCTGCCCGCGCCGGGGCATTATTCGACTGCCGGAGATTTGGCAGTCATTGCCTCTTACGCGGTCAACAATCTGCCCCAATTCAATCAAATTGTCAAAACGCCGGTTTACAAAGTCCATCGGTCTATGGACCAGCGCGACGTGTGGGTGCGTAACACGGCCACGACATTTCTGAAGAAGTTTCCAGGGGCGGACGGCATCAAAACCGGGTATATTCACCAGGCCGGACACTGTTTTGTCGGCTCGGCAACACGCGGCGGCTGGCGGCTGATTGCGGTGGCTTTAGACAGCAACGACTGCCGGGAAGATGTCGAGTCGCTTCTCAGTTATGGCTTCGCCGAGTTCGCGCCGGCAACAGTGATTCATCAAGGCGACCCTGTCGGCACGGTCAGCATTCCCAGCGCGTCTGCGCCAGTCAAGGTAGACTGCTCAGACACGCTGTTTATCGTGGCGTCCAAGCGGAAGCCCGCGCCGTCGCCGCAGGTGACGCTGACGCCTCTGCCGCTCTTGCCGCAGGCACCGATCTCAGCGGGGACTCGGCTTGGCACGGTCACGGTTTCCGTGGACGGCAAGGTGCAGACGAAGGCGGCGGCGCTGGCGGCGGAAACTGTGCCGGTCCGGCCTGCCATCGCCCTGCTGCAAACGACAAAAACGGTTGGGCTGACCTTTGCAAAGGCCGCCGGAGCGGCAGCCGCTGCTGCCGTGCTGGTTTTAGGAGGAGTGATACTCTATGGAAGAACGGCTTCAAAAAGTGCTCGCCTCCGCCGGGATCGGCTCGCGGCGGGCGTGCGAAGCGTGGATCGCCCAGGGCCGGGTGCGGGTTAATGGGCAGGTCGTCACCGAACTTGGCACGAAAGTTGACCCGGACTCTGACAAGATATTTTTTGATACCCGACCGGTCCATCCGCCGCGCAAGCGCTACTATCTGGCGATGAATAAGCCGAAGGGAATTATCTCGTCGCGCTCTGATCCGCACGGTCACGCCGGGCAAATGATTACGGACTTGGTCGACATCGGTGGTAAGCCGATGCTGCGCCCGGTCGGGCGCTTGGACGCCGACAGCGAAGGGCTGATTTTCCTGACCGACGACGGCGACTTCCTGTTCAAGATGACCCATCCGCGCTACCATGTCCCCAAAACTTATCGCGTGGCCGTTTCAGGCGTCCCCAGTGAAGACGCGCTGAAGCGCCTGCGCCGGGGCATCATGCTGGACGACGGCATGACAAAGCCTGCCGAGAATGTCCGCCTGCTACGCGGCACGCAGAACGCGGGCGGTACGGGGCAAGGGGAAGTGGAGCTGACCGTCTACGAGGGCCGTAACCGGCAGGTGCGCCGGATGATGGCTGCGCTCGGCCACCCCGTCACCCGCCTCGTCCGTGTCCGCATCGGCGACGTGCGCCTGACCGGCCTGCCGCCGGGCGCGTGGCGTCACCTGACGCCCGGCGAAATCGCCGCGCTGACGCAGGAAATCCCTTTCACGGGAGCAAAGTCCGCAGAAACAAAAACCGAACCAATCCAGTCACAAATCAAGTCACAAATAGAGGAGAAAACGCAATGGCCCGCACCGCAACTTTCGACACCACCAAAGGCGTCATTGTCGCCCAGCTCACTGAGGACGACGCGCCCATCACAACCGCGAACTTCATTGAGCTTGCCGAAAAAGGCTTCTACAACGGATTGACATTCCACCGCTACGCGCCGGGCTTCGTCATTCAGGGTGGTGACCCGGACGGCAATGGCATGGGCGGCTCCGGCAAAAACATCAAAGGTGAGTTCAAAGACAACGGCGTCCCCAATCCCGGCAAGCACGATGCCGCAGGCGTTTTGGCAATGGCCCGCTCCGGCAGCCCAAACAGCGCATCGTCGCAGTTTTACTTCACGCTGGCTCCCGCGCTGCATTTAGACGGCGGCTATGCTGTGTTTGGCAAAGTTACGTCGGGCCTCGATGCGGTCATGGCGCTGCGCGAAGGCGACAAGATGAACTCGGTGACGATCAGCGGGGAGTAGGACAGTCAAAAGCCCCGGCACAGTTAGTCGTCCCGGCACTGGAAGTGCCGGTCTACTCTTGAGAGAAAGTCCCTGCGGAACTAAATGCTGAGGGCGATAAGCTTATCTTCATCTTCAGCGCCGGAGGCACTTTCATTCACCAGTAGACCGGCACTTCCAGTGCCAGGACGACTAACTGTGCTAAGTGTATCTTTCCGTTTCGTTCCATCTTAGGGAACTTTTGGCGGGCCATGAACGCTTACAAAGGAGAACAAGGCCGCTTCCGGCCCATCGTCCCATGAGGCTGTTTTCGGATACTCGGAAAAATGCGCCCTCAGAAGCGCAAAGTGGGGCCGCAGAAACGGGTCTGTGCGAAGATGACGTTGACTTGTTTGCCCGGCTTCTGGCCGCGCATCAGGACAAGCTGTACCGGGTCGCCTACCGAATGGCAGGCCACCATGAAGACGCGCAGGATTTGCTTCAAGACGCACTGCTGGAAGCCTACCGGTCGTTTAAAAAGTTTCAGCGCGGCAGCTACTTTGACAAGTGGCTGTACCGCATTATGACCAACACGTTTATTGACCGGCAGCGCCACAAAAAACGGGTTGGCATTGTTGAGTCACTGGACGCACCGCTGCCCGGCTCCGGCGAGATGGAGAGCGCCGGGCGCGACATCCCGGACTGGACGGATGAGCCGTCACAGCGCATTTTGCAGGACAAGTTTGACGAGCCGGTTCAAAGGGCGCTGGACGGGCTGCCGCCGGAGTTTCGGATGGTGCTGATTTTATCGGACGTGGAAGAGTTTTCTTACGAGGAAATCTCGGAAATGATGGACACGCCGATTGGCACGGTGCGTTCGCGTCTGCATCGCGCCCGCGCCATGATGCGGCAAAAATTGACGAACAAATAGCATTTTAGCGCGTCAGCAAGAAGACCATGTTAAGCCAGAATAATTACAAAAATACGCACCCGCACGGCGAGCAGCTTTCCGCTTATGTTGACAGCATGATGGACGTCTCGCAGATGCGCGGCATCGGCGAGCATCTGCGCGTCTGCGCCGTGTGCGGAAGCCTGGAAGCGGACTTGCGCCGGACAAAATACCTGGTGCGCGGCTTGCCCGACCCGGCCCTGCCTGGGCCGGAGTTCTGGACGGGAGTGTACCGGCAGCTTCGGGTGGATGACCGGCAGCGCGTGGCAGCGCGTCGTCCGCTGTGGCAGACTTGGCGCAGCCCGGAGCAGAAAGCGCACCGCCGCTGGGCGGCGGGCCTTGCTGCCGCCGCCGCTGTGGGAGCAGTGCTGGCGGGGCCTCTCACCCCTGCGCCGCGCCTGGCCGCGCCCCTTGTACCGCAAGCGTCCCGCTTCCTTGTTCCCGCGCAGGACGTTTCGCCGGATGTGTCGTCGCTGGCCGAGCTGCACACGGACTCGGTTTCCCGCCTGCCGCTGGCGGACCCGGACCGGCAGAAAATGATCGCTGCCGATGTCCAGCAGCCCGACGCTCCAGAATCGGCAAGTTATTCGGAGGCGGCAGGCTATGCCGATGGGTCGTTCTAATGCCGCCTGGATGCTGGCGCTTGGGCTGATGCTGCTCGGAGCGGCAAGCTTAGTGCCGGCCTCAGCAAAACCTTTTCAGACTTCCTTTTCAACCCGCTTTAAGACGCGGGTTACGAAGGCGCGGGTGAGGCTTCCGGCAAAATCTCCTGCGAAAGCACCTGCAAGAAAAATTATCCCCAAAGCGCCGACTGCCGAGTCACTGTTTATCAAAGTCCTGCGCTCCGACGATTTTTACCCCTATAAAGGCCGGCAGATTACCACCGCCTGGCAGACCGGGCGGGTGACGGAAGTTTTTGTCTTTCATCGCCCCGCCGATGATCGGCGTATCCAGTTTCTGAACCCGGAAGTGGAGCGCGGCCGGCTTCTGGTCAGTGACGGGACTCAGCAGTGGGACTACGACCCGCATCACAAAATCCTGCGGCATCGGCGGCTTTCACCCGGCGCGTTAGATGATGACGAGCTGCTTTCCTACACCTTGCTGCGGGCGAATTATCTGCTGGCCGTTGATCCCAAGCCGCACACTGTTGCAGACCGCAAGACCTACCTCGTGACAATCAAGCGCCCGCAAGGGCAGACGCTGGCCCGGCGGTTTTGGATTGACGCCGGGAGCGGCCTTATCCTGAAACGGGAAACTTATTTTGACGACGGCAAGCTGGCGGTCACGGCAGTTTTTTCCGACATCACCTACCATGCTGCCCTGGCCCCGGCCCTCTTCACGCTGTCCGGCCTTGCCAAGACCGTGCGCGTTGCCGAACTGCCGACCGCCGAAGCTGCGATCCCGCTCAGTAGCCTGGCAAAGCAGCTTGCCGGCAAAGCGTCCGCCCCGGCATTTCTCGCCGGTTATCGCCTCGTCGGCGCGACTACGACAAAAATCGGCGAGCGTCCTGTCCTGCACCTGCGCTATTCCGACGGCCTCAATTTGGTGTCTCTCTTTGAGCAGCGCCGCACCCAGCCGGACCGTCCCACCCTCGTGCCGCCGGGAATGCGCGTCATCCAAATCGGCGCAACTCCCGTTCACATCGCCCACCGCGCCTCCCTTACGACCCTGAACTGGGACACGCCTGCCCTCAACACCACGCTGATGGGCGAAATGGGCCTCTCCACCCTCCGCACCCTCGCCGGAGCCGCCATTCAGAGCCGGTGATAAAAAACATTTTTGCGCCACCTCCGCGCAAAGGCCGAAGGTACTTGCAGATGAGGTCTGAAATGAACTATTGCAGAGGTTATCTCCAATCAAGATTCAGGTTTGGCACTCTCTTTCTTGTCTTTGTATCTACCCTATGGGGCGGCGCATTCTGCCAAACGGCGGCTGTTGGCCCTGCACCTATTAAAACGACTGCAATAGATCTCGCGCTTGCGTATGTCGATGCCCGCGGCAAAGTCCCGCCGCAGCTTATGATGCGTATTGACCACTATGCATATCCACCCAACACTTCCGTTCGAAAGTTCCTGGCCCAGCCGGCTGACGCCTCGCCGGAAGCGACCCTCGCACGTTACATCCAAACATTGCAGCAGCTAAGCCTCGACACGAGAAAGGCTAACGCTTTCCGCAACTTGTCCGAAGACAAAAGTAATGTAGACATAGCGTGGTATGGGACACTAGAAGGAATACGGGATGTAAAGCTGATTAACCGCTACGATATTGGAATGTATACCTTTATTGAGGCAGAGTATGAAGACACGGCGGGGAAATTGTATCCTCCAAGCGCGTTCTACGGCATTCGGCACTTATCCACTGGCTACCGCATCACCTTGAGGGGAATCGATCCGTTAGACGAGGCTGTCGGTTTGTTCTTCCTGCCCGATTGGGATTTTTACACTTTTGGTCAACATTGGAACGACGCGCCAAGACCGAAGTACCAGTACTCGTTCAACATGCCCGGCCCCTTTCCTGCCAACGACCCTGCTTTCCACCCGTTCACGCTCTTCTTCAATGGGCAGCCTTCCCGTCTGCTGATAGACAGCCAGACTACACCAACTGGACCGATCTCCGCATTCGTGAAACGTGCGGTGCAAACATACCGAACCGGCACACGGTCCCAGTGGCTTGCACTTTGGACGCAGCCCGACATCCAGGAAGATTGGAACTTCAGCAAGGCCAATACGCTGGGAGACTACAAGCAGGAACGCACTCGCTTCAACGGCGTGAAGCTGTACCAGGTGTTCACGATAGATTTCGGCCCGAATGCAGTGGTTTTCTTCGCAGATGCTGCTAACCCTTCTGCGCCGCTTTCTCACTTGTTTCTCTGGAAAGGGGCTTCGCCAAATTATCATCTTACGCAAGGCGTTTCGCTCAAGTCAGGATTGAAGACATTTGAAGGCAGCCTCGGACCATTCTTCGACGCACCGATTTTTCAGGCGAACTTGAAGAGCATTACCACAAAGTATACCGAACCGTCACCGAGACAGCGGCCAGCATCGGAATAAGCTCACTATCGACAGAGAACCGCCTAGTGATAGGACGTAATTTTGGTCTCGTGCATGTCGCGGCGGAGGGTGTGGCAGAGGAGGGTCATTAGGTGGATGGAGAAGGCGTCGTCGGCGTTTTTGAGGCCGGCTTCGGCGTAGGGCAGAGCGGCGGCGGGCTTATGCTCGGTGTAGGAAAGCAGCATCGCCATTTCGCGGTCCATTTCCCAGTCGTTCGGGTTGTGCTTGATGCCGTCGGCAAGCACGGCCTGGCCTTCGGCCAGATGCCCGGTGCGGGGCAGGATCGCGCCGCCCATGAGCTGGTATGCCTGGACAAAATGCGGGTCCAGCGTGATGATCAGATGCAGCATCGGCAGCAGGCTCTCGTTTTTGGACCAGTCCCCGCCCTGCGCCATGAACTGATGGTGGTAGTGGTCAATCACTTTGTCCCAAATGAGGTTGGCGGCGGCGATGCGGAACTCGCCGGCAGCCTGGGCCAGCGCGGCATTTTTGCCGTCGGCTGTGCTGGACACAAGGTAGCCCTGCGCCTGACCTGACGGCTGGGAGACGCTCTCAAAAAGGCCGGCGGCGCAAAACAGCCCGGCGCATAGCAGCACGCCGGGAAGCTGCCGACGCCAAGTGTTTGGGTTCATGGTTAGGCGGCCTTTCGGGTGTCTCTGGGTCGGGTATCTCTCGAAACGTCCGAGTCAAGTTTCAGGAAGTCGGCCTCGGAAGGCAGAGGTACGATCTCGCCAAGTGGCTTCCGGCGGGGCCGGCGGCGGTAGGCAGCCGCGCCCAGCACGAGGAATCCTGCGGCGATGCCGGACATTTGCCAGCGGGCTTCTTGCGAGTAAAGCGGATTATCCCAATGTTCCAGCAGCTCGTCCCCGTCGCCGTCATCGTATGCGACGACTTCAGGTGTCTGCGGCGTGGGCGGAGCGGCTTGGGCGGCCTGGTGCGGGGCCAGCAGCGTGACGCCGCTCAGGGTCAGCACGATGCCGGGCAGCAGCAGCCAGGGTGTCAGATCTTTTTTCATCCTATAGCTCTTTTCGGGCGAACGTCAGCGACGCGAGAGTCAGCAGGGCAGCGGTGTAGCAGACGCCGTAAGCCGCTGTCTGCCAGAGATAGGCGTTGGGAACAGTCAAGTGATGCACCATTGCATCTTTGAAGTTGAACGATTCCAAGTTCGGCAGCAGATGATACAGCGCGGCAATAGTGACGCGGTTGAACGCATTCTGCGAATGCCCCGAAAGCGAGGCATACAGCGGGAACTTGACATTGCCCAGCAGGCACAGCAGCACCGTCAAAAACCACGCCAGCGGCCAGGATGCCCAGGTGGACAGCCAGAGCGCCATTGCCGCAAGAACAGCCGTTTCCAGAAACAGAAACGGCAAAACATACAGCATGGAGGCGTCAATATGGCCCATATAAAAGATCTGCAAAAAGCTGAATGTCGCGGCCATCACTGCTATGCCGATGGCAACCGTTCCCATCGCGCCCGCATACTTGCCGCACACAAACTGCCACCGGGCCACGGGCTTTGCGATCACGGGGTAGATAGTCTTCTGCTCCTGCTCGCCGGGAATGCCGGTCACGGTAATGGTGATGGCGACAAGGGCGCTGACCACAAACACAGAAAAAAGGCACAGGTCATTGAGCATCTTCATTTGAACGTGCTGGTCGAACTTGGCAAGCGCCGCCGAGCCGAAAATCAAAAACACGGCGAACAGCATCAGCACATGGAACACCTGTTTCCGTGCGCCTTCCAGCATAGTAATCCGCCCGATGATGCCGATATTTCGCAGGCTTTGCATAAATTATCCTCCGACCAATCGCAGAAAAGCGTCTTCCAATGTCTCGCGCTGCGGGCTGACCGCGACCAGCTTGGCGCGGCGCGAATCCAGCAGGCTCATCACTTTGTAAACTGCGCCTGCGGGAACACGCAGGCAGGTTCCGGTCCCGGACGGTTCTACGCCGCCGCCCCAGGCTTCGACTTGATCCGTCAGCGCTTCGTCGCGCTCTGTTTGCTCAATCTGCACCCGGACATCTGCGTAAACCCGCGTAATCTCCGACGGCGTCCCGCAAGCGACAAGCCTGCCGTGCGCCATGACCCCGACGCGGTCACACACGGATTCCATCTCGGACAGCAGATGCGATGACAAAAAGATGGTCTTGCCTTCGTCTTTTAGGGCTGTCAGCAGCTCGCGCAGCTCTTTTCGGCCCACGGGGTCGAGGCCCGACGACGGCTCATCCATGATGAGAAGCTGCGGGTCGCCAACCAGCGCCGACGCCAGCCCGACCCGCTGGGTCATGCCTTTGGAGCATTTGGACAAAATCATGTGCCGGTTGTCCCACATGCCGACTTGCCGCAGACAGGCTTCGGTTTGGGACTTCGCCCGTTTTCCGCTGAGGCCCGACAGCCCGGCGTGGGCCTGAACCACTTCCAGCGCCGACAAAAATTTAGGGAAATACGGCTGCTCCGGCAGGTAGCCGACGGCCTGCCGGGCGGCGACTTCGCCCACCGGCCTGCCAAAAAGCCATGCCTCGCCGGATGTCGGCGGGATAAAGCCCAGCAGCATCTTGATAGTGGTTGTCTTGCCGGCCCCGTTCGGCCCCAGAAACCCAAACAAGCCGCCTTGCGGAACGTATAAAGTCAAATTGTCCACAGCAATCCGTTTTTCTTTTTGGCGCGGCACGGGGTATTCTTTGGAAAAGTTTGTGATTTGAATAGCGCTTTGTATGGCAGTCGGCATCGTGGGTTCCCTTGCAGACGCGGAATCTGTGTTCTCTCCGGCTCATTATCGGTATTTCAGCGGGGCTTTATTAGGGTACAATGGCCTCCATGAGTCAAAAATCTGCTGTGCAGGAGATTTCCCCAGAAGAAGTTCACGCCGCCCTGGAGCGCGGCGATATTCTCCGCCTTGTTGATGTGCGCCAGCCCTGGGAGTATGAAAGCCACCACATTGCCGGGGCGAAGCTGCTGCCGCTCGGCGATTTGCCGCGCCGGGCTTCCGAGCTTGACCCGTCGGAAACAATTATCTGCCTTTGCGAGCATGGAGTCCGCAGCCGCCACGCGGCGGATTTCCTCGCCGCCCAGGGCTTTTCGAATGTCGCTACTATGACCGGCGGCATGGCTGAGTATCATGGTCCGGTCGAAGCGGGTCCGGCGGAAAGCCTTTCGTAAATGTCTCAAACTTTGCGGGAACTGGAAACAATTCGTACCCCGGACGCTTTAGCCGCGCTCTGCGGCTCGCTGCGGGACGCCGGGCGGTTTGCGCTGGACACGGAGTTTGTCGGCGAGCGGACCTACCTGCCGCGCCTCTGCTTTGTGCAGGTGGCGACGGAAGAGTTTATCGCGCTGGTAGACACGCTGGCTTTTGCTGAACTCAGCCCGCTTTGGGATTTAGTCGCAGACCCCGGCGTCCAAAAAGTGCTGCACGCGGCGCGGGAAGACCTGCGGCTGGCCTACTACGGCAGCGGAAAACGGCTGCCCTTAAATGTGTTTGACACGCAGGTTGCGGCAGGGTTAATCGGCCTGCCGTCGTATCCCCTGTCCTATGCCCGGCTGGCCGAGGCGCTGATTGGCGTCAAACTCAGCAAGGCCGAAACGCGCAGCGAATGGGACCGCCGCCCGCTGACGCCCGCCCAGCTTGAGTACGCCCGCGATGATGTCCGGTATCTGCTGCCGATGACCGACAAGATCAATCGCCTCTTGGAGCGGCTGGGGCGCACGGACTGGATGCTGGAAGAGATGGGCCGGTTTTCCGAGGCCCGGACCTACGAGACCGCGCCGGAAGATGCTTACCTGCGGCTTCGTACCGGGCGCGGCTTCACCGCTCGGCCGACCGCCCTGCTGCGGGCTGTGGCGGCGTGGCGCGAGTCGGAAGCCGCGTTTCGCGATGTTCCGGCCCGCTCTTTGCTACGCGACGACGTGTTAATCGAGCTGGCCCAGCGTCCGCCCCGGCGTCTTGCAGACTTTCGGCGTCTGCGCGGCTTCCCGGAAACCGAAGACGTTTCATTTGGGGCACCCCTGCTAGACGCCTTGAACGCTGCCCGTGCGCTGCCGGAAGACGCATTGCCCGCGCCGCTGTCTGCCGCTGGTCCGGAAGAAACGCCGCGCGAGCGGGCGCTGGGCGACCTGCTGTATGGCCTCGGCGAAGCGCTCTGTTTGGAACGAAACCTTGCGCCGGAGTTAACTCTGACAAAGGCCGACGCGCTGGCGGCAGCAAGAGGGCAAGGAACGGCGCTTCTGAGCGGCTGGCGGCGGCAGGCTGTGGGAAATGAGCTGGAACAGATAGCGTCCGGCCGTGCCGGGGTGCGGCTGAAAGTGACACCCGAATCCCTGTCAATCGTGCTGGATTCAGAGATAAATTAGGAAGTATTCCATCCGATGTGCCATAATCCGTGGTATACTGCACTGGCTGGGAACAAAGAGCATCGCCGCTTCGTCCGCATCGCAAGGCCCTCAGCTTAAGCTATGGAAGACCCGACCTCAGAAATTTATGCCCAAATCGGAAACGATGCGCCGTTTTACGAGCTGGTAGGTGTGTTCTATGCGGGTGTGGACGCCGACCCGGTTCTGCGCCCGCTGTACCCGGACGACCTTACGAAGGCCAAAGAGCATCTGGCCCTGTTTTTGATCCAGCGATTTGGCGGTCACGCCCAGTATCAGACCGAGCGCGGCCACCCGCGCCTTCGGATGCGCCACATTCCGTTTCAAATCGGACCCGCTGAAAGTGAAGCTTGGCTGCGCCATATGTTTCATGCCGTAGATACGGTTTCAGAATTCCGCCCGTTTCGGGACATCCTGCGACCGTACTTTTCAGAGTCGGCGGCGTTCTTAGTCAACCACAATGAGGTCCCGTCGCCGTCGGGCCAGTAGTTTTACGCTAAAACGGTCGTATTTTCAGCCAGCAAGCACTTTGGCATACTTTATGCAGTCTCTCTTTTTTTGTTGCCCTTCTGCAATAGTTAATTCAAGGCCGTTCGCGCCGACGAGATTCGGCCAAAGGAATCTAATCTTTATGCCTCGCAACATGGTTTGTTACACTGCGCTTGCTTTACTTGCCGCCGCGGCTGCCCTCCCGCTTCCCGTTATTGCCGCTCCCCAGGAAGTTGTTCCAGCGGACTCTTTCATCGCCCAGCATGTCGGCACGGCCGCCCAGCTCCACCAGCAGATCAGCCTGGACCCGGTTGTCCGCCGCCGCCTAGCCCGGCACTTTCACACGTCCGCCCCGGCAGTGACGCGCTACATTCAGGACAACTTGGTTCTGACAAAGCTGAAAAAAGCCCAGCGCTTCCAAGTCTACTGCATCAGCCGCACGGGACGCGAGTACACGATAAACTCGCGCCTTGCCGCCGGAACCCCGGTGTTTGTGATGCGCTCCACCGGCCAGCCTGTCCTAAAACTCGCCTGCGGCAACCCGATGGTAGCAGCACTGCCGCCGGTCGTGAACAAAGTGGCGGCCTATCATTCCCCGGAACTTGTGCCTGCGCCCGCACCTGTGTCCGGACCGGTGACGCTGCCGCTTCAGGGCAACGGCCCGGTGGTAGTTGCCATGAACGATGTCCCCGGCGTCGTAGTCATGCCGACCACTAAAGTCGGCGGCTTTATCGGCTCGATTCCCGCCGTACATGGCGGCGGCGGCTTTCCCTTCGGCTACCTTGCTGCGATCCCAGTGCTTGCCGTAGTCGCCAGCCATCACGGCGGCGGCGGAAGCACACCCAGCACCAGCACGGGAACTACCGGCACCACAGGAACTACCGGCACCACGGGAACTGGGACAACCGGTGATACCGGCACAACAGGAACTACGGGAACCTCAACCTCGGACAACAATGGCACCACGGGAACGACTGGCACGACTGGTGACACGGGAACCACCGGCACGACTGGTGACACGGGAACCACCGGCACAACCGGAACAGGAACCACGGGCGACACCAGCACAACAGGAACGGGAACCACGGGGACAACCGATACGGGAACTACGGGGACGACTGGTGACACCAGCACAACTGGCACCGGGACAGCAACTGGCGATACTGGTGTAGGCACAATGGGAACCAACTCCGGCAACACCGGTATGACGCCGGTGCCTGAACCTAGTACCCCGGCTGCATTCGCGGTTGGCGGCGTGTTTCTGCTGTTCCTGCTGGGCGGCGCGAAACGGCGCACCCGTCGCAAAACCCGCTGAAGCGAGACAACAAAGCCAAAGAGAAGCGAGTGAGTTTACTCACTCGCTTCTTTTTTGTCTGTGCCTGATTTCTTATAGGCCGTAATGAGCGAATGCGCTTGGCGGGTCGGCTCCGGCAGGCGGTAGCCGCGCACACAGTCCAGCACTAGGCGTGTTGCCGAGTCAACGCTGATTCTATGTCCTGGCGAGATAAACAGCGGGTTCGTGCGCGGCTTGGTTTGAACCACCGACCCAATGACCCGTTCTCCGGCTTTGTCCAAAAGCGGCACGGATCGACCTGGCACAAGCGCCGCCGTCCGGTCATAATGGCCGTACAGAAAGCTTTTGGCGACTCCGACGCTGGGAACATCCAGCAGAACTCCCAAATGGCAGGCAATCCCGAACCCTCTTGGATGGGCCTGGCCCTGACCGTCTACAAAGATCATGTCCGGGGCAGTCTGAATCTGGGCGAACGCTTCCAGGGCAATCGGTGACTCTCGGAACGACAGCAGGCCGGGAACGTAAGGCATGGAAACGGGCGCAGCGGCATAGCAGGTTTCCAGAGCCTGGAAGCCGGGGAACGACAGCACCACGACAACTGCGAAGCCGGTTTCCCCATCGCTGCTGAACGACAGGTCCACCCCGGCGATTGTCTGAACTTCTCCAAAATTATCCGTCAGCGAGACACGCTCTTGCAGGGCCGTCTGCTGCGCCCGTGCTTCTTCGGGCGTCAGGTTCCAGGAGTGCGTGAGCTGAGGGAGAGGTTTCATGGATGGGTTCTTTCTGGGAAGCCGCGTGTTACGCCGAAGGCCGGATTGGGTAAATCCCTGAAGTAAGATTTACCCAGAATTGAGGTTACAATGACGTACATCACGACACGCGACAACACAAAGCTTTATGTCAAAGACTGGGGAACAGGCCGCCCGGTTATCCTTATCCACGGCTGGCCTCTCTCTGCCGATAGCTGGGATGACCAGGCAATGGCCCTCGCCGATGCCGGGTTTCGCGCCATCGCCTATGACCGGCGCGGGTTTGGACGCTCCGACCAGCCCTGGAGCGGCTATGAATATAACACCCTATCGGATGACCTCGCCGATGTGATCGAAGCGACCGGGGCAACCGATGCCGCCCTTGTCGGCTTCTCGATGGCGGGCGGCGAAGTGGCCCGTTACTTGTCCCGGCATGGCGGCAAAAACGTCTCGCAGGTGGCTTTGATTTCCTCGGTCGTGCCGTACATGCTCAAAACCGACGACAATCCGAACGGTGTTGACCCGGCGATTTTCGCTCAGATGACCGGTGGCATGAAAGCGGACCGCGCCCACTTTTTTGCAGGCTTCTTCAAAGACTTCTACGGCGTTTCGCTGGTGAAGCACCCGGTCAGCGACGAGCTGATTGAGAACTCCGTAAATGTCGCAATGCAGGCTAGCCTGAAAGCAACGCTCGGCTGCGCCGAAGCGTTTGGAACCACGGACTTCCGGCCCGACCTCGCCGCGTTCACGGTGCCGACGCTGATCATTCACGGGACCGCCGACCAAACCGTGCCGATTGATGCTACGGGCCGAGCGGCGGCAAAGGCCATTCCGCAGGCCAAGTTTATCGAATACGACGGCGCACCGCACGGCCTGTTCGCCACCGAGAAAGACCGCCTCACGGCAGACCTTTTGGAGTTCCTGCGCTCATAGCCGCCTAAAATCAAGGAGCCTGCCAGACGGCAGGCTCCTTTTTTGTCTTGCGCGGCGGGTTAAGCCGTTTTCTTTTTGACGGCCACAACCGCGCCGCCTAAGCCCAGCATCAGCAGCAGGCCGAACGAAACGGTTGTCGAGGCTTCAGGAACGGCCGCCGGAGTGAAGCGCAGCACCTGGCCGGCACCCGGTCCCGCGCCCTGGCTGGAAATGTAAAGCGAGCCGTCCGCGCCGGCAGCAACATCCGTATAAGTGAAGCCTGCCGGCAGATTGGTAAGCAGGGTCGTCACATTGGTGGACGGGTTGAACTGGAACAACTGCCCTGGGCTGGGCGGGCCGGCGAGGCCGGTTGTCGTATCGTCCAAAACGTACAAATCCCCATTCGGTGCAAATGTGATGCCGGTGATGTTCGTAAAGCCGGTGGCAAACACTGATGGTGTTCCTGACGCGCTTAGGCTGAACACGCTTGCTTTGCCGACTGGAAACGGGTAGCCGGTAAATGCGCTGACATACAGGTTGCCTTTGGCGTCTTGAGCCAGCGCTGTCGGCACGGATTGGTAGGTCGGCGGGCCAGGAGCGGTGCTCGGCTGGGCAGGCAGTAAAGTCAGCAGCGACGGTGCGCCGCCAGACGCCGGTGTCTTCAGCACGACATTCCCGCCGCCGTCAGATACGGCAAAGCCGCCGGCGGCCAAAGGAGTGAGGGAGTAGGGGTTCGACTCAGGCATCTGCGAAGTCCCGTTGTTGGCAGCATAGTTCATGGTTTCATAAGGAACCATGTCGGAAATTGGCGTGATCGTGTTTGCGCCGGGCGTGAGCTGAGCGACCTGACCCAAATCAGCGGCGTTCGTGCTGGTCTGCCCGGTTGCCATTTCAACACTCGTGACAAGCTGGGTACGCTGGTATTCCTGAGCGCCGAAGCCGAACACGCCGTACAGATTGCCCCCGACAAAGGTGATGCCGGCCAGTCCGCTGGCCGAGCCGCCTCCCGCAGCCGCCAGCGATGGCAAGCCCGTGATGACCTGCGACTGAACGCCGCCTTTCAGCACGTCTACCGACCCGGTATCGCCGAAATAGTCCGTCTCATTGTTGCCGTCAACAAGGCTGGGGCCGGACGCAAGCCCGCCGTTGCCATCTCCGGCATCCGCAACGTACAGCCCGCCGTTTGGGCCGAACGTGAGGCCATAGGGGCTGTCTAGGCCGTTCATCACCACTTGCAGGCTTGCCTGGGCGTGTGCGGCTGCCGGCAGAAACGCAGGCACCAGTGCACAGGCGGACAAGGAGAGGCACGTCTTCAGAGACGCTTTGGGAGAATTCTGCATTTTGCAAACCTTTCATTGAGAACAGGAGAAAGAAAGGCCGGATCAACTGCTGCCGGTCTGTGCGGGCAGCTCTCGGAAGATCAGATGCCCGCAACATTACCTGCTGCATAAAGTATGCCAAGTCGCATATTTCCTCGACACTAAACTTGAAGCTCTTAAACTAAGCGCTCAGAGGCCAGCGTGTCCAAATCTAAGCCGTCAATTTTGCCGGCTTGCCAGTGATAGAACCCGGCGCAGGCAATCATGGCGGCGTTGTCGGTGCAGAGGCGCGGCGGCGGCACGGTGAGGCGCAGGCCGGCGTCGGCGCAGGTATCACGCATTGCAGACTGCAAACGCGAATTGGCGGCGACGCCGCCTGCCAGCAGGACATGGCTGACATTGTGCAGCTTTGCCGCCCGAAGCGTCTTTGCTGTCAGCGCGTCGGCAATCGCTTCCTGCACCGAAGCAGCCCAGTCGGGCAGCGGCACTTGGGAAAAGGCCGGGTCACGGTGGGCGTTCAAGACAGCGGTTTTCAGGCCGCTGAACGAGAAGTCGAGCGAGTCCGGACCCAATTGGGCGCGGGGCAGGGGAACGGCTTTTGGATCGCCCTCACGCGAAATCTTGTCGATGGAGACGCCGCCGGGATAAGGCAGGCCGAGAATACGCGCCGATTTGTCAAACGCTTCCCCGGCGGCATCGTCGCGGGTGCGGCCCAAAATCTGGTAGTCACCGTGGCCGCGCACCAAGAAAATCTCGCTGTGGCCTCCTGATGCGACCAAACAAATGACAGGAAACACGATGCCCGGGTCCACCAGCCAGTTAGCATAAATATGTGCTTCAATGTGATGCACGGCCAGCAGCGGCACGTTTAACGCATAAGCCAGCGTTTTAGCGGCGGACACGCCCACCAAAAGCGCTCCCAGCAGGCCGGGCCGGTTCGCCACGGCCACTGCGCCCAAGTCCCCAAATCCAATTTCCGCTTGTTCCAGTGCTTCGGCAATGACGGCATTAATCTGCGTCACATGCTGCCGCGAGGCGACTTCCGGCACGACCCCGCCGGTTTTTGCGTGCAGGTCAATCTGCGAGGCAATTACGTTGGAGCGCAGCTCGCGTCCGTCCCGCAGCACTGCCGCAGACGTTTCATCGCACGACGTTTCAATTCCTAAAATATCCATCGTAAAGCAATAGTACCCGGAATGGACGATTGAAATCGCGGCAACAAAGGCACGAAGTCCACCTGCGTGGACTGGAACTAAATCCTAATTACTTTTCCTAACCTGCGAAGGCAGGTTTTGTGCCTTTGTTGCCGCGATTTCAATCGCCTGCTTCTAACATTGACAAAGAAGCGGCTTTACGGTATCATTTTGTCTCAGTCTACACAGCATTCTTCAAGGACCCACATGGCAACACCCCGTCAGATTCGCGGACGCATCCGCACGGCCAAGAATATCCAGCAGATTACCAAAGCCATGAAGATGGTGGCGGCAGCCCGCCTGCGCCGCGCCCAGGAAGCGGTTGGGGCCGCACGGCCTTACGCCGAGAAAATCCGGGATGTCATGCAAAGCCTCGGTTCCAGCGGCGGCAGCAGCGTCCGGCATCCGCTCCTGCGCCGGGCTGACGGTGAGCCGGTCAACATCGGCATTGTTTTGGTGACGGGAGACCGGGGCCTGTGCGGTGCGTACAATTCCACGGTCATTCGCCGCGCGTTTGATCTGGCAAAACCATTCGGGACCTCCCATGTCAAGATGGTCTGCGTCGGCAAAAAAGGCACGACGTTTTTTAAGCGTCGTGGCTACGATGTTGCCGCCGAGCATCCGGTCCCGGCGACCGGCATCAGCTTCGCCGATGCCCAGGCGCTGTCCCGCACAGGCCGGGACTTGTTTGCGGACGGCGAGATTGACGTTCTGTATCTGATCTACACCCAGTTTGTCTCGGCCCTAACCCAGCGGCCCCAAACGCTGACCTTGCTGCCTCTTCAGACCCCGAAAGCAGACGACGCCGGTGCTGCGCCTCAGCAGCCCGCCGACTATATCTTTGAGCCGGACCCGGAAGTGATTTTAGGCAGCCTGCTCCCGCGTTATGTAGACACGCAGGTCTACCAGGCCATCATTGAAAGCGTGGCATCGGAGCATGGCGCACGCATGACTTCCATGTCCAGCGCCACCGACAACGCAGGCAAAATGATTTCCAGCCTGACACTATCCCTGAACCGCGCTCGCCAGGCCACGATTACCAAAGAGATTGCCGAAATCGTCGGTGGCGCTGAGGCGCTGAAGTAGAGCTTGTCAACTGAAGTAGAGCTTGCCAGTGGCCGTAACAACGTGGCAGCAGAGAACGCGGCAATAAATTGCGACGCTCTAGGGCGCAGACGCCGAATGTCCGCCTTCGCGGACAAAGAGTAGGCCAGCGATTCTGGCATTATCCTGTACCCGCGCAGGCGGTTACTTGGCGCTCCGCCCCACAGCGTAGAACTTCAGTTCCACGCGGATTGCTTGACACCCAATTCACATACCGCTTATACTCGGCGCGACTTAGCGTACTTTTTGACAGATTAACAGAAGGTAAACAAAAAGAAGGTGAAAGCCTCTTCAAAGGAGAATGAAAATAAACTATGGCTGTCGGTAAAATTGTCCAAGTTCAGGGACCCGTCGTGGACGCGCAGTTTGCGCCCGGCGAACTGCCCAACATCTTAAACGCGCTGACCATCGCAGACCCGGCGCATGATGCCAACCTTACGGTGGAAGTCTCGCAGCACCTCGGCAACGATGTCGTGCGCTGCATTGCCATGTCCTCCACCGACGGCCTGATGCGCGGCATGGATGTCACCGATACCGGCGGCTCCATCACGGTTCCCGTGGGCAATGCGACTTTGGGCCGCGTGTTTAACCTTTTGGGAAGTCCAATTGACGAGCGCGGGCCTGTAGACGCCGCCCAGCGCTACCCGATCCATCGCCCGGCCCCGACGCTGGAAGACCAGTCGGCCAACATTGAGATTTTGGAAACCGGCATCAAAGTTGTTGACCTGCTCTGTCCCTACCCAAAAGGCGGCAAGATCGGCCTGTTCGGCGGCGCAGGCGTTGGCAAAACAGTCACCATCCAGGAGCTGATTCGCAACATTGCCGTCGAGTTCGGCGGCGTCTCCGTGTTCGCGGGCGTCGGCGAGCGCACCCGCGAAGGCAACGACCTGTGGCTGGAAATGAGTGAAACCGAATTCAAGGACGCTGAAGGCAAGACGGCCCATGTCATTGACAAAACGGCTATGGTGTTCGGGCAAATGAACGAGCCGCCGGGCGCACGTCTGCGTGTGGCGCTGTCGGGCCTCACAATGGCCGAATATTTTAGAGACGAGCAGGGACAGGACGTTCTCCTGTTTATTGACAATATCTTTCGGTTTGTCCAAGCCGGCTCGGAAGTCTCGGCGCTGCTGGGCCGGATGCCAAGCGCGGTCGGCTATCAGCCGACCCTGGCCTCTGAAATGGGCGCTTTGCAGGAGCGCATCACAAGCACCAAGAACGGCTCGGTCACGTCGGTTCAGGCCGTCTATGTCCCCGCCGATGACCCGACCGATCCTGCGCCGGCCACGACGTTCGCGTTCCTCGACGCGACTACTTACCTGGAGCGGTCTCTTGCCGCAATCGGCATCTTCCCGGCTGTTGACCCGCTGGTGTCCACGTCCCGAATCTTGGATCCGAACATCGTCGGCCAGGAGCATTACGATGTGGCGCGGGGCGTTCAGAACATCCTGCAAAAATATAAAGAGCTTCAGGACATTATTGCCATCCTCGGCATTGATGAGCTGTCCGACGAAGACAAGCTGACTGTCGCCCGCGCCCGCAAAATCCGCAACTTCTTAGGCCAGCCGTTTGCGGTTGCCGAGCAGTTCACGGGCCTGCCGGGCCAGTATGTGCGCCGCGAAGAGACGGTCCGGTCGTTCAAGTCAATTTTGGATGGCGAGCATGACGACCTGCCGGAGCAGGCGTTCTTAAATTGCGGCGCGATTGAGCAGGCCGTCGAAAAAGCGAAAGCGATGGGTGGGTAAGAACCTCACCCCGACGAACCTACCCCGGCTCGTCCCTCGCCACCCCTCCCTAAGAAGGAAGGGTTAGGAAAAAGAAAGCGTTAGGAAAAACGCAGCAGGCTCATTACTTAGTCTCTTATCCTTCCCTGCTCTTACCCTTCCTTCTTAGGGAGGGGTGGCGAGGGACGAGCCGGGGTAGGTTCTTGCACCCTGAAACATAAATTATGGCAGCAACGTATACTTTAGATGTGGTCACGCCGGAGCGAATCATGCTCAGCGAAGAAGTCACCCAAACCGTCGCGCCGGGGTCGGAAGGCCAGCTGGGCATTCTCGCAAACCATGCGCCGCTGATGAGTGAGCTGGTGCCGGGCGAAGTGACGGCGACTCTTGCCGATGGCCGGACACTCTCGCACCTAGTCATCTCCGGCGGCTTTCTGGAAGTTGCCCCCAACGATGGGCATACCACAATCCTCGCCGACAGCGCGGAGCGGGCGGACGAGATTGATGTCACCCGCGCGGAATCGGACCTTGCCGCTGCACGTCAGATGCTGGCAGACGCCGAAGCGGGTTCCCCGCAGCAGGTGGAAGCCAGCCGCTCAGTGGCCCATGCGGAAACGCGCCTGCGCGTTCGGCGCGGCAGTTAGTCTCGGCGGCTTCTGTCAACCGGCGGAAAGATATTGTTTTGGCACTTGAAAAGAACGAAAATCAAACGGCGCTGAAGATCTGGCGCTTTCTATTTGTCAGCGCCCTGCTGGTTTTGGGCGGCATTTTGGGCTTTCAGCTTGGGGAGCTGATTGTCACCTGGGTCAGTAACCCGGTTAGCACAAACTCCTTTGTCGTCGCCTCACGGGAAAGCCTCGACACCGGCACAGGGCGCACGACAGCTTTAGCGGCATTTACGTTGGTAGGGATGCTGGTGGCGCGGCTGATCTCATCCCCGGCGTTCCGACGGCTGGTGCAGGCCGGGGACCGGCTGCGGGAAATGAAGCCGAACGAAAAAGTTGCGACTTTTTCCGGCGTCGTGATCGGTTTGCTTTTGACCATCATGCTGCGCTCGGCGTTCCCGGTCATGGGCGTCTGGTTCACCGTCGTTGTCGGCGGCGTTTTGGTGTACCTCGGCATTGTGGCGACGTGGAGCATGAAAGATGAGCTGCGGATTTTCCTGCCCGGCTCCGCGCCTCTGCCCGCCGACGGCAAAGAAACGCCGCCGGAGCAGTGCAAAATTCTGGACACGAACGTCATTATTGATGGCCGCGTCGCAGATATCTGCCGCACCGGGTTCATTGAAGGTCAAATCTATGTGCCAGGCTTCGTTTTAGATGAGCTTCAGCATATTGCAGACTCTGCTGATGGCCTGAAACGCGCACGCGGACGCCGGGGTCTGGACATTCTGAACCAGATGCGGACCGAGCTTGATATGAAAGTCCGTACCTACGACAATACTGACCCTAATGATAGAGATGAAGTGGATGCCAAGCTCGTCAAGCTGGCGAAGAAGCTGAACGGTAAGATCGTCACGAACGACTATAATCTAAATAAAGTCGCCGAGCTTCAAGGCGTCCCTGTGCTGAACATCAACGAGCTGGCGAACGCCGTCAAGCCGATTGTCCTGCCGGGCGAAGAGATGGTGGTCACGATCATCAAAGAAGGTAAAGAGCAGAACCAAGGCGTCGCGTATCTGGAAGACGGCACCATGATCGTTGTCGAAGGCGCACGGCGGCGCATCGGCGAGACTTTGCCGGTCGTCACCAGCAGCGTCTTGCAGACCGTTGCCGGTAAGATGATTTTCGCCAACATCCGGGGCAGCGAAGAGGAAGAAGAGGGGTATGACAGCAACCTACGCGCTTATCCCCGCAGCGGGCCGCGCCGCAAGATTCAGTAGCCCAGGTTCCAGCGGTGGAAGTGGAAACAAAATTTTTGCCCCGCTCGGCGGCAGACCGATTTTGGCCCGCACCGTGCAAGCCTTCGCGTCGCATCCAAGCATTGACGGCATTGTTGTTGTCGCCGCTGCGTCCGAAGTCAGCCGGTGCCGCGAAACTTTAGTGGGTTTAGACAAAGTGCTGGCCGTGGTCGCAGGCGGGCAGACGCGCCAAGAGTCGGTCGCTATCGGCCTGTTCACGCTTGGCGGCGACCCGGACGATCTGATTTTAGTCCATGATGCCGCTCGCCCCCTTGTCACTGCCGCCGTCATTGACCGATGCATTGCGGGAGCGCAGAAGCTTGGCAACGCCGTCGCCGCCCTGCCGGTTACAGACACGCTGAAAGCCGCCGCCGAGGACCTGACAGTTCAGCGCACGGTAGACCGCGAGGGCCTCTGGGCCATGCAGACCCCGCAGGCATTCCACCTCTCCACCTTATTCGAGGCGCATAGCGCCGCCCGGACGATGGGCTGGGCCGGGACTGATGAGGCTGCGCTGGTAGAGCAGTTCAGCGAAGAGTCTGTGCGGCTTGTTTTGGGCGACCCTTCCAACCTCAAAGTGACACGTCCCGAAGACTTGCCGCTGGCCGAGGCCATTTGGCAGTCACGCCATCCCGCTCCATCTATCAACACCCGTATCGGCTTCGGCTACGACATCCACCCGTTAGTGGAAGGCCGGAAACTCTTCCTCGGCGGCATTGAAATCCCAAGCTCGCGCGGCTTGGACGGCCATTCTGACGCCGATGTTCTGCTCCATGCCCTTTGCGATTCCCTGCTTGGCGCGGCGGGCCTGCCGGACATCGGCCACCTTTTCCCAAACACCGACGACGCCTATAAAGGCATTTCCAGCTTGGATCTGCTGCGCGAAGTCGTCCGCCGCCTACACGAGTTAAACTTCGCCGTCGGCAACGCCGACATGACCCTGATTGCCGAAGCCCCCAAAATCGCTCCCTACATTGACCCCATGCGAGCCGTCATCGCCGATGCCCTGCATGTCGCCCCATCACAAGTGGGTATAAAAGCGACTACCAACGAGGGGCTTGGTTCGCTTGGACGCGGCGAAGGCATCGCCGCCCACGCCGTCGCGCTGATCACAAGCAGCGCCTGATCGGAGCCGTTTATGCCGCGCCCGTCAACGCTGCTTCCTCTGCTTTTTCTCGCGAGCCTCGCCGCGCCAAGCCGTGCGGCGCTGATACAAACGTATGACCTGACGACGCTTTGCTTTCTCAGCACGGACGTTGTCGAAGCCCGCTTGACGCGCCATCATTTGCCGGGTCAGGAAGACTGGAAGGATACGTTCACGGCCACTGTGCTAAACCCGGTGGAAGGCAAATACAAAGCGGGCGACCAAATCAGCCGTTTGGACTGCACGCTTTATAACCCGGCCCAAACTGGGCAGCACTGCCTTTTGTTCCTCACAAGTAAACAGGAAGGTCAGGACTTGCTGGGTAGGAAGCTGCCGCCGGTTCGGCTGGTAGACATGCTGCTTGTTGACACCCAAAGCCGCGTCCGCCGCTACTTTCAATGGAGCGACCCTGGCGGTCTTGCTGCCGAAGGTTACATACCGCCTGGCCTTCCCGAACAAAGCGGCTTGCCACAACAGCACTTTCCGACGCTCAACGAAGCGCGGAAGATCATCGGTTTCAAGTGGGATGCTGCCAAGAGGATCAAGACGCCGCCCTACCAAGTTCTGCATCCGCATTAAGTTCTGCATCCGCATTAAGTTCTGCATCACACAGAGCGCTGAACCCAAGTTTGTTGGGACACACAAAGCGCCGGATCGAAAGGGGAAATACTATGTCAATTGCTGTGACCGTGAAAGGCAAGCATCTTCAGGTAACCGAGGGGCTGCGGGAACACGCCCAAACGCGCCTGCAAAAGCTGGAAACCTTTTTCCAGAACATCCGGGAAGTCATTGTCGTGGAAAGCGTCGAAGGCGGCCTGCACCGGGTCGAAGTCACCCTGCAAGGCGACGGCCTCATGCTGCGGGGGGAGGAGCGCACGAACGATATGTACGTCTCGCTCGACCGCGTGGTAGACAAACTGGAGCAGCGTTTGCGGAAGTTCAAGGCCAAGCACACGCACCTGCGGAACCATCAGCAAAGCCTCCGCACCAATGGCCTGACTACCAACGGCTCCGGTATGGACGATATTTTGCCAGCAACCACGGAAGACGACATAGACGACAGCCCGCGCATTATCCGCACCAAAGCCGTCACCATGAAGCCGATGGGCATTGACGACGCCGTGCAGATGCTGGAGCTGACTGACCACGACTGGTATGTTTATTTAGATATGGATACGCACATGACCCAGGTTGTCTACCGAAGACGCGACGGCAACTACGGGTTAGTCGTCCCGAAAATCTAGCCGAAATTCTGACGTTCTGCCAGCCGCGGAGAGAAGCGTGGTACTGTTCCCCGCTCCTCTCCAAGCCTAATGGCAGGAAGTCTCGCCATAAGTAAGGTTGTTGAGAACGGCCGCCGTGTCGGCAGCCGAGGTGAACGCCGAGTTATCCACTGTCCACATGTTGACCCCAGCCGCACCGGACCCGCCTTGATCGGTGCCGACGGTTGCCAGGAGATGCATCGTTTTCACATGACCATCGCAAAAAAGAATGTTGGTCAGGCCAGTGTGTCCGGTAAAGATGCAGCCGGAGGCTTGAGTCGTGTTGTTGGCCGTTGTCAGCGGGGACCGCTGATCGGCGGTAGGATCCGCAATGTTGATCTCACTGTAGCGGGATGTGGATTCGCCGGCCATCACAGTTGAGGAAGGCGTTTGGAGCGCCGCCAGAGCAACGGGTGTCGGCCCATTGGGTCCGTCCCGGAACGGGCCGCCGCTGCCGGTATCATACCGGGCAACGCTGTAAGAAGGGTTGTAGCCGTCTGAGCCTAAGTCAACCAGGTCTTTACTGGGGTTGTCCGGGCACTGCAAAATCCCTTTGCTTCTCACGTAAGGCTGAATGTTCGCCCGCCAGGAGACCTCCGGAGGATACTGGTCAAAGCGTACCGGCAGTGTCTCGTCGTAATCCTGTGTGTACTGTGTGATTGCCAGCCCGATCTGCTTGAGGTTGGATTGGCACGCCGCGCGTCGAGCGTTCTCGCGCACTTTTTGGAACACGGGAAACAAAATGGCGGCAAGAATCGCGATAATGGCGATGACGACGAGCAGCTCAATCAGCGTGAAAGCTCGGATTAAGCCGCGCCGAGAGTTTAAAGAAGAAGCCGGGAGCGACATAATAAAGAAGTTCCTTGCAGGATAAGATACTTCCATTATATCACACTTAAAGTTTCTTCCGCTGACTATGAGTAGTTTGGAATATTGGAAAGACATCATCAGCACAGTCGCCGCTGAGAAGCCTCATCCCAAAACGAGAGGAAACTGCACCATGAAACGATTTTATCGATTTGCTGTTGCCGTCGCTTGTATCGCGTCAGGCGCGATTTTGGGCGTTACTTAGCTGGCCCGGCGGTTGGTCCTCTTTTGCCGCATTATCTGGCCGCTGCCTCTGTCCCGGCTGCATCCAATTATGGTTTGGAAGGCATGATAGAAACCCTTTTTCGCGTCGGCTACAATGCTGGCTTGGCTGCCGACATTCTGATGACGTGCGCTGTCATGAGTTGTTTTGCGGCAGGAATGACGCTTACGCGGCGCATGAGCATTGTCAAATCAGTCAAGACTGTTCCTGTGTGACGCCGTCACAGGTATAATAGGCTGGCTGGCAAACACAAACGGCACTTGATTTTACGAAGGAGAATGTTCATACCATGAAGATCGGTATGCTGACCGGTGGCGGTGACTGCCCCGGATTGAACCCGGCAATACGTGGCGCGGTGATGCGCCTCTTAGATTACGGCGATGAAGTAATCGGCTTCACGCAGGGCTGGAAGGGTCTGGTGGAAGGCAACACCGAGCCGCTGACCCTTCAGCGCGTGGAAGGAATCATCAGCGAGGGCGGGACTATCTTACGCTCGTCGCGGACAAACCCATTTGCGGCAGGGAAAGAAGCCCAGCTTGAAGGCGTCCTCGCCAATATCAAGAAGTTTGAGCTGGATGCGCTGATTGCGCTCGGCGGTGAAGACACGCTCGGCGTCGCGTCTAAGCTGTACACGCAGTATGGGGTCAAGACGGTCGGCGTGCCAAAGACGATGGACAACGACTTGGATTTGACCGACTACACATTTGGGTTTGACTCGGCGGCGTCAGTAGCGCTTGAGTCAATTGACCGGCTGCGGGACACAGCGAAGTCCCATGACCGCGTGATTGTCGTCGAGATCATGGGCCGCCATGCTGGCTGGACTGCGCTCTGGGCTGGTGTCGGTGGCGGCGCGGACTACATCGCTATTCCCGAAGTGCCGCTGGACATGGACGCTATGTGCGCCCACTTGGAAGCGAACTACAAGCGCGGCAAGACATGGGGTATTATCGCAGTCAGCGAAGGCGTCGAGATCGCCGGGGCGCAGAAGGCCGAAGACGCGGCTTTAGATGCGTTCGGCCATCATCAGCTCGGCGAAGTCGGCATCGGGCCGGCGATTGCCAAAGAAATTGAAAAGCGCACGGGCATTCCGACCCGCGACGTTGTTTTGGGCCATGTCGTGCGCGGCGGTTCGCCAACCCTCTTTGATCGTATTCTGGGAACCCGTGTCGGCATCAAAGCGGCAGACCTGGTGCATGAAGGCCAGTTCGGCGTCATGGTGGCCCAGCAGGGTCTTAATATTGTCGCGGTTCCGATTCAAGACGCCGTGAAGCAGTGGAAGCTGGTGTCGCCCGCACTGTATGAGGAGTTTTTGACGACGTTCAACAAGTAAGCAATCGGCACGATCAGAACCCGGCACTGGAAGTGCCAGGCTAAAAGTTTGCAAAGTGCCTCCGGCACTGAAGATAAGCTCAATGCTGATGGCATTTAGCACCGCAGGGACTTTGTGCAGTTGATAGCCCGGCACTGGAAGTGCCGGGTTCTGATCGTGTGTTAGGTAACTTCATGCCCTTCGACATCATCACCCTCGGCGAAGCCTTGATTGACCTGCCGGCGACGCAGTCCGGCGTTTCGCTGGCCGATGCGCCTGGATTCGCCAAAGTCCCCGCAGGCGCTCCCCTCAATCTTGCGGCGGCAGCGGCGGCGCTGGGTCTGAGGGCGGCGTTTGTGTCTAAAGTCGGCGACGATCCATTTGGCATCAGCATCACGCAGGCGTTCGGGAAGCTGGGCGTGGACATGAGCCATGTCATTTTGGACAAAGCGGCGCGGACGGGCTTGGCGTTCGTCTCGGTCATGCCCGACGGCAGCCGGGACTTTTTGTTTTACTTTGACCCGGCCCGTGACCTAGCTCTGCGGCCTGATGAACTGGACGCAAAATGGTTTTCGTCTGCCCGCGTCCTGCACTACGGCAGCATTTCGCTGATTGCCGAGCCGAGCCGGAGCGCAACTGTAGAAGCGGCCCGGCTGGCGCATGAAGGCGGCGCGGTTTGCTCTTATGACCCCAACCTTCGCCCTCGGCTTTGGGCCAGTGATGACGCGATGCGCGAAGGCGCTCGGCTGGGATTTGGAAGCGCTGACATCGTCAAAATCAGCTTAGACGAGTTGGTGTTCCTGTACCCAGAAGCCGGTGGTGAAGCTGCTGCGATAAACGTCCTGTTCCAGGAATTTGAGCAGCCTCAGCTTGTCGCCGTTACGGACGGGGCGGCAGGCTGCCGGGGCTACACTCGTACTGGAGGCTTTGCCGAAGCGTCCGGCTTCCAGGTCAAGTTTGTAGACGCAACCGGGGCAGGGGACTCGTTCACGGCGGGCCTATTGGCATTTTTGCTGCGTCAAGGGTCGAACCTAAACGAAACGCTCAACCATTTGGAGCCGATTTTGCTGGACGCTCTGCGCTACGCCAATGCCTGCGGGGCGCTGGCAACCACGCATTTAGGGGCCGCGCCAGCGGCGCTGACAGAGAATGCCGTGCAGGCGCTTTTAGGAAATAACTAATGATTACAATAGATTTCGCCGGCAAGAACGCGCTCATCACCGGCGGCACACGGGGCATCGGACGCGCCATCTCGCGGCGGCTGGCGGAAGCAGGAGCGAACACGCTGGCGGTTTGGCGTGGGGATGAAGAAACGGCAAACATATCGCTTGCCGAACGTCAGGCTTTCGGCCTCGGAACACACGCAAACTTCCAGGCAGACATCGGGGACGAAAACCAAATTAACACGCTGATTGCCCGCACGAAATCCGAATATGCTGAGGGGCTGGATTTGCTCATCCTCAATGCCGGCATGGGGTTAGGGGGCAAGGTAACGGAAATTGAGCCGGCAGCGTGGCGGCGGATGCTGGATGTCAATCTAGGGTCGGCGTTCCTGCTGACGCGGGGGCTGGTTCCGCTGATGCGCCGGGGCGGCAGCATTATTGCGATTGGCAGCGGCTCCGGGCATGATCCCATTCCAGGGCTGGCGTTTTACGGAGCCGGGAAAGCAGCGCTCAATATGTTTATCGCGGATTTGGCCCAGGAAGTCGGGCCGGAGGGCATCCGCGCAAATGTCGTCTCTCCCGGTGGCACAGACACGTCGTTCCAAAAGGACGCGCCTGCACCGTCGCAAAAGCAGGAGGGCGCTTCGCACAACGCACTGCGGCGGCGGGGCGTTCCTGATGATGTCGCGGGAGTTGTTTTGCTGCTGTGCAGCGATTTCGCAGGGTTTGTGACCGGGCAGGCACTTCGGGTCAACGGGGCGGCCTTATAAGTTCTCGCGCAAGCGGCCTTCCTGCTCTGGGGGAACCTGCGCCTCAACCGAGCTGACTACTTTTTCGCGGCTTTCGGCCAGCGCCGACGCTGCCTGCGCTTTCCAATCTTCGGTGCGTCCGGCAAACTGCTCCAAAAAGCGCTTGCCTTGCGGTGTTGCGTACAGAAGTGCCGCAGTGCTGATCGCGATCCCAAGCAGGAGCGTTAAAGCGGCGGCTCCGGCGGACGTTTGCGGACGCTCATAATCGGCGGACATAGGCTGCTCCTCCGTTATTCTTCTTCCGTCGCGGCTTGCAGCTCAAACAAACGGGATAGGTTCTGGGCGCGGGCGAAAATCTCTGGCGTCACGGTTTCGCCGCGCCGAATCAGGGGAAATCCAAAATAGCCGAGGACATCCCGGTGGGCAACTCGGCCAACAATCGGGTCAACATAGCCAATAATGCCTGTGCCTTGCGGCAGCGCCGTGTTGCTCATGGCGCTGTTCCCGCCGGTTCCGGCGGGCGTTCCTGTCTCTGCTGGTTTTTTTGTTGCCATAAAGATTGCTGAGATAAAGATTGCTGAGATAAAAATCGCTAAGAAAGGTCGCTCAGGCTGTGGGCAAGGGTCATAATCGTATCAAATCGGCCTAATTTTAGGACGCGCTCCGGCTGACGCCCCGGCGCGAGCAGAATGCTGAGTGTCCGCCCTTCTGGCGAAAGGCGCTTGCGGGCTTCCACTAAAAGCGCAAGGCCCGCGCTGTCAATGAAATCCACTCTGCTGAGGTCCACAATGACCGAGGACTTGGCAGATGCACCGACGGCCCCCAGCAGCGCTTCCCGAAGCTGGGGAGCCGTCGTCAAGTCCACCTCGCCGACCGCCTCAATGACGGTTCCGGCTGTTTCTTCGCGATTGCTGACAACTAACTGGGCTGCGTTCAATGGCTGACTCCCGCGCTAAAAATCATGTTCTGACTTTCTATTAATTCTGCCGTGACTTTCATGGTTCTTATGCTCTTATCGGCTGATTATACCAGGATTTGCAGGAAATTCTGCGGGTATATCAACAACTGCCGGACGAATAGCACCTAAAAATATGAAAAACTGCTTACAAATTACTTGGCTTGGTCATGCCGCATTCCTGCTGGAGTCTTCTCGCGGAACCCGAATACTGCTGGATCCTTACCGTGCGCCGGACGCCGGCGCGTATGCGCCGATCCATGTTCCGGCGGATGTCGTTCTTGCCAGCCACCTAAATCCGAAGTACCATAGCCACTGGGATGCAGCCACCGGCAACCCGGTGCGGCTGAACGGCCTTGATCTTGCCGATGTTCCCGGTGGCGCTGCCGTCCACGGTATCAACTTTAACGCCGTCCAAGTCTGGGAGTCGGACGAGCGCAAAGTCCCTGTTTCCATGCCGTATTTTTCGCTGGACAGCATCTCCGTCTGCCACTCCGGCGACCTCGGTCACATGCTTTCTCTGGAAGAAGCCGCGCCGGTTCGCGGCATCGATGTCTTTCTGGCTGTTGCCGGCGGGCCGCCGACTGTTTCCCTTCCTGATCTCAAAGCCGCGATAAAGCTTATCCAGCCGCGCCTCGTCATTCCCATGCACTATCAAAACGGCAAAAGTAACCTGCCGATCCAGCCGCTTGAAGAGTTCCTTGCGCTGTTTGACCCAGCACAAATTGACTACCACTCGGCACCAACGCTTACGCTCTGCCCCGATACGCTGCCCGCGCAGATGCGGATTGCCGTGCTGCCTTCTGCACTTTAATGGCTTTGCTTAGGGACGCGGCGGAAGCAGGACACGCAAAACATCCCGCCCGTCCTGCCGCCAAGACAGCGGCGGAGCCTGCATCTCGCCCGGCCTGCACAGATACGAGACACCGGGCAGGTAGCCGTCCTGCACCTCTCCTGCCGCCGCGCAGCCTTGCAGCCGGTCCGCAACAAGGCTGACCGCTTTCGGCAGGTCTTCCAGCGCGGTCAGCGGCTGCACCGAGACGACGCCAAACGTCGGCGAAGCGGCAAATGCGCTTTGGGTCCGGGCAATGACGGTCCAGCGACGCGCCGGGTCTTCCCAAATCGCACTGCCTTCTTCCATCCAGGCCAGCGCCCGCGCTTCGGCGACTGCGGCAGATGCCCGTCCGGCCCGTACCGGTAGTGGATACTGCTGTGAAGCCGTGGTGAGCGCTTCTGCTAGCAAGGACGAGAACGCCCGGACTTTGTTCCCGTCACCGACTACGAAAATTGACTGCGGCGATAAACACCCGCCTTGATCGTACAGCAGGATATCTTTGGCAAACCCTCGCGCCGCTTCCTGCCTGTCTGCGTTCGGCAAAAGAACACCCAACGACACCCGATGCCCATACCCGACAAACGGCGTTTCTTTGGGACAGAGCGCCCGAAGATCGCGCAAGGCCGGATCGCCGCCATGCGCCATGACCAAGTCTGACTGGGTGCAGAGCGCCGCATCTAGCTCCGAAGTTCCGCCGGGCCATTCGGCTAAATAAACGCATGCCGCCAGTTCCGGGGCGACTTCTTGCAGCGAGCGCTGAAACGCATACGCCCAGCGGGCAGATGCATTGGACGGCAGCTTGACCAGGGACGCGCTCCGCACCAGCAGGGCGCGAATGACGCTGACCCAGGCCAGCAGCGGCGTATTTCCGGCAATGACGTGGCCGATGACCGGGTGACCAGGCGCATCCGGCACGCTCTCAGATTCTAAAAGCGCCCAAAGGCGCTCCGGCGTCAGCGAGGCCAGCAGGGCGTCGAGGCTGACCTGCACCATCGCGAACGGAAAAGGTTTCTGCCATGTTCCGGCCTCGCAGCGCGGCGGGTAGGCCGGGTCGCGCCACCGGCGGCCTAACTCGGCCAGTGCGGCGACAACCGAATCCTGCGGCATTCCTGCCAGCGTCTGCGCGTGCCGCTCCCGCAGCCGCGCCGATGCGCTGCGAATGCTGTCTACTGTCTCTCCCAAAGTTCCTCCACCGTGAGCGAGCAGCCGCGCACTTCGGCATCCGGGGCGCGTCCATGCAGCACGAAGCCTTTTGGTGTCAGCGTCCCCAAGTCTTGGGTCTGCAAGGCCAGCACCGAGTTGAAGTTCGCTAGGTCATAGTGGCGCAGCAGACCCGGCGTTCCCGGCGGCGCGTCTTCGCCGGTCTCCGGGTCAATTGTGCGGGTTCGGACCCAGTGCGGCCCGCGCTTTTCGGGGTCCAGACCCTGCCCATAAAACTGTGATGCCATTTCCGACATGCCGTACTCACTGAAGCAGCGTATCAACGAAACGCCGAGGCGTGACTGAAACAGCCCGTATAGCTCGTCGCGCGGCACGTCGCGGGTGCGGCCTTTAAACCCGCCGGTTTCGACAACCAGGCTGCCTGCCGGCAAATGCCAGTTCTTGTCCATGCCGTCAAAAAGCTGCACGAACGCAAATGCCGTCCCGAACAGCGTCACCGGCTCGGCAAGCTGTAGTAGCGCCACCGACAGCGCCGCGTCGTTGTCCCAAAAGAAACGCCCGGCGTGAAGCGCTCCCAGCATGTGCGAGAGCGACGAATGTGGCAACGCTGCCGGCTGCGGCATCATCGCCCACAGCATGGGGGGCCGCTCCGGCAGGGCGGCGTCAAAACCCGCCTGCAGGCTGATTTCGTACAATTCCAGCGCATCTTTGTCAAAGTAATGCCGGCTAGTCTGCGCCCCGGTTGTTCCCGACGAATGGAACACGGCGGCTGTTTCGCCCGTAGGAACACAGGACAAGTCAAACACTTTAAACGCCGCCGCCGGGACTGCCGGAATGTCCTGCCAGCGCGTGACGCTCTTCGGTGACACGGCTTGTCCGAGGCAAAGCCGGCGGTATGGGGCGCAGAGCGCATACTGCCGGGCGAACAGGGCCAGCGCCAGCCGCTCAAACTCGGCGTCGCCACCTGCGCCGTTTTCAATGAAGTCCGTAATTTCTCGTGCCAGCGTGTCCATGCAGTTATTGTACCCGCTGGTATACTGAAGAACCTATTCCGGCACAAGTGCCTTCCCCTCCCCGATAGGGAGGGGCAAGTTGTGGGCAAGGGATATGCGTTTTGTCGAGGGGAACAGACGGACTTCCTGTCCTAAAGTCCCTCCCTAACAGGGAGGGGAAGGCACTTGTGCCGGGGTGGATTTTTAACCATGAAATCCCAAAACCGAAAAACCGAAGCTCTGCTGCTGCTGGCGGTGCAAATCGTTCTGCTGCTTGGCCTCGCGCTTGTCTTCTTCGGCAAGAAAGTCAGCACCGATTACTTGCCGCTTGCGGTCAACATCAATGCAGTGACGGCGGCGCAGCTTGCACGGGCGCTGTCCGTTAGTCCGCAGATGGGGGCAGAACTTGTTAAGGCGCGGGGGCGGGGCTGGGCTTCGGTTTACAGCCTGCGCCATGTGAAGGCACTCAAAGGCGTGGCGACGGCTCCTATCACGGATTCCGGGTTTGTCGTGCGGACGCCGCGTGATGCCGCCCGGCTGTTCTGGACCAGCGTTTTAATGTTCCCCCTGGCGTTCTGGGTGGCTCACGCCGTTCTGCGGAAGTCCGCGCCCTCTGCCGACCCGTTTCTGCTGCCGTGGGCGGCCCTGCTGTCGGGGATCGGGCTGATGCTGGTTTACAGCGTCAAAGACCCGTACCGGGATGCCCCGGCGTTCTCCGGGCAGGTGTGGGGCGTGGCCGTTTACGGAATGCTGGCTTTGCTCATGCCACTGACGCGCCCCTTTGGGCGGCTCAATCTGCGCCGCTACCAATATGCCTACGCCGGAGCTGCCGTGCTGCTGATGCTTGGGCTTCTTGTGCTGGGACACGGGCCGGGCGGCATTCACATTGAGCTGCTGGGCGTCGAGCCTGTGGAGTTCATCAAGCTGCTGCTGGTGCTGTTTGTGGCATCTTACCTCGCGGAGCGGCGGGGAATGCTGGGTGACCCGAAAGCGGCTTTGCCGCGTCTCGTCGACTTCGGACCGCTGGCCGTGGCCTATGCGTTTTGTTTGGCGCTGTTTCTCTTGGTAAAAGATTTAGGGCCTGCCGTGCTGCTGCTCGGCGTGTTCGCCGCGCTGCTTTACTTGACGACCCGCCGGGTTCTCTATCCTGTAGTCGCTGCGCTGCTGCTTCTGCTGGCGGCAGGCGCAGGCTATGCGCTGCACTTTGGGTTCTTTGCGACCCGCGTAGTAATGTGGCTGCACCCCTGGGACAATGCCGACAAAAATGGGGCGCAGCTTGCTCAGGGCTTGTGGGGCATGGCGACCGGGGGTCTGTGGGGCAGCGGGCTGGGGCTGGGACACCCGGAATTTGTGCCGCGTGCCGGGTCTGACTCCATCTTTGCGACCCTCGGCGAACAGACCGGCCTCATCGGCAGCCTCTTAGTGCTGGCGATTTACACGCTTTTGGTCGTTCGCGGCCTGTCCATTGCCCGGCGGGCGGGAACGGAATTTGACCGGTTGCTGGCGTCCGGGCTGACCTTGCTGCTGGGTGGGCAAACCATGATGATCTTGGGCGGCGTGTCCGGGCTGACCCCACTGACAGGGATGACCCTGCCGTTTGTCTCGTTCGGCGCGTCCTCGCTTGTCGCCTCTTTCTTTGCCGTCGGCCTGCTGCTGCAGATCTCAGGCAAAAGCGTTCCCAAAGAGTTCGCCGACCAAGCAACGCCGGAATGGATCCGGGCGGCACGGACTCTTGCCCTCGGCTGCGCTGTTTATCTTCTCGTGGGCGTCGGCATTGGCCGGCTGATGGTCGTTCAGGGCGTGGAAGACGCGCAGACTGCGACGCGCCTGCTCCGCACGCCGGACCGGGACACACCGCCCGGCGCTCCGCTGCCCGTACACGTCAACCCGCGTCTGCTGGCTTACGCCGCGATCATCCCACGCGGCCTGATTACTGACCGCAACGGCCTGACGCTGGCCCGGAACCCGTCTACCACTGGTGAACCCGGACAAACAACTCTGCTGTGTCAGGAAGGCAAGCCGCGTGTCTACCCTGGTGGCCCGGCGTTCTCGCAGATTGTCTGGGCCGTCGAGCGTCCGCACTCCGCGTCTAACCCGTTAGGGGCTGACGGCCGTTTGCGTGGGTTTACAAGCTACACTGACCTCTTGATGCCGTACCGCACTCAAAATCTGCCGTTCCACTACACGCCCCGCGTAGAGAACGTCACGCTGACACTGGACAGCGTTTTGCAGAACGCCGCTATTGACGCTTTGTACAAGTACGCGGGCCAAGTCCGGGACCGGCGCACGGGCAGGCCGAAGAACAAAGGTGCAGCAGTCTTGATCAACGCTTCCACAGGCGAAGTTCTGGCGCTGGCGTCTACGCCGACGTTCGACCCGGCGGCGCTGACCCCCGAAACCTGGGCCGCGCTTCAGACTCAGCCCGACGGCCCCGTGTTTAGCCGGGCCGTATCGGGCCTGTACCCGCCGGGGTCGGCGTTCAAGATTGTCACAGCAACGGCGGGATTAGAAAATGGCCTCCAAAACCAAGTCTATATCTGCCGTCACACGGACGCTAACGTCATCTGGCACTT
>CAXTER010000020.1:0-70604 GCA_964243345.1 uncultured Armatimonadales bacterium
TTCGGCACACCTTATTTTAGACCATTTCACTGTCTAATTTCTTGGGTCCATTATACTGCGCCTGATCCTCAAAGTAATTGGGATTGAGGATGTCACGTTTGTTGCCGCCGGTGGAACCAAGGTGGTCGACCTCGGAGAAAAGCCGAAGGCAGAGTTTCTTCGGACGTTTGAATCCGCCGTCACATCCGCCGCGCAGTCGTGATGTGCCGCTTCAACGATGATGCTCAGAAGGGCTGCTGCCAGCAGCGGCGAAAACTCTTCGCCGCTGCGTTGCTTTGTTTCAAGCGTCTGAGGCGGCTTCCCGCGCTTGCTTGTCCACAGCCTTCGTCAGCGCATCCACGGTTGCCGCCAGCGCCGTCAGCGTCGCCAAGTCAGCCACTTCTTTTTCCGCGTTCAGCAGAGTAGTGACGAACGGAATTCGTAAAGACGCGCCTTCAACGACCTGTGCTTCCAGTGCCGAAAGGGTCAGCGAGAGCGCGGCGTGGGCTTTTTCGCCGCCGAGCGCCGAGGGGGACGCGCTGAGAACCGCGACCGGCTTGCGCCATAGCTCGCCCGAAAAGACAAGCCAGTCTAAAGCGTTCTTCAGACTGCCGGGAATGCCGTAAGCATATTCCGGGGTGCAGATCAGAACACCGTCGGCAGAAGCAAGCGCGGCGCGAAGGTCTTTAACTGCCTCCGGCAGATTCGCTTCCAGTTCGGGGCTGAAATGCGGCAAGCTTGCCAAACCGTGATAAAGCACGACTTCTACGCCTGCCGGGGCCGCCGCGATGGCGGCACGGATTAGGGCTGTGTTGGCCGAGTCGGCCCGCAGGCTGCCGGAAATGGCGACGATTTTCACTGTGCAGCTACTTCTCCGGCGCAATGCGGTCGGACCAGCCGACGAACATGGAGCGCATCGTGTCCCAGCCATCGGCGATGACTAGAATGACATGCGGGACAACGAACGCGGTGAAAATGGCAATCAGCCAGAAATGCCAGAGGCGGGCATAATCGTAGCCGCCGAACAGCCATTGCAGCCAGCCTAATTGCATCGGCTTGTGGATCGCCCAGCCGGTCAGCACCGAAATTGTCCCAAAGATCGGCATGGAAAAATAAGCCGCTCGCTGCAAGGCATTATACTTAGTGGTAATGACCGGGTGATGCCATGGGCGGCGCAAAATCTTGGCGAACGGCAGGCCGACATAATAAATCTGCATTTGGACCGCTTCTTTGAGGTCAGTGCGCCGGGGCAGCAGGGACTTGTAGCCGCCGCCGAGGCCGAGACCGACCAAATACAGCAGGCCGTTTAGGATAAATAAGTACGCAAAGAGCCAGTGCAGGTTCAGCGCCGATGACAAAATGCCGGTGCCGAGGCTGAAATGGTCGTAAAACCACGAGTTTGCATAATGAGTCCCCGGAACCCAGTTGTCAGACGTGCCGTAGGAGTGCCGCCAGGGTTCATGCCTAGCCACCCAAAACCCGATGTCGTTCAAGTAGTCCTCGTTGCCATTGGCATCGGCGGCGTGCTTGTAGACCGGCGCGGCCCAGTAGATGGACAGGCCGCTGAGAATCAGCCCGGTCAGCAGCGGAATGTTCATCCAGTGCGTTACGCGCACCAGCCAGTGGTGCTTGCGGACAACCGCAACTGTCTCGGAGGCGGGAACTGTCCCCAGTGTTGTTGTTGCCATAACGGAACTCTTTCCAGAAATTCGAGCAGAAAGAAAGTCAAAAAGCCGGCACCCGCCATCTTGCACGGGTGCCGGCGGCGGATTAGGACCTAGTGGTGCATCATGTGGTGCATCATCATGTGATGGTGCATGTAGTGATGATGCCGCATGTAATGGTGGTGCATCATCTGGGCCGAGGCTCCGGTGACGGAAGCGGCAGCCAGCACGGCAAAGGCCGCGGCGAGTGCAAAAAGCTTCATTGGTATGTCCTTTCTAGCGCGTCAAAGCGCTGTGATGCCGGCACCCCTTTTGGGATGCCGACGTTCGCATTGAACGGCTTCATCTTACCACGAAGCGCAGCAATTGTCACGACTGCAATTTTATCGCTCATGGATAACGGCCCGCATCATATCCCGGTCGGCGACGCTGTAGTATAAGAGTATCGCGCCGTCCGCTTCCACGGCGGACGCGGCAAACGCGATGTCCGTGTGGTCGCCTTCGGGCGCGGGCGGCACAATCAGCGGCTCCTCGCAGCGAGCTACAATCCGCGTGTAGTCCGTGTCAAACGCTGCCCAGCCGATGCGCCAGTGGGCATCGCGCGTTGCGCCGTTGTAGAACATCACCGGGCGGCTGGGGTCGGACTGAAGCATCGGGCCGGTGCTGAGGTGCCAGGAATCCCAGGCGTCGCCCCGCGCCTCAAAGAGTGGCTTGCCGACTGTCCAGGGGCCTTCTACCGACGGCGCGGACGCGATGCCGATTTTGGATGCTTCCCCTTCAGCATACTCAAAGAACAGCCGCCAAGTGCCGTCTGCTACCGAAACAACCGTCGCTTCTTTGGGATTGTCCGCAGCGGGCGTCGCCGCCAAGTAAACGCCGCGCTTGACTAAGTGGCGCGGGTCCGGCCCCGATGCCAGCAGCAGGTTCCCCTGCATTTTGCGCTGGTTCCAGCCTGTGTAGTAGACATAATAGGTTCCGCTCCATATTGCGGCTGTCGGGTCCTCGCAGCCGTCCAGATCATCCGCGCCGGGGCCGGGCGCGATAGCCGGGGCATCGTCCATCGCAAAATGCAGGCCGTCTTCAGACACGCCGTAGTACGCACAAGCGATTTTGAGCGCGGGCTGGTCGTCCCGGCGCGGCACCGCCCGGACAAGCATTTCCCAGCCCCCGCCGTCTTTCCAGACAAACGGGCTGAGGGTGTACATTTCCGACAGCGGCGGGCTGGCTTCTAGGGTCAGCGGCTCGGTTTTTCCAGCAGTGAAGGACATTACAGCGTGGTCTCTGCCGCACCGATAATGCGCCGGCTTGCACGCTCCTGCGCGAATATGACCGCGTGCAGATGCCCGCGCCGCCAGCCGCTTTTTATTGTGACAGTGGGCGATGCGGAGAACGTGCTGCCCGTGACAGTGCCGAGCGGCACCAGCTCCCGTACGACTGCGCTGTGGGTCAGATGCCGCCCGGCGTTCTCGCCGCCGCCCACCGACGAACTCAGGTTGTCTTCGGTCACGGCAAGATACACTTCGGCAGGATCATTGGAGGCTGAGGACGGCAGATGCCCGACATGCACCGCAAGCTGCCCCGGCTGTGTTTCTGCAACACTGACCTGCGCTTTGGGCAGCCGCGCCGCCCGGCGAATGGCCGTTTCCGCTGCGTCCCCATCGCTGCCGACAAGCTGCGCTTTGCCGTCGACGATAATCTGCGGCGTGTAGACCGAGTCTAAATGGAAAGCATTGGAGTAGTCGCTCTGGCGAGCGCTGAACGACGCGGCGGAAAAGGGGTCGGCCCAGCCGCCGTGGTTCCAGTAATCCACATGTTCGCCAAGCGCAATCACTTCCACGCCGGACACAGGGGAGGACTTGACGTACTGGGACAAAAGCGCGTCGGCCGGCGGGCAGGACGAGCAGCCTTCCGACGTAAATAGTTCCACGACAACGGGGGTGGTCTGATCGGCTTGGGCCGTCAGCGAAGGGCCGAGAACAGCGCAAGCCGTCAGCGCAAGGACAAATAGCGTTGGTTTCATTGAAAACTCCTGAAGACGCACAAAACGGTGCGCTCTTACAGAAGTGTTTTACAAGCGGCGGACAATGAAAGTTCCACTGCGCGTCAGGAAAAGGCGGAAAGAATTGGGAAGGAGGAGAGGGATATGGGTCGGCTGGGTCTCGAACCCAGGACCCTCTCATTAAAAGTAAGATGCTCTACCGCTGAGCTACCGGCCCACACAAAGATAATACCCACAAGGAGAGTAAAAGTCAACCGCAAAGCGTGTGGAAACGCGGAGAACTGTGAAAATAATCACAGAACCTACCCCGTCTTGTTCCTATGCCTTCAGCATTGCTTCGTATCTGCCGCCCTTCCCGTTTATGCTTCGCATTACTGCGTATCGGGAGGGGCGGCGGAGAACGAGACGGGGTGGGTTCTTACGGCACCAAGACAACTTTGCCGGTGGTCTGACGCGCTGAGATTGCCTCGTGCGCTTTTGCCGCATCCGCCAGCGGGAAGCTTTGAGCGGTCAGCTTCAGTTTGCCGTCCGTGACCCAGCCAAGCATCTCGCTGACGCCCCGGCCCCACTCAGGGGCATCGGCGTACAGGTTGTAGCCGCGCAGAGTGATGTTCTTGCCGACCATTGCCCAAAGGCGGTCGGGACTGAGCGGGCTGCCGCCGCCGGACTGGCCGCCGTAGACCAGCCAGTGCGCTTTCGCGCCAAGAGTCTCAAACGCTTCGCTGCCGGGGTCGCCCTGCGAATCGAGGAACACGCTCACGCCGGCGTCGCCCGCTTCGGCTGTAACAGACTGGGACCAGCCGGGCTGCGTGTAATCAAGCGCCGCGTCTGCGCCCAAAGATTTGACTAGCTCGTGCTTGGACGGCGATGCCAAACCGATGACTTTGCCCGCGCCTTTAAGCCGCGCGATCTGCACGGCCAGCGAGCCGAGCCCGCCCGCCGCGCCGGCGATCAGCACGGTCCCGCCCGGCTGCAGCTGTCCGGCTTCCAGCAGGAAGTATGCCGTCAGGCCCTGAACCAGCAGCGCCGTCGCCGGCCCAAAGTCTAGGGATTCCGGCAGGACATAGACATTGGCGGCATCCACCGCTGCGTAGCTCGCATAGCCGCCGCCCTGCACCATGCCAAAAACCCGTTCTCCGAGCTGATGGCCCTGCACCCTCGCGCCGCGCTGCGAGACAATGCCGGCGACCTCAAAGCCGGGCCGGAAGGGGGCATGAGGTACGCTTGAATAATGCCCTTCACGGGCCATGATGTCGGCAAAGTTGATGCCGGCCGCTTTGACTTCCACCACGATCTGCCCGTCTTGAGGCGCGGGCGCGGGTTCTTCGATTATCTGAAGCATTTCGGGACCGCCGAACTGCTTGACTTCAATAACATTCATGGGGTTGTTTCCTCTTTTTGCAGTATACCAGCGCACAAACGCAAAAGAGTGGGTAAGAGCAGACTAAAGAAGCCGCGCAGCTTCGGAAACAGTTTCAAGTATTGGAGACATATTCACAATGGCGGATAAACCGAATTTCGGATTGACGGGTTTGGCAGTCATGGGACAGAATCTGGCGCGAAATGTCGCGCACAAGGGATTTCCAATTGCCGTGCATAACCGGACCACGGAAAAGACAGACAAGTTCATGGAGGAGCACAGCAGCGAAGGCGCAATCACAGGGTCAAAGGGCGTCGAAGATTTTGTTAATGCTTTGGCGACGCCTCGCGCCATTATGATCATGGTCAAGGCCGGCAAGCCCGTGGACGACGTGATTGCCGAGCTGAAGCCATTGCTGTCCAAGGGCGATTTGTTGATAGACGGCGGCAATTCTTTGTTCACAGACACCCAGCGCCGGGTCAAAGAGCTGAACGACGAAGGCTTTCTCTTTTTGGGAACCGGCGTTTCCGGCGGCGAGGAAGGGGCGCTGAACGGCCCCAGCATCATGCCGGGCGGCAGCGAAGAAGCATATAAGATTGTCGAGCCGATCTTTACCAAGATTGCCGCGCAGGTAGACGGGACTCCCTGCTGCACTTACATCGGCGACGGCGGCGCGGGCCACTACGTCAAAATGGTTCACAACGGCATTGAGTATGCCGACATGCAGCTTATTGCCGAGTCCTATGACCTGCTGAAAAATGGCGTGGGCCTGACCAACGCCGAGCTGCACGATGTGTTTCTGAAGTGGAACGAAGGCGATTTAGATTCGTTTCTAATTGAAATCACCGCTCAGATATTCGAGAAAAAAGACGACCAGGGCGGCGACGCCGATTTAGTAGACATGGTGCTGGACAAAGCCGCCCAAAAAGGCACCGGCAAATGGACCGCCCAAAATGCTTTAGATTTAGGCATTCCCGTCACCACTATCACCGAAGCGGTTTATGCGCGGGGGCTGTCTGCGTTTAAAGACCAGCGCGTTGAGGCCTCTAAAGTCCTGCCCGGCCCGTCCGGCACTGTCAGTGATGCCGACAAAGAAGCGTTTATCAACGACATCCGCGACGCCCTCTATGCATCCAAAGTTGTCGCCTACGCACAAGGCTTCGAGCAGATGCTGGCCGCCGCCAAAGAGTACGACTGGACCCTGCAACCCGGCGAGATCGCGACCATCTGGCGCGGCGGCTGCATCATCCGCGCCAAGTTCCTGGATCGCATCAAAGAGGCGTATGACAGCCAGTCCGACCTTGCCAATTTGATGCTGGCCCCGTACTTCACCGACGCGATTAAGAACGCCCAAGACGGCTGGCGGCGCACCATCGGCAAGGCAGCGGAGCTTGGCATTCCTATCCCGGCCTTCTCATCGTCCCTTGCCTACTACGACGCCTACCGCCGCGAGCGCCTGCCGGCGAACCTGATCCAGGCCCAGCGCGACCTGTTCGGCGCTCACACTTACGAGCGCATCGACAAAGAAGGCGCGTTCCATTCCCAGTGGGCCGACGAAAAGCAGGAAGAAAAGAACAAAGCCCAGCACGGCGTCGAAACCACCGGCAGTTAGCGAGGCTGGCTTGAAGCGGGTCGCAGTTGTTGGCAATTCGGGAGCCGGAAAGTCAACCCTGGCTGCGACCCTCTCTGCTGAGATTGGACTGCCTCTTATCGCTTCCGACGCATTCTACTGGGGCGAGGCATGGCAGCCAGTCCCCGCTCAGGCAGTCCGGCAGCGCGTTACTGACGCCGCTGCCGGAGAGGCTTGGGTCTTGGACGGCAACTTTGTCACGGAGCGTGATACAGTGTGGGCGCGGGCCGATACCATCATCTGGCTTGATTACCCCCTGCCGCTCATTTTGTGGCGAGTTGCCCGGCGAAACCTCGGCTGGTTCTTCACACGCCAAACGATCTGGTCAGGCAACCAAATGACCTGGAACCGAGCCTGGTCCGGCATCCGTCACGCCCAGCGCGGCTTCGCCCAGAAACGGGCGACCTACCCGGCATTCTTAGCGGAGTTTCCTCACTTGACTGTCCTGCATTTCCGGTCGCCGCATCAGGTAAACTGTTGGCTATCAGCCCTTGATGAGCGAGAGGATTAGTTCTGTGAAAATCGTACAACTGGACATTCAAGGCTTCCGCTCCCTTAAAAGTGTCTCCTGGCGTCCCGGCGACCTCAACGTCGTCATCGGCCCAAACGGCAGCGGCAAGTCCAACCTGCTCCGAATGCTGGAACTGATTTCGGCGTCAGCGCGAGGAGAGTTGAGCCGTCACATTCAGGCAGAGGGTGGAATAAACGCAATTTTATGGGATGGCGAGGTATTTGAGTTAGAGTGGAAGATTAAACTATCTCCTAGCGTTTTGTCTGCTTTGTTCATTCGCTCTTACTCTGTACATTTAATGCGTTCAGTTTTTTCAAGTTCCTATACAGTTCGAGAAGAACTGTTATCAACTACAAATTTTCATGTTGGAGAACAAGATGAAGAAGTGACAAATGTATTAATATCTCGGCTTACAAACAACGCTCTTTATTATGATGATGACAACAAACAAGTGAACATTCCGAAGGGCGCGGTGTCAGAAGAAGAAACTGTCGTTTCTATTGCAAACAATCTTATGGCGTTCAACAACAGATTGCTTCCATTGATCGCTTCAGAGTTGGGTAGCCAAAGTATTTACCATATCTTTCGGGTAGATCACGCCGCAACAATACGCCAAGCCCCGGTTTCGCGGTTAGAACAGCGCGTTTCACCTGATGGGCAAAACCTCATCAATGTTCTGCACACGCTCTATTCATCAGACAGGAAGTTTAAGCAGGATATCAACGACGCGATGTACGCGGCATTCGGCGGCGATTTTGATGAGCTGATTTTCCCTCCTGCTGCTGACCAGCGGATACAGATGCGGGTGCGGTGGAAGACGCTGAAGCGGGAGCAGTCTACGGCGGATTTGTCGGATGGGACGCTGCGGTTTTTGTTTTTGATGACCGTGCTGGCGTCCCCCAACCCGCCGCCGCTGATTGCGATTGATGAGCCGGAAACCGGGCTGCACCCGTCCATGCTGCCGATTATTGCGGAGTTTGCGGTAGAGGCGGCAACGCGAACGCAGGTCATCTTTACGACGCATTCCGACCAGTTTCTCAGTGCGTTTCGGGATACGAAACCAACCGTGACTATTGCAAAATGGGAAAACGGTGAGACGACGCTGACGACTGTGGAAGACAGCGAGCTGGCTTACTGGGTCAAAGACTACTCGCTTGGCAAGCTTTTCCGTTCCGGCGAGCTGGAGAACCTCGCGTCGTGAAGTTTGTGCTTTTCGTAGAAGGACATACCGAGCATCAGGCGATTGCGGCCTTTCTGAAACGCTGGCTTGATCCGCAACTGACCACACAAATTGGAGCGCAGACAGTACGCTTCGACGGCTGGGCGGAGATGGTGCGTGATGCGCCGCAGAAGGCGAAGATGTACCTGAACGCGCCGAAAGGCGATGTGGTTGCTGTCTTTGCGCTGCTGGATCTGTACGGACTTGGGCTTTCCTATCCTGCTGAAGCGATTTCTGCCGCAGAGCGCGTCGCTTGGGGAACCAAGCACTTACAGCAGCAGGTCAGTGAAGCAAAGTTCCGGCAGTTTTTCGCGGTACATGAAACTGAAGCATGGCTTCTCAGTCAGCCAGGGCTGTTCCCGGCGGAGATTGCCAAAAGCCTTAAAGGCAAAGTCGAAAAGCCGGAGATGGTCAACAGCGACGAGCCGCCGGCAAAGCTGCTGGATCGCCTCTATAAAGTCGCAACCGGCAGAGGCTACAAGAAGGTGACAGAGGCAAGGAACCTGTTTCCGAGGCTTGATCCCGATGTTGCTTACGCAAAATGTCCTAGCCTGAAAGCGCTGCTGGACGAAATGCTTGTGCTTGCCCAAAACGCAGTAGACAGCGAGGGAAAAATTGGATAAATGGATATTTTCGCTGAAGCTGAGAAACAGCGCGGGGGTGCTTTCGGCGCTGACGGCGCTGTTTGCGGACCGGGGGGTGTCGATTGAAAGCCTTTCGGCGCAGGGAAGCGGCACATCCGGGGCGGCGCAGGGAACGGCGGTGCTGACGTTTTCGGCGTCGGAAGCGCGAAAAAGCCATCTCGCCCGTCTTCTGGAGCGGCTGGCTCCGGTACAGGAAGTGACGCAGTACCGCTATGATGACGCGGGCCATGCCCGAAAGTCTACCCTGGCACGGGTGACGATCTCGGCAGAGGAGTTGAAGGCGCGTCTGCCGGGGGCAATTTTATGTGATGTCGTCTCGGAAGCAGGCGGTCAGACGCTGGCGCTGCTGCTGGGTCCGCCTCCTGCGCTGGATGCGCTGCTGGCGCAGCTTGCCGCCGAAGACGCAGTTTTAGAGATGGACTCGACGGTAATTGTTGTTTAGGACAATGAGGGAAGTTCGCCGGGCGACTAAAGTCGCGGCAACAAGTTCTTGAAGTCCGCCTTCGCGGACTAATACAGCGTGAGTTCTTAACCTGCAAAGGCAGGTTTTGTGCTTTTGTTGCCGCGACTTCAGTCGCCCGCAAAAACTTGAAACGCATCATGCAGGACGGCGCTTAACAAGCACGACGCAGAGGCCGGCGGGGGCCGGGCGGAACTCAACCGCGTCGGCGAGTTCCTGCATCAGCGGCAGGCCGCGCCCGCCGAGCGCTTCCGGCTCCGGCATCTGGGGCGCGGCCTGGGACGGCGGCAAACCAAAGCCGCTGTCGGTGACTTCCACATGCAGCGCCCCGGTGGACGTGCGCCGGCCCAGCACATGGAATTCTCCGAGCGGACCCTCCGGCGAGCCGTGGCGAACGGCATTTGTCACGGCTTCGGTAACCGCAGTCTGGAAGTCCTCGGTCGCGCCCCGGTCATAGCCCAGAGTCGCCATCCAGTGGCCGAGCGCCTGGCGCACCTCGGTCGCCGAGTCCGGACGGCTGGGAAAGCGAAAGTCAAACAGCTCGTCATCCCCCTCGTCCCAGGTGAGTTTGGCCGGCGGGAGCGGCACTTTCTCATTCGGCGTCTGCGCCGGAGCGAGCCGGCGGGCAACCAGCAGGGCCATGTCGTCCTGCCGCCTGCCGCCGGTCCAGCGCATCGCGGCGTCCTGCAAGTACGAGGCCAGTGCGCCCGGCCCGGCTTCCGCCGGGGCCGAGTCGACTAAAGACTGCACCCCATCAATGTCCAGCAGAGCGTGTTTCTCTGGGTCCCGCGCTTCTGTCAGGCCGTCCGTGTACAAGACAAGTGAATCGCCCAGCGCAAGCATGTCCGTTTCCTGGCTGTAGGCATGATCGGCTAGGCCCAAAATTGGGCCGTTCGCCTCTAAGAGGCTGCTGCCGCCGGCGGCTCGTTTGATCATCATCGACTCATGGCCGGCGCTGGTCCAGGACAGCCGGCCCGTCGTCGGCTCGAACACAGCGTAAAAGAGCGTCACGAAGTGGTCGCCCAGCCCAGACAGATCGCTGCACAGCATTTTGTTGAGGCGGGTCATCACCAGACCCGGCGCACCGGCCTCCGTCGCAAACGCCCGCAGCGAATACTTGACGGTTGCGGTCTGCACCGCCGCGCTGAGGCCCTTGCCGGAAACGTCGGCAATTACTAAAGCGATGCGCCCGTCCGGCAGGGCAAACGCATCGTAGTAGTCTCCGCCGACCCGCGCTTCTTCCAGCCCCGCCCGGTAGTTGGCGGCAAGCGCCAGGCCCGGCAGTTCATCGGGAATGTCGGTCAAGAACGCCGAGGACAGCATATCGGCGACCCGATGCTCCCGCGCATAGAGACGCGCATTTTCCAGCGCCAGTGACAAAATATCGGTCACGGCGCACAAAAAGAGCGTTTCCTCCTCGCTCCAAGCACGCGGCCCATCCGTTTGCTCGGCCAGCAGGACACCTCCAAACTGGCCGCGCAGGAACACCGGGCAGGACAACCAGGCCGATGCCGCTTCGGACACCGCAACGGTCTGGCCGGACGCCCATTTTTCCACCGTCTCTGCCGGCCAGTCCGTCACCGTCGCCGCGTCGGCTTTTGCCGTGTCCCGAAAGGCGTTTAGATGCAAATAGCGGCACCGGCTGACGCCCAGCGCAAGCCCCACCTGCCGGGTGACGATTTGAAGGATTTCCTCGCGGTCTAAAGAGACGCGCAGAGCGCTGCCGATCTTGTTGATCATCGCCTCACGCTCCGCTCTAGCCCGGACTTCGTTGAACAAGCGCACGTTTTCCAGCCCCGCCGCCACACGCTGTCCCAGTTCAGTCGCCAGCGCCAAATCCTGCTCGCCGTAGACGCGGCGGCTGCCGGTGGACGCCAGGGACAGCGAGCCAAGAATCTTGCCGCGCACAATCAGCGGCACGCACAGGTACGAAGTCGTTCCCAGCGCAATCAAATGGGCCAGCAGCGACTGATCCTGCACCACTCCCTGCTGAACTTCTTCCGTGAACGCCGGGATGAGCTGCGCGGTTCCGGTCCGCAAAACGTAGCCAATGCCGTAAGCCGCATCCGGGTCAAGCACCGACGAAACGGGAAGATACGGCGCGTCCTGGATTGATGCCGCCTGCGTTGTAATGAGGGGCCGCACCAGGCCGTCCGGGTCCAGCGCGTGAACGGCGCACCAGTCGGCAAGGTCCGGCACCACCAGATTGACAATTGTTTCCAGTGTCGTCTGCGCGTCTAGGGACGCCGACAGCCGTGCCCCGGCTTGCGCCAGCAGGGCAGTGCGCTGCGCCGCTTGTTTGGCTTCGGTGATGTCGCGCACAGTGGAAACCGCCAAAATAGCTTCCCCGGTCCGGTTGCGGGCGGGCGTGCCGCCGTAGCTGCCGATCCAGGTCCGGCCGGTATCCAAACGGCGCATCTGAACTTCGTAACGGGAAAACTGCTCGCCGCGCAGGGCACGGGCCATCGGCCAGTCGCGCAGGTCAAGAATGGCACCGTCTAGCGACGCCGCCTCAAAGATTTCGAGATACTGCGGCAAAGGCATCCGCGCATCTTCCATGACCTCAAACCCATGAATGGCGAGGGCCACCGGGTTCATTGCTAAAACATTCCCAGCCAGATCGCTGACCACTAAGCCTTCGGTCATGCTGGTTAAGACGGCTTCAGCCTGGCTTTGCGCGGCGGCTAAATCCAGCAAAAGCCGGTCACGGTCGGCATCCGCTCCCGCCGCCTCCGCTTGGACTTCCCGCACCCGCTGAATATGGCGCAGGCTTTGCGCCAGCAGGTCCGGTGACAAACGCGACTTTGGCAGGTAGTCAGCTGCGCCGGCCTTCATCAGCTCCGCCGCTACGGAGTCATCCCCATAGCCGGTCAGCACAATTACCGGGGCATTGGTCCGGCGTGCGGCAAGCTCACGCAGGACTTCCAGACCACTGGCATCGGGAAGCTGGAAGTCAAGCAGAACCGCGTCGAACGCAGCCCCATCAGATTGAGATTGGAACAGCAAGGCCAGCGCCTCAGCGCCGCGTTCGGCTTCCGCAATTTCCGTTGCCAGCCCTGTTGCCGCTAAGGCACGCCGGGCCGCCTGCCGGTCCAGGGCATCATCGTCTACAACTAATACTTTCATTTGGGACGCTTCAGTCATTTTGGCCGAAAGGTACAGCCGTAAGGCAAGTTATAAAGGAATCTCACTCAATGTCCAATACTTGTTCAGGGTCGCCATCGTTTCAATGAAGTGCGCCAGCGTCACGGGCTTCAGGATGTAGCCTGCGACATTGAGCTGAAACGCCTCCACTTTGTCCCGGTCTTCATCGGACGTCGTCAGCACAATGACCGGGATAAGGCCCAGCACCGGATCCGCACGCAGCTCCCGCAGGAACTCAATTCCGTTCATTCGCGGCATATTCAAATCCAGCAGAATGAGCCGGCGCTCCAGCGGCACGTCCGGGGCATTACCGCCGGTACCGCGCAGCATGTCAAGCGCATCCAGCCCATTGCCGGCTACAAACAGCGGATTGAGGATGTTGTTCTTTTTAAACGCCCGCTGGACATTCATCACGTCCAAATCGTCATCTTCGACCAGCAGAATGTTCAGCATTTTCCCCGCCATCTTTGAACTTCTCTCCTTACTTTGTTCTTCAATGCTTTTCTAACTATTCGGCCAGGTGAACTTGAACGCCGCGCCTCGGCCTTCCTCGGACTCGACCGACACCGTGCCGCCCTGCCCTTCCACGATCTTTTTGACCAGCGCCAGCCCGACGCCGGTATTTTCCACTTTGTCCCGCGCCTCCAGCGTCTGGAAAATGACCCAGATGCGCTCCTGGAACTTCGGGGCGATGCCCGGCCCGTCGTCCGTCACCGAGAACTCGACCCAGTCGCCCTCAGTTTTCGCCCCGACATGGATCTGGCCGCTCGGCTTGTCGTGATGCTTCAAGGCGTTGCTCAGCAAGTTTTGGAACACTTGGAACAGGCGCAGGCGCGTCGTGTGCAGCACCGGCATGTATTCGTCCATGCTGATCGCCATGCGCGTCGGCGGGTCCACGAGGTCAATCACTTCAGTCAGCAGCGCCTTGACATTCACTGCTTCCGACTGTGCTTCGTCCCGGCCGACGCGCGAATACTGCAAAATCGCTTCAATCATCGCTTCCATGCGGTTGACACGCCCGCGCAGCAGGTCAAACTGCCCGGCCACTTCCGGCGGGACTTGGCCGTCCAAATCTTCTTCAATCCAGCGGGATAAATTGGCAATGCCGCGCAGCGGCGCTTTAAGGTCATGCGACGTCACATACGCGAACTGATCCAGCTCAGCATTGCGCCGCTCCAGCACCGAAGCGGACGCCGCCAGCTCTTCGACGCGCTCCCGTAAAGATTCTTCCGCCTGCCGACGGGCCGTGACATCTTCCGAAAGCGCGACCGCCTGCACCGGCCCCTCACCGGGAAAGCGCGTCACCCGCAGATTATACCAGCGCTCTCCTTCCGGGGCGGGGCCTTGATATTCCAGCAGGAACAGCGGCGTCTCACCCGCCAGAACCGCCTGAATGCCAGCGGCGGCTTCGGCGGCCAGCGGGCCGGTTTGCAGAAAATCCCGCCAAGCCGCGCTGCCTGCCGTGACTGCCCCGGCGCTGTCCAAGATGGCGACTTGGGCGGTGAGATTGGTTTGCGCTGCGTCGTTTTTAGTCACTGGTTTCTTTCGAGTTCAGCGGCATGAAGCCGCGTGGGATTAAAATCCTGCGCTGTGGGCGCAGACGCCAAGCGTCTACCTCCGTGGACGAAGATAAAGATTACAATGCGAAGATTGTAATGCAAAGATTACAATGCAATGTTCTTCTTTTGCTTGTTCTGCTCTTTGTCCGCGCAGGCGGACACTAGGCGTCTGCGCCCACAGCGCAGGATTTTAATCCCACGCTCTTCTGCACTCGCTTCTTTGCTTCTCTCACAACTCTTCAAAACACGCGCCCAGCAGCTCCAAAAAGCGGTCAATCTCGGCAGGCGTGACGCTTAAGTTAGGCCGGGTGCGGATGCTGTCCGCGCCTGCGCCGAGCAGCAGCAAGTCATGTCTCTGTAAAGCCATCTCGGTCAGACGCCCGCGCATCTCAGGCTGGCGCAGCGTAAAACCTTGATAGAGGCCCATGCCGCGCACATTGCGAATGATGTCCGGGAACCGCGCTTGCAGATCGCGCAGGCCCGCCGCAAGCCGCTCGCCGCCGGATGCGGCGGCCTCCACCAACTGCTCGTCTTCAACCACTTTCCATTCCTGGCAGAAGCGCACCATGTCGGCCAAACTTCCGCCCCAAGTGCTGTCTAAAACGCCGATGTCTCCGAGCGGCTCCCGCATAAACAGAGCGCCGACGGCAAACTTCTTGCCGACCGCGACCGCGTGGGGTGGGTAAGGCAAATCAAACTGGTCAATGGCAAACAAAGTTCCCGTCGGCCCCGCCGATGTCTGGACTTCATCCACGCCTAAGCCGACGCCATACTTTTCTGAAAGCTCGGATAGTCCACGGAACCAAGCCGGCTGCGCGACCCGCTGCCCGCCCGCGCCCTGGATCGGCTCGACAATGATGCCGACAATTTCCTCGCTCCTCTGAGAAAGTATGTTTTCAATCAGCTCCAAACTTTGCCGGGTGCGGGCGTCGTTTTCGGCGTCCGGCGCGTCGGTGTCAACCGCCGGAAACGGCACTTTGATGTTTCCCGATGCCGCCAGGCCATGAAAGTCCTGTGTCGCCACCGGGTCCAGCGTCTGGGTCACTTGCAGCGCGTAAACCGTGCGCCCGTGAAATGCCTGGTCAAAGTACAAAAAGCGGCGGCTGGCCGATTTTGACTGCCCGCCGCGCTGCCGCTTGGCGTTGTGCCAGGACAGCAAATACTTCAGCATGTTTTCGACGGCTTCCGCGCCGGAGTTGACCGCGTATACTTCCCGATTCTCCAAAGTTTTCATGCTTCGGGGGCAAAGCCGGTGCAGCAGGCGGTAATAAGCAAGGCACTCAGCGGAAACAAAGTCGGGGTTTGCGACCTTGTTGTTCGCGGCAAGCGCCAGCGCCTTTAAATACTCCGGCTCCTGAAGCCGGGGATGGTTGTGGCCGATAAGCTTGGAGCCGTAATAACCCGCCCAGTCAAAAATCGTCTGGCCGTCTACCGTCGCCAGAGACATGCCCGCGCAGAGGGCTAAATCCACCGCGAACGGCCACGGATGATACACCACATAGCGCTGCATCTCGGCCAGCATTGTTTGGCTGATTGGTCCTGGGTAGCGCGGCGGAACGGCAATGTTCTCCATAAACCTAGTTCTCCATAGGTTCAGTATAGCATATTCACTCCTGTAGATAATTAGGCCCTTTAGGCGGGCGGGCGACTTGCCGACAATTGAGACTATGAAGACATGGAGCAGTTTAGACAGGTCCCTGGCGGGGCGTCTGGTCATTATTACCGGCGCTTCCAGCGGGATTGGGTACGGCGCGGCCCGGCGGCTGGCCCAGAACGAAGGCGCAAGGGTGATTGCGGTTGCCCGCCGCCGCGTGTTTCGGATTGAAGCGCTGGCCGCGCAGGTGCAGGAGCAGGCCGGCGAAGAGCGTGTCTTCCCGCTGACCACCGATATGGCCGACCGGGCGCAGGCCGAAGCCGTCGTGCGCCAGATTGAAGAGAAATTTGGGCGCATTGACGGGTTTATCCACGCCGTCAACCGCGCTTTGAAGCTGCCGGCGTTAGATGTTAACGACAAGGAATTTGATTTGACCATGCAGGTCAATGTCAAAAGCGCCCTTTACGGGGTGCAGGCCGTCGCACCCGTGCTGCGCCGGCTGGGAAGCGGCGGCATTGTGATTTACAACCCGACGCCCCGCGAGACCGCCGACTTTGTCGCCTCGGAAGCGGTCTACACCGCCGCCGCCCACGCTCTGTCGGCGCTGACTGCCGGGTGGACCCGCCAGCTTGCCGGCTCCGGCATCGGCATCCGCGAAGTCGCTCCTGCGCCGGGCAGCGGCGACGCAGACGCCGCCTGGGGCCGGACTGGCACCGGCCACGACGCCCTCTTGGTGTCGGCTCTGCGCGAAGCCCTCAGCGTCGACCCGGAGGAGATTCCTGCCAAACCTTCTATACTGTCGCTGCGCCCGCCCCTGGAAAGCCGCCAGCCCCAAACCCAGGAAGGCCGCCAGCCCCAGACGCTGCGCTCCCACGGCGGCTTGGTGCTGAAAGAATTTTAAGCGAATTTTGCATCCACGGGTGAACTTTTTCCTCTTTAACTGCGTAGCATGAAGTCAAGGAGACACTCATGCAAAAAATTAATGTCCTCGCCCTCGCTTCGCTTTCCCTGGCGCTTGCCGCGCCTCTAACCCCTGCCTTCGCACAGACCCCGCCCCCGCCGCCGCCCATGATGCACGGTCCTATGGGCGGCGGTCATGGAGGCGGGCGGATGCAGCGCATGGGAGACGCGCTGGGCTTGACCGACGCTCAGAAGTCCAAAATGATGCCGATTTTGATGGGGTCCCGGCAGCAGATGGAGGCCATCCGAAACAACCCCAAGCTGACCCCGAACGCCCGCATGGCGAAGATGATGGCAATGCGGAAAAGCAGCAACGCGCAAATCATGGCGATTTTGACTCCCGCCCAGCGTGCCAAAATGAAGACCATGGTGTCCCAGCGTCCCGGCGGCTTTGGCGGCCCGCGCCCCGGCGGTTACGGTCCTCCGCGCCCTTGACCCCAGGAAAGCGTGGGAAGCCGCCCCGCCCTCTGTGGCGAGGCGGCTTCTTATGGGTGGGTCTGAACTTATTCCAAAAACCTGCGTCTCACAGCACGGCACATTGCCGATAGGAGACAACCATGCAAAAACCCAGCCTCTTAATTCTCGCCGCGCTTTCCCTTGCCCTTGCCGCGCCCCTTTTCACCCTCCCGGCACACGCCGGCGCACATCGGCAGAAAGCCAACAAGCGTCTGCAAAAGATGGCCGGCGAACTCAGCCTGACCGATGCCCAGAAGGCGCAGCTAGGGCCGGTGCTGCAAAGCTCCCGGCAGCAGGCAAAAGCAATCAAAGAAGACACTACACTTTCAGCGGACGTCCGGTTGGCAAAGATGAAAGAGCTGCGAAAAAGCACCCGGCAGCAGACAATGGCGATCCTGACTCCCGATCAGCAGGCCAAACTCAAATCTATCCGCCAGGCCAAGCGTGCCGCTAAGCATGGCGCTCCTGAAGCCAGCCCAGACACTCCCGAAGTCAACTGATGGCCTCTAAAGGCTATGCAAAGACGCTGCAGACTTCGTTCCGAGCGTCTTTGCGCCTTTAGAGGCCATGCTCCGCCTGAATTGCTTGCAGTAAGCCGTCAGCCGCCGCGTCCACTAAATCATATACTTCTGAGAACCCACCAGTCAAGTACGGGTCCGGCACTTCCCGCAGCGGCAGATGCGGCGCGTACTCCAAAAAAGGCCGCACTACGGCCCGGCTTGTTCCCAGCGCCTGCACATTCGCCAGGTTTTGGCTGTCCATTGTCAGTACGTAATCAAACGCCTCTAAATCTGTCGCTGCAATAAGCCGCGCCGCGTGCGTATAGTCAATTTGATGCTCTTTCAGCATCGCCCGCGTCCCCCGATGCGGCGGCTGCCCGATATGCCAGTCCCCGGTTCCCGCCGAATCCGCTTCAATCTTATCTTCCAATCCTGCCGCCCGGACTTTGTGGGCAAACACCGCCTCCGCCATCGGCGACCGGCAGATATTGCCGAGGCAGACAAACAAAACACGCACCATATTTTTCTCCCGTCCCCCTTTGGAAATCGTTGAGTTCACCGCCTGCCGTTTCGAGTCCTGCCACAGGTGCTGGCCCGAATTAAAATGTTTTCTTGGTATAATCAGTCGATAAGGAGAAACTTCGCATGACTTCACGCTGTTCCCTCACCCTTTTATTTTCGGCCACTGCTCTTTCTCTCTGTCTGTCATCTCATGCAGAGGCGAGGAAGGGCATCAAAGCATCTTTGCAGGCGATCTACGAGTCCAGAGATAAAGCATTTGCAAACAAAGATGTCACTGTTACACTTGCTCCTTATGCTGCTGATGTTACCATTATTGATGCCGATGGTAATCAAACTAAAGGTGTCGCGGCGCAGCGAGGGGATTTGTCTCGGCTGTTTGCCGACGACATCATCTTTTCTGCACCAAAAACTGAGATTGAAGACTTCGCTGCCGGCGAAACGGGCCGTGACGCTACGGTTGAAGCAGCACGGCATATTACGATCAGTGCCAAGTCGGCAAAGACCGGACAAGTCACTTATTTCGTAGTGGAGGAAAAAGTTCGTGACCATTGGGTTGAAGGTAAAAACGGCTGGCATATCACGCAAGAGCGGCATCTGACGCCCGGCACTCTGCTTGAGCTTTGCTCTGCCGCTGCGGCAGGACCGCAAAAGAACAAGATTATCGGAAAATGGGTCGGTTATCTTCCCTCACGCCCTGGCACGACAGCAGTAATGACGGTAGAGTTCAGGGAAGATGGAACGGAATCTCAAACAATCGTCGCCCCCCGGCAAAACATCAGCCTTGAGGCCACCTACACCGCGAAAAACAACGCACTGACAGAAACTCTAGTCAGTGGCACGAAAAATGGAGTTACGTCAACAACTGCGGGCAAGGTCCAAGTCCTGCACTATCGTTTTGACGGCGACACGCTCTTGATTAGTTTAACCGGGTCTCCCTCCGATGAACTGCGGTTTACCCGACAGCCGGACTAGAAGAGGCATTGGTCAGGCAATAAACTACCCGTTTTGTCTAATTATAAAGGCCTTCTCGTGTATTCCGACATCGTTCTCATCGGGCCTTTTGGGGCGGGCAAGACAACCATTGGGCGTCTGCTTGCAGAAAGACTTGGGCTGCCGCAGGTTTCTTTGGATGATCTGTGCTACGGGTACTACGAGGAAATCGGCTGGAACGGACAGGAAGCAAAACGAGTTTATGAGCAGCAGGGCGGCGAAGCGTTTGACGAATACACGAACAGTTTTGAGCCGTATGGGGTAGAGCAGGTCTTAGCCCGCCACCATGACTGCGTTTTTGACTTTGGCGGCAGTCACACACTCTATGACGATCCAGTGCGTTTCGCCCGCGTTCAGGCTGCTTTCGCTCCCTACCTCAATGTCGTGCTGCTGCTGCCCTCGCCAGACCCGGAAGAGTCCCTGCATGTTCTGAAAGCACGGCGGCGCTCAGAGTATTTAGAATACTCTGTCCGGCATTCCGGTAACTTCGTTTTGGCGAAACACATTCTTTACACAGAAAACAAATCACTGGAACAGATTGGGGATGAGGTGCTGGAAAAAACCTGTTCCCCTCAATTCTAAGGCCATACAGAGTATAATTGTAGGAAAGCCTATGCCTACGCCGCCCTCAACCGACTTTCCACTACCCGATCATTTAACTCCCGCGCCGAACCCGTTTCCCGGAAGCAGTCCGCGCCGGCTTGTGGCGCTGACGCTGGACACGCATCTGCCGCCGCTGTCGGCGTTTACGCCGACCAAAGACATTCGCTACCATCCGCTGTTTCAAGGGCTGCTGTTTCCCTGGGTTTGGCGGGTCTGGAGCCAGCGGTTTACGCGGGCAGGCCACTACTTCACAATCGCCACTCTGTTTTTTGTCGCGTTCGGGTCTATTTCTTTGGACCAGCAGTTTTATGTGCCGCTAACCTATGCGATTGGCCTGTGGGTGGTCGCGTATCTCGGCATGTGGCTTGGCAGACCGTCGGTGGCGCTGACCGCCCACTACGCACATCGGGCGCAGGCAGGCGAAACTCTGCAGGTTGAGATTGACGTGCAGGCGCTAGGACGGCGCGGCATTGGGCTGTCGGTGCTGCCGGACCGGCTGCCGCCGGAGGTGGACGCGGCCTCCGAAGACGGCGCGGCGCTGCCCTCGCTTGCGCCAGGCGAAACGGCGCGGGTGCGGCTGGCCCTCTTTTGCCGGAAGCGTGGAGTATTTGGGCTGCGCGGCTTCCGGGTGGAAACGGCCCTGCCGCTGGGCCTGATGGTCGCGCAGCGGGTGTTCTCGGAGCGCCGGACGCTGCTGGTTGCACCGCGCTTTTCGCCGCTGCCTCGGCTGGACGTCCCGCGCGGGCGGCGGACACAGCCGGGCGGAACAACGTCTGCGCTCCAGCTCGGCGACTCGTTTGAGTTTATCGGCAGCCGGGAGTACCGGGAAGGCGACCCTGTTCGCTCTATTGACTGGCGGGCCACGGCGCGTCTGAGCCGCCCGGTCGTGCGGGAATACCGCGAAGAGTTTTTGCAGCGGGTCGCCGTGCTGCTGGACACCCATGTTCCAATGCCGCCGGGCCTGCCCCCGCCGCCGTCATTTGAGAGCGCCGTGTCACTGACGGCGGCGCTGTGCGACTTCATGGTCCGCTCCGAGTTCGCGCTTGATGTGCTGGCAGACGGGCCTATCCTGCATTCTCTGGGCGGCCTAAACGCCGGGGAGCGCGTCATGGACCTGCTGGCCGCCGTGGAAGCCAATACCCGGCAGCGCGGCGCAGATTTCGCAGACTTAGACCGGGACTTGTCGGCGCGTCTCGGCCAGATTACGCTGATTGTCTGCGTCTTTCAAGACTGGGACACCGCGCGTCAGGAATTTGCCGAGCGCCTGCGAGACTACGGCGCGGGCCTGAAAATCGTTGTGGTTCGGGACACGCCCTGTACCCTGCCGCCGGGCGATTTGCCGGTGCTGACTTCCGCCCAGATTGACGGCGGCGTGAGCGAGATTTGAGGAGTTAGCCTTGAGATGCCGCCCAAATAGGACGTCTTTGCAGACGGGCGACTGAAGTCGCGGCAACAAAAGCACGAAGTCCGCCTGCGCGGCCTCAGAGTCTCGAATCGTTCTGTATTAACCTGCGAAGGCGGGTTTTGTGAACTTGTTGCCGCGACTTCAGTCGCCCGCAGGAACTGTTGGCCGGTCATTTAGAAACACTCTACTCGCATTGACAAAGACAACACAGCAGACAATGACGGAGGCAGCCGCTCCTTACCAGCGCCCGCCGTGGCCTGCTGCCGTTGCGGCAGGGCTTGCGTATGCGGCGCTTGCCCTCAGCAGCGGCGCGTTCTTCTCACTCGCGCTTTTAGGCGCTGCCCTTGCGGCGTCCTATGGGTTCAAGGCACGGTTTGAGAATGAGACGCTCACCAAGTGGACACTGCGGATTGCCGCTTACGGCGTGCCGATTTTTGCTTACTTGGTCACAGCCGGCAAAGACCAAAACACGATTTTTGACCAGCGCTACCCGAACTCGTTTGCACTGGCCGCCGCCGCCGAAACAATGCTGCAATTCTGGCGGCGGGAGCCGACCGGCGGGGCCAAAGCGCCGTTTACGGTGTTTCTGTCGGCGATGGTTTTTCTGATTGGATGCAGCACATTTGACGACACCTACCATTATTTGTGGTATCTTGCGCCCGCGTTCTTTTTGTTTTTTACGCTGGCGCTGCCCGGTTTCCGCCGTTCCGGCGGCGGCACGGCGGCACTGTGGACGGCCCTGCTTCCTATTCTTGCCGCCGTGCTGCTCGGCGGGATTACCCATGCAGCGTTCACCCGCTACAAAAGTGATCTGAACCTGCTGGGGTCATCTTCAATGTCCATGCGGCGGATGTCGCCTTCGATGGGCATGAGCGCACAGCCAATTCTTGGCTCGTCGTTCACCCTGCGCGACTCGCTGACCCGCGTTCTGCGGATACATCATCTCGGCACAGACCCCTACCTGCGCGGCATGACTTTTGACACTTATAGCGCCCGCACCTGGGGACCGCCTTTGGACGGGCGCGTCTTTCTGTCCCTGCCGCCTCAGCCGACGCTTGGCTCCCGTCCCAAAGCGCAGTTCGTGCGTTTGGACGACGAGACAGGTCTGCTGTTTGCGCCCCTGCATTCGGCGGCGATAACAGCGGAAGACGCGCACCCGGTAGATTGGGCTGCCCGGACCGACGGCCCGCTGCGGACACCGGCAAATGACACGTCCTCGCTGACGTATGACATTGCAGAAGACAACGATGCCAAAGGCAGCGCCGGCATTTTAGATGCGCCGCCGACGCCGAGCGAGATGGAACGGGATTTGACGGTCCCGGCGGACATTGACCCGCGCGTCGTTCGGCTGGCCCAAAAACTCGGCAACGGCCTCAAAACGCCGCAAAAGAAAATTGACGCGACCCTGCGCTTTCTGCTGACCAACAATACCTATAGCCTGACCGTCAACCCCGGTTCCGGCGAGCCGATCTCAAACTTCATTTTGCAGCACAAAGCCGCCCACTGCGAGTATTTCGCGTCCGCCGCCACGGTCATGCTGCGGGCGATGGGTGTCCCTACCCGCTATGTTTCCGGCTACTACGCCCACGAAGGCGACGGACGGGGATGGACGCTAATCCGGCAGCGCGACGCCCACGCCTGGGCGGAAAGCTTTATCGCTGGAACCGGCTGGGTAACAGTGGATGCCACCCCCGGCAATGGACGGCCCGACGCGCTGGCCGGGCCGATCCCCTGGTACTGGCATGTCTGGGAGAAGGTTCAGGACATCTTAGGGGCTGTGCGGAACTGGGTGCTGACCGCCGGCTGGGCCGAGAAAGGCACGGTCTTTGCCCTGCTGGTGCTGGGATTGTTAGTGCCGCAGATATACCGGTACTGGCAGCGCCGGCGTGCGCTCACGCCCGGCTTCCGCTACGCAAGCCCGGACGCCGCTTTGGCAGCGCTGTCGGACCGCTTTGAGAAGCTGCTGGTTCGGCACGGCATCCCCTGTCCTGAAAACCAGACATGGCCGGAGCATCTTGCCGCGCAGGGGATCAATGACGGCGCACTCCACGGCTTTGTGCAGGGCTACGAGCAGGCACGTTTCGGCCCGCCGCCGACCCCCCAAGACATCAGCCGGCTTGACGCCGCGCTGCTGGATTTAGAAAAGAATTGGGAAAAGATGGGCTTGGAAAAGAAATTGGAGACGACAGCATGACCGTTCTTTCGGAAAGCGTGCCGTTTGCGGAAACTGTAGAGAAAATTGAAGACAACCTAGCATCGGTCATTCGCGGCAAGCCGGATGCCATTCGTCTGCTGCTGATCGCACTTCTGGCGGGCGGCCACACGCTGCTGGAAGATGTTCCCGGAACCGGCAAAACAACGCTCGCCAAATCGCTGGCCCGCTCCATGGACGGCCTGTTTCGGCGCATTCAGTTTACGCCCGATCTGCTGCCCGCCGACATCACCGGCAGCTCCTTCTACAACCCCGGCGACGGCTCATTTACGTTTCGTGAAGGGCCGGTGTTTGCCAACATCGTGCTGGCGGATGAAATCAACCGAACATCACCGCGCACCCAGTCGGCTTTGCTTGAAGTAATGAGCGAAGGCCAAGTCACGGTGGACGGCCTGCGGCGCGACCTGCCCCACCCATTTTTCGTGGTCGCTACCCAGAACCCGACCGATTTTCAGGGAACGTACCCGCTGCCCGAAGCCCAGCTTGACCGCTTTGCCGTGCGGATTACGCTGGGCTACCCCGACTTGTCCCATGAGCTTGAGATTTTGTACGGCCAGAACCGGCAGCATCCGTTCGACACGCTGCGCCCCGTCGTCACCGGCGCGGACATTGTCCGCTTGCAGGCGCAGGTCCGGGAGGTCACGGTAGACCAGGCGCTGGCCGAGTATATCCTGCGCCTTGTGGACTGGACCCGGCGCGACCCGCGCATTCGGCTGGCCGTGTCCCCGCGCGGCTCCTTGACCCTGTTTCGCACGGCCCAGGCCCGCGCTTTAACTGAGGGCCGGGATTACGTCCTGCCCGGTGACATCCGCGCCCTCGCTGTCCCTGTGCTGGCCCACCGCATGATGCTTGACACCAAGACCCGCTATGGCGGCCTGACAGGTACACAGATGATCGAAGAAGCCTTAGAAGCTATTCCTGTTCCGCGCTGATAGAGCAGAAGGACAGAGGAAGAAGAGGGCAGAGGAAGAGGGCAGACACGGGGGTCTGCCCCTACAGGAACGCCGGTGCAACGTAGGGGCGAACCTCCGTGTTCGCCCTTCTTGTTTGTGTTCGCCCTTCTTGCTTGTGTTCGCCTAGCAAGCTTGCTACTTAGCGGCAGGGGCGGCGGCTCGCTGGGCGGCGAGGGTGATGGCGCGGGCCTGGGCCTGGGCGATGACGGAACTCACGGCGGAAGCAGGAACGAGGAAAATGCCTGAGTGGTTGCCGCCGCTCAGGCCCCCAAACAAGCGCATCATCATCTGCATACTGCTGGCTTCATTGCCGCTGTCCGCTTTGACGCCGGACGCGACACTTGTGAGGACGCCGAGGGCATCGCCGGTCTGGCTAAAGACCGGCAGGCCGAGGTCAGAAATGCCGCCGTCCAGCATCACGGCCGCACGCGGCTTGGTGATGACGCCGCTCACCCGCGCCGTCGTATAGAACGGGGCGTAGTCGTAGCCTTTGCTCAGGCGCGAAAGCGCGTAAACAGGGTCGCCCAGCGCGGGCGATGCCGCGCCTCCAAAGGAAACCGACGCCGGCGTTCGCCCGGCTAGGTCGTCAATGCGGAGAAACGTCAGCCCTAACGTCGGGTCAGTTGCCGCGAGAAACGCCGGGTATTCCTTGTCTTCGTTGGCAAATACGACCTTGAAGTCTGTCGGTGTAATCGTCGGAACCGAGTCGGAGGCATCCGCCGGCACTCCCATCATTTCCATCAGTTTTGCGGGCGAAAACGGCACACTGGAAACCATAATCAGGCCGGACGGGTCCACGACCACGCCCTGCATTTCCGTCCGAGACTCGGCGGTCTGTGCGCCTGCGCCTTTGGCGGTGACTTTCAGAACGGCCCGCACGGTGACAATGGCCGGCGCTTGTTTGGCGACCAGCGCCTGCACGGCGGCGGGAACATCGTCGGCGCGTAATGGCGGCGTGAAGCCGAGGCAGGCCACAGCGAACAAAACAAGAGAAAGATAAAAGCGGGTCATAACAAGGGCCTTTCTTGGCTGACATAAAAGGATGAGTCATTCGGAGGCGGCAGGATGAGTCCAGTCCGGCTCGAAAAAGACGAAGTGGGTCAGGACGTCGCGGCGGACGAACACGGAAATGGTTTTGGGATGCGCCCGCACCACGGAGCGCAGGACGGCCTCAAACGACGCAGCATCGGAAACTTTCTGACCGTTCATGGAGAGTATCAGATCGTCCGTGTGCAGGCCGGCGATGCTCGCCCAGCCCCCTGACGTGACATCGGTAACGACGACGCCTTGCTGACTGTCGCCCCAGTGGTTCGTGACTTTGTCCATCAGCGTAATGCCCCGGACGCTGAACTCAAAGTCTTTGGAACGGGCGGTCTTTGCCTGCGCCGCCGCGTCCGGGGTCGCTTCCAGCACAACCGGCACGGTGAGCGTGTCCGCGCCGCGCCGGACGCCAAGCTGGGCTTTGTCGCCGACACTGAGCGCTTCAATTTGATGTGTCAAATCTTCCGCATCCTGGGGCCGGGACGCCGTCAGGGCGGTTCCGTTCAAAGAAGTCAGCACATCGCCCGGCTTCAGGCCGGCTTTAGATGCTTCCGTGTAAGGATAGACTTCGGAGACGCGGAAGCCGGCGACGCCGGGCATTCCCACGGCAGAAGCCACTTCCGGCGTCAGCACCTGCGTTTTAATCCCCATCCATGCCTGCGGCAGCTCCCCGCCGTCATCGGCGGCTTTGTCCGTATCGGTTTTGACAAATGCCAGCAGGCTCTCATCTTTTCGCAGAAACGCCACGGGAAAGCCGGCTTTTGCGCTTTGCTTTTCCGAAGCATCCAGCGCCCGGCGGAACGCCGTCACGTCCGGCGTCGGCTGCCCGTTGACGCTTTCAATCACATCATCTGCGGCAAGCGGCGGCTGGGCGGCCTCAAACGGCAGGCCGGGGCGAACGCCGGTCACCAGAACTCCCTTTGTGTCCGGCAGATGCCGGTCTAGCGCCATGTCGGACGTGAGCGCCCGGACAGTTACACCCATGCCCCGAAACTCCTGCTCCGGGGACAGCGACGGCTCCAGCGGCGCGACGCGCACGGCGACTTGCTCCGGCTTCCCATTTCGTAATAAGGCCAGATGGACCAGATGGCCGGCAGGAAGCCGGGCCACACGCTGATAAAACAGCGGAACCTGCTCAAAGAACCGGACCGTGACCGGAGTGCCATCCAGCGCCGTCAAGATGTCGCCCGGCTGAACGCCCGCACGGGCTGCCGGCGAGCCGGGGGTCAGCGATGACACTAAAGCGCCCTGCGTCCGGCCCATCTTGTCTACGGGCATAACGCTGAGGCCGATCCAGCCGCGCGGCACTTTGCCGAAGTGCAGCACGTCTTCAAAGACCTGTTTGGCGAGGTTCGACGGGATGGCGAAGCCGACGCCGTTGCCGCCCAGCTCGTTAATGCCGACCACCTGCCCTTGCAGGTTCACCAGCGGCCCGCCGGAGTTGCCGGGCAGGATCAGCGCGTCATGCTGAATCCAGCGCGTGAACGTGCCGGTCTTTTCGCCTTCATCCAGCGCCATGTCCTCCATCTCAGTCCCGCTAAAGTCCGTGAACACGCGCCTGGGGTTGGACACGATGCCGAGCGTCATGGACGACGACAGCATCAGCGGGTTGCCCATTGCAAGCACCGGATCGCCGACTTGCAGGCTGTCCGAGTCGCCGAGAACCGCATACGGCAGCGGCCCCGACGATGCCGGGCGGCGCAGCTTCAGCACACTCAGGTCCGACAGCGGATCGTCAGCCACCACCTGCGCGTCCAGCACCTCGCCGTTTGACAGCGTGCAGGTAATATGGGTCGTGTGTCCGGCAACATGGAAGTTTGTCAGCACATAGCCGTCGGGGCTGATAATTACCCCAGAGCCGCCCGCCGGCGCTCGCTGCGCCCGCCCGCTGTCGTAATAGCGGAACACGACGGCGATATTGACCAGCGCCGGGTAGACTTTGCGCCGCGCCGCGTCTAATTCTGATTTCGGCGCATTCGCCGTTTTCGGCGCATTCGCCGTTTTCGGCACGGCGTTTGAGTTCAAGTGAGCATTGAAATTTGGGGCCGCAAAAGCCGGGGTCAGCAGCAGCAGGCTGACGCCCGCCAGGGGAAAAAGACGCATTGAAAGTCCTTGCTATTGATTCAGTAGCCCTATTGTACCATACAAGCATAAGTCATGCAAAATCTGCTAGAATGGATTTAGACTTATGAAGATCATGCTGCTCAGTGCGGGCCTTTTCCTAGCAGCAGGAGCAGTCGGCGGCGGCTTTTATGAAGCCTCTGCGCTGCGTCATTTTCACGCTCAGTACGGCTTGCCGCTGCCCGTGCCGGACTGGATGTATGACGGCATCAACGCCGTCATCTTTGGCGCGGTCGGGTTTGTCGCTGGCGTTGTGATTGGAGCGACGCTGGATTGGCTTATCCGTCGCCGCCAATCAGTTGGAAAGCCGTAACCTGTGAGTATGGCGACGATGAGTGCAGCGACAAGATCAGCAAAGGAATACCAATGGAAGAAATGGCAGAAGCCTCCGGCGAGTTTGAGATTGAACAATTGCAGCCGTTCCTTGAGCGCATTGCGGCACTTGTTCCTTTCGGTTTTGGAAACGCAGAGATCGCTGCCGTTGTGACGTTGGCGCAGGGCATGGTGGTAGAGGATGAGGAAACTTTGGACTTTTCGATTAAATATGCTGGGGCGGATGCGGCTCTGCGAATCACGGTGTTCATGGATGATTTAGATTCACCCGGCGTGTACTTTTTCGCCCCGCCGCCTCTTGCCGAGCAAATTACCGAAGAAATAGTAACTTTCGCAACTGAACAAGAGGGATTGTAAGGATGAACAAAACGCTGTTTACTGGCTGCCGACGCCGTGGACGCGCATGGCAACGGTGTAGACGCTGTGGCTTGCGGTGATGAACAAAGTTTTACGATCCATGCCGCCGAAGCAGATGTTGCCGGTCCAGTCTTCGGGGATCGGGATGTGCAGGATTTGGGTTCCTGTGTGGTCAAAGACGGTGACGCCGTGGCCGGTCAAATAGACGTTGCCTTCGCTGTCAATGGTCATGCCGTCGGACCCTAATCGGCAAAACAGGTGCTTGTCGCCGAGGGAGCCGTCGGAAGCGATTGTGTACCGGTAGGTCGCGTTCGCCCCGATGTCGGCGACGTAGAGTGTTTTGCCGTCCGGCGTGCCGATGATGCCGTTGGGCTGGACAAAATCGGAGATGACCCGCACCAGCGCCTTGCCGCCGGGCGGCAGAAAGTAAACGCCCTGCGTGTCCTGTTCCTGATGCCCGTGCTGCCAATACGAGCGCACATAAAACGGGTCGGTGATATAGAGGCCGCCGTCGGGCCGCACCCAAACATCGTTAGGGCCGCACAGCCGCTTGCCGTCGTAGTCTGCAACCACAACGGCGGCTTTGCCGTCAGGGCTGATCCGCCACAAGGCGTTGTGTTCGTCGGAGCAGGTCCACAAATTGCCCTGCGCGTCAAAGCACGTCCCATTGGCGCGGCCACAGCCCTGCAAAAACGTCGTGATTTTGCCGTCTGCCGCGTGCCATTCCAAAATGCGGTCATTCGGCTGATCGGTAAAGAAAACATTGCCACCGGCATCTGTGGCCGGGCCTTCGGTGAATTCGAAGCCGCCCGCGATTTTTACAAGGTGCGCTCCCGGCACGGTGATTATGTTGCCGGCGAGTGCGTTGTCAGGGGTAGTATCAGGCATGGCGTTTGCGTTTGGTGTACCCAGAAACAATGTAAAAGACAGCAGGCAGAAAAGGCAAAACTTGAGCATGTGACTCTCCTGAGCAAAAGACCATGTCCCGAAGGACACGGCTGCTGGGCGTAGACGCCGAAAACTACGCCTTCGGCGCACTCGGATTATCTTGAACTTCTTTCCTCACCCCACGCCTTCCAGGTCTGCCCTCCGGGTAGCCAGTGCTGCCAGTGCAGAAGTGGGGGTTCTTGGCGTCCGCGCCCAATAGCCGTGACCTTCAGGGCATGGTTCTTCTTGCCAATTCTCCTACTCTCCCTTGACCGGCAGAAAGGCAGTAAAATGTGCGCCCGCGCCGGGTTTTCCCGTCTCAACAATGCCGCCGTGATGGGCGTCTAAAATACCTTTGACAATGCTTAACCCCAGGCCGAGGCCACGAGCGCGGGACGTGAAAAATGGCGTGAAGATGCGCGGCTTGATGTCGGCGGGGATGCCGGGGCCACTGTCCAGAAACTCAATCTGAAGGTAGGTGCGGCCTCGCGGCAGATCGGCCAGCGCATGGGCCTCGGCAGGGTCGGCAAGTGCAGTGCGAATGGTCAGCGTGCCGCCGTCAGGCTGGAACGACAGCGCGTTTTCCACCAGTTCTGAGAACGCCCGCTTTAGGCGGGAGCCGTCGGCGGAAATCGGCGGCAAGTTCTCTTCAAGGTCCAATGTTAGCGTCACCGGGCTGCGCTTGGGGAAGCTTTCGTAGACGCACTGCCGGATCAACTCGTTCAAATCGCACTTCGCCAGGGAAATTTGCGTGGCCCGGACAAAGTCCCGGAACTCTTGCAGGATTTCTTCCAGCCGGAACACGCCCCGGCGCATGGCTTCCGCCAGCGCCTGATATTCCGCCCGCTTGTCTTCAGGTTCCGACAGACGATATTCCAGCTCGTTCAAGTCGCCTTTGATCGCGAAGGTTCGGTTTCCGATCATGTGCGCGGCTTTCGCGGACAGCTCGCCCCAAGCCGCCATGCGCTCGGTGTTGACCAGCCGGTCTAGGATGCGGCTGTTATCAATCGCTGTACCGAGTTGAGACGCAATTGTCAGAAGCACGCTTTCGTCGTCTTCCGTGAACTCGCGCCGAAACCAGGGCGCGGCGCTTTTGCGGCGCAGGACACGCAGAACGCCCAAAACCCCGCTACGCCCGAAAATCGGCACGGCTAAAAACGCACCGACATCGGTAGATGGAAACTCCTCAAAGCGTCCCTGCCAGCGCGGGTCTTCGCGGGGGCTGACCGTGCGGATTGGCTCACCATACAGCGCCACCCAGCCAGTCAGGCCCTCACCGATGGGATAGATGGCCGTGCCGATGCGCTGGGCCAGCCCGCCGCGTGCGGCCTGAAGCGTCAAATGCTGCCTGTCTCGGTCCAGCACAAACAAGGAGCAGTCCTCAAACCGAAGCTGGGCGGCGGCCACGTCTACCACTCGGCGCATAAGCTGGTCAGTGTCGGCAATGGCGCTTAAATCTTTGCCGATCTCTACCAGCGCCGCTTCTCGCGCCCGGTAGCCGTCGCTCAAGAGGCGCAGAACGGCAATGTCGGCCAGCGACTGCACAAGGCGCAGGTGGTCCTCAGTGAAATGATCACGCTGGAAGCTCTCAATGTTAATGACGCCGCGCGTGTGGCCGTTACCGTCCAAAAGCGGCACGGCGATTTCGCTGTACACATCATCAAAAAACGCAAAGTAGTACGGGTCAGCGTTGACATCACCGGTGATATAAGGCTGCCCGGTCGCGGCGACATGAGACGTAATCCCGCTTTGCCCTTTGCTTCCGCGCCCTTCTTCGTCTATTTTTAGCCGCAGCGCCCGGAACTCATCGGTCCAGCCCGCACCTGCCGTCGAAACTAAAACAAGCTCACCAGTGCCGTCATGGGCCAGCGCGACAAACGCCCGATCCGCGCCGACAGCCTTCATCGCCGCTTGGTTCATTTCGTCCAGCAGAACCTGCACGTCGTCTACTTCCACCGCCCGGCGCGAAAGGCGGCGGACGAGCAGAACAGGGTCATCATTCATAGACTAATTGTACCCAACAAAAACCTCACCCGGCAGCAAACTGCCACCCTCTCCTTTCTGAAGGAGAGGGTCGGAACGGAGTTCCGGGGTGAGGTATTATTCACTCGCTGGAAGCGATCTGCCTACGGCTGGCCGAAGGGCGAGAGCTGCGGGCCGGCCTGCGGCTGCTGTTCCTGCTGCGGCAGGCGCTGACCGTAGGCGGCGGGCCGCTCGCGCAGAGTGACGCTGACCGTCCGGGGCGTTCCATCACTGATGACGCGCAGTGTCAAGGTGCTGCCGATAGCCAGACCTTGAATCAGGTTGCCCAGCGTGTCTTCATCGGCAATCGGCTGCCCATTTGCCGCGGTAATGATGTCGTAGCGATGCAGACCGGCGGCGGCCGCCGGTGATTTCGGCGAAATGCCTTCAATGACGACGCCTTCCGAAACATTCGCGGGAATGCCGTCGTTGGCACGATCGTCATCGCCCAGACGCGCAATGTCCTTGTACGCGACACCCAGATATGGGTGGGACGCATGGCCGCTGCGGATCAGCTCGGCGGCAATCTGCTTGGCCCGATTAATCGGGATCGCGAAGCCGATGCCGGAGTAAGTGCCGCTCGGCGACAGGATCGCTTCGTTGATGCCGATGACTTGGCCGTTGATGTTTGCCAGCGCTCCGCCGGAGTTGCCGGGATTGATCGCAGCGTCAGTCTGGATCGCCGGCAGGATCGCTTGGCCTTCCGCGCTCTGGCCGGAGCGGTTCAAGGCGCTAATAATGCCAAGCGTGACGGTGGTGCCGACATCCAGCGGGTTGCCGACGGCAATGGCCCAGTCGCCGATCCGAACATCGTCGGAATTGCCAAGCTGGGCAACCGGCAGCTTGACGCCGTCCGTGTCAATTTTGACGACGGCAATGTCGGTCACTGGGTCCGTGCCGACCACATGTGCCGTGTAGGCTTTGCCGACGCCGCCGCTCTTGTCGCCGACGTTTACGGTGAGCTTGGACGTATCCTCAACAACATGGTTGTTGGTCAGAATATAGCCGTCCGAGCTGATGATAATACCGGAGCCGGCACCCTGCGGGGTCTGCGGCTGGGCCGAACCGCCGCCGCCGAAGAACTGGCGGAAGATCGGGTCGCCGCCTTCCGCCTGCTGGACAGGCCGGCCAACAGTGTGAACGGTCACGACCGCCTGGTCCACTTTCGCGGCGGCGTCGGCAACTACGGTATCGCCAGTGAAGTGCTTCAAGGCGGGTGGAGTTGTATCAAGCGCCGTCAAAACGGCCTGCTTAGAAGCCGCATTGTTGTTGAACAGGGTCGCTGGGTCGCCAAAGGTCTTTAGACCCACGGCGCAGGCAGCAACGCCGACCGTAAAGGCGACGGCGTAGGAACTTGCTTTCTTCATTTTTTCTATAGTCCTCATGTTAGTTTTGTTTTAAGCGAACGTCTTCAGTAAGTTTGCCATTTCAATGGCGGCAGCGGCCACGTCCGCCCCTTTGTTGCCGGCTTTTGTTCCGGCCCGTTCCAGTGCCTGTTCAATCGTGTCCGTGGTCAGGACGCCGAACAAGATTGGCACGCCGGTTTCTACGGCGATGCCTGCCAGGCCCGATGCCATCGGCCCGGCAACGTAATCAAAGTGGGCCGTCGCACCGCGAATAACCGCGCCGAGGCAGATCACCGCGTCGTACTTGCCCGATTTTGCCAGCGCCGAAGCCACCAGCGGGATCTCGAATGCGCCCGGAACACGGGCCAGTGTGATATGGTCGTCAGACACTCCATGCCGTCTGAGCGTGTCCGTCGCCCCTTCCAAGAGCCGGTCTCCAATCAGCGAATTGAAGCGGCTCAGAACGATGGCGATGTTCAGGCCGGACGCGATCAAGGTTCCTTCAAGTGTCTTCATGTTATACGACGTTAGTCCTCAAAATGTTCGCCAAAGAGCGGCAAAAATTGTCAGGCCGCTTCCGGGGCATCCTGCTCGTCTATGACCAAAAAATGGCCCATTTTAGTGCGCTTTGTGTCTAAATAACGCCGGTTTGTGTCGTTCGGTTCCGAAATCAGCGGCACACGCTCACCAATCTCCAGGCCGTAGCCTTCCAGTCCCGCAAGCTTTGCCGGGTTGTTTGTCATGTAGCGCAGGCGCTTCAAACCCAAATCTACCAGCACCTGAGCGCCGATGCCGTAGTCGCGCAGATCAGGCTTGAAGCCAAGCCGGACATTGGCTTCTACGGTGTCCGCGCCCTCGTCCTGAAGCGCATACGCTTTTATTTTGTTGATAATGCCGATGCCGCGCCCTTCCTGCTCAATGTACAAAAGGACGCCCCGGCCCGCTTCCGAAATCTTTTCCAATGCTAAATGCAGCTGATCGCCGCAATCGCACTTCAACGAGCCAACCAAGTCGCCCGTGACGCATGACGAATGGATACGCACCAGAACGTCTAGTCCGTCGCTGATGTCCCCCATCACAAACGCCGTGTATGGAGCCGGATCCACATCACTTTCATAGGCATGGACTACAAAGTCGCCGTAGCGCGACGGCAGCTTGGCCGATGCGACCTTCCGCACCAGCTTTTCCGTCCGACGCCGGTACTTGATCAGCTCGGCGATGGTGATGAACTTGAGATCAAATTTCTGCGCCAGTGCCGCCAGCGCGTCCACCCGCGCCATTTCGCCGCCGTCGTCCATAATCTCGCAAATGACCCCGACCGGCTGCAAGCCTGCCAGCAGCATCAAATCTATCGCCGCTTCGGTGTGACCAGCCCGTTTTAAGACGCCGCCTTTGCGGGCCATCAGCGGGTTGACATGGCCGGGCCGGTTGAAGTCACTTGGGACAGCCTTCGTATCCGCCAGCCTGCGGATTGTCCGCGCCCGGTCTGCCGCGCTGCTGCCCGTGGTCGTGCCGTCTTTAGCGTCTACAGTGATTGTGAACGCTGTCCGCATCGACTCGCTGTTTTCGCGCACCATCAGCTCCAATCCCAAAGCAAGCAGGCGCTCCTCAGGCATGGGAACCGTGATAATGCCGCTGGCATGGCGGGTCATCAGCGTAATGGCTTCGGCGGTAATATGCTCGGCGGCCATCACAAAGTCGCCTTCATTTTCGCGGTCTTCGTCGTCCACGAGAATGACCATCTTGCCCGCCCGCAGGTCCGCTAGGGCTTCTTCAATCGTATCAAACGGATTATCCGGCATCTGCGCCTCTGTTTCTGTCACGAGAATAAGACGTGAGAATGGAATCTTAGCTTTCTGTGCTTCTTCTACTCCCGGTATGCAGTCATGGGGCCGGACCAGGCGGGTTCGGGGCGCTCTTCGCGCTCTAAGTCAGCTATTCTCAGGGGAGTTGTCTCGGAGCGGCCAAAGTCGCCGCCGATCAGCTTTTCGACATACTTGCCGATGATGTCTGTTTCTAAATTGACTTGGTCGCCGGCACGGCGGGTGTGAAGGTTGGTGTTGTCCCAAGTGTGAGGGATGATGGCAACAGAGAAGGTTTTGTCGTCGGCATCTACTACCGTAAGCGAGATGCCGTCAATGGCGACACTGCCTTTGCGGACAATGTAGCGCAGCATTTGGGACGATGCGGTGATGTAAATATAGTACGAGTTATCTACTTCGCGGATAGAGGCGATGGTGCCGACCCCGTCGACATGACCCTGTACAATATGGCCGTCAAAGCGGCCGTTGGCGGCAAGGCTCGGCTCCATGTTGACTTCGTCCCCAATGGCAAGCGACCCTAAAGCCGTCTTTTGCAGCGTCTCGTAGACCGTGTCAAACGCAACTTTGCCGGGCAGCTGCTCCACAACCGTGAGACACGCACCGTTGACGGTGATGCTGTCGCCGAGCTTGACACCGCTCAATACATCCCCTGCACTGATCGTAAACCGGGCGGATTGTGCGCCGCGCTCAATGGCATCAACGAAGCCGACTTCTTGGATGATTCCCGTAAACATAGTGCGTGCTTTTTACCTTCCAAATAAATAAAGAGGCTGAACCTCTTGTATTCTACCCAAAGCGGGCATCAATGATGATGTCCGGGCCACAGCGCCTCACCTGCTGAAATGTGACTTCCAAAGCGTCTGCCATGCGGTTGACACCGAGGCCGCCCATAGGACCGGGTGCCTCTGTGCCGCCGGCAATCTTTGGCGCAACAAACGCCAGCCAGCGGTCTACTAATTTTGCGGACAGCAACGAAGCTGCAAGCTGTCCTCCGCTCTCTACAAGAACACTCACCATGCTGCCGTAAGTTCCCAGCTGAGACATCAGGTCAGTGAGGTCTACCCGCCCTTCGCTTGGGTCGCAGAGGATCACTTGACATCCCATCGCTTCTAAAACCGCCCGCCGCGCCGGATCCGCGCTCAAGCCCGCCGCGAAAATCGTCCTGCCGTCCGCCGCCGACTGCCGGACCACCTGCGAATCAAGCGGCGTCCGAAGCTGACTGTCAACAATAACGCGCCACGGATCGCGGCCTGTTTTATGAACAAGCCGTGTCGTCAGCGCCGGGTCATCCGCAAGCACGGTTCCCACACCGGTTAGTACCGCATCGCAGCGGTCCCGCAATTGCCGATGTACGGCGCGGCGGGCAATCGTCGACGTAATCCACTTTGAGTCTCCTGTGCCGGTAGCAATTTTGCCGTCCAGCGTCATCGCCGTTTTCAGCACCACCCAGGGCAGCTTAGTCATGCGGTGCTTAATGTACGCCGCGTTCAGCGCCCGCGCCTCGGCTTCCAAAAGTCCCACCGAGACTTCCACTCCGCCGCGCCGCAGCTTGTCGAAGCCGGTGCCGGCGACGCGAACGTCCGGGTCGGCCATCGCGCAGACCACGCGCCGGACGCCTGCCGCGAGCAGCGCATCGGCACATGGGGGAGTACGTCCGTGATGCGAGCAAGGCTCAAGCGTCACAAACGCCGCCGCGCCCCGTGCCCGTTCTCCCGCCTGACGCAGCGCAAACACTTCCGCGTGCGGCTCTCCCGCCTTTGGATGCCAGCCTTCGCCGACTACCTGCCCGGCGTCATTGACAAGGACGCACCCCACCATCGGGTTCGGCGAAGCGTGACGTCCCAAACCCGCCAGCCGCAAAGCGCGGCGCATCAGCGCTGTATCAATGTGCATCGTATCATCGTGCATAAAGTGTGCCAAGAGTGAAGCTATCAGAGCTGGAAGCCACGCAATGAATTGCGAGGCTCGGAAAGTGCCCAGTGTCGAGGCGACACAAGAGCGGGCAAAGAAAGATCAATCATCAGCGGGTTCCCAGTCAAGCCAAAGAATGTTTTCAGCATGATGGCGTTTTTGGTTTTCCACATAGGGAATAACAGATTTCAAGTGCGGGCGGCTCAGGCTGAAGCATCCATAGCCTGTCTGCCACTTGAAGGCAATGCCTTTTTCGTTTACAAAGCGAGAAGAGCTTCCTTTGATATGCTTGGCAATTTGCGCCGCCCCCAGCAAAGATGGGGGTTGCAGTACAAGATGTATATGATCGGCGACGCCGCCCAACGCCAGTTTGTCCCTCCGTGGAATGTAGATCACAAAAGCTGCCGCGCCTAAAGAATGCAGGCTAACACGAACAAGCCTTGTTCCTTCCTGCCTCGTTCTTTCTTGTGTCGCCTCGACACTGTTTTTCCGAGCCTCGGAATTTGTTGCGTGGCTTCTTGTTCCGTGCCTTCTTCCCCTATGCCTTCCCTACTCCGCCCCTTGCTCTTCCAAAAACGCTGCGAGCTGGGCCAGCGTCGGACTGGAAGCATGGCGGACGTAGTAACCGGACGTGCCGACCGCGGCGGTGGCGGCTTCGGTGTCAGCTAAACCAAGCTGCTTGGCGAGGGAAAAACCGGCGTTGAAATGGTCGCCCGCGCCCGTGGAGATGACCGGGTTTTCAATAAATGGGCCGTCGACATCGGCGGTAATCTGGCCGTTGACGCCGACAACGGCGTAGGCGCGGGGATGGACGACTACGGCTTCAAGCGGCAGCTTGGCGCTGATAAAGGCTGTGACCCCCAGCACTTCCGCCCGGCCATGATGGCCGCCGGTGTACCCCAGCGCCTGCCCAACGCGGAACGCTTCTTTTTCATTGAGGCCGAGCGTTGTCGGCCCGAACTCCTGGAACCGAGACAAAAGGCGGCAGGCGGAAACCACTTTGGGATCGTCGTGCTTTTCCGGGTCGGCCAAATCAAAAAAGAAGCGGCGGCTTGGCGCGGGCGGCGACGCAGCAAGAAGTGTCAAGAGTTCTTCCCAAATCGCCGACATTGCGGGGATCATGGTCCAGTTGACCAGCGCCACCAAATCTGCCTGGGCAAACAGGCGGGCCAAGCCCTCAGCTCCCACCCGCTCGATAAGGCGCGGCCAAGTTACCAAATTCAGCGGCTCCAGCTTGCCGAGCATCACTTTACCGTCCTCAAACTCCAGCGCATCCGTGTGGCCCGGCGCACCCAGAGAAATCAGCGTAGACGTTCGGGCCATTTCCTCAAAGGCCGGATGCAGGCTGCCCTCGCCAAGCGGGCCGACGCAGGAAACGGACGCGCCCAGCACCGCCAAAGCGTTCGCCATGATGGGACCATTCCCGCCGAGCTTGACCCGCTCTACCACCAGCTCTAGGTTGGTGCTTTGGCCGGACGCGCCGATGATGCGCGTTCCCAGCTCCACGATCTGCTCAATGGTGGTAAATTCGGTGTCCGAGGTGCGCCGGTCCACCACGCGAATGATTTCATCAACAAACGCATCCAGCCCAACTGTCGCAGTGACGGCGGCGCTGCCGCCGACACTTTGGAGCCGTGCGGCGGTACTTTTCGCCAGTTCTTTCTGCACGTTCTTTCCTCTTTCTTACTATTAAAGGTAGATGTTAAAAAACGCCCGCGTGAGACGCGGGCGCGGCAACTCAGGCGGGCGGGTCAATGCGCGGGGACAGAGGACCGAGGGTTTCCTGAAACAGCTTGCGCCGGTTTTCGGCCAGCAGCCACAGGTTCTCGCGCCAATCCAGCAGCGCTAGGGGAACCAAAGGCAGGGCGGACACGACAGTCAGCATCCAGTATTGTATCCACCGGATCAGCGCTCGCTTGTCGCCGGAATGCGGCGTCGGCAAGTAGGTTCCGCCCAGCCACAGGCCCAAAACGCTTAACAAAAAGAACAGGCCCCAGACACGCAGGCGCTTCTGCTTCGGCGTGATCAATCCCTGCGTCTCCGGCAGCGACCAGCGGCGCACTTCCCACGCGCCGTACAGCGCAGCAGCGACAAGGGCCAGAACCAGTGCGGCGCGGAGCAGCATTTAACGGCCTCCGTTGCGGCGGGTCTCCGTAGGGGCGGCGGCATCGGCGAGGCGACGCAGCTCGGCGACAGCATCGGCGAGGCCGTCGGGGTGGCGGAACACGGCGCTGCCGGCAATCAGCGCGTCTGCGCCGGCCCGTGCGGCCAGCGGCGCTGTGTCAGCGTTGATGCCGCCGTCGACCCCGATCTCAAAGCGCAGGCCGTGAGCGGCCCGAAGCTCCGCCAGAGCATGAATCTTTTGCAGCATGTCCGCCAAAAACGCCTGCCCGCCAAAACCGGGGTTGACCGTCATTACCAGCACCCGGTCCAGATCGCCCAGCACCCATTCAATCGTGCTGATGGGCGTTGCCGGGTTCAGCGCGACCCCGGCTTTTGCTCCGGCATCTTTGATTTGACGCAGCAAGCGGTTCAAATGGTAAGTCGTTTCCGGGTGGACATTAATCATGTTGCTGCCCGCTTTGGCGAACTCTGCAATATAATCTTCCGGCCGCTCGATCATCAGATGCGTGTCAAATGCAACAGATGTGACGGGGCGCAGGGCGCGGACAAGCTGCGGGCCGAAGCTGATATTGGGGACAAAATGGCCGTCCATAATGTCAATATGAATGTAGTCCGCCCCGGCAGCCGAGAGTTCCTCGGTGGCTTCAGCGAACGCGCCGAAATCGGCGGACAAAATAGAGGGCGCGATTTTCAGTGGCATAGTGTAAGTCCCTGCTGTTCATCTTTCAGTACCCGACATACAATCCACGAGGCCGAAAAACAAATCCTTCGGCTTCCAGCAAGCGGTGTTCGGCTTTTGTGACTCGAATGATTCCCTCATGCTCGTGGGAAACTACCCCAAGCATGAACTCGCCACGCCGGTAGAACACGGGGTCTTCAAACCAGCCGTCTTTCTGAACCTGGTGAGTGAACAAGCCTTCCGGCAGCATCTCTTGAACCACAGCAAGCGATTTGGAGTTCAGCCGCCATAACTCTGTTAGCTTGATGAAGTTGTTTTGAGAAAGAGGGCGCTGCGCCGTCAGGCTGCGCCGCTTTGCTGTCGGCAGGCGGAAGGACTTTATTCGTTCTTCAAAGCGATCAAACAGAGCCATTCCTGCACTCATGGCTGTCCCGCTATATGTAACAGCCGCAAGTGTCCACTCATCTGCACCCTGCTTTTTACACCACGATACTAATTTCCAGGACTTGAGTGGGTCGTAATCTTCGGCACTAATACTCAGCGCGATAAGCTCTTCCAAACCTCATGCCTCCAAAAAGGCGGTAGCCTATGTCTCGCTCTTAATCTTAAAGCACCTGCTGTTTGACCAACCGGCCATCTAAGAAGATGCGGAAGGTGATCTTGTTGCCGAAGCCTTGCGCCGGCTCACTGACATCTTCGCCCGGCTCGTGGCTTTCATCATAGACAAGATTGGTTCCGGTCGTGTCCTGGACTTCAATCTGCACATGGCGCGTCCGGCGCGGATGGCGCGGGACGGTGAACGCAATCGTGAACTGGCGCAAACGGGCCGTCTTCGGCTCGTCGGACGTTCCTGTTTGGTCCGGCGCGGAAGGAGAGTCTGTGCCTGAATCCGTGCCGGTCCCCGTATCGGTGGGCGGGGTAATGACGGCGTCCGGCGGCAGAACCGCCTGGGTTTCCGGGCTGGCTTCGGTCGTTACCAGAACCGAGTCGCTGGGGTCGGAGGCTCCGGCGGAGTTGTTGGCCGTGATTGTGTACGAGTAAGTCGTGTTCGGCTTCAGGCCTGTGTCGGTGAAGCGGGTTCCCGGCAAAGCCTGCGCGACAACCGAGGTGTCACCGTCAAGCGAGCGCGTGACGGTATAAGACACGGCGCGGGGCGCAGCCTTCCAATTAATTTCGGCGCGGTCCGGCCCGGCAGCGCTGCCGGACAATTCCGTCGGAATCTCCGGCGGCTGGCGACCTTTGGAGATGACAAAGTTGACGGCGGTATTGCGGGCGACTTTGCTGAGTCCCGGCGGGGACTGGCTTAAAATAATCCCATTGGGAACCGTCTCGCTGAACTCCTGCGTCGTTGTACCGAGCGGCAGATTGGCTTGAAGCAGCGCTTTGGCGGCGTAGTCCTGGGTCGTGCCGGCAAGCGCCGGGACCGTCAAAAGGCGCGGGCCGAGGCTGCGAAAGACAGTCACTTCTTTGCCGGCCTTGATGGTGTGTCCTGCCAGGGGGTTCTGCTCGTAAATTTGGTCTTCCGGCATAGTATCGCTGTAAGCGCTGTCGGCGCTTTCCACCAGCGTGAAGTGCTGCTGATTTGCGACACGCTTGGCATCGTCAAACGTCTTGCCGATAAGGTTCGGAACCATGACATCGCTCGGCACTTCCAGAAAGCGCGTCGCATACCAGGAAAGGCCGATGACGCCCAAAACCAAAATGCCGAATAGGATTGTGGTCGCAACAGCCAGGGGTGAGGCCCGCTGGCGCTCCGGCCTTTCATCAGGCGGCTCGTCGCCGCCGGGAAGCGGCTTGTCCGGCAGGGGCCGGGGCAGCCGCTTCGCTGCCGGCTTCTCGGCAGGTGCTCCCGAAGTCTCGATCAATGGAGACCAGTTCAGCGGCTTGCCGGTTCGCAGGGCCGTGTGTATGGCCTGCAAATCCGTCAGCAGCACGGCAGCCGTGCGGTAGCGCTTCGCCGGGTCGGGATGCAGGCACTTCTGAACCAGGCCGTCTAAAGCAGGCGGAACGCCGGGGTTTACGTCCTGTGGGGATGAGACGCGGACACCGCCTGCGAGCGGCAGAACGCCGGTGAGCATTTCGTAGAGCATCGCGCCGAGCGCATAAATATCGGCGGCGGCGGTGGGAGCGGCCCCGGAGCGCAGGCTGAGTTCCGGGGCTTGGTACGCCGCCCGGTTCGGCTCGTCTCCGAGCGCAGCGACAACCGCGCCATACACAAAATCGGCGGTCTTGATCTGCCCTTCCGGGCTAAGAAGCACATGGCCGGGGCGCAGGTCACCGTGCGAAGTCCCGGCCCGGTGCGCGGCGACTAGGGCTTCCGTGACGGCGACGGCAATATCAGTGGAGACGGCCAGCGTGAACGGTGCGATGCGCCGGATGCGCTCCTGAAGCGTAATGCCCCGGAGCTGCTCACGGACAACATACAAATCGCCGGTGCCTTCCGCGATGCCCTGGTCAAACACCTGCAAAATGCCGGGATGCTCCAGCATTCGCGCCTGCTGAACCGCCGATTGGAAGTCTTCACGCGCCGCCGCGCTTGCGCCAAAAACAGCAGCCGGCACGACTTGCAGCGCGACAACCCGGCCTTCTTCCCGGTCCCGCGCCTTAACAAATTCATACGGCGGCGTATCCGGTCCCGGCGTCGCTTCCAGTATTTCGTAGCGCGGATTAACAGCCTGTATTGACAACGAGCGGAACTCCTTACGCGGCATTTAGAAAGTTACGAAGACCAGCGGAACTGCGACCATGAGCCGTTGGTGTTGGGCATGTGCCAGTGCAGGCCAAGCGAAGCGTCATGCAGGTCGTTCACGACGCTGCGCCCAACGGTCCAGTGCGGCCCTTCGGCAAAGCCCACGCCGTCCACGGTAATCGGCGACCCGGTGCGGCTCATTACCTGCGCCGCTTCGCCGTCAAACAGGCCCGGCACGAGGGTCTTGTAGCCATGCGCCGTCTTGGTGAAACTAATCGGCACGCTCTTGACCGGGCGACCCGTCCCCGGCCATTCGCCATGCGCTTCCAAAATCCCCAGCAAGGCGGCTCGCTGCGCCGGGGTCGCCCGCGCATCCAAATAAAAGACGCCCGGCTGCGCCTTCTCGGCCTTCATGGCGGCGCTGTTCATTGCCATGCCCTTCATGCCGGGGCTTGTGCAGCAAGCCGAGCCGCCGTGAGCGCCCACGGCTCCGTCAATGGAGATCATGGACAGGCCGCTGATGTCGGTCCCGTCGTACACGGCATGGTCCAAGTGATACACTGCGGCAAGGGCGCAGTTGTCCGGCCCGTTCTCAAACATGCACGGACAGGCATACGCGCAGGAGCATTGATGAACGCACACGCCCGATGCCTGATATGAAGGCGCTGCCGAGAGCGGCGAAAGTACGCTGAACAGCAGCGCCGCCGCCAAAAACTTTGGAACTCGCATCGAAGGATTTACTTTCTAGTCTTCGACAAGTACCGAAACGCGCCGAACGCGGCGCTGATCAGCAGCATCAGCGCATAAAGCGCCGAGGCCGAAACGGTATACCGGCCAATGAAGTCCGGCAAAAAGTAGCCGCCGAAGTAGAACACGCCGACGGCCATCACCCAGGCGGTCAAAAGCCAGTCCGCCCACCCCAGCGGCTTTTCTGTCACTTCTTGTCCGGCTGTGCAGTCAGCGTGACATCGACTTCCTGCGGAACGTCCTGCAGGATCGTCACGGAAATTGTTGATTTTTGGTAGCCTTTTTTTGTGGCTTCCATTTGATAAGTACCGGGATCAATGCCGTCTAAATCATAAGAGCCGGACTTGTCGGTCGTTACAGACCCTTCGCCGGCCAGCGAAAGCTTAACACCTGCAACCGGCTTGCCGGAAGCATCAGTCACTTTTCCCTGCAGGGTGCCGAAGGTGCTGGCAAATGCCATGCCGGCGCTCAGACACGCGGCTGCCGCCGCCGAAAAAAGAACCGTCGTAAACTTCTTTGTTTTCATCATTGTCGTACTCCTCGTTGAATTTAAAGCTTCTGCTGCCGCATCAGCGCGGCATGAACAGCACCTTCCGAAACCACATGACCCGGCGTCGCCCGGCCAATCTCTTCCATCAGCACAAAGCGGGCCGAGCCGCTGATGCTTTTCTTGTCCCAGGCCAGCAGCCGGACAATCTCCGAAACTGAATAGGCCGGGTCAAGGCGCACGGCAAATCCGGCCGCTTGAAGCAGGCTTGTCAAGACTGCCGTGTCTTCCGGGCGTGTGATGCCTGCTTCTTCGCCGATGAGCGCCGCCGAGACCATGCCCAGCGCAATCGCCTCGCCGTGCGTGTAAGTCTCATAATGCGTCACCGACTCTAAAGCATGGCCGACCGTGTGGCCGAAGTTCAGGATGGCCCGCAGGCCGTCCTCACGCTCGTCCTGCGCGACAACGCCGGCCTTGATCGCGCAGGAGCGGGCCAGCACGACGCCAAGCTCCGGGGAAGTCAAGGCCAGCAGGCCCGGCATTTCCCGCGCCAGCAGGGACGCAAAATCTTTGTCGGCTATTATACCATATTTTATGACTTCAGCCATGCCGGAGAGCCGTTCCCGCGCCGAAAGTGTTTCCAGCGTTTCCGGGTCAATGACTACCAATTGCGGCTGGTAGAACGCCCCGATTAAGTTTTTCGCCCCGCCGAAGTTGACACCCGTTTTTCCGCCGACAGAGCTGTCTACCTGCGCCAGCAGCGTGGTCGGCACCTGCACAAACGCAAGGCCCCGTGTATAGGTCGCCGCTGCGAAACCCGCCAGATCGCCGATGACCCCGCCGCCCAGCGCGACAATTACCGTGCGCCGGTCAGCAGAAAGACGATGCAGCGCCCGGTAAAGTTCCTCGGCAGATGCCAGCGACTTGGAACTCTCGCCGGGCGGCACAGACACAGCCTCTACGCGGAACCCCGCCCCGCGCAGGCTTTCGGACGCCGCCTCGCCATAAAAGCCGGCGATTTCAGGGCTGGAAACAACCACGGCCAGACGCCCGTTTGCATCGCCTATTCGGGCGGCCATTTCCGGCCCAAGACGACGCAGCATCCCGCGTCCGATGAGAATATCATACGACCGGGAGCCGAGGCCAACATGTACCGTTTGTTCGTTTTCACTCATGCCAGCGTCAGCCTCTCCATCAGCCGCGCCGCGCCCTCTTCCGAGTCGGCGCAGTCTGAGGTCTCTAAAACTATGTCGGCCAGCGCCGCGTACACCGGCTCCCGAACCTGCAGAAGGCTTTGGATGCGCCCTAGCGGGTCCGCGTGATGCTCTGCCAGCAAGGGCCGCTCGTGGAGAGAGTGTGCGACGCGGGACAAAATGGCGGAAGGCGCGACATGAAGCCAGACTACAGTCCCAATCTGCTTCAAGAGCGCCGCATTCTCAGCTCTTAACGGCGTGCCGCCGCCCGTGGATAAGATCAAGGGAGCGGCGTCCCGTGCCTCTGCCAGTGATGCCAAAAATGCGGCTTCCCGCGCCCGAAAAGCTTCCTCGCCGTCTTCCAAAAAGATCTGCGGAATTGTCCTGCCCGCAGCCTGCTCGATTTCCTTGTCGCTGTCCAAATGCCGCCAGCCGGTGCGCCGGGCCAGCGCCCGCCCCACCGCGCTTTTTCCTGTCCCCATGAAGCCAATTAAAACTATGCTGCGATTTTCCGTCATGTTTGCTGCCGTCTCTTGGGGGTTTGCTTCTTGAAGGAACTCTTTCGGCGCGAAGACGCGGGTTTCCTCCACATGTCCGGTTTTGCGGTCTTCGATGCAGGCAGTACAGCCGACCTGCTTAAAATCCGACCTGCACGGGCTGGCCGGTGTAGGTAACGGTTTTACGGCTGCCGTCAGGCAAAGCAACAGCCAGGTGCCGCACGGCAAGCATTCCGGGGAACGACCCACGCCGGCTGCCAACTGTCAGGACGCGCCGCAGGTCGTCCCAGCGCATCGGGATGCGGCTTGCGGCTCCGCGCTGGTAGGCGTAAGTATCGCCGTCATCTTCATACAGTGTGAAGGAGGCATCTTTGCCGGGATAAACGCGCACTTCAAGCGGGTCTTCCCTACCCAAACTTGTGGACTGAAGGACCGGACCGAGCGGCAGGATCGTCCCCGCACGAATATAGGCCGGAATTGTGTCCAAAGGCACCTGCACCGGGAAGGTTTTGCCGCCGGCCACAGGGGCATTTGTGTTGAAATCATACCAGCCGCCGGCAGGCAGGTAAACATCTCGCAGACCGCCGGGTGCCATGACGGGAGCCGCCAGCAAACGGTCCCCGACAAGCCATTCATCTTCCAGGCTGAATGTCTTCTCGTCTTTCGGGAACTCCAAAAAAAGCGGGCGCATCAGGGGAGCGCCGGTGGCGGCTGTCTCGGCAGCAAACGTGTAGAAGTACGGGATCAGGCGGTAGCGCAGCTCGATGGCTTTCTTGGTGGACGCCAGCGCGTCATCGCCAAAGGCCCAGGGCCAGCGCGGAGAATTGAATGTGCCGTGGGCACGCATCACCGGCACGAAGACTCCTTCCTCAATCCAGCGGGCGTAAAGCTCAGGAGAAGGCGTCCCTTGGAATCCGCCGATGTCCTGGCCGGTGTAAGGCATTCCCGCTAATCCCCAGTTCAGCAGTGTTCCCGGCTGGTTTGCGAGTGTTTTCCAGTCGGTGCTGATGTCTCCTGTCCAGCAGGCAGCGCCGAAGCGCTGCGTCCCCGGTGCAAAAGCCCGGCTGAGGGACCAAGCCCGGCGTCCGCTCATCGCTCGCCAGCCGTCCCATTCAGTTCGCGCCATTTGGAAGAACTCGTCGGTTGTTTGCTCTGCCTCATCGTTCCACCAGCCGTCCACTCCGGCCTGCACCAGCGGGACATGGTGGCTCCACCACCAGTAGCGTGCAGCCGGCAGATCAAAGCGAAGATCGGTGCCGAGCGGGCTGCTGAGAACCCAGCCCTGACTTTGGGCATAGCCGAGATTGCCGCCGGTGACGCGCGGCTTGCGAATGCCGACAAAGTGCAGTCCCATCTGCTTCATCTTGGCAATACTGCCCGGCGGGAATGTCTTTGGATTGAAGTCCCAGTCGTTCGCGAACCAGTCGTAATCGTAGATGAATGTATCAACGGGAATTTTGCGGTCGCGGAACTGGTGCCACTTGTCCTGCACATCGGCGGCGTCGGAATAGCCCCAGCGGCTAATCATAAAGCCGAAGGCCCAGCGCGGCGGAATGGGCGCTCGTCCGGTCAGGCGCGAGTAGGCATCAAGCAGGCCATAGCCGTCCGGCGCGACGCTGAGATACACATCAAGGTACGGCCCCGGAACGGTCCAAGTGAGTGTGCCGTTTTTATCGTTCCATACGCTTCCTGTTTGATTGTTGGCGACAAGGACGCTCCAGCCGCCGGTGGACCACAGAAAAGGAATGCGGGTGACACCGTTGCTGACGATCTGCGCTCCCGAAGGATGGGTCAAATCCCCTGCATGGTTGATCGCTTCATTTCCCGCACCATAAAAGCGCTCGTGCGCGTTATGAGTGAGTGTCAGCACCACCGCATCGTCCGCAAAGCCGACCGTTCCTGACGGCAGCAGGGCGCGGCCTGCCCTGCCGCGCAGGCGAATGACGTTGCCGCGCGAGACGTCCAGCGTCGCCAGCGCTGTCTGAATCTGACTGGACAAAGGTGTCTGAAGCCGAGACTGCCTGAATAACCCAGCCGGCTTCGCCGTTTCTGCCACGAAGGGGCTGGCCGGGGGCGGCGGATTGTTTTTTCGGTACGCGACCAGATGGAAAATGCCAGGCTCAACAGCGCTGATCGTGACAGTCAGGTCACGCGGGTCCGCCGGCTTGGGATGATACGGCTCCAGCGTGACCTGATCGAAAACCGCTTTGCCGAGTGTCCCCTCTTGATGGGAAGTCAGCGCCAATCCCGCAAACACTGCCGCGCTCAGAGGAACAGCCCGTGGCAGGCCGACCGGAATCCAGTTTACCCCGTTGTCGGAACGGAATGCCGTCAGGATGCCGCCGGCACGGCGAATTCGGAGCCAAACCGGGGCCGACACTCCAGGCGAATCCTCTGTTTGGGTGGCCTGCCCGGTGCTTTCCCGGCTTTGGAACGTCACTCCATTTTCGGGCGTCACCGCCAGAAAAGCATTTTTCGCGCCTGCGCCAACCCCTTCGCGGATCATAATGCCCGCTTTGGCCCAGGGAGCCGTGTTGGTCAGCGAAGCCACATGAGCCGTCAGTGTCATGTCCCCCTGCATTGGCTGGTAAACAAAGCGGAAGCTGTCCGACGTGTTCTGCACATCGCCGCCCGCGCCGGTGACTGTGAACGCGCCGTTTTCTGCCGAGGAAGTGCCGGGCAGTATTCCTGCGCCGATGTCTGCCGCCTGCCAGGGCGGCGGTACGGGATAAGGATTGTCCGCTTGGCCCGCCCTTGCGACAAGCAGCAGACAGAGCATGGTCCACGCTAAAAAGTATTTCAAAGAGTATTTCCAGTGGCTGAAACTCAACTTGATGCTCCTTGTTAAGAAACTTAGCAGACCTGCTGCATAAAAGGGTTTCTAAATGGCGCGTGCCAGCCCCTCGGATTTGACTGCCCAGGAACCGTCGGCGGGAAAGCCGGGAGCGGCTCGGTCGGGGGAACCATCCCAGCCGGCGGCCATCAAGGCAATCGCATAAAGCAGACCGCCGTTGGAAGGGAAGTACGGGAACGGGCCGCCTGTAGCGAGGCCGGCGTCATCGAAATTAAACTGCGGGCCAGGATGCAGCAGGTATTCCACCGCCTGAGCCGGGTTGCCGAGGCGGGCGGCGTTCATCGCGAGCATTGGGAAGTCCCAGCCCCAGGTCCGGTCCAGGTTCCAAGTCTGCCGCACCCGATCCGCGGTCGCCTGCATGGTCGGTACGTCGACCCCGTCGCCCGGCAGCATCCCATACGCCCCGATGAGGCCCGGATGCTCAAAGTTAAAGTGGGTCCACATCTCCGGGATGCCCTCATAGGTGACATACACGCCGTCCTGAACCGGCAGCGGAGCCAAACTGTGAAGCACGCGGTCCCACTGCGGGTCACGCGGCAGTCCAAGCCGCTCACGCCATAGCTGCGCGATCCGCAGGCCGAAGCGCCACTGAGAAAGCTCGAATGCCGGGTTTATCGTGACATGCGGATTGGTGTTTTCAGACACGATGAACAGCGGTGGCCCCAAGACAGAGCGCTTGGCCGCGCTGTCCCAGAACGGATAGCTTCCCATAAAGGCAGCAGTCTCGAACAGGACTTCCCGCCACTTTTCCAGCGTCTCACGTGTCGGATGAGCGCGATAGTCGAGCTCGGCAAAGAAAATTGGGTGAGGCTGCTCCCAGATCAGGAGGGGGTTGATGACATTTGGTGAATCGTGGCCGTCTGGGCAGGTCATCTTCGGCCAGCGTGCCCCCTGGTAGCCCTGCTGCTTGGCACGGGCAAGCGACGACGGCAGAAAGTGATTGTAGATGCCGAGGCTGCGCTCAAGCTCCGGCCAGCGGTTCCAGAGCGCCCAATGCGCCCCATGCCAGAAGTACATTTCCATGTGAAACTTGCCGGACCAGCCGTTATTCACCAGTCCACTTTCCTGCGGCGGGAACTGCCCGGCTTCGTTGACGCGCATCAGGTACTGCGACAGCACGACGCGCCGCTCCAATTCAGTCCAGCGCGAGTCGCGGCTTTCGGACAGGTCGATTGCAGCCCCTGACTGCCAGAACTGCGGCCAGGCACGCCGGCACGCCGCAAAAGTCTCTTCTGGATTGGGCAGGTCCTGCGGCAGCAGGTTCAGCGCAAAAGCGCAGACAAAGGCCAACTCCTCACCCCTGGTGTCCAGCGAGAAACGATGGGCCGTGCTAGGAGGTCCCAAATGGAGCGTATCGTTTTCCTCCACATGTGCATGCTGCTGAACGCCGCCAAGTGTATAAGTGACATCAAGCGTTTTCACCTGCTTCAGCGCAGGATCGCCGCCCATAGACTGGTTATTAATCGGCAGTGTGACCCGGCTATCGTGGACAGCGGCGGCAACCAGCGCCGCGACATCCGCGGAATGCTCATTGGCACCGTACTGCGCCTGGAGAATCGCCAATGCCGGCGCGGTCTCTGCCAGCCCGGCCCCATGAAACACAGCCTCTTTCTGCCAGTGGAGGCGGACATGGTACTGCTGACCGTTCATGCGGTGCGTGATTTCCGCATGGTCTTTGCTCGCCTGCCACGGCGTCTTGTGCTGATCCGGGCTGTCCCAGTCGCCGACATAATTGGCGAAATCATGTGCATCCGCGTTGGGAAAATCTATATAGGCAGAAGCATGGCTGCTGGAAAGCAGCGGAGATCGGACCCGGACCGCGATCAGGTCCTGTTCCGGATGGCAGGCGGTTTCGACCATGACCTTCTGCCCGTCCAGCACAAACCGGCTGGTCAGAATACCGTTCCAAAGGTCCAGTTCCTGCCGGCAGTCTGTCAGGTCCGCCTCTGTGGCGTCTGTGCCGTCGCTCTTTGTCAGCCGCAGCCCGATGCGTCCGAGGTTGAGCCGAAATGGGTTAAGAAACAGCCAGCGGCTGATGTCCGGGTGGTTGGCGTCTTCGGTCCAATACAGGACAGGACGGCCATGGGCATCCCAGGGCTGCGGCTGGAAGTCCGCCGGCGTCTGCCCCGCCGGCAGTGGGAACTCGTGCCAGCCCCAGTCGGACATCGTGTTGAACGAGACAAATGTTTGCAGCCCCGTGATGTCGGCCCCGAACGCAAAGCCGCCGTTGCCCACTTGCAGCGGGCTGACGGGGCTGCTGCGGGTGCGGACGACATTGTGGCGGCTGACCACTGCGCGGCGGTCAATCCGCACTCCGGCGGCATCGGCGGCTGCTTTCGGTGATGTCTTAGGGGCAGTTTGAGCAGCGGCGGGGTTGGTAACGGTTGCCAGACCAGCCGCCAGAGTTCTAAGAAGCATCTCGCGGCGGGAAATCATGCCCGGAGTATACCGCAGCCAGCCGCTTCATTGCAACACGCACAAGCGGGCTAACAGTTCAGCCCACACAAAGCCGATCAAAACAATGTTCATCAACACTTAGACACTTCAAGGCCACGGCGTATATCTGATGTCATAGCCGCCGATCCTGATGTCTGTTTCAGGGCTGCTTATGGGGCCGCTCGTAAAGCCGCAGGAACCACGGCAGTAAGACAACCCCCATTGAGACGGCGGCAGCGCCTGAACAGAACATAATGCCTTTCCCACTTTGAAGGGTGCGCCAGTTGTACCGCTCAAGCAGGCCACGCAGATGTTCAGAAGCAGCAAGGACGCGACCACGAAAGCTGCTGCCAGTAGAAGTCTACGCATCGTCTTCAATCTTTCGTGCCTCCGCCCGCGTCATCGGCTTGCGTGCGCCGTGACGGATGTGCAGGATAAGAACGAAAGTGCCATCTTGGTCATCTTCGACGATTTCGTAAAGTACCCGATGAACGACACGGCTCGTTCTGAGCTGATAAGGACAAACCCAAACAGTGTCTGGGAACAAGTAGTTTTCTCTTGCCAGCGGGTATCGCCGAACGTAGTCCGTTTTGCCAATCGTCTGCATAAGCAACACTGCTGACACCTGCGATTTGATCATAAGCGTCTTCTATGTCCGGTGCAGGCGAACCGCATATTTTTCAAGCTCGCTCATGCCGGTTGCTCGGCTGACTGCTGCCCAGCGCGAACCTGACGCCTTGCGAGAACGCCTGCCCAATAATCCTCTAGCAGAATACCTTTGTCCCCAGACAAACGATCCTGAATGCGCTCTCAAATGGGTGCGGTCTCCTTCTGGCGCTCCGCTTCGGACATCTCAATTTCGCCGTAAACGTCTGCTTCGGCGAGGGTCAAAAGATAATGGGAGACGGCCTGTCCACGCTCGGCAGCCCACGCTGGAATTTCAGATTCCATATCCGGCGGCAGTTCTAACGTGATTGTCATCTTCTTTTCTCCTTTGGCATTGGGATTACTGCGCGGTGCGGGCAGCGACTGCCTGCTGGTAGTGGTCGTAGTTGGCACGCATTTCTTCCAAGCTGTCGCCGCCGAACTTTTCGCACATGAGCTGGGCTAGGACGATGGCGACCATGGCTTCGCCAATGACGGCGGCGGCAGGGACAGCGCAGACATCGGAGCGCTCGGCAAATGCGGGGACGCCTTCTTTAGTGGCTAAATTGACCGAAGGAAGCTGCTTCATCAGCGTAGCAATCGGCTTCATCACAGCCCGGACAACTAAAGGCTCGCCGTTTGTCATGCCGCCTTCCGTGCCGCCGGCATTGTTGGTGCCGCGCCGGAACCGGGCCTCGTCGCCATTCTCTGAGGCCCCGTCGTAGTAGAACGCATCGTGGACCTGCGAACCGGGAATGTCGGCGACGCCAAAGCCGAGGCCGATTTCGACGCCTTTGATGGCTTGAATGGACATCAGCGCCTGGGCCAGCTTGCCGTCTATCTTGGTGTCCCAGTGGACATGGGAACCCAGGCCTACCGGCAGGCCGAGCGCGACTACCTCAAACGTCCCACCGAGCGTGTCGCCTTTATATTTGGCCTCATCAATGGCGGCAATGATCTTGGCTTCGGCGTCTTTGTCGGCGACGCGCACCGGGCTTTCTTCAGCCAGATCGCCGACACGGCGCAAGTCAATGTTCTCGGCAGAGACTTTGATGCCGCCGATGTTGACGACATGGGACGCTATGGAAACGCCGAACTGGGCCAGCAAAAGACGCGCGACCGCGCCGACCGCTACCTGTGTGGCCGTGTTCCGGGCCGAAGACCGCTCCAAAATGTTGCGAAGATCGTCAGTCCCGTACTTCATCATGCCAGCATAGTCCGCGTGGCCGGGGCGCGGCACGGTAATCGTTTTTGTTTCTTCCTCACCTGCGGGCAAAGGCTCAATGGACATTTTTGTCGTCCAATTGGCCCAGTCGCGGTTGCGGACCACCAGCGTAATCGGGCTGCCGAGAGCGCGTCCAAACCGAATGCCGCTGAGGATTTCAGCGGTGTCCGACTCAATCTTCTGCCTCGCCCCGCGCCCGTAGCCGCCCTGGCGGCGCTTAAGCTGAATGTTGATTGGCTCGGCGGTAATCGGCAGTCCGGCGGGGACGCCTGCAATAATGGTGGTCAAGGCGGGGCCGTGGGACTCGCCGGCGGTTAAGAATCGGAACATAGCTCCGATTATACCTGAAAAAATAGCCTGGTACGGAGAGGCGTACCAGAAAAAGAGACCTCACCCGGTCACAAGTGACCACCCTCTCCTTGTTAAGGAGAGGGTCGGAACAGAGTTCCGGGGTGAGGTTCGCTGACGGTTAAATCGAAACTACGGCGAGACGCTGATGCTTTCGCCGCCGTTGGCGTTTGCGGTCCCGCTGTCGTTGTTGTCGGCGATAATCGTCGGCGTCACGAAAATCAGCAGCTCCTGGTCGTTGACCTGTTTGTTGCGGGTGCGGAAGATGCCGCCCAAATACGGAATGTCCGCCAGGATCGGGATGCGCTGGCTGGACGCCGACTCCTGCTTGCGGACCAGGCCGCCCAGCACCATCGTATCGCCGCTGCGAACCGTCCGCAGCGTGGTCAGCGTCTGGGTGACTGTCGGCGGAATGCCGCCGACTGACGGCTGGCCGGTCGTATCCGCAATCTGCGGCTGGAGCAGCATCGTCACCGTGTCATCGCTGTTGATGCGGGGCGTGATGTTGAGGAAGGTTTGGATCGGCAGCAAGTTTGCCTGGTTGCTTTGGGTCGTACCGCCGGCCACGCCGCCGTTTGAGACGACAGCCTGAGTAAAGAACGGGATTTCCGTCACGACCTGAATGCTTGCCGGGACATTATTAGTGGTTGTGATGATTGGCGCTTGGACGACTTTGCCGCGAGTGCGGGTCAGGGTCTGGAAAAGCTGGGCGACGATGTTGCCGGTGGCGTACTGCAAGAAGGTCGGCTGCACGCCGCTGACTGTACCGCCGAAGCTGCCCGTTCCCTGGCCGGAGGAAACTTCCAGGCCCGGATAAGGCACCAAGTCGAAGTTCACGCCAAGAGCGTCCACGTCGGTGACGCTGGCAGTGACAAACTCGACTTTGACCGAAACCTGACGCGGAGCAACATCAAGAATTTTGACGATCTGCTTGACTTGGTTGTAGCCGTCGGGCGTGGCTTCCACCAGCAGCGAGTTGTTGCTTTGGAGCGCGAAGATACGCGCGACGCCTGCCGGAAGCTGGGCCTGCTGCTGCCTGCCTCCCTGGCCTGGCTGTCCCTGCTGCGGCGCGAATGGGTTGTTTCCCCCCTGCTGGAACGGATTTTGTCCTCCGTTAAAGCCGCCGCCGTTAAAGCCGCCGCCGTTAAAGCCGCCGCCGCCGCCACCGTTGAAGCCGCCGCCGCCAAAGCCGGGAAACTGATTGGCCTGGTCCGGCGAGTAGGCATCAGCGCTGCGATGCTGAGAGTAATTTGCGGCGTTCGGTCCGCCGTTTCCGGTCCCCATTGGCACCGAAGGATAACCGAGAGTTTGAGGATTTTGAGAGAATTGGGCGTTGGAATTGGCCGAGTTCGCCGTCTGCGGGACTGAGTAAACGTCTGGGTGGAACTGAGGCAGCGGCGCGGGCCTGAACGGGTCCATGTCCACGACATCTCGGTCCCAGTGCATCAGCTTGAGGATGTCCGTGGGAACCTGATGCTGAAGGATAATGCTGCGGTACTGAAGCTCGCCAGGCGCAAACTTTGCTTCCGGGTTGCTGTCTGCATCCTGCGGGGACTGCTGGGCTGGCACGGGTGCGGCCACTTCGGCAAGTGATGCGCCGCCGCCGGCTTCCGGCTCAAAGACATAAATTCCGTCGGCATTGACACTGACTTTCGCTCCGGCGCTGAACGCGATGGTCCGCATCGCCTTTGCCAGACCGGCCTGGTCTAAATGCACGTTGACCTGCTTGAACGGCGTGTCGCCGTCCCGCACCAGCGCTTCTACATGCGCTCGCTGTTCCAGCATTCCAACGACGGCGTGAAGGTCGCCGCCCACCACGTCAATGCTGACAGTCTTGCCGGTATCCGGCAGGACCTGAGCGGACGCGGAGGCTGCCAAGCTCCCTACTGCCAGCAGGCCGCAGGCCGCAGCCAGACCGGATCGTCTTTGATATGAACCCATGAAATGTCCTCCTAAAGGAAAGCGAAAAAAGACGTGAAGAGATGTCAAAACTACTGGTAACAGCGCTTGAAGCGCGAAGCAGCACGGGATGCTGGTAACGCCGCCGGAAAAGACCGGAGCGAGAGGATCAGGAAAAACGAGCAAAAGAAGCGGGGAGAAGTGGGCGGCTCTGTAAGTGAGCCGCCCTTCCAGCGGAAAGCGCGAACAAAAAGGCGCAGGTGCTAGCGGCCAAAGCCGCCGCCGCCGAAACCACCGCCGCCAAAGCTGCTGCCGCCGCCAAAGCTGCTGCCGCCGCCAAAGCCGCCGCCGCCAAAGCTGCTGCCGCCGCTAAGGCCGCCGCCGCCAAAGCTGCTGCCGCCGCTAAGGCCGCCGCCGAAGCCGCCGCTGCGATTACCGTTTTGGCCTTGCCCCTGCCCGCCCTGTCCGCCCGTGGAACTCCCATAAGGAAGGTTCGGCAAAACAAGAACAACGCCCGTTTGACCGACTAGGGTTGAGATATAGTAGGCGTCATAGCTGTCCACAGGAATGGTGTAAAACCGTTTCGGCTGGTCAGTCCCGGTGGCGTCTGTTCCGGTATCCGCTTTTGTAGCAACGCTGACCGCAGGGGCAGTCGGCGCTTGCTTGACAGAGATTTTATAGACGCCGTCTTGAAGCGTGAAGTCCAGCGGCGGGTTGGTGGAAGACAGAAGCTGGCTCAGGGCGAGGCTGAACGGTACGTCGCTGACGTCGACGTTGACGTAGCCTTGTACGCCGGAGTCAATGCTGTAGTTTCGGATGCCGGCGGCGCTGAACAGCGTTCTGAGGGCTGTCTGCACCGGAACATTGAGCAGATTCAAGGAAATCGGCTTGCCGTTGTCGGCAATGCCGGTACCCTGCGCCCGCACCGGCGACGCAGCAAGCGAGAGGCTGAACAGGGCCGCAGCCCCGGCAGCGAGCAGAGTGTTTCGGTTGAGTTGGATTTTCATTAGTTGTCTCTTCCTTGTCCTTGTCCTGTAGGGATATATTCTTGTCCGCCCTGATTAAAACCGCCTGGGTTAAAACCGCCTGGGTTAAAACCGCCTGGATTGAACTGCTGACGCCCATTAAACCCGCCGTTAAACCCTGGCGGGCCATTGAAGTTCTGCCCCTGGTCCGGGGTGCCGGCCGAAAGCGGCAGGTTGAACACTGCGCCCTGGGCAGTACGCAGCGTGATGCTGTTGGTTTGAATGTTCTGAACCTGCGTGCCATCCGGCAGCGCGTCGCCGGGCTTGACCGATTGTGACTGTCCGCCGACTTCCACGATGGCGTTAATGCCGTCCGCGCCGGTGATGACGCCGGACAAGCGGTAGTTCGCCGCCGCGTTTGCCCCGGTCGCATCGCTGGAAGGCAGCGTCGGCGGAACCGGCGGCGCGGGCGGGCGGATCGTAAACAGGTTCAGCGGCCCAATCTCATCCCGCAGAGCCGGCTTCGGGATGGCGTTCGTAATACTTTTCGCAAGTTTCTGCGCTCCGCCGGGGATCTTGAATGGGTCCGGCCCGACAAGCGGGTTTGTGCTTACAGGCTTCTTTATCACAGCGACAGATTCGCCGGCGGGAGGCACGGTTTGGCCTTGCGGCAAGCCGGGCTGCCCGCGCCGGAGGTTAGGCCGGACTTCCAGCGGCTGCGGGCCACCGACGCCGTTCGGCGGCCCGCTGGGGCCGACAGGCGGCCCGCTGGGGATACCGGCAGGCGCAGGAGGAAGTGCCTGGGCAGACTGCCCTGACGGAAACACGCCCATCGTGTAGGCAGTAAAGCCGCCCGCAGCCAGAGCTATGAAAACAAGCAGCGCCGCAACAATCGGCAGGTTCTTTTTATCTTTCAGCCATTCCATACAGTGGTCCTTGTCCCCATTCGCATATTTTCGGCTTTTGATGCTTTCATCTTTTGCCTCATCCTTCGGTCACTCCAGTGCATCAGGCTAACGGCTGGGCGGAACGCCGGGAGACCTGCCGGAACCGGCTCCGGGGGGCGCTCCGGGAAAACCGCCGGGAGGGCCGCCTCGGAAGCTGTCCGGTCCGCCAGCGCCTGCTGCGCCTGCGGCACCGCCGCCGGCTTCGGGGATGATCGGCCCCAGCTTGTCGTCGTTCTGCGGAAAGATGTACAAGGTCGCTGTGTAGGTCGCTGTCATATACGGGCTGTTGCCGGAGAACGCTAAATTATCGGCTAGGACAAGCCGGTTAAAGCTTTGCCAGTCGTAGAAGTGGGCCAGAATGTGCCGGAAATCGCCGCTGACCGTGATCGTTCCCAGTGGAATGACAACTGGTGCCGCCGTGATGTCATTGGGACTGAGCGGCGGTGCCGGCAAAACAACCTGCGTTTCAGACCGCACACCGGGGGTCGCGTTGAGCTGATGCTGCAAGTCCGGCCCCAGATAGTGGGTCAGCTCGTAGGTGATCTGCTTCAGGGCCAGTGTCCGGCTGCTGACATCGTAGCGGGGCATTTTCGCGGCAGACTTGACCGCCCACTGGAACTTGATCTGCTGAACCTGAACTTTGGCGGCAAGAAGCGCCCGCTGGGCGGCAGTTTGGGATGACAGGGTGCTGTCCGGATAATTCTGGTCGTAGATACCCTGCTGTACGGACGTTGCATCCAGCGTCGGCTTGATCATCAGAAAGAAAATTCCAGCGATTGCCAGCAGGCTGAGGCCGATCCCAATTCCGGCAACAGTCCAGGGGTGAATGCGGTTCAGTTTCATGCGTAATTCCTCAGACGCTCAAGCTGTTTGAGCGACTCCCCTTTCTAGCTGCTCACGGCACGCGAGTTGGAACCTGCGCCAGGGGGAGGACCAACAGGCCGGATGGGGGCCGAAAGAGGGCCTCCTGCACCGGCTCCGGCGGCAGGGGCGCTGCCCGGCAGGTCCGGCGGGGTCAGCGGCTCTTTCAGTGTCGCCGTCACGTTGATGTCGAAGCCTTTGGCGACTGTAACATGCACAACATGGCGCAGAGCCTTAGCAAGAATGGCATCACGAACGGCAGGCGATGCGAAAGGGCTGATGCCCCGTCCGGCGATCTCTAAAAACCTTTGGCTGTAACCACCGCCGTTCTGACCACCGCCTTGACCAGCCGCACTCGTTGTGCCGCCGACTGCGATTTCAGGCGGCGGCGGGCCAACATCCGGCGGAACATTTGTTGGACCGTTCGGCCCAAGCGCATCCGGGGTCCAGTTTGCGGGCGCACCGGTGGCGACCTGCCCGCCGCCTTGCCCGCCGCCAGGATAGCCGCCACGCTCACTGATGCTCGGCCCGCCGCGTCCGGGATAGCCGCTGGAGCTGCCGCCCCCAAAGCCGCCCTGCGTAGTCCCGCCGCCGGAAGCGCCGTCGGCGAAAACTAAAGTGCCGTTCAAGTAGTAAAGGTGACGGACATTGTCAGGATATGCCGGAATATGGTCTACGGCAACTGTCGAGAAGTCCGGCTCGTGGTACATGACCTGAAGGTAGCGCCCGACTTCTTCCACACTCGGCGAGTACGCTTTAATTGCCATTGTCGGCCCAGTCACCTGAGCGCCTGTGTAAATAAAGCTGGATTTCGGCGTTGTATTCGCCAGCGTACTATATAGCTGGACCCACTTGCCGATGTAAGAGTAATCATCTTTCAGAAACTGAAGCTTGGACTGGATCGGCGCAACCTGAGCCAGTGTTGTCACCGCTTCCGCCTTGAGCGCATCGGTTTTGCCCTTGCCTGTGACGGCATCCGCCGCGTCCTGGGTCAGCGTCGTCAGCTTGCCGTGCAGGTAGAAATAGGCAGCAAGCGGTGCGGCGACGCACAGGGCGAAGATGAAGATAAAGATCGGCACCAGCGCTTTGGTGAGGCGGCGCTGCTGAACATAGGCAGGAAGCAGGTTAATTCGAAGCATAGTGTTCTCTGATGTTTAGCGTGTTCTTTGACAATTTAATTGGCATTCGGGTTCGCTGCAACTTTTGGAGCCTTGACCGGCTTGGGCTTTTTGGGCAGCGGGTTCGCGCTGAAAACAACGTCGCGGGCCGCAAGCCCGACAGCAACGGTAAACGCAGGAGCGATTGTCGCAAGATACCCTGGGTCAAAATGCTTGGAAGTGACACTGAGGCCCTCCAGAGCATTTGCAACCGTCACCGGTGTTTGCAGCTCGTTTTGCAGGAACGTGGCTAAATTGGTCAGCCCGGCGGTGCCGCCCGCCAGCAAAACACGGTCTACGGAGACCTGTGCGCCCCGGCTGCGGTAGTAGTCCAGCGAGCGGCGTATTTCCGCTGACAGCTCTTGCAGAACCGGTGCAATCGCCTCAAATATCTCGTCGCGTGTCTTGCTTTCATCCGGGCCGCCGCCGAGGCCGGCAGTCGGCAGGCCGAAGGAGTCATCGGTCGGCGGCAGGAAGGCCGGCGGGACATCACTTTGGACTGGGCGGGCCAGATTCAGGGTACGGCGGGACATCGGCTGCGTGCGCGTGAGATCATCCGCCCCGTCTTCGCCCAAACGCTCGCTCGGAGCGCTGCGAAAAGCGGTTCCGAAGTCGCCATCTAAGTTCGAGTTCAGATCAAACAGGTTGTCCTGGGCATCTTCACCCAGATTGAAGTTCTGGTCGTCGGAGAACTCCGGCGCTTCATACCCGCCTTCAGTGTCATAGGCGGTGCCGGTATAGACAGCCATGCGGTCAAGCTGAACCATGCCGTACTCACGCTTCATGCGCTCGGCCTGATCCAGCGTGATCTGCATCGCTTCGGCAATAGCGCGGGTCAGGCTGTCGCCCGCCAGCGGCAGGGAGCGCGGAAACGCCAGCTGGTCGCCCTGGTAGATGGCGATTTCCGTGTTGGCCGCGCCAATGTTGATGACGGCGACAGTCTCGGAAAGCGCCCCGTCATAAGCCAGCTCGCCTGGCTGGGCCTGCGGGCGGGAAACAGGCTGACCGCCGGACAAATCCAGCACGGCCCGCGCCACTGCCAGCGGCTCAATGTCCACGGCCACGGGGTCGAGGCCTGCCGCGAACATCACGTCCAAATAATTAGAAACGGCGTCCTGCTGGGCCACGGCCAGCAGCACTTCCATGTTCGGGCCGCTGGCCGCTTCCGGGGTGCGCGGGGTCAGCGGCTGGTAGTCTAGGACCGTTTCGCTAGGCGCGAACGGTACATGGCGCTCCACTTCCCACTTCATGGTTTCTTTCAGCTCGGCATCGGTCATACGCGGGACTTCAATGATGCGAATGACGACGGCGTTCTGCCCGGTGATGCATCCCACAGCCTTTTTGACCGTGATGCCGCTGTTACGCATGAGCTGTTTCAGCGCAGCTCCCATCGCGGCGGGATCGGTGATAATGCTGTTCTGGATAATGCCCAACGGGGTCGGGCCGAGTGCCAGCGCAGACACGGTCAGCCCGGTTTTGCCGGGCCGAAGCTCCGCAATTTTGATCTGCTGCGTTCCAATATCAATGCCAATAAGCGGCCCGGCTGCCATAAGCGACCTCGTTCTCCTCTGACTGCTTGCTCTGATGCTTCGAGAAATGATTTTGCGAGAATAATGCTGTTCTGCGGCGTGAGTGTATAACACAGCAGGAAAAAAGGGACGCGGATTACTCCACGTCCCCTATTCTATCACGTCCCCGTCCGCTTGTCAAGGACTCCCACCGGTAGTTTTTTACGGATCAAAATAGGTCAGAGCCAGACGCTCAATAAGAATTCATGTCCGCCGCACCATACTTGGAAAGTACCGATTCGGCTCCAGTCAAATCCACTTTCCCGGAAGGGATGTTCACTGACAGCACCGCACCGCCGCCGGTGACTGTGCCGTGATACCGCTCGGCGACATCCGCGGGAACACCCTGGTCTTTCAAGTAACCCGTCGCACCACCGGCAATCGCACCGGCACCGGCAGTCAGCGCCGTCGCGCCAAGCGCCGCGGCGAGAGCGCCGCCGCCGAGGACAAGGCCGACACCGGGAACGGCCAGCGCGGCGAGGCTGGCAAGAATGCCGACGCCAAGCCCAATGCCGGTTCCCTTGACCGCGCCTTCGCCCGCGTCTTCCGGTGTCGTGGTGCTGATGCCGTGCTTGGCGGCGGTTTCCACATCACCCTGCGAAGCCACAGAGTCCGGAGCGCCCTGATCCATCGGGTTCAAGTCCCCGGCCGTGCCTGCGGCGGAGTCAGGGTTATTGTAGACACCGACGCTGCGGCCTTCCATTGAGGAAACAGCTCCCAGCGCGGAGCCGGTTCCGAGGGCCGGTTCTCCTGCGCCATAGCCGGCAGACGCGCCTTCCGCTCCGAAAGCGCCAGTCGTGCCGACTGTATACGCCGGGTCAGTCGTTTGGGAGGCATAAGATTCGCGCGTCTGACCATACTGGTCGTTGGCGACCAGGCTGATGTCTTCCTGGCGAACGCCGTAATCAAGCAGTGCGCCCGCCGCTTTCTCCGCCATCGCCGCGTCCGTAAACGAAGCATATAAATGTGCCATTTGAGGTCCCTTTCGGAGCAGACGCTTGTAAATCAAGCGCCTCTCTTGTGATACTTCTTTTGTGTTGCTTTCGAGAAGCCGTGCTGAGACGACTTTACCCGGCAGACAAGCGGGACAAACATGAGGGCGAGGACTACCGAGCCGGCGGCAGGCCGGCATCGTTGCGGCCAACGGCACGCTGAAGCTGGGCATCGGCAATATAGAAATTGTAAACAGCGGACACATACTGGCTCTGCGCCTGAGTCAGCGTCGCCTGGGCCGTCGTCACATCCAGCACCGTGCCGATGCCTTCTTTGCGGGACGCGGTCACGGCATCGTAATTGACCTGGGCGGCAGTGACTGCGGCTTGGGCCAGCCCGGCGGCTTCTAAATTGGTCTGCCGCGTGCTGTACGCCTGCTCGACATCCAGACGCACCTGCTGGCGCACCACTTCAAGCTGATCCAGCGCGGCATCGCGCGTCGCCTGCGCGATCCGCACCGCGCCGCGTGCCAGCCCCGCGTCAAACAGCGGGTAAGAGCCGGTCAAAAGGAACTCGGAGTTGACGCCGCGCGTCCCGACATCGTTGGTCGCCTGATAATTTACCGTGTAATCGCCCCGGACCGTCAGCCCGGCCTGGCGCTGGGCCAGTTCCAGCGCGGCGATGTCGCTTTGAACCACCGCCTGCTGCTGCCGCACGTCAGGACGCTCCGTAAACGCCGCTGCCAAAGCATTATCCAGCGGCAAAGATTGGCCCGGCGACGGGACCGGCGGAAGCTGATCGCCCGGTGTCAGCGGCGCGATGTCCAAAACGCCGTTTAGGTTGACGCCGATAGAATTTTTGAGGGTTGCCGACGCCGTGAGGACTGCGTTTTGATCGGTCAGCAGCGTGACCTGCGCGTTTGCCAAATCGGCTCTCGCTTGGTAAATATCTTTGGCCGCCGTCGTTCCCGCGTCAATCTGGGCCTGGGTGACATCCACAGTCTGCTGGTAACGCGCCACCTGCGCTTGGGCGACTTTGACGAGGTCCCGGTTCAAGAGAAGCTGGTAGTAGTCCTGAGTGACGTTCGAGATGATGGTCTGGCGCGTGAAGCGGTTATTTTCTTCGGCGGCATCCACGGCTCGCCGCGCCTCAGTGTTTGCCGCTTCGCGCTGGCCGGTGTCAAACAGCGTCTGGCTGAGGCCGACGCTCAGGCCGCCGCCGCGCACAATGCTGACTTCATTCGTCGGCGACTGCACAATCGTTGTGGTTCCCGCCCCGCCCGTGGCCGTTCCGGTGGTTGTCGTTCCGGTAGTTGTCGTTCCGGTAGTTGTCGTTCCGGTAGTTGTCGTTCCGGTGCCCGTCCCCGTTGTCCCTGTTCCAGTTGTCCCTGTTCCAGTTGTAGGAGTGAGGATGGTCGTAACGCCGCTTGTACTGACGCCGTAAAGGGCGCTGGACGTGTTTTGGTACTGGTAGCTGGGGGTCAGCACGGGGAAATACTGGGACTGCGCTTGCAGCTTCTGGCCCTGCGCCTGCGTTACCTGCGTGCGGGCGAGATACTGCTGCGGCTGCTGCCGCAAGGCAAGTGCCAGTGCCTGCGGCAGCGTAAGGGGAGTCGGCAACGCCAGCGGCGCAGGCGGCACGATTTGGCAGTAGGCAGGCCGCGCCAGTGAGAACAGCGCGGCAGCCGTGATTATTCCGGCACAAATTATTCCGGCAGAACTTGAGGACAAATGACGCATGGACAGTCTGCTCCTTTAAGAACAGTTTACCATGCAAAACCAGCCCCGGTCAGAAAGACCGAGGCTGATTTGCTGTGCCAATTGAATACTTACGCGCTTTACTGAGCTGGCGGAGGAGCGCCGGGACCGCCTGGGCCGCCGAAACCATTTTGCGGCATTCCACCGCCGCCGGGGCCGCCGCCGTTCGGGCCGCCGAAACCGCCCCGGCCACCGCGCCCGCCAAAGCCGCCGCCCCCGCCGCGTCCGTAGCCGCCGCCCCCGCCGCGTGCGAGGCCGGCCAGTGTGCTTGGGTCCAGGTTCAGGGCAACGGTTGTTGCGGCGAAGCTGCCGTCATCGTTTGCCGTTCCCATCGCCAGTACGCGGTCACCGACTTTGACGGTGCTGAGGGTGACAGGCGTGTATTTGGTCACTTTCGCATTCGGGTCCATTTTCAGCGTCATAGACGCTGTGGAAGAAAGCGAGATCGTCAGCGGGTTAGTTCCCGTCACTGTTCCCGTGGCATACGCCATTGCCGGTGCGGCCGCTGCGCCGCCCCCGTTGCCGCCTCCGCCGCCGGGAGGAGGTCCGCCGGGTCCGCCCGGCCCGCCGAGGCCGGCCAGCGGCGATTGGCCGATGGACACGGACGATGCCGTAATGCCGGTCGGGACGCCCTGCACTTGAATCGTGTCACCCTTTTTTAGATCGGATACAGAGGCGGTCGCCTGAGAAATAATCTGAGTTGTGCCCTGCGTCTGGATTGTCTGGTCCGGGCCGCCGCCACGTCCGGCGATAGTGACTATGCCGGCCCCGGAATCCACGGCAGTTACGGTGCCATAGGCGAATGGCGGACGGCGGTTAAAGCCGCCTTGCCCGCCGCCGGGACCACCGCCAAATCGGCCCTGCCCGCCGCCGCCGGGGCCACCGAAGCCGCCGCCGCCAAAGCCACCCTGCGGCCCCTGCGCGAGAGCGGAATGCATTGTAATCGGCGCGAGCAGGGCCGCCGCCGCGCCTAAAACCGCCAGCGCAGCGGTCCGTTTGGAGTAAGTTGGTTTCATCGTAGTTTCTCCTGTTCGGGTCTTATCGTTATTCTTACTACCCATAATAACAAGGATACATGAAAATCGCGTGAAAAACAAAGAACTTTTCCGCGCTCAGGCTTTTGCTGCCAGAACTGCGCCGGACGCCGCCAGCAAATCTTCCGGCTGGGCGTTTTGCAGCAGGACGCGCACGGTCGTTCCCTGCCCCAGTGTGCTGGTAATTTCTAAGCTGCCGCCGTGCAGATCGGTAATGCTGCGGCAGATGGACAGGCCCAGCCCGGTTCCGCCATGGGTGCGGGACCGTGCTGCTTCAACTCTGTAAAACCTTTCGGTGACATGGGGCAGATGCTCCGGAGCGATCCCCACCCCGGTGTCGGACACTTCCACGGCAATTTGCCGGCCTGCACGCTCCGCAGTGACCGTGATGCGCCCATCACTTGGCGTGTGGCGGGCGGCATTTTCCAGCAGATTAGAAAACAGCCGGACTAAGCTGTCGGGATGGCCCAGCACGGAAATCGGTGACGGCAAGTCGATTTCAACCGGCGCATGGTCCAGGCTTGCCAGCGAGGCCGCCGCCAGTTCCAGTACATCGGACAGCGGCGTCGGAACCAGAGCATAAGCAAGCTGTTCGGCATCGGCCCGCGCCAGCAGCAGCAAGTCCTGCACAATGCGCGTCATTCGGTCGGCAGCCGTGTCAACCACCCGCAGCGTTTTCTCGTACTCGGTTTCGGTGCGCCGCTCCGACAAAGACAAGCTGGTGTTGGCTTTAATAATCGTCAGCGGCGTCCGAAGCTCATGGGAGGCGTCCGCTGCGAACCGCCGCTGCTGCTCAAACGCCTGTTCCTGGCGCTCAAACCCGATTTGCAGCCGCGCCAGCATTCCATTGATGGTTACTGCCAAATCAGCAAACTCGTCATCCCCCATCACCGGCAGCCGATGGGACAAGTCTTCGGCTTCAATTTGGTTTGCCGCCGCCGCAATCCGCCGAACCGGACGCAGGGCGCGGTCGGTCAAAAACGCGCCGCCGAGGCCGGCGATCAGCAGAACGACGGGGATCAAGTAGACGAGTGTGCGCGTCATTTCCGCCATTTCCGCATGAATTCGGCTGAGAGAAGTGCCGGTTTGAACGACGCCAATGACTTTGCCCCCGCGCTGGACCGGCAGGGAATAAATCTGCACCGAAGCCCCCAGCAAAGGAACCGTTACATAGGAGTCCTTGCCGGCTTCCGCCCGAAGCAGGCTAGGCGAGTCCATCGGCATATCGCCGGGGCGGTGAGGCCGGCCCTGGGCGTCAAATACGCGCGGGCGCATCTCGCCGCTGGGGTCCGGCGCGTCTCCCCCGGAAAACAACTGCGGCGGGTCGTTTAAGAGGTGCTGGGCATGGTGCGCCCGCTCGCTCAGACGCTGGTTGATCGCGGCGTTGATATTTGCCCGCATCGTGACGCTGAAGATGATGCCGAGGCCCACCAGCACGAACGCTAAAACGCCGACATTCCACAGCGCAAGCCGGACACGAACCGAGTTGAGGGACAAGCGCGGCTTCATCAAGACTTCTCCATGTTCAGGGGCGCACGCAGGACATAGCCGACGCCGTGGACAGTCTGAATGAGCTTGACGACATGCCCCGCATCAATCTTGCGGCGCAGCAGCCCGACATACACGTCTACGGTGTTTGATAAACTTTCCTCGTCCAGCCAGACCCGCTCCAAAATGACTTCGCGGGTCAAGACCTGCCCTTCGCGCCCGGCGAGGGCTTCCAGCAGAGTGAACTCGCGTGGCGTCAGCGTGATTTCCTGCCCGGCGCGGATGACGCGGCGCAGGCGGGTGTCTATCTCTAAATCGCCGACTTGCAGTGTCCGCGTTTTATGGATGTTTTCGCGCCGGAGGAGCGCCCCGACCCTCGCGATTAGCTCGGAAAAGTCAAACGGCTTCGGCAGGTAATCGTCGGCCCCCAAATCCAGGCCCTGCACCCGGTCCTGCACCGCGTCCCGCGCCGTCAGCATTAAAATCGGCGTCGGGTCGCGCTCTTCCCGCAGCGTCCGGCAGATTTCCCAGCCATCCTTACCAGGCAGCATGACATCCAAAATTAATAATGCCCAGCGGCCTTCCCGTGCACGTTCCAGCCCTGATGTGCCGTCATGGGCCATCACGACTGTGTAGCCGGCCTGCTCCAATCCCTGCTTGATGACTTCAGCGATTGGAACTTCATCTTCAATCAGCAAAATCCGCATAGTATGGCAAGTGTACCTAAACCGACGTGAAAAAGTTGTGAAGACTTCTTAGAACTTTTCGCCGCTGAACTTTCTGCTTGCGACTTCGATCTAAGTGCGGTAAAATAAGCCATGTCCACTGTTTCCGGGCGCATTGTTTCTATCTCGGTCAGAGCTTGGACCCTGCCGCTCGTGTCGCCGTTTATAATTGCCGCCCGGACTGCAACGGAGGCCCGAAACGTCCGCATCCGCGTTGAGAGTGAGGCGGGACAAGGCGGGGACGGGGCAAGTGCGCCGGTCGGCTATGTGACCGGCGAAAGCGTCGAGTCGGTCTTAGAAGCCCTGAATGCAGTCATGCCGAAGTTTACGGGAATGCCGACTGACCGGCTAGGGCCGCTGCTGGCGCGGGCAAATACGCTGCTTGCAGACGCTCCGGCGGCGCGGGCCGGGCTGGAAATGGCCCTGTATGATGTTTGGGCGAAGGAGCGCCGACTGCCTCTGTGGCAGCATTTCGGCGGAATGCAGGACCGGGTGACAACCGATCTAACCATCCCAATCGTCGCTCCCGGCGCAGCGGCGGCGCTGGCCGCAGCGGCGTGGGCCGACGGCTTCCGGGCGTTGAAGATTAAAGTCGGCGATCCGCTCGGCTCCGACGCAGACTTGGCCCGGATTGAGGCGGTCATGCACGCGGCTCCGCCCGTGCGCCTGCGGATTGACGCCAACCAAGCGTTCACGCCGGAGGCCGCCGTCGAGTTCGCAGCCGCGCTCTTAAAACTAGGTGCGGCGATTGATTTGCTGGAACAGCCTGTTGCCAAAGAAGATGTCGCAGGGCTAAAATATGTCCGCGAGCGCATCCCGTTCCCGCTGTTTGCCGACGAGTCCGCCCGCAGCGTCGCCGAAGTCTTGCGCCTGCTGCAAGAGGACGCTGTGGACGGCATCAACGTCAAGCTGATGAAGTCAGGCATCACCGGAGCCTTGCAGATCATCGCCTTGACCAGGGCGTTCGGCAAGCAGCTCATGCTGGGCTGTATGCTCGAAACCGGCCTCGGCATTGCCGCCGCCGCGCAGATTGCCGCCGGAACCGGGGCGTTTGACTACTTAGATTTGGACTCGCACCGCCTGCTGAAACCGATCTTAGGTCTGTCGGGAGGATACCAAGTCTGCGGCGGCGAATTAAGGCTGGAAAATGCCGCAGGCTGGGGAACAATTTTGCCGGCACCGCCGACTAACTAGAAGATGGGAGATGAAAAAATTATGAAACTCATGCAAACGGCGCTTTGCGCCGCATTAATAGGCCTGACCGTGGCCGGGGTGGCGTCGCAGCCCGCGCGGGCGGACGGCGACAAAAAGAAGGACAAGGGACCGGTTGTCGTTGTCGGGAAGCCCATCGTGACACAAGACCCGCCGAAGAAGAAGTAGTGGCTAAGTCGCGCCCAAGAAGCGCTGACGCAGGACCAGCAGGGCAAACTGCGGCAGGGTCATTACTTTACTGATCTTCTTCGGGTTTTGGATAAGTCGGTACAGCCACTCAAACCCGAACCGCTGCATGAACACGGGAGCACGTTTGACCCGGCCTGAAAGCACGTCAAACGATCCGCCAATGCCCATAAACACGGGAGCGCCCAGGGCCGCTTTGTGGCGGGCGATCCATTTCTCCTGTTTTGGGATGCCGAACGCCACCATGACAATGTCAGGATTGGCTTCTTTGATTTGCGCCAGCACCGACGGCTCCTGCTCCGGCGAAAAGTAGCCGTCGCAGACTCCGACAATATGTGTCCCCGGCCACCGCACCTGTGCCTTCGCAGCGGCTTCGGCGGCGACGCCCGGTGCCGCGCCGAGAAAGAAAATCCGGTAGCCTTTACCCGGCGACAGCGCACACAAGTGGGCCACTAAATCCACGCCGGACACTTTGTAGCGCACCGGAACGCCAAGCAGCCGGGACGCCATCAGTATCCCCGCGCCGTCGGGCGTCACTAAATCCGCGCCTTCCACAATTGCATGCAGCTCCGGGTCACGCCGGGCAATGACGGCCATAGACGCATCGGCGGTGACAATCGTATGGGGCGTCCGCTCGGCAATAAAGCGGTCAATTACCGCCAGCGTCTCGTCCACCGAGACCCGGTCCACCCGCAGCCCTAAAATCGTCACACTGTCCATAGCCCCTATTATACCAGACAGAACCGCATGGTATAATCAGTTTATGTCCCGCTTCCCGCTTCGTTCTCTCGGCCTTGCGCTTTTGCTGCTCCTGCCCGCCCCCCCGCTCGCTCTGCTCTGCCGGGGCCGCACCCCCACCCGCTTTGAAGCCCGCAACCTGCCAGCCTGGGAGCGGCATACTGCTGGTAAGCCGGTGCTGCCCCATGTCTCGGCCCATGCAGCAAAACGCCGCCTCAAGACAGGAAGCGTGACCTAGCAAGGAGCGCAACCCGGTGCGCTCTATGACTTTGTGCACTTTAGGAAGAACTGTGAGACGGGGAAAGAGAGGGGACCGCTTCCTGGCTTAAAGTGGTGATGGCCCAGATCATGTGGATAACATCATCTTTATAGATGTCGTCATGCCCGCCCCCGGCGGCCACGCCGCCGGCAAAAATGAGGCGGCTGGCATCCAGATTCAGAACATAAGGCACATGGCAATCTTTCAGATACAGAGCGATGTCCGGGGGCTGAACCAGCGAAGCGAACAAGCTGTCTTTCCCTAAACATTTTGCGCCGGCCTGGTCCAGTCCGACATATCCGGCAGCCATGCGCCCGCTGTTGGCTGCCGGGTAGTAAAAGCCGTTGGCGGAATCATAGGCGGAATAAACGCAGGCCAAAGCGCCGGACAGATGAGCCGCCTGCTCGCACCATGTTTCCTCTTGAAACCAGTCAGATGCGAGTGCCGCTTCTAAAAGTGTCACGGAGTGCAGCGGCACGGCGGTGTTCAGGGCAAGGTAGCGGGCGGCATTGGCGACCACGAGGCCGCCGAAGCTGTGTCCGATCAGATGCAGCCGGGTTCCGGCCAGCGCCGCCGGGTTCTCAGCCGCCATCTGCTCGAACAGTTCTTTAAGGAAGATGCCCGCTTCATAGCCTGCCTCGGTGCCGCAGCGCTGCATTTTCCAGAAGGCAAGCTGCCGGTCTACGGCGTCCGCCAGACTCAGTACGGCGCTGTCTTGGGAAACGGCATCCTTGAGCTTTTTGATCGGCCAGCGGGACCAGTCGGCCAGCGTGTCCCGAATGCTCTGCACCTTTCCGCCTGCTTCTTCCACACGCTCTGAAAACAGGCCGGCAACCGACCGGCCTTGCGCGTACTGGAGGTAGGCCAGGGCAATGCAGCCTGTCGTGAAGAGGAGAACCGGCCAAAACACATTCCAGTGCAGGCTGCTGCACACGAAAACGAGAGGGAAGACCAGCAGGATCAGCAAGTTCCGAAACAGAAAGGTCGTGAACAGGACCAGCAGCAGCGGAAATGTGCAGGCAATTTGGAGCGGCAGCCACGCGCCCACCGCCAGCACGGGCAGGCCGCGAGCGCCTTTATTTTTGTGGTACTTCCGGTGCCAGTACCCCGTGCCAAGCAAAAGCACAACCGCGAGTCCCAACAGACCTGCGGCCAGCCCCCCCAGCGTCACCGCCCAGTACAGGAAGTCAGGCAGGACCTGGTGCAGCCAATTGAGCAGAAACGGGAGACGCAGAGTTTTCAGCAGGGCGAAGACCAGGTGATCTACCGGTCCGGCCACCGGTGCCCAATGGGCCAGCTTGGAAAACAGGCCCAGCACGGCGGCAGTTCCCAGCAGAGCGACCGCAAACTTGAGCAGGTTGGAGAGAGCTTGGAGCGGGCTGTTGAACGGCTGGGGAAGAACGCTTTGGTCCATCAGCACCTTCTGCGGGTCCGCCTCCTCGTAACACCGCCAGACGAGTGTGACTTTGTCTTCGGGCCGTGTGGGAGGTCCCCCGTCAAGCCGGCCATGCACATCCGCCGCCTTATCGAGCCGCTGGAACAGCGCAGCAACTTTGCCGGACATGGAGTTGCTGCTGAACGCCGAGACATCCGGCGCGGAAACATAGGTCATATACTCGTAAAGGTCTTCCAGGATATTCAGAAAGACCCCTTCGGAAATGTTGTTATTGGGCTTAAGTGCCGCTTGCGCCCGCAGCAGGAAACTGAGCTTGTCGCGCCGGCCTGAAAGGTCCAGCCAATTATCTTCTCCAGGATCGGAATGCCAGTGCAGCGCGAGGAACAGTGGATTATAAGGCTCCGACTTCGGCTGCAAGCGTCCCCGCTGGAACAAAGACGTGAAGCGGCTGACCAAACGATCATAAGCGGACACCGCGCCGAACAAATTGCGATGCCAGCCGTGGCTGAATACATAGATGTCGGTGTATGGCTGCGCCGAAAGGGCCGCAACCAGACGTTCCCGGTAGTAGGCATGGTCGCGGGCGGAGTCAAGACCCAGCAAAGGCACTAAAAAATAGGAGCGTGCCCGCTGAAAGTCTTGTCCCTGATCCGGCCCAAGCTCAAACAGGGGCGGAGGCGAAGCTCCGGCGTTTGCAGGCGGCCCACAGTTGGGGATTGGCACGACGGCCTCCACTTGCTCGCAAATCGCAATTCGCGGCAGACAAACGAAAGTTTGGAAATCACAGAAAATTCGCGGTGGGGAGTGCTTGAGTACGCCGCATAAGTATTATAGCAAACAGAACTGATGTTGTCAAGACATGCAACGCACGGCAAGGGATTTATGTTCGCTTCTTGCCCTGCTCTGCTGTGGCCGCCCCCCGCCCGCTTCGAAGCCCGCAACCTCCCGACGTGGGAGCGTCAGGCTTCTGCTTCGCATCATTCACGCCATGACCGGCGGCGGGATGGGATTTTGCGGGCGACACTGAAGCATCATAAAGAAGCAGCGTTCAGCGAATTGCTGAAGTCACGGAACAAACGCTCTAGTTCTTTTTCAGGACCATAACAGATTGAGGACAATTATGTTCCGGGGTAAAGTGAATACTGCGTTCTTTCAGTTCGCCTAGAAAACCAAGCTTTTTTGCGAAACTGTCCATGAGAAGTTCCCTGCCCTGAACGGCAGGGCTTCAAAGGTGCAAGCACCCACCTTCGTGGGCGAAGATTACGAATAGATGCCTGCCCGCGCAGGCGGAGGCTTGCACTTCAAAGCAC
>CAXTER010000021.1:0-67012 GCA_964243345.1 uncultured Armatimonadales bacterium
CGGCACCTTGCATCACAGCCTTTCCGGCCCTACTTGGAAATACTAATCAAGTAGACCACACTGCCGAGGCCCAGCGCGATGGCGACGGCCGAGAATGCAAAGATGACCTGTACCGGCGATTCGTAGCTGCCGCTGTCAATCATGCGCTTCGTGCGCCAGTATTGCCACACCGACAGCATCAAGGTCAGCAAACCCCCGACAGCGAACGCAAGGCCGAGGCGCGTAGACCGAACACCCGCGCTTTGACCCAATCCCGCCCCGGCTTCTAAAAACCGCAGCTTGGCAATCAGAATGCCAAACCCCAGCAGGGAAATCGCCGTGCGAAACCAGGCCAAAAATGTCCGCTCGTTGGCAAGATGGTCACGCGGGTTCATGTCGTCGACTGACGGGCAGAGAGGCGCTCCGCCGCCGTTTGGTCCAGCAGCCAAAGCAGCTTGCCAGAAGTGGGCTGCACTCCTGCCGACGGATGCACATTCACTGCCGCGCCACCTTCCAGAATGTCCCGCACGGCAGGCGCTTTTTTCGCGCCTTCCACGAGAAACAGCACACAGCGGGCCGCGTTCAGCACCGGAAATGTCATTGTCACCCGGTCCACCGGCGGCGGCAAAGTTCCGGGCGGCGACGGCAGCATCCACTTGTCGGTGACAGTCAGCGTTGGCATTCCGGGGAACAGCGACGCGCAGTGACCGTCATCGCCCATGCCGAGCAGGATCATGTCAAGAGACGGCGGCGGCCCGGAAAGCGGCGCGTTAAAGACCTGGGACAGCGTCTGCGCGTACTTGTCGGCGGCTTCAGCGTTTGTCGCCGTGTCGGTGGGGATTGGGAAAATCTGCTCTTTTGGGACCGGCACATGGTCCAGCAGCAGCTCACGGCACATCTCGTAGTTCGAGTCCGTGCTGCTGTACGGCACGAATCTATCGTCGCCTAAAAAGACAAATACTTTGGACCAATCCATCTGCTCCGGCGGCGCTTTTGCCAGTAATTGATAAGTTTGACGCGGGCTGGAACCTCCCGTCAGCGCAATTGTGAACCGTCCTCGCGCCGCAATTGCCTCCTGCGCCGCCTCGTAGATGAGTTCAGCAGCCCGCTCCGCCAGCGCCATATTCGTCGGCAAAACTTCGTAATCTGTCATAAAAACACCTCTCAAATAAGCCAGATTGGGGAACAGAGAAGCGCTATTTCCCATGAGTGACTTGAAGAATGCGGCCATCTTTCTTGGAGATTTTTGCAAGCGCCACGCCACCAACCATAACATAACCATGTGGAGAAGAAGGCAGAGACCCCGTTACCGTCCAAATACCGTGGTTTAAGGCAGCATGAAACGGTTTTTCTTCTTGTATTTGTTTTTCTCCATAAATCGGTGACCAAACAGCAATGGCAATACGAATTGCTGTTTTTGTGTCAGGAACATAGCCTTGCGGCGGATGGTAGGAGTCTTGCGCCTGCACATTTGCAACGCAGGCGCAAGTCATCAACGCTACACTTAACGGCACAAAAAAGCTTGCTTCATGCATGGTTTATCCTTTTATCCAGGCGCACGAAAAATTGCGTCTAGGTCTTGGGAACCGTTCAGAACGTGCAGGATAATCAGCTCACGCCCAGTTGTCACATAAAAGACAAGAAAGCGCGGGTATTTGGGGACGCGCCACATCCGCATCCCCTTCAGGTCCGGCTGCCCAAAGTCACGCGCAACGCCCATTCCAGGCATGTCGGCAATCTGTCGATATGTGCTTTTGACGGACTCTAAGAACTTATCGGAAGCGTTGAGACTAGACCGGGCGGCAATGTAATCAGCCGCCTCAATGACATCGTTAACGGCCTCCGGCGTTTCGATGACTTCAAGACTCATGGCCTGTTCGCCGCGCGGCGATGAACTTCCGCCTTCCTCTGCTCCCAAGTCTCGTCCGTGGCTTCGTGCCTTGTGCTGTTATTCAAGGCTTCACGCAGTAAACCGATAAGCTGGCCCTCGCTGGTCACAGTATGAGGATAGTCAGAAAAATCCGGCAGCGCTTCTTCTTCCTGCGGCTCCACTGTCACACGCAGGGTTTGCTGCGGGTAAGCCTCGCGCAGACGGGCTGTAATCTCTTCGGTTGTTCCTTCAATAACTTGCGTTTCTCCCATTGGTCGGCCTCCTTCCGGTTTCGCTTAGTATACCACACGCTAACGGGCGGACGGGACTCCGGCGAGGGCTTCGTCGATGGCAGTGAGGGTTTCGGGCGAGAGCGTGACGCCCGATGCGCCGGCGTTATCTTCGACTTGGGCAGGGCGGGACGCGCCGATGATAACGGAGGAGACGTTTTTCTGGCGCAGGCACCACGCGAGAGCAAGCTGGGCCGTTGACAGTCCCAAGCCCTCGGCAATGGGGGCGAGCTTCTGGACACCGGTAAGCGTGGCGTCATCTAAGCGGTCCTTGCCCAAAAACGTGTTCTGCGCGGGGTCGGACGCGCGGCTGCCTTCCGGGAGCGGCTGGCCGGGCTTGTATTTGCCGGTCAGGACGCCCTGGGCGAGCGGCGAAAACACAACCTGACCGATGCCTTCGCGCTCACACACGGGGATGACTTCTTTTTCGATATTTCGCCCAAGCAGGCTGTAGTACGGCTGATTGGAGGCGATGGGATGCAGGCCATGGCCTCGTACATAATCGCAGGCGTGGGTGATCTGGGCTGCGCTCCACTCGGAAACGCCGGCGTACAGAATCTTACCCTGGCTCGCCAAGTCATCTAGCGCCACAAGTGTTTCTTCCAGCGGCGTTTCGCTGTCGTAGCGATGGCACTGGTAGAGGTCGATGTAGTCGGTGCCGAGGCGCTTCAGCGACAGATGACACTGCTCGAAAATGTGTTTGCGGGACAGGCCCCGGTCGTTCGGGCCATCGCCCATCGGAAAGTAAACTTTGGTCGCGAGGAAGTACGAGTCGCGGGCATACGGCGCAAGCGCCTTACCGACCACTTCTTCGGATTTGCCGCGGGCATAAACATTGGCCGTGTCAAAAAAGTTGATGCCTAAATCGTAGGCTTTTTCGATGCAGGCACGCGCGGCCTCATCTTCGGTCGCCCCGCCGTAAGTCAGCCATGACCCCAGTGACACTTCGCTGACTTTCACTCCATATTTGCCTAAATGACGATACTGCATGATAGTTTTCCTGTAATGATTTTCTTTATTGTAGCTGACGCAAAGATACCCAAAAAGCGCAGCTTTGGCACGGCCCCGCAAAAAGGCCGGGCTTTGGGCAGGCGGGCGGGCATTCGTTTAACGACAAAAGCAATCTGGGTAAGCCGTATTTAATCACCGTTCAGGCCTGGCAGGAGTGGGCAGCTTAGGGAAATGAAATGGGAGGGCGTCTATTTTGAACCTGGAAATCGATACGCAAAGAACGCCGGATCAGATTGCGATTGTGCATCTGAAGGGCGAAATTGATCTGCATACCTGCTCTCTGCTGCGTGATACGCTGCGCGAGCTGATTGAGCAGAAGTTTTACCAGATTGTGATCAATCTCGCCGAAGTGCCATATCTGGATAGCGCGGCGCTGGGTGTGCTGGTGGACGCGGTGCGGCGGGTTCGGGAGCATGAAGGCGGCATCAGCCTAGTCGCGACGACGCCGTTTGTCCGCCGGGCGTTCGAGATCACCCGGCTGGTAAAGATTTTCCAGCTTTACGACGATAATGAGGCGGCTCTTGCAGAAATCCGCAGCCAAACAGCCGCCGCGTAAAGCGGGTCTTCCACGGCAAAAAGCCCGCGCTTGTGCGCGGGCTTTTCTTTGTCTGCGTGACATCAAGACAGCTGGCTCTGCTCCCATTCGGCATGGCAGCGGTAAATCACTTCGCTGATGCGGGCGACGCGCGGGATCAGATCGCCGGTGTCATGCTTCAGCACCTCACGCAGGGTCGACGGCAGGAACAGCGCTTCCAGAGCATCAAGCGCACGCTTTTGGCCGGCATAGTCGGCAATGCTCGGCGTGCAGGCTTCCGCGCCGAACTCCGCTTCCAGCGCAGGACGCACTCGCCCCGCCGCCCGGTAGTAATTGCTCATAAACCAGCACCGCAAAAGCGCATATTCCGTTTCCTTGCGGCTGTCGCAGCCGCTTTTCGCCGCCGCGCACAAAACCTCCGTAAACAGCCCGTACTGATCCACAAAGTGCAGCCAGACCTGCGCCGCTTCCGCACCTGCGGGGCGGCGGGCACCGGGACGAGGCGCAGGTCTGCCTGTGCTGTCGGGGCTTCTCCGGTAGTTGACTGGCACGGAGGTCGCCCGCCTTGCGGCATCTCCCGCCCGCAGACGCAAACGGTATAAAAACGGCAGTGGCAGATTGCTTCTAATCATGTTGTAAATTGACAGTGACCAGCATAGAGAGTATGCTAAGATTAACGGCAGTACACTAAAAGCACGGGCTGTTTAAGACGCTGGACCGCGCTGAGAAACGTAATTCAGGCGCAGGTCATTCACCAGTGTCCGCAGCTCGCGGCGCAGATCGGCAGGAATAATAGTTTCCGGCGCGGAGTCGAGGCGAGCGGCAAGGTCGCCGACGGCGTCAATCGCCAGCTTGGCTTCTTCTAGATCGGGCTGCGCTTCCCCAGTCTGCGGGTCCGCCAGAAGCCCCAGCTTTTGCCAGGCTTGAGACGCCAAGAGATTGATGCAGTAGCCGAGCATGTCATACGTTGTCGGCGCGGCGTCAGTGGGCTCAGAATCAGGCACTTGAGAACTGTCACCTTGAGGCTCGTCTAAGGTGTTCTCATAAACCTGGCTTTGGAACGCCTGTGGTTCAGCAGCGCTCGGAGGCGTCTGGGCCGGCTCCGGCGCGGCTTCCGGCGCAGTCCGTCGCCTGTCTACAAACGTAAATCCTGTTTCTTCTTCAGCCATGCCGCTCCCTTCCCCGCCTCATTACGAGGTTCATTCTAGCACATAATTCTCCCCGCGGCAAGGGCGGCCTCCAAAGCGGCGAAAAGTTTTTTTGAATTTCTGCTGTTAGGCGTTTAGTATGCTGCCTCTCCGAGAGCGAACACCGAACGCGCCGGGTCTAAGACTTTGCCGCCCAGAACTTTGGCCGCATGAGACGCCAGAAAATAATCGCCGTCCGGCTCATGGGCGGGAATGGCGATGCTCTGCGTGGTTTCGGTCAAAAGCGCCTGCACATCGGCATCGGCGGCAGACCACTCGCGCCACAGAACCCAGGCGGTGACGCCGGACGGCAAGCGGATTTCAATGCCGCGATGACGGCGCAGAGCCGGAATCTCCTGAACCAGCGTGTCCAGCACGGGAGCGTCTTTGCCCGGTGTCTGCCACTTTTCCGAGCGCAGCAGCGCGGGAACGCTTTTGACGCGCTGAACAGTCTGCGTCTCGGTGTCTGCCACGACAGCCCGGAGAACGCCAGTCTTTGGGTCTGGGTCGGTAAGGATCAAATAACGCATTCCAGCAGACCGATTTTGTGTGCGATAAATCTCCATTTCTTCACTCCCGTAAAATAATTTGTCTAAGTGCGCCCGTTCATTGTATTTTTTCAGACAATTTTTTGTGGTACGCTGTACCAGCTTTATGGCAACTGCGCCATAGCTGCGGCGCCGCGCCTGTGCGGCTCGCCTGTTGCTGCCTCTCGGCAGAATGGAGAACACCGTTATGTTGTATTGTTCCCACTTGTCTTGTTTCCGTCATTCCTCGCGGCTCCGGCCACTTCTCGCCTTTCTTGGCCTGGCGGCGCTGGCTGCCGGCTCGCATCCAGCACTGGCGCAGACCGCGGTGCTGACCCAAAACAATGACAATGCCCGCACCGGGGCAAACGCCGCCGAAACGATCCTGACGCCCAAGAATGTCAGCACAGCGACGTTCGGCAAGCTGTTTACAATCACCGGCCTGAACGCCAGTGTCAACGGACAGGTGCTGTATGTGCCAGGCGTAATCATCGGCGGCGCGGCGCACAATGTTGTGTACGCCTACACATCCAACAACACGGATAATTCCCCCTGCGGGCTGTATGCTTACGATGCCGACACCGGCAAGCAGCTTTGGGCGACGGTCCTGCCAAACTCGGCGACCTATACCACAGCAACGCCGGTTATTGACCCGGTCACAAACATCATGTATGTGCTGACCAAAACAGGCACCGACGACACGGGTTCTACTTATATCCATGCTTTTGACATCACCACAGGACTGGACAAACCCGGCAGCCCGTTTCAAGTCACGGCCAGCGCGTCCGGCACCGGCGATGGCAGCGTCGGCGGCAAAGTCTACTTTGACGGCCCTGCCAAGAGCGGCCGCTTCCATGCAAACGACCGGCCGGCCCTGCTGCTTGCGAACGGCTGCGTCTATTTGGGGTTCGCGCACAACTCAGACAGCTTCCCCTATCACGGCTGGGTTCTGGCTTATCAGTACAGCAGCGGCGCATTCAGCCAGGTGGCATCCTTCTGCACCACGCCGAACGGCAGCGACGGCGGCATTTGGCAGGCCGGCAAAGGGCTGACGGCGGATGCAGCCGGCAACATTTACGCGGCAGTCGGCAACGGCACCTTCGACGCAAACACCGGCGGCAAGGATTACGGCATGTGCTACGTCAAGCTCAGTCCAGACCTGCAAGTGCTGGATTACTTCACTTCGTTTGACGAGTCGGGCCTGAGCAACGAAGACCTGGACCTCGGCAACTCCAGCGTGGTCGGCATTCCCGGCACCGCTGCGCTGTTCGGCGGCGGCACAAAGTTCGGCAGCGCATTTCTGCTGAATTCCACGAACCTGGGCAAGTTTACGCCGAATGGGCCGGACGCTGTGCTGGACCGGATTGACGGTGTCAGTGCCAACGACCAAGTCGGCCAGAACCCGATTGCCTGGGACAGCGGCACCTACAAGTACGTCTACTTGTGGCCGAGCGGTCAGCCTGTCGAGCAGTTCCGGTACGACCCGACTGCCGGGAATCTCAACCCAAAAGGCATTTTTGCCACAGCAAGCAGCTCGGTCACAGACGGCGGCTCACTTGCCGTGTCTTCCAGCGGTACTTCCAACGCGATTTTGTGGGCCATCGGCAACAATGGGACCGTGCGGGCCTATGACGCCACCAATGTCGCAAACCCAGAGCTATGGGACAGCGCTCAGAATTCCAGCCGCGACGGGATCGGCCATTCCGGCCACTTCCAGTTCCCCACGGTCGTGAACGGCAAAGTTTACATTCCCACCGGCGGGTCCACTGTCGCCGTCTACGGCCTACTACCAGGCGCGACCCCGCCGCCCACTGCCGCCGTCGTTCAGATCAACGCAGGCGGAGGCGCATCCGGTACCTTCGCTGCCGATTCAGACTTTTCCGGCGGCAGCTCCTATGCCACAAGCGCCGCCATTAGCACCACCGGCGTCACCAACCCTGCCCCGCAGGCCGTCTACCAGTCGGAGCGCTACGGCAACTTTACCTACACTCTGCCCAACCTGACGCCGAGAACATGGTACACCCTGCGTCTCCACTTCGCTGAGATCTACTGGACTGCTGCCGGACAGCGCCTCTTCAACGTCACCGTTAACGGTAACCCGGTGCTCACAAACTTCGACATCTTCGCCATGGCAGGCGGAGCCAACAAAGCTCTCGTCGAGTCGTTTCCCGTGCAGGCCGACAGTAACGGTAAGGTCACGGCGGTCTTCACGACCATCCGAGACAATGCCAAGTTGAGCGGCTTAGAAATTGTCAACGCGCCGGTCGCTACAACCACTGTCGCCCAGATCCACGCGGGCGGCGGGCAGGTCGGCACGTTCGTGGCAGACACCGACTTCTCCGGGGGCAGCAGCACCTATTCCACCGCTGCCACTATCAACACGACCAACGTCGCCAATGCCGCGCCGCCGGCTGTCTACCAGACAGAGCGGTTCGGTGACTTCAGCAACGGTGATACTTTTGCTTACACATTGCCGAACCTGACGCCTGGCGCTTCTTATACCTTGCGTCTGCATTTTGCCGAAATCTACTGGACTGCCGCCGGGCAGCGTCTCTTTAATGTTGCCGTCAATGGGAACCAAGTGCTCACAAATTTCGATGTGTTCGCCACAGCAGGCGGGGCGAACAAGGCTGTAGTCGAGTCGCTTCCCGTGACTGCGGATAACACCGGCAAGGTCACGGTCAGCTTTACAAATGTCATTGACAACGCAAAAGTCAGCGGTCTGGAACTGCTGCATTAGCTGTGGCATCCGCAACATCAATATACTCTGCCCCGGCGGACAAGTCCGCCGGGGCTTTTTTGCCCATGTTGTGACTTTTCGACTGTCTCGCAATACAGGAGCAAAATTGCTTGACACGTTTGCCATGCCGCCGCCATACTAAAGGCATGACCAAAGCAGATTACAGAACCTGTGCGGCGCACCTTATTTGGTGAAGGGACAATTGTTTTTACGATGCCTCATTTTTGCATGTTTTCTCCGCGTCGTGCGGCCCGAAACCTCGGCGCGGCTTTTGGTCTTGCCATTACGGCTTCTCACGCGGCTTTTGCCGCGCCTGCGTCCGGCTTTGAGGCGCTGCCGGGACATATCCCCGCTGCGGTCGCTTCGGCAAAGATGGTTTCGGCCCTGAGCCGTACCCAAACGCTCACGCTGGCTCTGGCCCTGCCGCTGCATCATCAGGCCGAGCTGACTGACCTGCTGCGCGGCCTGTCCGACCACCAAGACCCACGTTATGGGCAGTATTTAACCCCCTGAACAATTTGAGGCTCGGTACAGCCCGACGCCTGCCGAGTATGACCGCGTCATCGCTTACGCTAAAGCTCTAGGCCTGACTGTAACAGCAACCTATGCCAGCCGAGCCGTACTGGACGTGTCCGCGCCGGCCGCACAGGTGGAAAAAGCGTTCGGCCTGCACCTTTTAGTGTACCAGTCGCAGGCGGACGGGCGCTACTTCTACGCCCCGGATGCCGAACCGCAGGTGCCGTCGGCGCTGGCATCGCTGGTGACAGGAGTGATCGGCCTGAGCAGCGCGTCGCAGTGGCAGCCGCACTTCATTCAGGGGACGCCTTTAGTGTCGCCTGATTTGGACCCGTATGCTGCGCCGCTCCAAACCGGCTCCGGTCCGGGGGGCGCTCTTGCGCCAAGCGACATCAAGGCGGCGTACAACCTGAGCGGCGTATCCCAAAATGGTGCGGGTCAGACACTGGGCTTGTTTGAGCTGGACACCTACACGGCGTCGGACATTGCGGCGTATGAGTCTGCATTCGGCCTGCCGGCTGTTCCGCTGCAAGTTGTCTCAGTGGACGGCGGCGTTGCCGCCCCCGGCAGCGGCGCGGCGGAAGTGACGCTGGACATTGAGCTGATGACGGCGCTCGCGCCGAGCGCGTCCAAGATTTTGGTGTACGAGGGGCCGAATACCGATCAGGGCGTGGTAGACACTTACAGCAAGATCGCCTCAGACAACCTGGCGAAAGAAGTCAGCACGTCCTGGGGCGAAGCGGAAACCGAAGCTCCTGCCAGTGTCCGCAGCAGCGAAAACACAGCCTTCCAGCAGATGGCCGCGCAGGGGCAGTCCATTTTCGCGGCGTCCGGCGACCACGGAGCCTATGATACCGGGAACAGCAGCGACGGGTTGACTGTGGATGATCCCTCTTCGCAGCCCTACATGGTGGGAGTCGGCGGCACGTCGCTGACCACAAACGGCGCAGGCGGCTCTTACAACTCGGAAACGACCTGGGACAACAACATCGGCGCAGGCGGCGGCGGCATCAGCACGGTCTGGACAATCCCATCGTACCAGTCCGGCCTCGTCGGCTCGGCGGCCTCTAAAGGCTCGACAACCCACCGCAATGTCCCGGATGTTTCGCTGGACGCCGATCCGTATACCGGCTATGACATTTACTACGGCGGCGGCTGGACCATCTACGGCGGCACAAGCTGCGCCGCGCCTTTGTGGGCTGCGTTCACAGCGCTGGTCAATCAGAATCGTCTTGCGGCGGGTTCGGGCCTACTCGGCTTCGCCAACCCGCCGATCTACAGCCTGGCATCGTCCGCTTCCTACGCCAACGACTTCCACGACATCGCCGACGGCAGCACGAACTACTATTATCCAGCAGTCGCAGGCTACGACGACGCGACCGGATGGGGAACCTTCAACGGCGCAAGCCTGCTGGCGGACCTTAGCGGCGTCAACGCGCCTGCGTCTCCGGCCTACCAGATTGACGGGGGCGGAAGCACGGCCGGCTCCTTTGCTGCCGACACCGACTTCACCGGTGGACAAACCTACGCCACCACCGCCGCCATCAGCACCGCCGGCGTCACAAACCCCGCGCCTCAAGCCGTCTACCAGACCGAGCGCTACGGCAACTTCACCTACACCCTGCCCGGCCTCACCCCCGGCGGCGCTTACACGTTGCGCCTGCACTTCGCCGAAATCTTCTGGAACAGCCCCGGCCAGCGCGTGTTCAACGTCAGCGAAAACGGCACGGCGCTGCTGACAAACTTCGACATCTTCCAGGCGGCGGGCGGCAGCAACAAGGCGGTTGTGGAGACGTTCCCGGTGACAGCAGATGCCGGCGGCAAGGTGACGCTCACGTTCACTACAGTTGTGGACAATGCCAAGATCAGCGGACTTGAACTGCTGCAGTAGCGGCGACATGGCTTTTTCTCCCCGGCAGGCTGCACCTGCCGGGGAGTTTTTTGTTGTAGTCAATCGAGTTTCAAGCCGGGGTGTCAGGGAAAGACGCGGGGCGTGCAGGATTAAATTGGGCCGCATTGACAGGCACATCCGACGCCGATTGTAAATGGTAATCGGTAACTGTCTCTGGAAGCCGCGGCTTCGTGTTTGGCGCATCCACCGGCGTGTCTTCACTCGGAGCGTAGCGAGTGTAGCGTATCTCCGAGGCGATTAGCATTCCCTGGAACAAGCGATGCGATTGAGACTGCCACCACTCTCTTGGAAAATTTTGCTTGAAGTAATTACACTCCATGCCGATAAGCAGTCTTGCCAGCGCAAATGCTTTGGATTTGCTGGTCGGCAACAGGCTGCGTGATGTCTCCCTGTTTTGCCATGACTTCATAACTTCCGACGTTCCCAGCGCGTGGCTGAGTTCCGGGAAGCTCAGACCGTCGGCGGAGCGAAGCAAGACGGCCTCCCGGTCTTTGGCGCTGAGGGCGGCCAGCGCCGCGTTGTAGTGCGGCTTGATTTGATCCCAGACTGCATTGTTCGGCGCATCCTCCAGCGGAAAGTAGTCTTCCATCGTCTGCTCCTGCTTCTTTCGGCTTACCTCCCGCCGCCGCGCATTTTGCGACGCAAAGCGGGCGGTTTGGAACAGCCAGCCGGACAGCGTTGTTTCGACGCGCAGCGACGGCGCTTTTCGTGCCAGAATGAGAAACACAACCTGCGCGACATCTTCAGCCAGTGCCGCATCGCCGGTTTCGCGTCGGCAGACGGTGTAAACAAAGCCGAGATGCCGCGTCACTATCTGCGAAAACGCCGCTTGGAACCCCCTGACGCACATATTGCAGCAGCAACTGCCGATCGCTTACCCGCCCGTTTTCCATTCCTCTGCCTCCTCAGTGATTTTATAGAAGAGTATGTCAGGAAAACGAAAAAAGCGAACATAACTCCGCTCGGAGACATATTTTGTGGCTTTTCGAGTGTATCGCAAGACAGAAGCAAAATTGCTTGACACTGTTCCCTTTGCCCCGATATACTATCAGCATGACCGAAGAAGATTCTAGAAAAGGAAACCCTCATGGCAGAAACGCACTCACTCTTTGACACCCTGCAATCTTTCACCTACGGCGGCGGAAAGACCGGGCAGTTTTACTCGCTGCCGCAACTGGAAAAGGCCGATGTCGGCCCCATTTCCAAGCTGCCCGTCTGCCTGCGGATCGTGCTGGAATCAGTTCTCAGAAACTACGACAACAAGCGGGTCCGGGAAGCGGATATCTGCGAGCTGGCGAACTGGCAGCCGAACGCCGAGCGGACCGCCGAAGTGCCGTTCGTCGTCGCCCGCGTCGTCTTGCAGGACTTCACCGGCGTCCCACTGTTAGTAGACCTGGCCGCCATGCGAACGGCAGTCGAGCGCTTAGGACGCGACCCCGGTATGATTGAGCCGCTGGTTCCGGTGGATTTGGTCGTAGACCATTCGGTGCAGGTGGACTATTCGGAGCTTGAAAATGCGCTCCAATTAAACATGGAAATGGAGTTCAAGCGCAACCGCGCCCGCTACCAATTCCTCAAATGGGGAATGCAGGCGTTCAACGGCTTCTCCGTTGTTCCTCCCGGCATCGGCATTATCCATCAGGTCAACTTGGAATATCTCGCCAAAGGTGTGCTGTCTAAAGAAGACGTCTTTTACCCAGATACGCTGGTCGGCACCGATTCGCACACGACTATGATTAATGGTCTGGGGATTGTTGGCTGGGGCGTCGGCGGCATTGAAGCCGAGGCGGGAATGCTCGGCCAGCCGGTCTATTTTCTGACCCCAGACGTGGTTGGTGTTCACTTATCGGGTGAGCTGACCGCCGGCGTCACGGCAACGGACCTCGTTTTGACCATCACCGAGATGCTGCGAAAGGCCAAAGTGGTCGGCAAGTTTGTTGAGTTCCACGGCGAAGGTGCGGCGTCGCTTGGCCTAACCGACCGGGCAACTATCGCCAACATGGCCCCGGAATACGGCGCAACGATGGGCTTTTTCCCCGTGGACGAAGAATCGTGCAAGTATCTCGCGGCCACTGGCCGGACTGACGACCAGGTAGACGCCTTCCGGCAATACTTCAAGGCCCAGGGCCTGTTCGGAATGCCGGCGGCAGGCGAGCTTCAGTACAGTCAGATGCTTGAGCTGGACCTTGCCGCGGTCCATCCGAGCGTTGCCGGGCCGAAGCGGCCTCAAGATCGAATTGAGCTGCCGGAAATCAAATCTAAGTTTCACGAGCTGCTGCTGAACCCGCAAGCGTACAACAAGTCGCTGGCGGACCTCAACAAGAAGTTCGTGATTATGACCGGCATGAGCCACAACACCAAGCCGATCTCCGGCGGCGGCGACCAAGATGGGGCGACCCTGCCGGAAGAAACCGCGCCGCTGGACACGGTCAACGACACGGCGGCGTTCACCGAGAACGAAATGGTGCAGAACCGCCCGACCCCGGACCGCGTGGAAGACGTTCCCCTCGGCGAGTTCCCGCAGGCTTTGGTGGAGCTGGCCCACGGCGACATTGTCATTGCCGCCATCACAAGCTGCACCAACACGGCGAACCCGTCCCTGATGCTGGCGGCAGGGCTTGTCGCGAAGAAGGCATCCGAGCGCGGCATGACCGTTCGCCCGACGGTCAAAACGTCTCTCGCGCCAGGGTCCCGCGTCGTGACCGAGTATCTGGACAAGACTGGCCTGACCCGTTATTTAGATCGACTGGGCTTCCAGACCGTCGGTTACGGCTGCACGACCTGTATCGGCAACTCCGGGCCGCTGGAGCCGCATCTCGAAAAGACCGTGACCCAAACCGATCTGGTAGTCGCATCCGTGCTGTCGGGCAACCGCAACTTTGAGGCCCGCGTCCACCAGAACGTCCGGGCAAACTTCCTGATGTCCCCTCCCCTCGTCGTCGCCTTTGCGCTGGCCGGGACCGTGGACATTGACATGAACACGGACCCCCTCGGCAAGGACAAGTTCAACCAGGATGTGTACCTCAAAGACCTCTGGCCCTCCACGGCCGAGATCGCAGAGATGCTGTCCGCCGCGAACGACCCCGATGTCTACCGGCGTCTTTACAAAGACTTCGCCGAGCAGAACCCGCTCTGGCAGGATATTCCAAGCTCGACAGGCAGCGTCTACGACTGGGATGCAACGTCTACCTATATCCGCGAGCCGCCCTACTTCGACAAGTTCAGCATGGTCGCCCCGGAGGCCAAAGAAATCACCGCTGCCCGGCCCCTTGCCATCTTCGGCGACTCGGTGACCACCGACCATATCAGCCCGGCGGGCGCGATCAAGCCGACTTCCCCGGCGGGGCTGTACTTGCAGCAGAAGGGCGTTCCCGAAGAGGACTTCAATTCCTACGGCTCGCGCCGGGGCAACCACCGGATTATGATGCGCGGCACGTTTGCCAATGTCCGCATTCAGAACCTGATGGTCCCCGGCACCATCGGCGGCATGACCGTCTACCAGCCGGTCGGCGAGCACATGAGCATCTACGACGCTTCCTTGATTTACCGCGACCTCGGCGTCCCGCTGCTAATCTTCGCCGGCCAGGAATACGGCACCGGCTCTTCCCGCGACTGGGCCGCCAAAGGCACTAATCTGCTGGGCGTCAAGGCCGTCATCGCCCAATCATTCGAGCGCATCCACCGCTCCAATTTGATCGGCATGGGCGTCCTCGCTCTTCAGTTTAAAGAAGGCGTCAACGCCCAGACGCTCGGCCTCAACGGCACCGAGACCTTCGACCTGCGCGGCCTCGCCGACGGTATCCGCCCCCAGATGGACGTCAATCTTGTCATCCACCGTACCGACGGCGACACCGAAGAAGTCCCGCTGACGCTTCGCATCGACACCCCCATTGAAGTAGACTACTACCTCAGCGGCGGCATCCTGCCCTACGTCCTGCGCCAGCTTTTAGAAGAAGACGCCATCAGCGCCGCCGGGCATCTACTAGACACCCTCCAGCCCCGCCCCGCCGCCGTCTAGCCCGACAAGTAACGAAAGCCCCGCGCCTTATGGCGCGGGGCTTTTCTTGTTTTACCATTGACGGTGGTATAATGGAGGCACATAACGGCAAGCAGACAACACGGAGGCACTTGTATGGCACCCACACTGACTCCGGAAACAGAAACGCCCCTGCGGACAGCAGCGAACGAGCGCAACTTAGAACCCACCGATATTCACGACAATCCTCTCGTACAAGGCTCCGCTGAATGGGAACAGCGGCTTTGGAGCCTCGGCCGACACTCCCCCAGCATTTCTCTCTCCCCTAAAGCAACAAGCCGCGAAGTGATCTACGAGGATGCTGTGTTTTCAACGACCTCATAAACACGTTCTGCCTGCTGCGCCTTTCCATACCGAATGACACTCACCGCGTCATCACACTGAATGCCCTCAGCGATTTGATCACAATAGGCAAACCCCTGAGTTGCCCGGCAGAACTGCGTCAAGCCGTATTGAATGGCGCAGTGCTTTCCTTCTTTCTACGGCATAGTAGGAAGCAAACATTGTGGGAAGTGTCCCTGTGCTACATATTTTTAATTTGTTTGATCTTGCGAACAGATTGTGAGGAAAACTATGGAACAGTCTCAACTTACAGCCGAAGAACTTTTTGCACTGCTTACGTCCGGTATGTTCCTGTATCGATTCCTGAGTGGTGCCAGTGCTGAAGACCCTTAAACGCAGGCTAATATGGTGAAGCTCAATAGCGCAAACCAAAAAGCCATGCAATTATTGAAGCTTTCGGATATTCAAACACAACAATTGTGGCAACAGACTGAGGCCATGGTGGAAGCTATACGACAATTGGCTGATTGAAGCACGTTCCGATCACGCTCAATTTTTAGGCTTTGGATAGTCTTGTACTGCCTAGAAGACACAGCTTTGAAGTAAGGATTGCGTTCATGGACAACCTACCGGAAAGTAATTTTATCCACTTTAATGGAACTGTACTGACGGTATATGCCAACACCGTACAGGAAAAGAAGCTCGCGTTGAAGGAAATAAAGCTAAAAAAGAAGGAGCTAGCACTTCAAAAAAGAGCGCTTATTGACCAGCAAAAAATTATTAGGGCGACGTACACGCAAAATATCCGGTCCCGCAGATCAATGGGTTCGGGTGAGGGCCAATTAGGACAAGCTATCCGTGCGATTGAGCATGGGTGGCATGATAGACAGCGTGCTCATCTTGCACGCGATTTGGCACCCCTTGAAGAAAAGAAGCAACATGTGGAGGCATTGATTTTAGCGTTTGATAATCTTGCATTGCAGTTAGAGCGTCAAATATTAAGTAGTGGAGCGTGATAGGTAGCCATAGCAAAAAAGGAAAAATCAAAGCAATAAAAGCAAAAGTTGGGGTAGGCTGAACGGTCGTGTGAGGGTTTTTGTGAGAGCTATCTCACCATATACTAAACATTGAGGAAACCACGGAGTTTGGCCGGTCGGTGTGGCCCGTTCCGGCGTCTTCCCGGCGCGGCGGTTCCGGCGCAGGCGGCGGGGATGGGGGAAGGGCTGCGGCGTCACAACAGGATTAGGAGCAATGGATGGCACTTCCCGCATTTCGTGAGGACGGCTGGCTGCCGGAAGGCCACTCTACTGCGACTTGGCAGGAGGTCGCGCTGCGGTTTGGCGGCGAACCCAACAGCCGACGCGCGTTAGTTCTTTCCAGTCTGCTGCAATGGCGGGATGCGGTTCAGGGGAAAGGCATGGCGGGTCTGGTAATCTTGGACGGCAGCTTTGTTTCCAATAAAGAAGCCCCTGGCGACTTTGACTTGATTTTCTCGTATGATGAGGCGACAGAATTACTCCTGTTGACTGACATGGAAGCACGGAATCTGACCGATTACCAGGCGTGTCGCGGGCTTGGGTTTCTGGGCGACGTTTTTGCGCTGCCTGCGTCGTTACTCATGTTTTCACCGCTGCTGGGTGGTCTCGACATGTTTGACCTTGACCGGCAGCGAAAGCCTAAAGGAGTGATAGAGGTGCGATTATGATTCAAGATATGAACGAGTTGTCAGCTTCTTTGCAGTATGCCTCTCGCTGGGCGGATATGCTGGAAGGGTTGCGGCGTCACTCGGAAGGAACAAATGCGACTCTGCTGCCGACGACTTCAGCGGGACCTCTGGCGGAGATACGGCGAGTGCTGGGGGAAGCACGGGAGTTCGTTGAGGGATTGGCGGGGGAAACAGACTATGACGCTTCCGACATTCCGGTGCGGGCGGACGCGGAGTTTGCCCGGTCGGCGTAGCGCGTTCCGGCGTCTTCCCGGCGCGGCGGCTCCGGCACAGGCGGCTGGAACGGGAGAAGTCGTGGGGGGCGGGGTTGAGAGACTGGCACGGAAGGGTTACGGAAGTCACAAGAAGGTCACGGGGCTGAACCCGCCGTGCTTTAAAAGGGCAAGCTCCCGCCTACGCGGGCGAAGATTTAAACTGTCTCTGACTTATGCTCGCGAGGGCGGGGAGTTGCACTTTAAAGCATGGGGGTTAAGCCCCATGACACTCCCGTGAAATCAAGTCCTGCGCCATTTGGCGTAGGGCTTTTGTTTTTGTAGGATCGCCATGAATTCTATTCGCCTGTGGTATAGTTGGGGCATCATCAAATCAGAGTTTCAATGGGACAAACGCAGCATGAAGGCGCAAACGGAGAAACGCGATGACAACTAAAGACGGCGGTGAGGAGATTGGACGGCGCGGGCTGGAAATCTACGAAAGCCGCCTGCGAACTTTGCTGGAAACCGAGGAAAACATTGGGCGGATTGTGTCCATTGATGTCGAGAGCGGCGACTATGAAGTCGGGGATGACCTCGTCGCCGCCGGACGGCGGCTTCAGCAGCGGCATCCGGACGCGCGGATGTACGGCAAGCGCATCGGGTACAACGCCGTGTATGCCGTCGGCGGCTCGCTGACCCGGACGGCGCAATGACGCGAGGCTTGGTGCAGGATTTGCAGGCCCGTGTCAATGTGGTGTTCCGGCTGCCGGGCCAGCCTAACCTTGTCATTGAATGCGTCGTAGACACGGGGTTTGCCGGAGCGCTGACACTGTCGCCGGAGGCAGTGGACGCCCTCGGCTTGCCCTTCTTCCAAGAGATTGAAGCCAATCTCGCCAATGATGCCGATGTCCGAACGGCGGTTCACATTGCCACAATCGTTTGGCAGAACCGTGAGATTGAAGTGGCTGTGCTGGCAATGGGGCGGCGTCCGCTGCTTGGAACCGCGCTGCTGGACGGCAACCATTTTGGCGCAGTTTTCATGGATGACGGTAAAGTAGCTGTCGAGGAGCTAAATCGGCTGACACAGCAGGAAGTCGCGCAGAAGGTGCGGGAACGCTTGGCAGGTGTTGTTCCTGGCGGCGTCACGCTTTATGTGGTGGACACCGATGTTCGGAAGATAGATAGTTGGTGGTATGTTCCTGTCCGCCCCAGCCGGTGGCCCAAGCGAATGTTTGAGCTGTATGAAGTGCTGGCGGAGGTGGAAGATAACCTTCAGGAGCGCGAGCACTTGAACATTCTGCTGGCGACGGGGCTGCCGCTGGAAGAGGAACCGGAAGATGTAGTGGCCTGAGATAATGGGAAGAAAAGCCCCGCGCCGGATGGCGCGGGGCTTTTTGACGTGTCTACAGGAGGGCTTGCAGGACGCGCGGGGCGAGGTAGGCATGGCCGGCGGCGTTTGGGTGGACGCCGCCGCCGTAGGCCGGGGAGCCGAGAGCGCGGGCGACGCCGCTGCCGAAGTCTATTATCAGAGTGCGATGGTCTGTTGATTGCGCGGATTGATAGGCCAGCACGGCGGATTTAATGACGGCAATGTAAGATGCGCCGGCCGGGTAGATACGCGGGTCGGCAAGGCCGGGCGGGACGAGGACGACGATTTTAGCGTGCGGGGCGGCGGAGCGCAGGGCGAGCAGTGCGCCCGTGATGCTGGCCGCCATGTCGCGCGGAGGCGTGTGGCTGAGACACTCGTTGACGCCATAGTTGATAACGATAATTGATGGCTCTTGATTTATTCCACCATAGGCGCTCAGATGACCCCGGCCGTCTAGAAGTGAAGTGCGGGCGTCAATTTTATTCCAGCGGCTTGCGTCGCTTTGGTACACGCCGTTCCGCAGGGCGTAGTAGGCAGGGACATCGCCGCCTGCGTCGCCGGGACGCAGCCAGCCGGAATAGCCGCAGGCGGAAACGCAGGTATCGTACCCTGCCGCGTCTAACCCCTGCCCCACCAGGAAGCTGTAATCGCTTAAGCTGCTGTCGCTGCCGTTATCGGCCTGTATTCCCTCGGTGATGCTGTCGCCAATAATCAAGACCCACGGGCGTTGAGGCTGTGCTTTGCCCGCCACCGCGCCCGTATCTACGGTGAGGCCGGTCACCGTGAACGAATTCGCGCCGGACCACCGGCTTGTCTGCGGGCTGTTCCGGGTGTAAACCGTCAGCACATGCGGCCCTGCGCCGGTGAGGCCGGCAATGACAATGCCGCCGCTTGACGGCACAGGGACAGCGTCGGTCACAGCGCCGTCCAAGAAGTAGGAAACCGCGCTGCCCGGCGTTGGATTTGTGATCTGAAGTGTCGCCGCCGGGTGGGAAGACGGCGTTGACCAGCGCCATCGGCACCATGCCCCGTTATTCCAAGTCGTTCGGCTTCGCTCGCCGCTGCGTCCGGCGTCCCCCGCCCAGTTGCCGGGGCTAAACTTGGCCGCCGCAGAAGTGACGCCCAGCATCACATCGGCATGGGCCGAGGCCGCGCCCAGCATTGACAAAAAAAGCAGCGTCAGCAGGAAAGACAGTTTCATACGGCGACCATGCCTGTTCGCGGGGCGATCTCGTAGGCGCAGCCGTGGGAGGACGGGAGGACTTTGCCGGGGTTGCAGAGGCCGGAAGGATTGAAGACCGAGCGCACATCCTCCATTGTTTGCAGGGTTTCGGGCGGGAACAGGAGCGGCATGTAGTCGCGCTTTTCAACGCCGATGCCGTGTTCGCCGGTGAGGGTGCCGCCGACGCCGAGGCAGAGTTCTAGAATAGCGTGGGAGGCAGCCATAACGCGGCGCACGTCGTCGGGGGAGCGCTCGTCAAAGAGCGTGACCGGGTGCAGGTTGCCGTCGCCAGCGTGGAAGACGTTGGCAATGCGTAAGTTATAACGGACGCCGATTTCGGCGATAGCACGGAGGACTTCCGGCAGCTTAGAGCGCGGGATGACGCAGTCCTGGGTAACGCACGACGGCGCGAGACGGCCCAGTGTGCCGACCGCTTTCTTGCGGGCCGCCCAGAGGTTCGCCCGGTCCTGTGGGGTGGATGCCGCACGGACTTCGCGGGCTTTCCCCTCTTTGCAGAGAGATTGGACCCGCGCCGCCTGCGTGTCCAAGCCTGCTGTGAGGCCGTCAAGTTCAATGATGAGAATTGCCCCAGCATCACGCGGAAAGCCGAAGTGGAAGGCATCTTCGACGGTCTTTAAGATAATGGCGTCCATCATTTCTAAGGCCGCTGGGACGACACCCGCCGCGACAATAGATGAGACGGTTTGGGTGGCATCGTCTACCGTATCAAAGATGGCAAGCAGGGTGCGGACGGCCTGCGGGGTGCGGGTCAAACGCACGGTCGCTTCGGTGACAATGCCGAATGTGCCTTCGGAACCCAGGGCGAGACCAAGCAGATCGTAGCCGTTGACATCTTCGGTTTTGTCGCCGAGGGTCACGACCTCGCCGGTGGGTAAAACTAATTCCACTGCCAGGATATGGTTCGCGGTGACGCCGTACTTCAGCGTGTGCGGCCCGCCGGCGTTGTTGGCGATATTGCCGCCAAGCGTACTCGCTCCCTGCGAGGACGGATCAGGGGCGTACAAATAGCCGTCGGCGGCGACGGCTTTAGTCAGCGCGACATTGACCGCGCCGGCCTGCGCGGTCAAGCGCCGGTTTCTGAGATCAATGTCTAAAACCTTGTTCATGCGGGCGACGCCGATGAGAACGCCGCCGGGGCAGAGAGTCCCGCCCGCAAGGCCAGTCCCTGCCCCGCGCGGCGCGAAAGGAACGCCGTGCGCGGCGCAAATCTTGACGACCTCAGAGACCTGCTCAGTCGTGCGCGGCAGCACGGTCGCCAGCGGCGCAGCCTTTTCTAAAGGATAAGCGTCGTTTTCATAGACGGCCCGCTCGCCTTTTTCAGCCAAAACGCCGTCATCTCCGACAATTTTTCGCAGTGCATCCAGCATGGTTATTGGCCTTCTTATGAGGAGGCCGGGGTTGTAGAAAACCCCGGCAAAGAAACACCCTTCGGGTGAAGAAATACAGCCCAATCTTTGTTGGCTTATCATTTGTCCGAAGGACACACTCTTGCCGGGGTTTTCTACAACCCCGGCTTTTCGGCCCCTAGCACTTTGACGGCAGGCAGGGCGTTTCCCTGCGCGTCGAAGACAGAATTCCAGTCCAGTGTGTCCGGCTCCCACACCACAACGCCCCGGCCTAAGTCATTGGGAACGGCTCTGACAGCAGAAATCAACGCCGCGTAGAACTGCACCTGACCGACAGGAGTCAGCGGGAACTCCGGGGTTCCCGTTGTGCCGGACGAATCGCCCTTTTGCGGCCAGCTTGTTTCCACAACCATCAGCGGCTTGTGCAGCGTGCCTGCGATATAGTCCATTGACGCGCTCAGGTGCGGCAGAGACCAGGGCGCGTAGCCGGCCTTACGGTCCCAGGGGATGCCAGGGTAGTAGCTGAGGCCAATCATATCGTAGTCGAGTGCAGCGTGCGCGGCCTCAGCGGCAGCCGCAAGATGCGGAAAATACCACTGGACGAACCCGGCATCCTGACCGTCGGGAACGTGGATCAGGGTCAGCAGCGGGCGATGGGCTGCCCCCGCCCGCACCCCGGACAGCCCGGCGGAAAGAAGCAGTGCGGCCCGCTCCATGCCGTGATGGTCGGGTTCCCAAAAGCCGCCCCCCGGCTGCGGGCCAGACCCGTCTATGCCGCTGCCGACCAGAAGGCCGTTTTTGGTCTCGTTGCCAATCTGAACCAAGTCCGGCATCGCGCCGTTTTGGCGCAGATGAGCAATTACATCCCGGCTGTAGTCGTGGACGGTCTGGACCAATTCAAGAAACGGCATACTTTCCCAGGCGGCGGGCTTGTGCTGATGGCTGGGATCAGCCCAGGTGTCCGAGTAGTGCAGGTCCAGCAAAAACTCGAAGCCGTCCGCTTTGATGCGCCTGCCCAGCGCAGTGACGCTTGCCAGGCTGGACGCCTGCGCTTTGAGGTCTGCGGGATTGGGATTGACCCAGAGCCGGACACGAATAATCTTCCAGCCGCTGCGCTTGGCGATGGTCAGCAGGCCGGACACTTTGCCGCTGTCATAGCGCACGCCCTGGCTTTCGTAGTAGGGCAGAAACGACAGGTCCGCTCCTGTGACAAAAGGAGCGATTTTTTGAGCCAGCACCGGCGGCGTTCCGAACAGAGACAAAGTGCAGGCGGCCGCAAAGAAACGCATAGAAGCTGGAAAGATCATAAACGGGTATACTTTACTGGTTCTTGGACAGGGGCCGGACAGCCCGCACCGGCGAAACGGCCGCTGGATGGTGGTTTCGCGCAGACAGCAGCCAAAGCCAGCCTGCAAGCAGCACAATCGCCGCCATCATAAGAGCATTGCGGCGGCGCTCGGCGCGGCTGTCGGTGCGAGGCTGAAAAACGCGGCGATCCATTGCACTATTTTACCCTCACACAGCCAGTTAATGATGACCAGTTAATGACAACAGGAGATTGCACAGAATGAAACTTGACAACAAAGTGGCGATTGTCACCGGCGCGGCGACCGGCATCGGCCAGGCTATTGCCATCGGCATGGCCCGCGAGGGCGCATCGGTTGTGATTGACTATGTCGGCGGGCCGGATGCGCCTGCGGAAACAGTCAAGCAGATTGAAGCGGCGGGCGGCAAGGCACTGGCAGTCGCCGCCGATGTTTCCAAGCCCGACCAAGTCGCAGCTTTGATTCAGCAGACAATCAGCGCTTATGGCAAGCTGGACATTCTGGTCAACAACGCCGGTATCGAGCATAAGCACCCAATCACCGAGTTTCCGCTGGACCAGTGGAACCAAATTATTGCGGTCAACCTAACCGGGCCGTTTTTGTGCGCTCAGGCCGCTGCGGTGCAGATGATTTCCCAAAAGAGCGCGGGCCGGATTATCAACATTTCCAGTGTCCACCAGGACCTGCCGATGCCGGGCAACGCGCCCTACTGCGCGTCCAAAGGCGGCCTGCGAATGCTGATGCGAACAATGGCCGTGGAGCTGGCCCCGCAGGGGATCACGGTCAACAATATCGGGCCGGGCGCGATTTATACCCCAATTGATGCGGATGTGCAGGCTCATCCGGAAATGGAAAAGGCGCTGATGGCGGAGATTCCGGTGGGACGCTGGGGCAAGCCCGAAGAAGTCGCCAACTTAGCGATTTTCCTGGCGGGCGATGACGCCAGCTATGTCACCGGCAGCACCTACTACATTGACGGTGGAATGCTGCGGATGTCGGGGGGGTTGTAGGAACTACTCATGCTCACGCCGCACCTGCCGGCCCTCATACTGGCCCCGATGCAGGGGCTGACCGACGCGCCAATGCGGGCGTACCAATCGCAAAGCGGCGCGTTTACATTTGCCGTCTCAGAGTTTCTGCGGGTCAGCGGCGATGTTCCTCCCGTCAAGCAGTTCCTGCGCCATGTGCCGGAGCTGCTCAATGGCGGCAGGACTCCAAGCGGCCTGCCGGTGCAGGTGCAGCTTCTCGGCGGCGACCCTGGACGCATGGCTCAGGCGGCGGCGGTTGCCGTGAGCGCAGGCGCACGCGCCGTTGACATCAACTTCGGCTGCCCGGCCCCGACGGTCAACCGGCATGACGGCGGCGCGGCCCTGCTGCGCTTTCCAGAGCGGCTGGAAGCAATTGTGGCCGCGGTCCGAGCCGCTTTGCCGCCGGAAGTGCCTGTGTCCGCCAAGCTGCGGCTCGGCTGGGACTTGCCTGACGCGATCTTTGAGAACGCAGACCGCGCCGCCGCCGGGGGCGCATCCTGGATCACCATTCATGGCCGGACAAAGATGCAGGGTTACGCCCCGCCCGCCGACTGGGTGCGGATTGGGCAGGTACGGGAGCGCCTCACTATCCCCGTGGTCGCCAACGGCGACTTGTGGACTGTGGACGATTTCAAGCGCTGTCAGGATCAAACCGGCTGCCGCCATTTTATGCTAGGGCGCGGGGCTTTGGCGAATCCGTTCCTGCCGCAGCAGGTCGCGTGTAAACTAGGGATCGCCTCGCGCCCCTGTCCGGCAAACACCGCACCTCCGATAAACTGGGTCCCGCACTTGAAGCGCTTGATCGCGCTCACGGCGCGGATTGAAGGCAAGACATTGACTGATAAGCGCACGGACCATTTTGTGGTCTGCCGCCTAAAGCAGTGGCTGAATCTAGCGGCGAAACAGGGCAATTTTGCAGAGTTTGAGGCGATCAAGCGGCTGCAAACGACGTCAGAGCTGTTTGAGTTTTTGGAACACGTCAAAGAAAAACCGGCACTGAAAATGCCGGTCTACTCGTGAGTGAAAGTGTCTCCGACACTGAGGATAAAGAGCAGGTTTATGCCCCTCGGCACTGAGTCCCGCAGGGACTTTCACTCAATAATAGGCCGGCACTTTCAGTGCCGGTTCTAGTTTGACTACAAACTCACCTTCTCGTTTTTGCCGGGCTGGTCGGGGTGGCCGGTGAGCGCGACTTTTGCCAGGCTGATGGCATGGGCAATCGGGGAAGCCGGGCTATCCCAGTATTCCGCTTGGTCGGCATTAACCTTGATGAGCGCGATGTCGGGTTCATCGGGGCCGTTCGGGAACCAGGCTTTGAGCGACGGCTGCCAAAGCTCTTTGATCTTTGCCGGGTCACGCACCAGTTCGGCGCGGCCTGACAGCGAAACGTAGGTTTGGGTCTTAGGGTCCGAGAACGCGACATTGACGTAAGGCCGGTTTTCAATTTCGTGAACTTTTGGGGTGCTGCCGTAGGTGAAGAACCAGACATCGCCGTCGAATTCCACTTCTTTGTTGGAAGACATCGGGCGCGAATGCAGGCGGCCTTCGGCGTCAAGCGTCGTCAGCATCCCAAAGTCAATGGATTTGATCAAATCGGCAATCTTTTTCACCTGCTCTGGGTGCGTGGTATGGTCAAACATAGGTAATCCTCTCAAGATTATGCTCTTTGGAAACGTACAAACGTGTTACCCGGAAACTTGCCTTCAAGCAACATCACGCCCATAGGAACTGAGGAAAGACTATAAATAAGCGACTGCTCTGGATTTTCGGCCTCTTTGCCGCGCTGCTTTTGATGACGCCCTTCGCTAATGCCGATGCCCCGCCTACGCTACCCTCGGCGGGCGTGGACCCGAACTTCTATGATTATGATCAATCTGCGCCCTTCGCTGTCGCCGAAATGCCTGACGGAGCCGACAGTGGGATTCAGATCACGAGGATTACTTACCCCAGCATTGTGCAGACCCAGTACGCGGTCAACAACACAGTCACAGCGTACTTATTTATGCCGCCGGGTCCCGGTCCTCACCCCGCGATGGTGGTGCTGCATGAGCTGAACCCAAGCTCCACCCGCAGCGGCTTTCTGCTCTGCCGGGCCATTGCCCGTGCCAATGTCGCCGCGCTGATGGTGGTCGAGCCGTACAGCCTGAACCGGACTCCGCTGAACGCAAGCATGGGAGATGCACGGATTTTGTCGGGCAATGTCCCGCATATGGTCGGCGCACTGCGTCAGGCCGTGCTGGATGCCCGGCGCGGCCTGGATTATCTTGGGAGGCGGCCCGACGTTGACACTACGCGCCTGGGCGTCGCCGGCATCAGCCTGGGCGGCATCCTGAGCGGCGTCGTAGCCGGCGTTGACCCGCGCATCAAAGTTGTGATTACGCTGGTGGGCGGCGCAGACTTCCCGAAAGACCTTTGGGACGGCCCGCTGACGGCTCCGCTCCGGCGGCAGATTGTCCACGACGGCTACACTTATCAAACCTATATGGCGGCGATGGCTCCAATTGACTCAACAACTTGGCTGCCGCAGCGCCACTTCAACCCGGAAGATGTTTTGATGATCAATGGCCGCTATGACACGGTCATCTCGCCCCCCCAAGCCAAGCTGCTGGCGAAGGATTTCAGCGGCACGCATATTGTCTGGCTGGATTCCGGCCACTACGGCGCACAGTTCAGCGCGGGGCCGGCGTCCGATTTGGCCGTCAAGTTCCTCCGGGCGCGGTTCTACGGCGAAACGGCGGCATTTCATCGTCCCGACGGTCTGCCGGCGACTACCATTAAACTTGGCCTTCTTTTAGGGGGACAGGAAGGCGTCAGCCCGGTTATTGCCGTTCCGGTCATCAACTTTGACGGGCCGGGCCGCTACACGGTGGACGCGCAGGCGACGCTGCACGGCCTGTCTGCCGCGCTGTCCGCCCGCATCGGCCTGATTTCGTCGGTTGGCGTCGAGTTCCCAATCTTTCACGGCACGACCAAACCGCGGCCCTTCGTCATGTTCAGTGTCACGCTTTAGTCCGTTTCAAGAAGACCTCACCCGGAAACACCCCCAATAAAGCCTAAGTTCCCGCCCTCTCTTTGCTAAGGAGAGGGTCACTGCTTGCAGTGGGGTGAGGTCTTTTACTTAACCGCCTGCGGCCTCAGACGCTTTCGTATTTCCCGCACGGCATGGGTTCCGCCGACAGCGACCGCAGCAATGGCGAGGGCATAAATCCACCACGGCAGGCCGCGCCCGAACACAAACACATAGGTGTAGGGCAGGAACCAGAAAAAGACGCCAAGCGCAATCACACCTGCGCTCGGCTTCTTCGCCCGTACCCGCGCTGCCAGCCAGGCCATTGTTCCCCAAAAGAGAGGGTGGTGGGCGAGGTACAGCACGGCGAACAGCACAGGGCTGACGCCGTAATGTGCGCCGATTTGGGTGATGTGCCGCCAGAGTGTCAGTAGCATAAGTCAGTAAGACAAGCACAGTACCCGGCACTGGAAGCCTTCCGGTGCCGGGGAACGAGTCTCTTTTCCCCTTGACTCCTTCCCCGTTTTCGGTTATACTCTCCCCGCAACACACAAACTAAAACAAACTTACAACTTCATCGTATCAACGCCCTTGGTGCTTCGCGGTCAACGCGGCGCTTAAATGGGGAAGTCCGGTGCGTTTCGCTTTCACTTTACCTGATAACTCAGTTAAAGCTTAAGCCGAACAATTCCGGCGCTGTCCCGCAACTGTGACGGCGGCTTTTTGCAAAGAAAGCCGCCCAGCCAGATTACCAGCCAAAGGTGCCTGAAAGACAGACGTCTTTTAGAATTCCAGCCTGCGCGTGACAGGCGAAAGGAAACTGTTCGTGTCTCACCACATCTTTGGTGCGTCTTCCCTTCGAAGCCGCCTCGCTCCTGCTCACATACGCCCAGCGTTCACGCTCATTGAACTGCTTGTCGTTATTGCGATTATTTCCACCCTCGCCGCAATTCTGTTTCCCGTGTTTTCCCATGTCCGCGAAAACGCCCGCCGGACCGTCTGCACTTCCAACCTGAAGCAGCTTGGCTTAGCCTGGCTGATGTATGCAGGCGATAACGACGAACGCGCCTGCCCGTCCTACCATGCCGGCAATGCCGATGACGCTTGGGATTTTCACCAGACCTCCCCCGGCGTTTGGACTACCGGCTTTCTCGGCGTCTACACCAAAGACGGCGCGATCCACGGCTGCCCGGACAATCCCTTTCTCGCCACGCCCGGCAGCCGTCCTTACAACGGCTACGGCTACAATGCCACCTACATCGGCGGCGATTACTTCAGCAGCCCAAGCGGCTCCGGCGATTTCCCTGCCTGTGCGCTGGCGCAGATTGTATTCCCTTCCCAAACCGCCGTGTTTTCCGATGCCGGCTTCGGACCGCCGGATACTGCCGACAACTTCCTGCGAGCGCCGAGCGAGGCGGCTGCTTACCTCAGCTCCGGCAACACGGATTTCCGGCACGACCTCACGGCGGACGTCTGCTACGCCGACGGCCACGTCAAGTCGGTCCATGACACGGCTCCCGCCGCATTCGGCACTTCCAGTCCCCAATGGGGCGAGCTGTCCTCTGACGATTCCGCCTACGGACCCGGCATGATGCCCTGTTCCGCTTATCGTCTGCACTGACAGCTACCCATGTATTCGCGCGATCTTATTCATTCACACAAGGAGAACACCATGACATTAACTTCCGCACGTCCCGCTATGGGACTGCTCACCTTCGCATTTTTTCTGGGAGGCACCACCGCCGCGCATAGCCAGGATTATGCCGCAAGCGTAGTCAGCGCGAGCTTGACTTCCGCCGCGCCGTACAACAACCCAAACGCAGTCCTCGGCCAGCCGACGACGCTGTACAGCGACACTGTTGACAGCGTTCCAGGAATCTACCATGCTTCCATGGTTGCGCCGCCTTTCAACACAGATTCAAACCCAAGCGATGACCTGCTTGCTTCACTCGGCAGCACCAGCACGGGTGCAGGCTCGCTTGTTGTCCAGATGGCGTCGCCGATCACCCACAGCAGCAGCCACTGGTACGGCGATGACTTTATTGTCTACGGCAACCCGGAGGTGTTCAGTCCCAACTTTACCACCATTACACCGACCACGGACATGAGCCAGATTACAGTTGCCAGCACCTACGGCATTTACCAGAACGGCGTACCGCAGATCAGCGTCAGCGCCGACGGCATTCATTTTGTGCCGCTGACGACAACCCAAACATTTTATCCCACCAACGCTTACTCCTGGGCCGGCATTTCGGCGTCCGATCCTTCCGGCTGGGGCGCTCAGAACGACTTCACCGAGCCGGTCAATCCCGCTCTCAATCCTTCGAGCCTATTTAATCAGACAGTCGCTTATGACGACGACACGCTGTATAGCGGCGCGGCGGGCGGCCAAGCGTTCTCGCTGGCGGGCAGCGGCCTGTCTACCATTGACTACATTGAGTTCACCGGCTACGGCAACATTGACGGCGTTGTCGGGGTCAGCAACAACCCGGCGGCCGTGCCGGAAGCATCTTCCTTAGTCTCCTTCGGCCTGCTGCTGGGGGGCTTCGGCATCCTTGCCGTGCACCGAAAGAAAAGTGCCGCTTAATTGTAACGCAATGCTGAGGCTGCCGTTTATCGGCAGCCTCTTTTTTGCTTTGACGACACAGAAAAAGAAGTTTTTTCGCGTTTCTTGTCACACAAAGCAAAACGGAGTTTGCATTACTTCCCCGTGCGGCAACAAACGGGTAGAACAGGGCGAGGAAAACAAGGCCATGAAAATTGTTTCGCTCCTGCCAAGCGCCACAGAGATTGTGTATGCGCTGGGTTTAGGAGATAATCTCGCCGCAAGAACACATGAGTGCGATTATCCAGCGGACGTTTTTGAGAAGCCAGTCATCACGCGCAGCATCCTGCCCGACGGCTTGTCGTCGGGCGAGATTGACGCGGCGGTCCGGGAGCAGCTTTCCGGTTCCCACTCGCTGTACACGATTGACCAGAAGATGCTTGCGGAAATCCGGCCCGATGTCATTTTGACGCAGCAGCTTTGCGAGGTGTGCGCCGTTTCTTGCGACGATGTTCTGGCGGCAGTGCGGGCGCTGCCGATGCCTGGGCCATGCCTTGTCAATTTAGAGCCGACTTCTTTAGAAGCCGTCTGGCAGACAATCCTGCGGGTCGGCGCAGCCACCGGACGTGAGCAGGAAGCGGCGCGGGTGACGGCAGACCTGCGGGCGCGGGTTCAAGTCGTGCGTGAACGCGCAGCCCGCGCAGAGACGCGGCCCCGGACAGTGCTTCTGGAATGGCTGAACCCGCTGTTCTGCGGCGGTCACTGGGACCCGGAACTCGTTGAAATCGCCGGCGGCTTCGACGGCTTGGGCCGGATGCACGCGCCGTCCACGACCATCACTTGGAACAGCGTGCTGGAGTTCGCGCCGGAAGTGCTTGTCGTCGCCCAATGCGGCTTTGGAACGGAGCGCACGGTGTGTGACATGGAAGCCTTCTCGCAGACACCCGGCTACGGATCGCTGCCGGCGGTCCAAGACCGCCGGGTATACATTGTAAACGGCTCCGACTATTTCAGCCGGCCCGGCCCGCGCCTGGCCGACAGTCTGGAGATTTTGGCATCGCTGATCCACCCGGAGCTGTTTGGGGAACCGCAAATGTCCCCGGAACAAGTCATGCCGTGGAGTCCGTAGAAAAATCTTCTCCAATCGCACAAAAATTCAATTTCTGTTGAGAACCAACCGAAAAGATATTAATCCAAAAGAGTAGGTCCGCCGCGTGAACACTTCCGTCTTAGAACACCCGATGTCTTTGCTTCATCTTCCCGTGCTGCCGCACACGGTCCGCGAGTTTGGCGTGGAAGCACGCAAGCCGGGCGGCGCTTGGGAAGCCGCCTTCAACGGACCGATTCAGTCTTATCTTGATGCCAAAGGCGAGACAGCCTACGCGGTCACGGTGCGCGTGTCCCGCATGAAAGATCCGGTTACGCGCGAGCTGTATTCTACCAATATCGTCTTTTATCTGCCTGAAGCCACCATGACCGGAATGCACAATGTGTATGACATGGCCCGGCAGTTTCCGCTGACCCGCCTGCGCGGGCCGCGCACTCCGGTTCCGCACTGCCCGCCGCGTCCCGGCAAGCTGTGGTACGATGCAAACCCGGAAGGGGTCATCATGGAAGATGTTCGGCTTGCTCCCGCAGCACTGCCGGATGGCCGGCCCGGCTTTTTCGCTACCGGCCAGGGCTACCGGGGAAAAGTGATGCTGCCGGACGGCCTGTTTATCCACGATGTCGGTGTCTACGGCGGCTACTTAGACCCGCAGGAGCATCCGGCCCAGTTGGAATTACAGCATCTATTCGGCGGCATTGAGTTTGGCGCACAGAAGACCGGCGGTCAGGAAGATTTGTTTTTGACCGAGCTTGGCGAAGGTATTTATGTCAAAGGCATTATCGGCAACGTGACGCAGGAGCTGCATGTGGAGTCGTACAAGAACTCCGTGCGCCTGCCATCGCCGACGCTTGGAAAGACGCTGATTGGGGCGCGTTCCATGAGCGAAACCAAGCTGCTGCCCTACTTTGAGAGCAGCGACCCGGCCAGTCTGTCAGGATACCACCTGCGCGGCTTTATCGACGGCCTGCCGCACGCGATTGGCTTAAAGACTTGGGAACGGGTCGTGCGGGTCGGCCTCGGAAGCAACTTCCTTCCCTGCCCCGAAAAAGGCGGCTACTTGGGCCTGATCCATGTCGTGCTGGAGCGTAATGAAGCGCATCACCCGGAAACAGCTGACCCGCAGCACCCGGACATTGAAGAGCAGTACGAAGGCTGGATGGTCTGGCTGGATTTCGACGAAGACGGCTCCCCGGCGTTCAAAGCCTGCCTTCGGGCGATCACCCCAGACGATGTCCCGCGGTGCTATCAGGGTTTGGGCGAATTATTCACAACCAAGCGCGTCGCATTCCCGATTTCTTTGTACCGGATGGGAGACACGCTGGAAGCCTCCTACGGCTGGGGCGACCGGGCGCTGTTCCAAGCCCAGTTTGACTACAACACCGTTTTCAGCCGCCTATCCGTCTGAGCATTGCCACTTTTCACGACGACAGGTTTCCCGGCTTCACGCAGGCTGAGGGAAATGCCAGCAAATGCCGGCGGCTCCGGCAGTGCGGCACGAAACCCGGCAGTTTGGCCGGGGCGCACCGGCCCGGCAGTCAGGTAGGCGTTTTCCCGTGTGTCCGGCCCGGCGGTGTGGGTGAAAACAAGCATGACAGAGGTGTAGGTCAGCGTCTGCCGGCCTGTATTGACAATCTGGCCGGTAACTTCCAGGCCGCGCGGGGTGTGCCTCGCGTCCAGGTTTTGAACTGAAACTTGATAGTCTGCAGGCAGAGCAGGCATAGTGCCGGCATTCTGTGCATGTGCCGTCGGCAGGACAGCCTGACCCACACCCAGCGTCACCAGCGCGGCGGCGCAGACGCAAAATGATGGAGAAAATCGCATAGTAAGGCCCTCGCTGCCGGGATTATCGGCATTGCCGGGGCAAAAACACAGGGCAGCTTGGGAAAGCCTTGACAGGAAGCGTCCAAATCGGCTATGATACAGTGCTTTCGGCGTAAGCCGGTCAGCACAACGGGGTGTAGCTCAGTTTGGTAGAGTGCTCGGTTCGGGACTGAGAGGTCGCAGGTTCAAGTCCTGTCACCCCGATAAAATAGAGCGCGGGGCATCGGCCCCGCGCTTTTGTTGTTTTCTCTTAGTCATATTTTCCCGGAGCAACTATGCGCCTTCCCCTTCTTCTCGCCCTGCTGCTTGCACTGCCGACGCAGATGATTTCTTCAGCCCTTCCTGCATCTGCCGATGCTCACGCCGCTTCTGTTCCATCTGCTTCTGTTCCGCTGCGAATTGGGCTGGACCACACGTTCCGGCACTCCACGCTTCTTTTTATTTCGTGCGACCGACCCTTGACCTTGCGTAACGCGCTCACTAACCGCGCTCTTGCTCATGGCGCAGGCAATACGATTTACAAAATCGGCGCTGCGCCGGCTGGGCTGACTTTGGCCCGCGCCGACACGCTTCCAGAGACGCCGCTGCCGAACAGCGGCGCGGCGGCGCTGACTATACTGCCGGGGCCGGGCGGCTTTCTGAAAATCGCCCGTATGGACAGCCCGCCGCTCGGCGCGAAGGGCATTCCGTGGCATACATACCGTGGGTTTTTGACCGTGCGGCGCGAAGCCGACGGAACTCTGCGGGTGATTAACACGGTGGCTTTGGAGCCGTATCTCTACGGCGTCATTCCTGCTGAAATCGGCGCGAGTGTGCCGATGGAGGCCATGAAAGCGCAGGCGGTCGCGGCCCGCACTTACGCGCTGAAGAACCGGGGCAAGTGCGCCGCTGACGGGTTTGATTTGGACGACACAACGCACTGCGAGGGGTATTTTGGGCTGGACGGGGAAACGGCGCTGTCTAATGCCGCCGTGGATGCGACGCGCTTGGAGGTGCTGACCTACCACGGGCAGCTTATTGACGCGATCTTTTCCACCGACAGCGGCGGCATAACCGCCTGCGACCTGAGCGGCGAATGCCCCTACTTGCAGGCCGTCAAAGACGCCGACAGCGGCGACGGCTTAGACTATGCGGCGTCCGGGCGCTACCATACTTGGAGTTATACGTTCACGCCCGCGCAGATCGCCGTACTGCTTTTGCGTGACCCGCGCACCCATGTCGGCCAGTTCGTGTCTCTGACCCTGGACGGCGTTGATCCGTCAGGCCGGATTACGACGGCCAGCATCGCCGGGGCGGACGGCACCATCAAGACTGTTACAGGACCACAGCTTCGGCAGATTTTAGGCTACGACACGCTGCGCTCCACGCGGGTTGTTTTGACGCGGACGCCTGGCGGCTCGTATCAGTTTGACGGCAAAGGCTGGGGGCATGGGATGGGCATGTCGCAGGACGGCGCAGTGGCAATGGCCGGGCCGCCCTACCGGAAAACTTACACGGAGATATTAAAGCATTACTACGTCGGCGTGAAGCTTGTCAAGGACAGCGCCGTCACAGCGGTTAAGACGGCTGCGACTCGGCCCGGCTTTTAATAGCTTCCAGTATCTTCTGCGTGTTGCTTTGCATTAGCCGGGCGACGACAGCTTTGAGCAGCGCCCCGATCAGCGGGATTTCCAAGTCGTAATCGATTTCCGAGTGGAAGAGTGTTGTTCCTGCTGTTTCTTCCGTGAAGCGCCACACGCCCCCGTAAGCCGTGTAGTCGCCTTTAAGCTGCGTAAAGCGCAGCTCATGGGCGGCTTCATCCCATAAATCTTCTTCGGTCCAGCGCACTTTCAGCTTGAAGTCGGACGCGACAGCCACCCACTCGCTGACCGAGCGCAGGCCGTCAGCGCTCCGCTCGGTGATGGCGACGCTCTCTACATCCGGCATGAACTGGGGGAATGTTTCCTGGTCACGCGCCGCCGCAAACACGGTGTCAAGCGGAGCATTAACAAGGACTCTGTTTTCGATGTGAGGCATAGGAAGTTTATCTCAAAGCGGCCCCCCAGCCCCCAATAATGGGGGAGCATGAGAAGAATGTGTGGGGGCGCTGCTTGCTGCGCCTTCTCGTTCCTGTTCCTATCATGCTCCCCCATTATTGGGGGCTGGGGGGTGATCTACGCCAGCCGCCGAACGAGGCCAACGACCTTGCCGGCAATTTGGACATCATCAAAGTACATTGGCTTCATGCGCTTGTTGGCTGGCTGAAGGCGGATGCGCTGCTTCTCTTTGTAGAAGCGCTTCACCGTCGCTTCGCTTTCAATCATCGCGACCACCGTTTCGCCATTGTCGGCGGTCTGCTGACGGCGCACGACAACGTAATCGCCGTCATGGATGCCGTCGTCAATCATGCTGTCCCCGCGCACCTCTAAAATGAATCCATCGCCGGAAATAAAGTCCGTCGGCAGCGGAAACACGTCTTCCACATCTTCGACAGCCAAACGAGGCTTGCCGGCGGCGACAGTGCCGATGATCGGCACCTGAATGACCGACTTGCTCATCGGCCTGCCCTCACCCATGCGGCTGTCTTCCAGGCCGCTTGGCGTCAGCTTGATAGCGCGGGTCAGCACGGCGTCCCGCTCGATATGCCCCTGCTCCTGAAGCGTCTTCAAATGGGCATGGACTGTGGACGACGATGACAAATTGACGGCGGTGCCAATCTCCCGCACTGTCGGCGGGTAGCCGTGCGCGTCCATGTGGTGCTGGATATAGTTTAAGATTTGTTTCTGGCGTGTGGAAATCGGTTTATTCGAGTAAGTAGGCTTGGACATTTTGCATCTCCCAATGCGGCATATCAGCGGCCAAACGCACAAGTAGAACAAAAAACAGGCGTTCGGCAACAGATGTTCGGCCTTAGCGAGAAGTATAGCATAAAAAGAGACATTTGACAAGTGGTTTACGAAAGGCCGGTCACAGAACTGCGCCGCTCCAGAAGTAAAACATCGCGCCAGACGCCGTTCATCTGGCCGATGCGCTCGCGCCTCCCTACCTCGCGGAACCCACAGCGATAATGCAGGGACAAGCTGGCGATGTTTTCAGGAAATATGCCTGACTGCAATGTCCAAATACCGGATGCTTCCGACTCTTGGATTAATGATTTCAATAATGCGGAGCCAATCCCACTTCCCCGGCTGCTCCGCCTGATATAAACACTGACTTCAGCGACTCCCACGTAAACACATCGGCTCGAATAGGCACCGAGAGCAGCCCACCCTCTGACGAGGCCACCGTCCCGTGCCACTAGGCGGCCTTCCGGCAAATGCCCTTTGTCCCATTGCTCCCAGCTTGGAGCCTGCAGCTCAAAAGTCGCATCCCCCGTTAGAATGCCTTCCAAGTAAATCGCTTGAACCTGCTCCCAATCTCTTGCTTGCATGGGCTGGATACTGTATAGCATTTCCATACGAAGAGGGTTCACGATCAGACACGGTTTTTCCTGCTTGCCATCGCCTTGACAAACAGGGGGGCGAAAGGTACACTCAAAATGACTTTTTGAAGGAGCAGGCCATGATTATCATACTCTCGTCAGAGGCGACGAAGGAGAACTTGACGCACGTGACACAAATGCTGGAAGAGCGCGGCTACGGGGTGCATCTCTCCGAAGGCGTCGAAACAACCATTGTCGGCGCAGTCGGCGTCCCTGCCGACGCCGCAAGCAAGGCCGAAGTGATGCAGCAGTTTGAGGCGCTGCCGTATGTGGACAAAGTCGTCCCCGTGACAAAGCCCTACAAAGTGGTCGGCAAGCAGTTCCACCCGGAGCCGACCATTATCAACGTGCGCGGCATTCTCATCGGCGACCCGGAGTTTGTCGTGGTCATGGCCGGTCCCTGCACCGTCGAGACCGAGCCGCAACTGATGGAATCCGCCCGCGCCGTCAAGGCCGCCGGGGCGCACATTCTCCGAGGCGGGGCGTACAAGCCCAGCACATCCCCCTACTCGTTCCACGGCCACGGCGAGCCGGCCCTCAAAATGCTGGCGGCGGCGCGGGAAGAGCTTGGGATGCCGATTATCACGGAGGTCTTGGACGTGCGCGACGTTGACCTAGTCTGCCAGTACGCCGACATTCTGCAAGTCGGGACGCGCAACATGGCGAACTTCCCGCTATTGACTGAGATCGGCAAAACGCAGGTTCCGGTCATGCTTAAGCGCGGCATGGCCGCGACCATTGAAGAATGGCTCCAGGCTGCCGAGTATATTGCGTCCAAAGGCAATAAAAATGTTATGCTCTGCGAGCGCGGCATTCGCACCTTTGAGACCTACACCCGCAACACGTTTGACATCAACGCTGTCGCTGCCGCGAAAGAGCTGTCTCACCTGCCCGTCATTGCCGACCCCTCTCATGCCACAGGCCGGGCCAGTTTAGTCAACGCCGTCACGCGCGGCGCGATTGCCGCCGGGGCCGACGGCGTCATTATCGAAGTTCATCCAAACCCCGAAAAGGCCCTTAAAGACGGCGCTCAGTCCCTTCTGCCCGAATCCTTCGACAAGCTCATGCACGACATCGCCCCGATTGCCGCTGCCGTGGGCCGGCACTTGTAAGAAAAGCAGAAAGAAGCAGTCATGGCCGTTTTAGAAGCCGAAATCGCCGCCGATCCGATTGCCCGCTCGTAGGAGCTTTACTACCGGGTGCGCCCGCAGATTGAAACACCGGAGAACATCGGCAAACTGATTTTGTTCGACCTTGACAGCGGTGACTACGAAATTGCAGAGGACGATCTCAGCTTTGACGCTACGGCGTTAGTGCGTCAGCGCCATCCAAGTGCTGATGTGTTCTGCATGAGGCTCGGCTACATGACTGCATCTTCGTTTTGCGGTTTCATGGAGTGTATTCCCGCATGATACGCGATGCCACAAGCCGCTGGAAAACGCAGGAACAAATCAATGCCGCAGAGAGTAAGCATATAGAAAATGTTGCTCTGCGGCTTGTTTTGTTCAAGAGTTAGTGGCACTTGACGGCGTAGTACCGAAAGAATGCCATGTTGCTTTCAAACATAAAGACTTCAACCCAATTTAATCGTCATTTACACGAAGGCTGGACATTTGAGAAGATGTCTGCTCAAGTAGGAGCTATGACGGAAGATAGGGAGGACTGGCATCAGGTCTACATCGCAGGTTTACTTAAGCAGTTTGTGGACAGTGGTAATTACGCCGGAAACTTTATTCCACCTGAAGAATTATCACGTTTTGGAGACGATCATTAGGGTAGAAAAGACCCTACGCTAGACCCACTGGGCTTTAGTTTAAGCTTTAATTTTTGCCTTAACAGTCTACTTGTGCAGGATTACCTGATGTTTATGTACAGGAACCGTGGCATTAATTTCACAAACCAGCATGAAAGCAATTTGTTGGTCCTTAACTATGTTTGGAGAGATGAATATATTGATGGTTATCGTAGTCTAAGCTATCCTCAATCAAAAGTATTTTGCCAGATCCTCTACTGGAAAGTCATCCGCGAGTATTTGATACACAGCCGAGGCAGATGCGAGAGCAACCAGTGTCAGCGTCCCTGGGCGGGTGTCAGTATGTACGGAAGCGATGCAGCCGAAATACATCACAATCAGTATCGCATTCATGGTGAAGAGCATCGGCGTCTTGACACGTTGTGTGTCCTGCACCGTGAGTGCCATCAAGCCTGTCATCCCGAAGGGAGAAATGCGCTTGAGGATTATTGGTAGTCTTAGTGGCTCGATGTTATAATCCATTTTGAATTTAGGGACTGTCAGAAGAACGAAAGAAACACTATGATCATCACCCTCGCACCGCAGACGGAAACAAAACTGCGTGAATTGGCTGACCGTGAAGGGCAGGATGTCACTGCGCTTGTGGATATGCTGCTTGCAGCGTCAGTGGAAGCCGCAGAGCGCGACTTTGAAGAGGCGTGCGCGGCAATCGCAAGCTCACTGGCAAGCGACCCGAAGCTTGACATCAGCATTGAGGATTATCAAGCTCAATTTAAGATGCAGCGTGAAGCCCGCCGACGGAGCCAAAGCGGCAGAACCGGCGACGGGGCGGCATGAGTGAGGAACCGCGCTTCTACGCATTGCGGATTACTCCGCGAGCCGCAGCCGATATTGACGCGGCTCATGCCCGCTTTGTAGAACTTACTGACGAAGAGATAGCCGATGACTGGAAAGCAGGATTGCTTGAAGCCGTCGCACCGCACCGGCAGATTGCCCCGGAGCAGGCCCGCTTTCAGCAGGAAATCCGGCAGATCATTTATCGCCGCCGCACCGGATCAGTCGCCTACCGCGTTCTGTTCACAATCGTAGAATAGAAAGACGATGCTTCCTACGTTCGTATTCTTCATGTCCGGCATGGGGCGGCTCGGCCCATCACGCGGGCCGAGGCGAAAGAAATAGAAGCCGCGACGTAAGCAAATGCAAAAGAGGAAAACCTGGAGGCCGCAGAGAATGAGCGTACACGAAACGCTTCTCTGCGGCTTTTTTTGTGTCCCCATGAGTTTGCCGCGACATGGCGTTCCTCGTATCTGGCCTTCTCATCGCCTGGCAGTCTCGGCGGCGTAGTCAACTCAAGGAGAAGATAATGGCACTTGCAGAAAAACGCATCGAAAAAGAGCATTATACCGAAGCGGAATATTTTGAGCTTGAGCGCACGTCGTTTGGACGCTGGGAATATGTCGACGGCAAAATTCGGCAGATGAGCGGCGGCACGACAGATCACGGCGCAATTATGATGAACATTGGCAGGGTGCTTGGGAACGCACTGGTGCCGCGCGGATGCCGCGTCTACGGCTCGGATGTTCTGGTACATACCGGGGACGGCATCAACACGTTCCCCGAGATCTCCGTCATCTGCGAGCCGAACCAGTACTATTTGGGCAAGAAGGATGTTGTTCTCACTCCTGTCCTTGTCGTTGAAGTGCTGTCGCCGTCCACGGAAGGCTACGACCGAGGGGCAAAGTTCGACCACTATCAAACAATCGAAACGCTCACTGATTACCTGCTGGTGGATCAGGACCAAGCAAGAGTTATGCTCTATACGCGCCACACGGATCATTGGGAGATGCGCGTTGTCACAGGGCTAACCGGCAGCGTTTTCCTGCCGTCAGTAGACGTGACCTTGTCGCTGGCAGATGTCTATGCGCTCATTGATTTTGACACGGAGCAGGCATGACAGACGAAGCATATTTTCCATCCCCCTTTGAGCCGGGTGGGTTTGGGACTGTTGCGATTGTCGGGGTCGGGCTGATTGGCGGCTCGCTCGGTTTGGCCTTGAAGGCGCGGCGTCTGGCCCGCCGTGTTATCGGCGTAGAACGTACTGAAGACCGCCTGCACATGGCGCTGTCTTTAGGCGCGATTGATGCCGGAACAATTTCGCTTGCCGAAGCCATTGCGGACGCGGATATTGTCGTGCTTTGCACTGCTGTCGGACATATTCTGGAAGTGCTGCCCGAAGTGCTGACCGCCGCCAAAGACGGCGCGGTTGTGACCGATGTCGGCAGCACCAAAGGCGCGATTGTGCAGCGGGCGGGCACCGCGGCCTCGTTTGCCGGCGGGCATCCCATGACCGGCTCTGAGCAGGCCGGCGTCGAAGCCGCGACACCATTGTTGTTTGAGGAAGCGACTTGGGCAGTAACGCCCTCTGAAGCATCAAACCCGCACACCGTCCAAATCGTGCAGCGGCTGGCCCAATCCGTCGGCGCGACTACCCTTCTGCTCGCGCCGGACGCCCACGATGCCATGCTTGCCGTCACCAGCCACCTGCCCCATGTGCTGGCGTCCGCCCTGATGCGTCAGGCCCAACTGACGCAGACCCATTACCCGCAAACGCAGCAGCTCACAGCGGGAAGCTTTGCCGACGGAACCCGCGTCGCCGCCTCGTCCCCTGAAATCTGGCGCGACGTGTGCCTCTCCAACCGGGACGCCCTGCTTCAAGCTTTGCAGGCATTTCGCGGCGAACTTGATACGTTAGAAACCGCCATCACCGACAGTGACGCCGTCCAAATTGAAGCCTTCTTCGCTGAGGGCGCGGCGGCAAAACGAAATTGGGGGGCGTTGTAAATTATGGATGACACGCCGCAAGAATACAACCGCAACCCCTTTGTCATTTCTTCCGACCGGACCCGGCTGGATTTAGGCGCAACTTTACGCCTGCTGCACACCACGCACTGGGGCGCAGCCATGACCCAACAAGTGTTGGAACGCGCTATCGCGAATTCGGTTTGCTTTGGGATTTATATCGATACTCAGCAGATGGGGTTCGGGCGCGTCATCTCCGACCTTGCAACTTACGCTTACTTAACCGATTTCGTGATTGAGGAAAGCTGCCGAGGGCAAGGCTTAGGCAAGTGGCTGGTGGAGTGCGCTCTGGCGCATCCTGATTTCCAGCACCTGCGGCGTGTTGCTCTTGTGACGATGAATGCAAAGAAGCTTTACGAGCCTTTCGGATTTACGGAAGGCTCCGGCTCGCTGATTTATATGGAGAGGCGCGGCGCAGAATGAAAGACGTATCCAAAATGGCGATGACATTGACGGCTGTCTTCCAAGAAGTGCCGGAAGGCTACATTGGATATGTGGAAGAGCTACCGGTAAAAGACTGATGTTACGCGACAGCCTGCGAGGAGATAAATCTCACTCGCTGAATAGCATCCTTCGGATGAATGAGGAGCGAACAAAGCATAAGCGGATGAATGAGAAGCGGGCATTTAGTTCTTCCGCCGTCCGAAGGACGTAATTCAGCGAGTGAGATTTATCTCCTCGCACAGCTATCTCCTTGCGGACTATGGCGTAACACCAGTGAAAAATTAGACAGCAGCGATTTACAATACTTGCAGGAAGTCTTTGGATTCGTCGAACTTGCGGCAGGTGTCGGTCTCGATGGCTTCCCAGACGGCGGGGGTGAAGGCAAGCCATTTTTCGACTTCGGGAGCCAGCGGCATGGTTTTGTCGTCGCCGCCGGAGCCGAGGCCGAGTTTGCGGGCGACATGGTCGGCGGCCTGAATGACGCCGGTAATCTCAAAAAACTCTTTGGCGAACACCGGCTGATGGTGCAGGGTGATCATGGCGGTCAGCGACGGCGGCAGGTTCCACTTTTCAGCGATCCGTTTGCCGACTAAAGCGTGGCCGATGCCGAGGGCGGTCTTTTCCGATTCCCATATAGAAATCTGCGCGGCTCCGGCAAGCTTGATGGCAATGGCGTACTGATCGGGGAAATACTGGTCTAAAAACAGCTTGCCGACGTCGTGCAGCAGGCCGCCGATAAAGACTTCTTCAATGGACTTCGCCCCAATCCCCTTGCGCCGGGCGATGACCCCGGCGGCGACTGCCGTGGCGAGCGAATGCGCCCAAAACGCATCCCGGTCTAACGCGGTTTTTTGCCCCTGCGCGTCGAACGCCTTGAAGACTCCCAACGAAGTAGTGAGGTTGCGAACCGTGTTGAAGCCCAAAATGACGACCGCGTTGGTAATAGTCGCAATCTTGCGGGGAAAGCCGTAGTAGGAGGAATTGACCAGACGCAGCACTTTTGAGGCCAGCGCCTGATCCGCCGAAATGAGCCGGTTGAGGTCGGACGCCGAAGTCGTTGGGTCGTTGACCGTCTGCATGACCCGCATGATGACCGCTGGCAGCGGCGGCAGGTCTTGCAGCTCGTCTTCAATGATCCGCAGCAGGCGCTCCTGTTTCAGCTTTGTTTCAATCAGTGTCGGCACAGTAAATCCCCATTCCCTTGCAGTAATCCCTAACGCTGTCATTGTCGGCGCGAAGGCAGGTAAACTAGAGGGGCAGGAACTTGGCTTAGGACTTAACGAAAGGAAGAATGGCCTTGAACTCAGGCGTGCCGGCTGCCCGGAGCAGCTCGTAAACGGCGGCTTCGGCAGCACAGGGCAGGACGCCGCTGTCGCGCATCCGCTCCATGCCGAGCTTATGCTTTTCGAGTGTTCGGGAGGAAACAGCGTCGGCGGCGACATGGACTTGGCAGCCTTGGTGGGTCAAATCCAGCGCCGTCTGCGAAACGCAAATATGGGTCTCGACGCCGCACAGCAAAACTTGGCGACGTTTCAGGGCTGCAAGACTTTCAGAAAACTCTTCTGAGTCGGCGCAGGAGAAGCACATTTTGTCAATTGATTTTTTGTCAATTGATTTGCTGGCGGAGTCACAGAGAGGCTGCATGACTTCCTCTATAACCCCGCCCATGCGTTCGGCGTACTGCGTTGTCGGCACGATGGGAATGTGGAGACGGACTGCCGCTTCCACCAGCAGCCGCACATTCGCCGTCAGGCGCTCGCGCTCATGCATGACGTTTAGAAACGGCTCCTGCATGTCCACGACGACAAGCACGGCTTGGTTCCGGTCCAGAATATGAGGATGACGTTCAATCAGCAAAAGAATGACCTTTAGGCAGGCGCAGCGCAGGAAGCTCGCCGAATCAGCTCGCCGGGCAGGCGAATGTCCATGTCGGCGGCGGGCAGGGATGCGCCGGACGCCGCAGCATCGTGCAGACGGTAAAGCACTTCAACCGCCGCTTGGGCAAGGCGCGGCACTGGCGGGCGGATGACTGTCAGCGGCGGCGTCAGCGCTTCCGCCAGGCGCGGCGTGTCGCCAAAGCCCGCCAGTGATACGGCCGCCGGCACGGCAAGCCCCAGCGCGGCCAGTGTCTGCGCGGACACGGCAGCGCAGTTTTCGTCATGGCAGATCAAGGCAGTCGGACGCGTACCTACCGGGGCATCTTGGGCGAACATGCCCGAAACCGCCCGGCGGACTTGCTCGCGCTCTTCCAGCGTCTTCAGCGTATCGTAAGTGACCGGCGCAATGAGGCCGGCGTCCGCACCATACGCGGTCCAAACCGAGCGCAGTCCGGCCAGCCGCTCACGGGTCAGGCGTGGGGTTGCTGCCGGGGACAGAAGAACCGCCCGGCGATGGCCTAGACCCCACAAATACTCTGCAAGCAATTTCCCTGCCGCCATGCCGTCCAAATGTACCTGCACCATCTCGCGCGGGGCCTGGTCGGTTTCCCCGACCATGACGCTGGGAATGCCGGCGGTGGCGGCCTCACGCGGGAGCAGCGACGACGACAGCGAGATAATCCCCATGATGCCCAGTGAGTCAAGGCGCGGCAAATCAGCCACCGTCAAAAGCCGCAGCCCAAAATCGTCTTCCGCTTCCGCGCCCTGCTCCGTGACATACTGGCGCAAGGCCACTTGCAGGTACTGGATCAAAAACGCGCTGCTGGAACTATGCTCCGGGTCCCAAATGCCGATAAACTGCTCTGTGTGCTGGCGGCGCAGGCGGCGGCTGCCGCGCGGCCTGCCGGAGCGAACCGGCGTGTAGTTAAGCAGCTCTGCAACCTGGCGCACCTTCTGGCGCGTGCTTTCGCTGACAAAGGTGCCGTTATCCCGCCCGCTGAGGACTGTGGAAACGACGCTTGCCGAAACGCCTGTCTTTTCCGCGATGTCTTTGAGTGTTACCGGCATGTCGGATGATCCTGCTTCCGCTTAGAGTTTGCCGAGCGTCTTGAGACTATCTACTGTGCTTTGAACTTTAGATGCGGACTCTTTGATGCCTGCCAGTTCCACATCTGAAAGCGGCGCAAGCTGAGTCAGGTCGTAAATCGCTTCCGCGCCGCCCGCGCCAAGCAGGGTCGGGACGCCGAAATAGAGGCCATGAACGCCATACTGGCCGTCCAAAAGCACCGTGCAGGCAAGAATGCGCTTGCGGTCCAGCAGCACGGCCTCCGCCATCTCGGCGGAGGCGACGCCGGGTGCATACCAGGCACTTGTGCCAATGAGGCCGGTCAAGATGCCCCCACCCTGCCGCGTGTCGTCTTCGATCTTTTGAAGCTGCTCTGATGTGAGCTTGCCTAAGTCTACCCATTTCTGGACGGGGATGCCGCCGACGGTAGTGAGCGAGCGCACCGGGACCATCTGGTCGCCGTGGCCGCCCAGCACATACGCCTGCACGTCTTCCACCGAGACGCCGACGGCGGCGGCAATGTAATTGCGGTAGCGGGTGCTGTCCAAGACGCCGGCCTGACCGATGACGCGCTCCGGCGGCAAGCCCGACGCTTTCAGCGCAACATGACACATGGCGTCCAGCGGGTTTGAGACAACAATGAACACCGCGTCCGGGCTGGCGGCGGCGGCCTGACCGGCGACGCTCTGCACAATGTCGGCATTCACGGCCAGTAAGTCTTCGCGGGACATACCCGGCGTCCGGGGACGGCCCGACGTGATGACAACCACGTCGCTGCCCGCCGTGTCGGCATAATCCGATGTGCCTTTGACCTGGCCGTCATATCCCACAATCGGGGACACTTGGTTTAAGTCCAGCGCTTTGCCCAGCGCCATCGAGCCGGTCTTGCGCGGCCGCTCCAGCGTCAGATCGTCCGGCAGGTCCAGCAGGACTACGTCGGCGTACCCTTGCTGCGCCACATGGAACGCCGCCGTCGCGCCGACATTGCCCGCGCCGATGACGCTCACTTTTTTCTTTCCTGAAGCCATTTCTATTCTCTTTTCGTTGTTGTTGATTGATGCGAAGTCACGGCAGCAGCGCCGAAACCGCCACAGGATTGGATGTGGCGAGCGGCTGAACAATCGCGCCGCTGTCATGCACCGTCAGTTCACTGTACCCGAACCCGAACGGCTGCGCTTCGTCGGGAACCGGCTGCCGCCGCACTTCAAGCTGCCGCGTTTTCAGCCGCACGATCCAGTAGTCCTGAACTCCGGCAGACGCATAAAGACTTGCTTTCTCGCGCCGGTCATAGGAGTAGGTCGTGTCGGAAATCTCTACGATAAGCGCAGCTTCCGTAAGGCCGCGCCCGGCAAAATCACGAATGCTGCCTTCAATAATCGCAATGTCCGGTTCCGGGTCAGTCGCTTTGCCAATATCGAAGGGACACTGCACACTTAGGAAGACTTGCTTTCCAAACGCTTCTCGCAGTGCCTGGTCCGCCAGTGTCAGCGCCGTTCGGTGCGGATCTTTCATTCCTGGCATAGCGAGTATTTCTCCTTCGACAAGGATCGCCCGCCGGCCTTCAAACAGGCCCATGTCACCGATCTCGTTGAACTGCTCGCGTGTCCAGCGGTAGGGCTGCGGCACGAAGTTTTCATCCGTAAAGTCTTCCGCCGCACTTTGTCCCGGTGCGATAATTTCTCGCTCTGCGATTGCCATTGGGTTTGCCTCTGTTGCTCTGCGTCTATCCCGCCTGCATTTTGGCGATGATGGCGTCGGCCATCTCAGCGGTTCCGACAGCGGTGGGGTCATTTCTATCGGCTTTCATGTCGTAGGTGACATTCTTGCCTTCGGCGATCACGTCGGCGACGGCTTTTTCCAGACGCGCAGCGGCTTCGTCTTCTTTGAGGTACTTGAGCATCAAATAGCCGGACAAGATCAGGGCAGTCGGGTTGACTTTGTTTTGGTTCTTGTATTTGGGCGCGGAGCCGTGCGTCGCCTCAAACAGCGCGGTATCAACGCCGATGTTCGCGCCGGGGGCGACGCCGAGGCCGCCGACAAGGCCCGCGCAGAGGTCGGACAAGATGTCGCCGTACAGGTTTTCCATGACCAGAACGTCGTAATTTTCCGGCTTTTGGACGAGCTGCATACACATCGCGTCCACCAGCCACTCGTCGTACTCGACTTGGCCTTCGTAGTCTTTGGCGACCTCGCGGGCAATCTCGTAAAAGAGGCCGTCGGTGTACTTCATAATGTTGGCTTTGGCAACTGCCGTGACTTTTTTGCGATTGTTTTCCACGGCGTAATCAAACGCCATTTTGACTATCTGGCGCGAGCCGGTGCGAGAGATCGGCTTAATGGAAATCGCCGAGTCCTGCCGAATTTTTCCATTTGCCATGCCGATAATCTGCCCGGCTTCGGCGCTGTCTACCGGGTACTCGACGCCCGCGTACAGGTCTTCCGTGTTCTCGCGGACGATCACTAGATCCACATCGGAGTAGCGGGACCGGACCCCGACATATGATTTGCAGGGCCGGATGCAGGCATACAAGTCCAGCTCTTTGCGAAGCGCGACATTGACCGAGCGGAAGCCCGTGCCGATGGGAGTTGTAATCGGGCCTTTGAGTGCGATCTTGTTTTTGCGAATGGATGCCAGCACATTATCCGGCAGCGGCGTCCCCGCCGTTTCCATGATGTCTACGCCCGCTTCCACTACATCCCATTCAAACGCGACGCCGGTGCCTTCAAGAACCCGCCGGGTCGCTTCCACCAGCTCCGGCCCGGTGCCGTCGCCGCGAATAAGTGTCACTTGATACGCCAAATTGTCTGCCTCCAAAAAGAAAAAGATTGCAATCAGTATAAGCGTTTCAGCCCCAGTTTGTCAAGCAGAAAACCGCCCGCTCCTAACAGGTATGTTCAGCTTCCCGCTTGTGCCGCTAAGTTTGCTGCCGAACATGCAGCAATATCAAAAAATACAATGAAAGTATCAATTTGGGCATTCCTAAAGTCTGCAAAGCGTACTATAATAGTATTGCTTGCACACAGACTATTATGCGTATTTCTTTGTTTATTCCCTGTTATGTGGATGCTTTTTATCCCAATGCCGGCATCAGCGTCGTGCGCGTTCTGGAACGGCTCGGACACACGGTAGACTACCCAATGGGCGTGACCTGCTGCGGGCAGCCGGCCTTTAACGGCGGTTTTTGGCCGGAAGCGCGGGCCGTGGCGGCAGGCGTCTTAAAGGCGTACCAAAACGCCGATGCTGTCGTGGCCGTGTCGGGGTCCTGCGGAGCGATGCTGAAGAAGTTTTACCCGCAGATTTTTCAGGAAACGCCGCAGCACGAGGCCGCGCTGGCGCTGGCCGAGAAGACTTGGGAGTTTTCGGATTTTCTCGTGACAAAGCTTGGCGTCCTTGATGTCGGCGCACGGTTTCCAGCGGCGGTGACGTTCCATGACGGCTGCCACGGCCTGCGCGAGCTGGGCATCCAAAGCCAGCCACGCATTCTGCTGTCTCATGTCCGGGACTTGACGCTCATCGAGATGACCGAAGCGCAGACCTGCTGCGGGTTCGGCGGCGCGTTTGCAGTCAAGTTCGCCCCGATTTCGGCGGCGATGGGCGAAGTCAAGTGTGCGTCTGCGCTTGTGACCGGCGCGGACTATTTAATATCCAGCGACTCAAGCTGCTTGATGCACCTGCAAGGAATGCTGGACCGGCAGCGGAAGCCGCTCAAAAGTCTGCACCTTGCGGAAGTGCTGGCACGGACAAAGTAAAATGACTATTAAAGCACCCATTAAACCGGCTGTTCAGCCCAAGCCAACTGCAAAGTTTCACAGCGACGCCGGACGCCTCAGCCGCGACCTGCGGCACCGGGGGCTGGTGCAGACTGCCATGGGCAAGTATGAGGCCGTGCGGCGCGGGACGCAGGACCGGTTCCAGGACTGGCAGGCGGCGCGGCAGGCGGCATCCGAAACGAAGTGGGAAGCCATCAGCCATCTGGATCAGTATTTGGAAGAGTTCGTGCAGAACACCGAGCAGCGCGGCACGCAGGTCTTTTGGGCGTCAACCGGGGAAGATGCCTGTGCGTATGTGCTGGAAGTCTGCCGGCGCGTGGAAGCCAAACAGCTTATTAAATCCAAGACGATGACATCTGAAGAAATCCACTTAAACCACGCGCTTGAAGCCGCTGGGTACGGCGTTGTCGAGTCGGATCTAGGGGAATACATTGTCCAGCTTCGGGGTGAGACGCCTTACCATTTGGTGTTCCCCGCCATGCACCTGACGCGGGGCGAGATCAGCGAGACGTTCACCCAAGAGTTAGGGACGCCGAAGTCCGACAGCCCGGAAGAGCTGACCATGATTGCCCGCCATGTCCTGCGGGACAAGTATTTAAGCGCGGATGTCGGCATCAGCGGCGCAAACTTTGCCGTGGCCGAAACCGGCATGATCTCCATTACCGAAAATGAAGGCAACGCCCGGCTGACAACGTCCGTGCCGCGCGTTCATATCGCGCTTCTCGGCATCGAGAAAGTTCTGCCCAAGCTTTCCGATCTGGCCCTGTTCCTGCCGATGCTGGCGACGGCAGGCACGGGGCAGGCGCTGACCTGCTACAATTCAATGATTGGCGGCCCGCGCCAAGCCGGCGAAGTGGACGGCCCCGAAGAGTTCCATGTTATTCTGCTGGACAATGGCCGGACAGAGCTTCTGGCAGACCCGGAGCAGCGGGACGCCCTGCACTGCATCCGGTGCGGGGCGTGCCTGAATGTCTGCCCTGTGTTCCGCAACATCGGCGGCCACTCCTATGGCACGACCTACCAGGGTCCGATTGGCTCGGTGATTACGCCTCACCTGCAAGGATTGCAGGAATGGAAGCATTTATCGTCGGCGTCAACGCTCTGCGGAGCCTGCACCGAAACCTGCCCGGTGGGGATTGACCTGCATCATCACCTGCTGCAAAACCGGCGCAATGCCAGCCGCGCGAAGCCGGATGCGGCAGAACAGAAGGCGTATCAAGCATTCGCGTTTCTGATGACTCACCCGACCCTGTATCGGTGGCTGACGCATCTTGCGCCGTTCTTGCAGCCTTTTCACCGTTTAGTTAATGGCCGCAGGGGAGACCCGCTGTATGCGTGGACTCAGTCGCGCGACTTCCCGGACGTGCCGCAGCGCACATTCAAAGACTACTGGGCCGAGCGTCAGCAAAGCAAGACATGACAGCAAAGCAAGACATGACAGCAAAGCAAGACATGAACGGGCGTGAGCTGATTTTAGGCCGCATCCGGCGGGCGCTGCAAGTTCCCGCCCCCCAGCGTCCGGTCCCGGAGCCGGCACCGACAACCGAGCGGTTCGCACGGGCGCTTCCGGTCATTCGGCAGGAAGCGCGGGCGTGGCTGCCGCCGGCAGGCGAAACCGAAGACGAGCAGATAGCCCAGTTCGCGGCTCACTGCGCCGACCTGAAAGCAGACTTTTTCTTGTGCGCGGACGAACAGGACCGGCAGGTGCGGCTTACGGCATTGTCGGCAGACTGCGGCTGGCAGCGAATCGCCGCGCATCCGGGCGCTTTCACTGACACGGCGGCGGCGGGGCTGGGGCTGCCGACACTTGTTACCCAGTGCGGCTACGACATCGCGGCGCTGGAACAGTGCGATGCCGCGCTGACCGAATGTGACGCGCTGGTCGCGCAGACCGGAAGCGTTTTAATCACAAGCCGGAGCGCCGGCGGACGGACACTGTCGGCACTTGCGCCGCACCATGTCGTGCTGGCATCGCGGGCGCAGCTTGTGCCGGATTTGACGGCGGCGTTTTCGCTGCTTCAGGAGCATTATGGGAGCAGCTATCCCAGCCTGCTGTCGTTTATCACCGGCCCAAGCCGCACCGGCGACATTGAGCGTATTCTCGTCTTAGGCGCTCACGGCCCCAAACGGCTTTCAATTTTCTGCGTCTAGGCAACAGGTCAGGTTAGGATGACAGGAAGGTGGGGGCGTTGGAGGCCGAGGACGTGATTAACGAGGGCATTCACGCCCTCGTTAATCATGGCTCTGGCTGTTCTTGCTTGCCGTTTGCTCTTGCTCGCCGTTCGTTACAAGGACCACTATGGAACACGATCAACTTTTCCCGCTGCTGGATGCTTTCCAGATTGAAACGCCGTCCTGGGGCTATGCCGACACCGGCACGCGCTTCGGTAAGTTCCTTCAGCCGGCGGCGGCATCTACCATTGAAGAAAAGCTTGCGGATGCCGGGGAAGTCAATCGGCTGACCGGCTGCTGCCCGTCGGTCGCCGTGCATGTACTGTGGGACTTTCGGCCGGGTTTGGAACCGGCGGAGATTGCGGCGCTGGCCCGGCGCAGCGGCGTTCGCATCGGCGGGATTAACCCGAACTTGTTTCAGGACCAAATCTACAAGTTCGGCGCAGCGGCGAGCGGCGACCCGGAAGCCCGCGCCGAGGCCGACCGGCATGTCCGGGAAAGCATTCGCATTGGGCGCGAAACAAACTCCCATTTTCTGTCGCTGTGGATGGCGGAAGGGACAAACTATCCGGGGCAGGACGACATTGTGACGCGCAAACGGCGGATGGAAGCCGCCCTGCGCTCCTGGCATGACGCTATGCCGCCGGACATGACCATGCTGGTGGAGTACAAGCCGTTTGAGCCGGCGTTTTATGCCACCGACATCGCCGATTGGGGCATGGCGTACTTGTATGCGAAGAAGGCTGGCCCGCGTGCCAAAGTCCTGGTGGACACCGGCCATCACCTGCCGGGCGCAAATGTCGAGCAGATTGTCGCCTGGCTTTTAGAGGAAGACATGCTCGGCGGCTTTCACTTCAACGACCGCAAGTACGCCGACGACGATCTGACTTTGGGCAGCATTGACCCCTACGCCGTGTTTCGTATTTTCCATGAAATTCGCACGGCGGCTGAGACCCACGGACGAGATGTTTCTCAGATTGCCTACATGATTGACCAGTCGCACAACTTAAAGCCAAAGATTGAAGCTATGCTCCAGACCGTGATGACCGCGCAGGAACTGTACGCTAAAGCGTGTTTAGTAAACCACATGAAGCTGCGGGATGCCCAGACGCGGCGCGACATCATAGACGCCGAAGAGTGCCTGAAAACGGCCTTCTTTGCCGATGTCAAGCCGCTGCTGGCTGAGTGGCGACAGTGCCGGGGCCTGGCTTCCAACCCACTGGCCGCCTACCGCGCCGGCGGCTACGCCGAGAAAATCACCGCAGAGCGCGAAGCCGCCCGGCGTGATCTCGGAGAAGTCCCGGCGACCGCGTATGCGTGAATGGAACGCCGTGAAGCATCAGAACCGGCACTGAAAGTGCCGGCCTGCTCGTGAATGGAAGTTCCTGCGGGACTAAATGCCAATGACGCAGGCTGCTCTTCGTCTTCAGTGTATGCCGAGGACGGCATTACCGCGTATCGGAGACACTTTCACGCCATAGTAGACCGGCACTTTCAGTGCCGGTGCCTATGCCGTTTGTGCCATAAAGCATTATGGAACGACTTAAGCAGCTTCTTGATTTATCGCACGCTTTGGGCGATCCGGCGCATGACTGGGCCATCTTGGGAGAAGGCAATACTTCCGCTGCACTGAACCCGGAAGAATTTCTTGTCAAAGCCAGCGGAGCGCAGCTTGAGACGCTGGCAGCAGAACAAGTCGCCGCGGTGCGGTTTAAGCCGCTGCGGGACGCGCTGGAAAGCGAAGCGGCTTTATCTGATGCCGACGTCAAAGCTCTGCTGCTGTCTGCGGGTACCGGGGGTCCGATGCCGTCCGTAGAAACGCTGCTTCATGCCTACCTGCTGACACTGGAAGGCATTCATTTTGTCGGCCACACGCACGTCACCAGCGTGAATGGCCTGCTTTGCTCGGACCGGGGATGGGCGGCGATGCAGCGCGGCGGGCGGCTGTTCCCGGATGAAGTCGTCGTCTGCGGCCCCGCCCCATGCTGCGTGCCGTATGTAGACCCCGGCCTGCCGCTGGCGCGGGCGCTGCGCCGCGAAGTGATCGGTTATGTCAGCCGTCATGGAGCGCCTCCAAAAACAATCTATTTACAGAACCACGGCTTCATTGCCCTAGCCGGAACGCCGCGCGAAGTTGTCCAGATTACGCAGATGGCAGACAAAGCCGCCCGAATTCTGGCGTCTGCCCTGGCCTGCGGCGAGCCGAACTTTCTGTCGGAGGAGAACGTCGCCCGGATTCACACGCGCCCCGATGAGCATTTCCGCCGGAATGTCCTGGCGATTCAGAGTAAAGAGACATGAGCCGAGAGCATTATATCGCGTGTGATCTAGGAGCGGAAAGCGGGCGCGTCATACTTGGCACGCTGGAAGACGGGCGCTTGACATTGGAAGAGCTGCACCGCTTCGCAAACGGCCCGATTCAAGCCGGCAAAACAATGCGCTGGGATACCGAGTGCATCTTCGGCGAGCTGAAAATTGGCTTGGCGCATGTTGCCGCGTATCTTCAAGCGGCGGGAAAAGAAGACGCGAACAGCCTCAGCGTTGACTCATGGGGCGTGGACTATGTGCTGAAGAACGGCGCAAGGCCGGCTGCGCTGCCGTACCATTACCGGGACCCGCGCACGGAAGCCGCGTATGCACACATTCAGGAAACAGGACAAAAAGACTGGATATTTTCCGAGACCGGCATCCAGTTCCTGCCAATTAACACGCTGTACCAGCTTCTCGCGCACCGGCAGCAGGAGCCGGAGCAGCTTGCCAACGCCAATCAGTTTCTGCTGATCGCCGACTACTTTAACGCCCTGTTTTCCGGCGTCGGCGTCGCCGAGCGCAGCCTCGCCAGCACGACCCAGCTTTACAACCCAATCACAAAGCAGTGGTCGGAAGAAATGCTGTCCGAGTTTGGCCTGCCGCGCACTATCTTTCCGCCACTGGTAGATTCCGGCACCGTGCTGGGACCGCTGGATTCAGAGATTGCTGGCGAAGCCGGACTGCGTGGCGTTCAAGTGATTGCAACCTGCTCCCATGACACGGCGGCGGCAGTCGCTGCCGTGCCGGTTGGGATGCAGTCGGCGGAAGACAGAGACTGGGCGTTTCTCAGTTCCGGCACTTGGTCGCTGCTGGGCGTCGAGATGCCCTGGCCGCAGATCAACGCCGGCGTGCAGGCCGCCGGCTTTACCAATGAAATTGGCTGGGGCGGCACGGTCCGGCTGCTGAAAAATATCGCGGGGCTGTGGATCCTGCAGGAATGCAGACGCATGTGGCTTGCCGGGGGCTTAGACATTTCCTACACCGACCTGACACGGATGGCTGAAACCAACAGGCCGTTCCAAAGCTTGATTCGGCCCGACGATGCCCGGTTTTTGAGTTCCGGCGACATGCCGGCGAAAGTCCAGAGCTTCTGCCGCGAGACCGGACAAGCCGTACCGAAAACTCCGGGCGAGATCGTGCGCTGCGCTCTGGAAAGCCTGGCGCTGTCTTACCGAGAGACGCTGGAACAGGTCGAAATACTGACCGGACGCAGTCTTCGCCTTCGCCGCCTGCACATTGTCGGCGGCGGCAGCCGGAACGCGCTGCTGAATCAATTCGCCGCCGATGCCACCGGCAGGACTGTTTTGGCCGGTCCCGCCGAAGCCACCGCGATTGGCAATGTGCTGCTCCAAGCCGTCACGCTCGGCCATCTGGACTCGCTCGACGCGCTGCGCCAAACCGTGTGCGATTCGTTTCCGGTTCAGACCTACGAGCCGCTGAGTGCCGATGCCTGGGAAGAACCTTACACGCGATTTCGACAACTGGAGACATTTCACCGATGAACGAGACCCAACACTACCGATTTGTCAGCGACTTATGGAGCGACGAGGAGGCCGAAGCGCTGGACCCGCTGGGGCGGCTGGTTTACCGCTCCAACATTCTGGGCGCAGACGGACGCATCACAAACACCGGCGGCGGCAACACATCGGCCAAGCTCATGGAAACCGATCCGGTGAGCGGCGAGGCCGTTCAAGTGCTGTGGGTCAAAGGCTCCGGCGGCGATCTCAGAACCTCGAAGCGCGAGAACTTTTCGTCCCTGTACCAAGTAAAGCTGCTGGAGCTGCAAGACGTGTATGCACGGGCTGAGGAGCGCGGCCCAAAGACGCAGGCGGAAGACAAGATGGTGGCGATGTACCCGCACTGCACGTTCAACCTCAACCCGCGCCCGTCTTCCATTGACACGCCGCTGCACTCGTTTGTGCCGCAAAAGCATGTAGACCACACACATCCGAACGCGGCGATTTCCGTTGCGGCATCAAAAAACTCCGACAGGCTGACACGCGAAATCTATGGTGATGACGTCATTCATACGCACTGGCTGCGGCCCGGTTTTGAGCTGGGTTTGGTGCTTCAGGACATCAGCCAGCGTCACCCGGACGCTCGCGGCGTCATTTTAGGCCAGCATGGTCTGATTAACTGGGCCGAGAACGATAAAGACTGCTACTACTTATCATTGGACTTGATTGAAAAGGCCGCCGCCTACATTCATGCCCGCGATAAAGGCAGCCAAACCTTTGGCGGAGCGAAATATGCAAGCCTTGAAGAAACAGACCGGCGGCGCGTGTTCGCCCAAATCCTGCCCTGGCTGCGTGGACAGGTTTCCAGGAAAAAGCGGCTGATTGGAACAGTTCAGGACGACGACGCCATTTTGCGCTTCGTCAACAGCGTGGACGCGCCCCGGCTGGCAGAGCTTGGAACAAGCTGTCCGGACCACTTTCTGCGAACCAAGATCAAGCCGCTGTATGTCGCGTGGGACCCGCAAACCGAAGACGCTGCGGCGCTGAAAGACAAGCTGACGACCGGACTGGAGCAGTATCGCCGCGATTACGCCGCCTATTATGAAGCGTGTAAGCGGCTCGACTCACCGGACATGCGCGACCCGAACCCGACCGTCATTCTTGTTCCGGGGCTGGGCATGATCGCCTGGGGCAAGGACAAAAGCGAGTCGCGGGTCACGGCTGAGTTCTACAACTGCGCTGTCGAGGTGATGCGGGGGTCGGAGGCCATTGACGAATATGTCTCTCTGCCGGCTCAGGAAGCGTTTGACATTGAATACTGGCTGCTTGAAGAGGCCAAGCTTCAGCGGATGCCGCCGGAAAAAGAGCTGGCCCGGCAGGTGATCGCCGTAGTCGGCGCGGGCAGCGGCATCGGGCGGGAGCTGGCGCATCGGCTGGTCAAAGACGGGGCGCATGTGGCCTGCTTGGATGTAAACGCGGAGGCGGCGGAAGCCGCCGCCAAAGAAATCACGGACAAAGTCGGCATGGGCATCGGCGTCGCCGGGAGCGGCATTTCCGGCTGCGGGCAGGCTGTCGGCATTGCCGCAAACATCACCGACCGGGCAAGCATTCGCGCGTCTTTAGAACAAGTGACACTGGCTTACGGCGGCTTTGACTCCGTTGCCGTGACCGCAGGCATCTTTGTTTCGCCGGACACGAGCGGCCATATCCCGGACGACAAGTGGGCGCTGACATTCTCGATCAATGTCACGGGGTCGTACCTTGTCGCCGATGAAGCCGCGCCGATCTGGAAAGCGCAGGGGCTGACGGGCAAGATGGTGATAACAACGTCCGCCAACGCCGTCGTCAGCAAAAAGGGAAGCGTCGCGTATGACACCAGCAAAGCCGCCGCGAACCATCTGGTGCGCGAGCTTGCCGTCGAGCTTGCGCCCCTGATTCGGGTAAACGGCGTCGCCCCGGCGACTGTCGTGCAGGGCAGCGCCATGTTCCCGCGTGACCGGGTGATCGCAAGCCTCGCCAAGTACGCCCTGCCCTACTCCGAAGACGAGTCCGACTCCGTATTGCAGGGGCGATTAGCCGAGTTTTATGCCGACCGAACCCTGACCAAGACCGCCATCACGCCTTCTGATCAAGCCGAAGCGATTTTTCTGCTGCTGTCGGATCGCCTGAGCAAGACCACCGGCCAGATCATCTCCGTAGACGGCGGCCTGCACGAAGCCTTCCTGCGCTGACGTATTATGTCCTCTCGGCCAGCGGCACAGCAAAGCCCCTCGTTCCTAACAATGGGAACGAGGAGCCTTGCTGCTTGTTTCAGCCGAAGCCTTTTAGCTTGGCCCAGTGAGGTAGTTGGCATAGCCGATGACAAGCGTTGAGCCGACCAGCAGCGCCAGGCCAAGCGCGATCAATCCATGCGTGCGCTTGCTTGTTCCAGCCCACTCTTTGAGTGCGACGCCCCAAAGCATACTGAATATCATAATGCTCGCCATGTGCAGAGTCCAGTTGGAAAACGCGAAGTTTGCTCCGAGCTTGGCCTGCCCCATCGTGTAGAAGAAGAACTGCAGGTACCAGATAATCCCCGCGAGGCCCGCAAACACGTAGTTTGCGATCAGCGGCACCGGGAGCGTCCGGCTTGCAGGAGCGCTGACAGTCGCCGTGGCAACTGAACCTGATTTTGGGTTCCAGGGTTCGACCGCTTCCGTCGCGCTCATCTCCGCGGCGCTTTCAGGGAACAGCTCACCGGAACTGACGGACGATTTGCCCGTATACTCGCCGCCGGATTTGTTGCGGATGTTCAGGCTGACGCACCATAAAAAGTTTGTCGTGAAGCCGCCCAGCAGGACCACAATCAGGGTCGGCAGACCCGACCAAATATCCGACCCACCATGCGCCAGCAGATGGGCTTTCGCAGCGTTCGTGATTGGCGTTCCCGCATCCAGGCCAAACGCAAAACAGGAACTCATAATGCCGGAAAAAGTGGCGATCAGCATTCCCTTTCGGAAGCTGAACTCGGTAATGGCCGACTGCTTCTGCGCGGGCGTCAGCTCTTTTTCTTTGGACATTCCCGCCAGCCCGCTGACGACAATGCCGACAATGCTCATCAAAACGCCCAGCAGAATAAACTTGCCGGACACAGTGGCAAGCGTATGCCCCAGCGTACCGTGGAAGATCGGCGGGACCAGTGTGCCGAACACGGCGGTATAGCCAAGCGCGACCGCCATTCCCAGCGCGATTCCTAGATAGCGCATGGTCAGGCCGAAGGTCAGCCCGCCGATGCCCCATAATGCTCCGAAGACATACGCCCAGAGCCGGGTTTTAGCGTCTGCCGAGGCAAGAACCGTTCCCAAATCAGGCACCAGCAGGGACGCCATCAGCCAGGGCATGAGCAGCCAGCTAAAGACGCCGCCGACAAGCCAGTAAGTCTCCCACGACCAGCGTCTGACTTGTTTGTAGGGGATATAAAAGCTGGCAGCGGCTAGGCCGCCGATCCAATGGAACAGAATGCCGAGGGCAGGACTCGCAGGCATGGTATTTCTCCTGTAAAAAAGCAGCAACACGTCCCCATACCGGTACTGAAAGGCTTCCAGTGCCGGTACAACGGACGTGTCTCTGCATGAACTTATTACTGTGTGCTGAACGTCACGGCAAAATGGCTGCCGCCGGTGCCTTCGGACATGCCGTTGTTCGCATTGCCGCCGTTGCAGTCGGCGACGCCTGGCTTGCCGTCCTGGTTGCAGTCCTGGGCCATCGCGGTCATGCCCCCGGAGACCTGAGAGCCGCGAAACCACTTGGCATGGCAGTCCGTCATCATGTAGTTCGAACCGTCTGTATGAATGCCGGTCAAGGCGTCAAACCCTGAATGGATATTGCTCTTGCTAGCCAGGAAAGCCGAGCAGTCCTTGCCGCCGAGACAGCCAGACTCCAGGTTGCCACCCTGGGTACCGCCCGTAAAAGGAAAGACCTGCCCACCATCGTTGCCGTTCGTGACACTGGAAACAACGCCGTTGAGACCGTTTGCCTCTATCGGATCGGTGATCGCGCCGTAGATGCCGTGAACTTCACACAGCATGACGGTCTTTGCCGGCGACTGAAGAGACGCTAATGCTTGCCCGGAATGCGGATCAAGGGTGTTCCCTGGATCGGTCCGCGTGAAGTTCAGGTTCGCAGAATAAGAGACCGGGTAGGAAACAACGTTGGGGGTAATGCCAGTATTGGTCTGCTTTGTGGTGGGATCATCCGGGCAGTGGAACACCTCCGTGCTCTTGACGTAGGGATAAACTGTCCCGGCCCAGGCTTGACCTAGAATGCCGTTGTGGCCTGTCGGGTAGTTTTCGTCATAATCCTGCGTGTATTCGGTGACGGCGAGGCCGATCTGCTTGAGGTTGGACAAGCAGGCGGTCTTGCGGGCGTTCTCGCGGACCTTTTGGAAGACGGGGAACAAGATGGCAGCGAGAATGGCGATAATGGCGATGACGACGAGCAGCTCGATGAGCGTGAAGCCGGAGCGGCTGCGATGGGTGGAAGTAGACACGATATTCTCCTCTAAGATATTGGACTGGAAGCAAAAACCTGACTGGTAAATGCTAGAGCGTTTTCGCCCTGCTGACTGAGTGCTTACTCTCATTTATGATGAGCGATCTGAACAGAGGACAGACCGAAAGACCGTGCGGGAAGCGCGGTCTTCTGGTACTGCTCTGTGATCTTTTCTACTGTGTGCTGAATGTGACCGCGAAATGGCTGCCGCCGGTGCCTTCGGACATGCCGTTGTTCGCATTGCCGCCGTTGCAGTCGGCGACGCCTGGCGTGCCGTTCTGGTTGCAGTCCTGGGCCATTGCGGTCATTCCGCCGGAGACGGAAGAGCCGCGAAACCACTTGGCATGGCAGTCCGTCATCATGTAATTGGAACCGTCCGTGTGGCGTCCCGTCAGGGCAAAGAAGCCCTCGCCGGCCGGGTTGTTGATGGAGCCGGTGCAATCCAGGCCGCCTAAGCAGCCGGTCATCAAGCTGCCTCCTTCGTTTGCGCCGCCGAACGGAAAGACTTGACCGCCCGGATTACCATTGGTGACGCTGGAATGGACGCCGTTCGCCCCATTCGCTTCTCCAATGTCTGTAACCGCCGCATAAATACCGCGCACTTCACACAGCATGACTGTTTTGGCAGGAGACTGCAGGGAAGCTAGTGTCTGCCCGGAATGCGGGTCGGTAGTATTCCCTGGGTCGGTTCGCGTGAAGTTGAGATTAGCGGCGTAAGACATCGGATAAGAAATGACGTTGGGGGTGACACCAGTGTTGGTCTGCGCTGTCGTCGTGTCATCGGGGCAGAAAAACACGGCGGTACTTTTGATATAGGGATAAACCGTGCCGGCCCATCCCTGACCCAGAAAACCGGCGTGGCCGGTAGGGTAGTTTTCATCATAGTCCTGCGTGTACTGAGTGACAGCAAGGCCGATCTGCTTGAGGTTAGACAGGCAGGCCGTCTTGCGGGCATTCTCCCGAACTTTCTGGAAGACAGGAAAGAGAATCGCCGCAAGTATTGCAATGATTGCGATGACAACGAGAAGCTCGATCAGCGTGAAGCCGGAACGGCTGCGTAAATGGGGGTTAGACATGAGACTCTCCTTTTCGGTTTTGGAACGATACTTTGGAGCGAAATTTCGGCGGTGTTGAAATAAGGAAACCTGTCTTGTATGGGGCGGGAGCAATTCCCGCCCTGGTTCTTTTTTATTTGGCGGCCACTTTGTTTCCAAGCGGCGCTGTGAAGTGGTAAGTGCCGGACGGCAGTTCGTAGACCGCGCAGCCGGCTTCTGTCCGCACAGGTGTGATGCCGCTTGCTTCGGTGATTTTTTGGCCTCTTTCCCGCACGGCCTCAGCATCATCGGTCGGCACCCAGGCCGTCGCCGTCGTGTTAGCCGGGATCGTAACATTCCACGTTAGCTGCCCATTTGCGAGTTTCCAGTCACTTCGGATCGGCCCGCGAATGCTGTCATAGGCGGCGTGAACCTGGGTCAAGCCGGAGCCGGGATGCGGGTGCAGCAGGATGTGCTTGTAGCCGGGCTGGTTTGGGTCGGTATCAATTCCAGCCACATCCTGATACAGCCACTGCCCGACCGAGCCGAGCGAGTAGTGATTGAACGAGTTCATGCCGGGGTCCTGAAAACCCTTGTCCTGCGTGTAGCCGTCCCAGCGCTCCCAAATTGTCGTCGCGCCCTGCGTGATCGAGTAACCCCAGCTTGGAAACGTCGTCTGCTGAAGCAGCGTGTAGGCCGTGTCGTTATGGCCGTACTTGGTCAGCACGGGACACAAGTAGCCGACCCCAACGAACCCAGTTGACAGATGATTTTTCTTGGCAGCGATGTTGTCCGCGAGATGCTGCGCGGCCAGCGGGCGCAAGGGTTTCGGCAGCAGGTCGAAGCGCAAAGCCAGCACATAGCTCGTTTGCGTGTCGCCCTTGACCCGGCCGTCGGAAGAAACATACGCGGTATTGAATGCTTCTTTAATATGGGCAAAAAGCGCATCGTAACGGGCGGCGTCTTCGGTTTGACCGATAGCGCGGGCCATCTGCGCCATTAGTTCGGCGTCATACGCATAGTATGCCGTCGCCAGCACGTCTTTGGGCGTATCGGCGGAAATAGAAAGCCAGTCGCCGAAGTCGTTGTTGCGGCGGTTCATCCAGAGACCGTCGGGGTTCACGGATGTAATGTAGTCCATCCAGCGGTTCATGGCTTCCCAATGCTGGCGCACGATCCCGGTATCGCCATAAGCCTCATAGACAGTCCAGGGAACAATAATCCCGGCATCGCCCCACGCGGGCGCACCATCATTCAGATCGACAATGCGCGGCGAGACATCGGAAAAGCCGCCTGCCGCCGATTGGCCGTTTTCGACGCAGCCCATCCAGTTCTCGTAGAACGCCGCTACGTCGCGGTTGTAGGTTGCCGTTCGGGCGAAAATCTGGGCGTCGCCCATCCAGCCGAGGCGCTCATCACGCTGCGGGCAGTCGGTCGGGACGCTCAGAAAATTGCCGCGCTGCCCCCAGTTGATGTTATGGACCAGCTTGTTGACCAGCGGGCTGGAGCAGGAGAACGTCCCGGTTAAAGGCATATCCGAGCCGACAACGCAGCCGGTAATCGCGTCTAATTTGGGCGTTCCGGGATAGCCCGTCACCTCCACATACCGAAAGCCGTGGAACGTGAAATGCGGCTCGAATGTCTCAGTGCTGCCGGTGCCTTTGCAGAGATAAGTGTCTGTGGCATGGGCCGAGCGCAGATTGGTAGTGTAAAGTGTGCCGTCCGGGTTCAAGACTTCGCCGAAGCGCATTTGCACCTGCGTTCCCGCCGGCCCCTGCACTTTCAGCCGCGCCCAGCCGACCATATTCTGCCCGATGTCGACAATATAGGTCCCAGGCGTCGGCTGCGTGATCTTGCGGGCCGGCAGATACTCGGTCACGCGCACCGGCGGGCCGACTGTTCCGGCCATCAGAACCGGCCCGGTGAACGTGCCCAAAGCCCCGTAAACGGCGCGGCGAATGACCAGAGGGCCGGGCGTTTCGCCGGGTCCGGGAATGGTCAGCGTTTCCTTCTCGCCAACCGTCTGCGTGTGGGGAACGCCGTTCAGCGTATAGTCTACGCGCAGCTTTTTGACCGTGTTATAGGCAGGGTCACCCGCCAGGTCATTCCCGGCAACTACAGACAGCGAGTTATCGTGAACCAGGGCGGCAAGCGGCGCAGTCACGGACACCTGCGCGGCCGGCAGGCTGGCCTCTGCGGTGGACACGGGCTGCCAGCCCGCCGCGCGGCTTTGGGGCGTGTCCCAGCCGGCCATCTTAAGGCGGGCATCGTAGCGCTCGCCTTGCAGCATATCGGAGTAAAGGATTGGCCCGGTTCGGCCTGTCCAAGTCCCGTCGGAGGCGACAATCTGGTGGGTGCCGTCGGTGTAGGCGATGTCCATTTGGAGCCGGAGGGCGGGCCGGGAGCCGTACAAATTGCGCTGGCGGGAAAACCCGACATAGCCGCTGTACCAGCCGTCTCCAATGATTGCGCCGACAGTGTTAGCTCCTGGGTGCAGGGAGGACGTCACATCGTAAGCCTGGTACTCAATGCGCTTATGGTAATCAGTCCAGCCGGGCGCAAGCACCGCGCTTCCCACTTTTGCGCCGTTCAGGTGCAGCTCATACAAGCCACGTGCCGTCGCGAAAATCGTGGCCGATTGAACCGGCTTTTTGATGGTGAACGTCCGGCGAACATAAGGGCATGGCGGCAAGTTATTGCCGTCCTGCTGAACGTCCCGCGGCGTTTGCGCCGCGATCCACTGCGCCTGCCAGTCGGACGGGTGCAGCAGCCCCATTTGCCAGAAGGCCGGCGGACTGTCCAGCCCGCGCTTGCCGTTCTTGTCCCAAACCCGCACTTTCCACCAGCACTGCCGGCCCGAAAGAAGAGCGCTGCCGCCATACTCGCGCCCAGTCGACTCGGAAGACAAAATTTTTCCGCTGTCCCACAGTTCCCCATGCCCAGCGGCAAGCGCGGCGGGTGTGCGGGCGACAAGAATCTCGTAAGCGGTCTGGCGCTGGCCGCGTGTGTCTGAATCAAGCTGCCAGCTTAACCGGGGATGAGCCGCATCAATGCCGCGCGGGTTTTCTTTGTACTCGCAGCGCAGATGGCCGGCCCCTAACGGTGCGGCGGCGTGAACCGAAGCGGCGGCCAGCAGCGCTGCCGTGAGGGGAAGAGAAATAAGCAGTCTGAGCTTCATAGGTTCCTTGTGAGTCCGGAAAGCGGTTCAAGATTAAAATTGCGATAATCGCGACAGAAACTGGCCTTCTCCCTGCCGAGCATTGGAATAAATGGAAGAGAGTGGTATCATTGTAATCGAATTCAGCTCTTTTGGAAATGCCGAATTTGATATGCGAATAGCATTTTTTGACATCGTTTTCGCGCTCTCTTGTTTTGTCTGCCATGAAGCAAATTTATCACTACTTGCCGCTCAGTGACGAAGTGCGTGTCCGCAGCCTGTATGTACTGGCCGCCGGAAGCGCCCAGGTGCCGCCCGACACGCCTTATCCTCCCTCGACTCACCCCAGCCATCACCAGTTCCGCTGGCATCAGGGCCGGGTGCTTCAGGAGTACCAGATACTTTATATCACGCGCGGCACCGGGATGCTGGAAACCCGAACCGGCGGCTTGCGAAAGATCAGCGCCGGGGACTTGTTTGTGTTGTTTCCTAACGAGTGGCACCGCTACGGCCCCAGCCCGGAGACCGGCTGGGATGAGCACTGGGTGGCGTTTCAAGGCCAGCGGGCGGCGGAGTTTGTGGCCGAGCACTGCGCGTCGCCTAAAGACCCCCTGCTCCAGACGGAGATAGGCGATTTGCTGCAGCGGGAGTTTTTGCGGATTGAAGAAGAAGTGGCGGAGGAATCGATTGGCTACCAGAACGTGGTCGTGGCCCGGACCCAGCTTATTCTTGCGCTGGCGATGGTTTCACATCAGCGCCAAAACCAGGCCACCGATGTCCTAGAAGTCATCAAGCGGGCGAAAGAGCTGCTGCTGGAACAAATCGATCAGCCGCTGGATATGGAAGATGTCGCCGCCGAGCTGCATGTCGGCTATTCCTGGCTTCGCAAGACATTCCGCCAGTACACGGGGCTGCCGCTGGCCCAGTACCAGATGCAGCTTCGCCTGAATTATGCCTGCCAGCTTCTCCGCACGACCACGCTGCCGATGGCAATGGTCGGCGCGAAAAGCGGCTTCGTGTCGGCCTACTACTTCGCCCGTGTGTTCCACACCAAGATAGGCTGCACGCCAACCGAGTACCGCCTTCAGTCTCGCAGCGTTCTCGCCGCCCATGCGCCTGATCCGCCTGCGGCAGACTAAGACTTAAAGCAAAAACCGCCTGCTCCTATAGGAGCAGGCGGTTCGCTAAAGTTGGTTTATTTAACTTTGCCGCGCTGAGTAACGGCATCGCTGAGGGCATCTAGCCCAGCAGCGTCCGGGGCGGCAGAGGCGGCGCGGTTTTCCTGCTGGATTTGCAGGTAAACTTCCTTGCGGTGGACGGCGACATCGCGCGGGGCGGTGACACCGAGGCGCACTTGGTCACCCCGCACTTCAATGACCGTGATTTCGACATCGTCGCCGATTTTGATGCTCTGGTTCAGCTTACGGGTTAGTACTAACATTCGGCCCTCCCTGGCGCAGCGCGGTTGAGTTGGATTTTGGTCCGGCGCTTGCACTTGTTAATGTTACGTCGTTGTTCGCCTCTACTATTCCCAGTTTTCCCGATAATCACACAGAACGCGAATTTATTTTTCGGCGCTGTTGTTCGGAATCACTCAGCAGGGATCAGGCGGTGCCGCAGGCCGTACTGATCAGTGTTTAGGACAACCTGACGAGCGGTGCGGGTGCTGGAATTGATTAAGATCGGTGCCATGAGGTTCGCGGTGATCCCCGACGGATCGCCCTGGGGGACTGTCAGCAGCGAATACAAGCGCGGCATGGCGTCTTCAGCGAAGCACAGACTTTCCAGCTCCGCACGCGGGACACGCGGCGCATAGTCCGGGAACACGGAATGCGGCTCGATGGCAAGGAACGCCAGGTCGCCCCGCTCCAGAGATTGCAGCCAAATAAAGGGGCTGCCTTTGCCGCCTTCCGCCATGTGGTGCGGCAGGACCGTGAACTGGCGGCAGCCCTCAAAGCCGGGCAGGCCATCGGGAAAGGTCAGTGTCTTGTGGGCGTCTACCGCCAAAGTGCCGAAGCGCGTGGTTTCAATTTGCATGGTGAGAATACTCCTGAGTGCCAAGTTATTGATGGTCGGGAAGTGCATCCGGCACTGAAACTCTTCAATCCATGAGGGAAAAGCAAAACTATCACGGTTAGTGCAGGAAATCAGAGAGACTATACTGGAACGATTTTGCGGTGGCTTCAAGCGACGCTTGATAAGTGTTTTGGTCGGCTTGAAGCTGAACCGCCGCCTGAGCTAAATCCACGTCCTCAATGCTGGAAATCGAGCTTTGGTAGTCGCTCTGGGCGCGGGTGAGGTTCTCCGTTGCCGCCGTCGCCTGGTTGGCCTTCGCGCCCGCCGTCGCCGAAGCGGCGTTTAATGCAGACAGGGCGGTATCTACGCTGCCGATGTCACCGGAGATTGCCGTAGCATCTCCCGACGCCAAATCTGTTTTGAGGCTTTGCAGGGCAGTAAACGCTGGGCCAAACGCAGTGCTGCCGACAGTGTTGATCTGGAGAGACTGGGTCGGGCCGAGCGTTGAGCTAATTGCCTGTGTGTTGCCTTGATAAGTCTGCGTGCTGTCATAGGGCGCGGTAGTTGTCGCCGTCCCGCCGAAGATGTAGCGCCCCTGCGTCTGCGTGTTCGCCGCCTGCGTGAGCTGCTGGATGACGCCATCAACTTGGTCGCCTAAAGCCGCCAGACTATCGGGGGTTTGGGTGGAGTTTGCGCCGGCCACGGCAATCTGCCGGGCGGATTCTACAACGCTTGTCGCCGTGGACAGCGCTCCCTGCGTGGCGGTCAAAAAGGCGGACGCCGAAGTGGCATCGCGCTGGTACTGGGCGTTATCGCCGAGGGCGCTTCGCAGCGTCAGGGACTGAGCCGCGCCCGCCGGGTTATCGGAGAACGTCTGAAGCTGCTTGCCCGACGACACCTGGGACTCCACGGTGTTCAGGTTTTGCAGGTCGGTATTGGTGTTGGACGCGAGGTTCTGGTAGCGCAGGCTGTCACTAATCCGCATGGCTGGCTCCTATCTCTAGTTCGTAGAGAACAAATTCGTGATTAAAGTTCCAACGAGGCCGTCGGAAATCTGGATAAACTGCGCCGAGGCCTGGTAAGAGCGCTGGTACTTCAGCAGGTTGGTCAGCTCGGCGTCGGTGGAAACGCCGGTCTCGGACGAGCGCTGGTTTGCAAGCTGGGTGTAGCTGGCCTGCGCCGTGCCGGTCCCGGCCAGCGCGGCGGCGGCGCGGCTGCCGGCGTCCGAGACTGTCCCCCGGTAGTAGCCCTGGATGCTTTGGCCGTTCAAGGGGTCACCGGGCGTCGTAACGGTCTTGGTCAGCAGCCCGGCAATGGCCTGAGCATTGGAGCCGTCACCCGCACCGAATGTCGCAGGCGGGGTCGGCACAGACGCCGCCGCGAGATGGTCCGGGTTTGCTTCCAAATCCGGGTTGACGGCGATTGTCGCGGCTTCGTTTCCGGCGGTCGCCGTGAAGAACGGCGTCCCGGCGCTGCCATTCAGATCCAGCCCGCTTGCCTGGGCGCTGTTGACCTGGGACACCACCGACGCCGCTGCGCTGTTAAGCTGGGATTGGTACGCTGCAATCTGCGTTTGCGCGGCGCTGAGGCCGGATAGCTCGCCGCTTGTCAGGTCACCCGACGCAGTCAGGCCGGACAGCGTGACGGAAGACGAGTCGGTCCCTGTTACCAGCGCCGTTTGGCCGATTGAGACATTCACCGTGCCGTCGGCGTTGCTCTGCACCGTGATGTTCGTCAGCCCGGAAAGCTTGTCTAAAAGAACCCCGCGCTGGTCCAGCAAATCGTTCGGGGACTGCCCGCCGCGCGTGCCAGCTTCAATGCTGAGGTTCAGGGCAGCAATCTGTGCGCTGTCGGTATTGACGGTTTGAATGTCCGCGCTGGCTTGGCCGGAGACGCTGGCGGCATCGGAAGTGAGTCCCGCCTGCACGGTTTGGAACGTGTTTGCAAGCGCGACGCCCTGCTGGACCGCCGTGGCCCGGACGCCGGTGTTTTCCGGCGTGTTGGCGACATCCTGAAATGCGCTGAAGAACTTGGTAAGTGCGGCGTTCAGGCCGGTGTCCGACGGCTCGCCGAACGTATTGTCCACCTGCTTCAGCGCGTTGCTTTGAGCAGTCTGCGACGACAAATCAGAGTTTGCGTCCCGCACCTGTGTGTCTAAGAACTGGTCACTGGCCCGCTGAATGCTGGAAACAGAGACGCCGGTTCCGATTAGTCCCGGAGTCAGCTTCGTGTTCAGGTCGGCCGGCGTGTACGGGTCGCTTGCGACCTGGTTCAGTGACTGAACCGAGTAGCCGGGCGTGTTGGCGTTGGCGATATTCTGCCCCGTGACTTGTTCGCCAAGCTGCGCCGCCGCCAGTCCGCTTTGGCCGATGTTAATTCCAAAAAATGTTCCCGGCATGACGTGTGTTCTCCTGTGGGGCGTGGTTTACGCCCGGCGGTCCAGCAGCAGCAGGCTGGACAGCCGTCCCCGGCTGCCGCCATTTTTGCCGTAGCCACTGTCGGCACTGCGTCCCGCCTCCACAAAGAGGTCCAGCGAGAACGCCAGATAGTTCAGCTCGTTTTGGATCAGTGTTTGGTTGCGCCGCGTCAGTCCCTGCACCTGGTCCAGTGTGCGACGCAGGCTGTCTTCCAGCGCTTGCAGCGTTGTTTTGTTACGCTCCGAGCATTCTTCTTTCAGGGCCGGGAGCGCGATTGGCTCCTCGTTTTCATCCGTCAGCGCAGCCCGCCGGGCCGTATCCTGGGCTTCCAATTGGACCAGCACCAGCGCGTATTCATCCTGCAAGGCCGTGAACCTAGCCCGGTCGCAGGCGAGCAGCGCAAGCTGCTGGCTTTCCAAAAGCCGGGCATGGCGAGTTTGCAGCGCCAGCTCGTCGCGCAGGGTCTTTAAGATGAGTTTAATGTTTGTCGGCTCAGGCATTTCTTATTTCTTCCTATCGCTTATTTCTTTTTGTCAGTGGTCTTGCCAAGCGATGTCGGGCCAAGAGACGGCGCAAGCTGGTCGTACATCATTTTCGCCATGCCCAGATCGCCCCGGCTGGACATTTGATCGGACAAGGTCTGGTCCATCATGTCCTGGAAAATCTGCTGGCCGTTGCCGTCGTCAGCGAGCAGCGTATCTTTCGGGACCGTCTTCCGCATCTCGGTCAAAAGCTGATGCAGGAAGTAGCCCTCAAACTGCTGGGTCGCTTTTTTCAGATCCAGATGCGCTTTGTCGGTCGGCGCGGCCGCCGGAATGTCTATTCGGAGCATGTTACTGGATCTCGATTTCCGCGTGCAGCGCCCCGGCTTCTTTCATCGCCTGCAGGATGGCGATCAAATCGCGCGGCGTGACGCCGAGGGCGTTCAGGGAACGAACCACGCTGTCCAAAGTCGTGCAGACCGGCACGGGGATCAAGCGCTCGTCGCCCTCGGCGACATTGATAATTTTGCGCGGGGCCACGACGGTCCGCCCTCCAGAGCTGACCGGGGCGGGCTGAGAAATAATCGGGGCATTGGCGATAGAGACGGTC
>CAXTER010000022.1:0-65284 GCA_964243345.1 uncultured Armatimonadales bacterium
TGGCAATCGCGGCGGCGGTGGTCGCGGCGGCGCAGGCGGCGGGCGCGGCGGTGGCGGCGGCTTCGGTGGTGGCGGACGCGGCGGCCCTGGTGGGGGTGGCGGCGGGCGCGGCCCTGGTGGTGGCGGTGGATTTAGCGGCGGCGGTGGCCGTCCGGGCGGCGGGGGCGGCTTCGGCGGCGGCGGCGGACGCCCCGGCGGCGGCGGTGGCCGTTAAGAAGGAACAAAAACTATGTTAATGCCAAAGAAAGTCAAGTACCGCCGCGTACACCGAGGCCGTCGCACCGGCCCGGCGTCGGGCGGCAATGCCGTAGACTTCGGCGATTTCGCCATTCAAGCCCTGGAAGCCTGCTGGATGACCAACCGGCAGATTGAAGCGGCGCGTATCGCGATGACCCGTAAAATCAAGCGTGGCGGGAAAATCTGGATTCGGGTCTTTCCCGACAAGCCGTTCACTAAGAAGCCTGCCGAAACCCGTATGGGCAAAGGCAAGGGCGCACCGGAAGGCTGGGTTGCCGTCGTGAAGCCGGGCCGCATCCTGTTTGAGATGTCGGGTGTTTCCGAAGAGCTGGCGAAAGAGGCTATGCGTCTCGCGCAGCACAAGCTGCCAATTGCGACAAAGTTCGTCACCCGGCATGAGTCGGCGGTTCAGCTTCTCGCGCACACGCTGGCGGATGAACCGGAAGCGGCAGAACACGCTGAAGATGAGGCGGGGGAATAACAATGGCTCATAAGATCAAAGACCGGCGCGAAGCGCTGCGCGGCATGGGCGAGGCAGATTTAAATACAGCGATTGCAGATGCTCATAAAAGCATTTACCAGTTTCGCAAAGACCGTCTGAGCAAGCCGCAGGAGAACGTCAAAGTCGTGCATAATGCCCGCAAAGAGATCGCGCGTATCCTGACCATCAAACGGGAAGCGCAGCTCAAGCAGGCTCAGAAAGCAGAAGGATAAGCGATGGCAGAAGAAACAGCAGCGGCGGCGGAAACTGCGGAGACACGCAGCCGCCGCAAGACGCGCACCGGCGTTGTCAGCAGCGACAAGATGGAAAAGACGGTCATCGTGACGATCAGCAACCTTGTTCGCCACCCAATCTACGGGCGCATCTTGAAGCGAAGCAAGAAGCTCAAGGCGCACGACGAAGCCAATGACGCCCACACCGGCGACACCGTAGAAATCATGGAATGCCGTCCACTCAGTAAAGACAAATGCTGGCGCGTTATCCGCGTCATCGAACGGGCTAAATAACTTCCGCCATGCGGAATTGCTAGGGTCGGCCACATAGCCGGGCGCTTTGATGCGCTCAGAACTGGGCCGGCAGCGCAAAGGAAACACGAATGATCCAAGACTACAGCCGCCTTCGGGCGGCGGACAACAGCGGAGCGCGTGAGCTTCTCACGATCCGCGTCTTAAAAGGCTCTAATGCCAAGTACGCCCACATCGGCGACATCATTGTTGCGGCAGTAAAATCGGCGACGCCCGGCGCTGCCGTTAAGAAGGGCGACGTCGTGAAAGCGGTCGTTGTTCGCACCCGGCAGGCCATTCGCCGGCAGGACGGCTCAGTGATGCGCTTTGACGAGAACGCTGCTGTGGTTTTGACCAACAACCTTGCGCCGCGCGGCACCCGCGTTTTTGGACCGGTTGCCCGTGAGCTGCGCGAGTCGAAATTTGAGGGCGCGATGAAGATCATCTCGCTTGCGCCGGAGGTGCTTTAAGATGTATACACCGCCGAAAAAGAGCGGCCCACGCCGCAACATTGCTCAGTTCACCGGCAAAATGCGCCTGCTGACCGGGGATACTGTCCGGGTTCTGACCGGCAAAGACAAAGGCAAAGAAGGCAAGATCACAAAGGTCATGCGCTCCGAAGGCAAAGTCGTCATTGAGGGCCTGAACATTGTGATCAAGCACCAAAAACCGCGTAATGCCGGCGCACCCGGCGCGGCAGGGCAGGGCGGACGTATTGAACAGTCCATGCCGATGCCGGCTTCTAAAGTTCAGCTGATTGATCCGGCGGACGGCAAGACTGCAACGCGCATCGGCATTCGGACTACCGAAGCCGGGGAGCGAGTGCGCTTTGCCAAAAAGTCGGGAGGAGTAATTACCAATGGCTGAGACAGTCAACACAACCGAAACTAAGCCGGTGCCGACTCTGCGGAAGAAATATCAGGATGAGATTATTCCTAACCTGCAAAAAGAATTCGGCTACAAGAACATCATGCAGGTTCCGCGCCTGGAGAAAATCGTGCTGAATATGGGCGTCGGTCAAGCCGGCCAAACCGGCGGCGACGCCAAGCAGCTCGACGGTGCGGTCAGTGATTTGGCGACAATTACCGGTCAAAAACCGGCAGTGACGCGGGCAAAGAAGTCTATCGCAAACTTCCGCCTGCGCCAGGGCGCACGGATCGGCGCGAAAGTGACTTTGCGCGGCGCTCGAATGTACGAGTTTCTGGACCGCCTGCTGAACGTCGCGCTGCCCCGTGTGCGCGACTTCAGCGGGATTAACCCGAACTCGTTTGACGGACGCGGCAACTTTGCGATGGGTCTTAAAGAGCAGCTCACGTTCCCGGAGATTGTCTACGATAAAGTGGACAAAGTGCGCGGCATGGATATCATCATTGTGACCACGGCCACGTCGGATGCCGAGGCACGCTCACTACTGAAAGCTATCGGCGTCCCGTTCCGGGGCGAGAAGCAAGGTGAGCGGCTGCAATAGTGCTGCGTGCATGGTAGATTTTGCGCGGATTTCAGGTATACTATTGCCTGTTTCCGCGCCCTCAGCGCACTTTAAGAGCGCACTCAAGAAGGAAAAGTCTTTGGCAAAAGAATGCCTGATCCAAAAAGCGAAGAAAACTCCAAAGTTTTCGGTTCGCGCTTACAACCGCTGCCAGCTTTGCGGGCGAGCGCATGGCTACATGCGTAAGTTCAGCATCTGCCGCATCTGCTTCCGGGAGCTGGCGCATCAGGGACTAATCCCCGGTGTAACCAAGTCATCCTGGTAAGCAAAGTAAAAACATATCAGCCATATCGGGACTACCTAAAATAGCCCGTCTGATGGGAGAAAATTATGCCGGTCTCAGATCCTGTCGGCGACCTTTTGACACGCATTCGGAACGCCAACAGCGCGAACCACGAGTCATTAGAAGTCGACTCCTCGAAACTTAAAATTGAAGTTGTTCGTATTCTGCATGAAGAGGGCTATATCAAGTCCTACGAGATCATCAAGCAGCCGGTACAGGATAACATCAAAGTCACCCTCAAATACGGCACGCGGAACCGCGAAAAGGTCATTACGAACCTGAAGCGCGTTTCCAAGCCGGGCCTGCGGGTCTACCGTTCGCATGACAAGCTGCCGACAGTCCTGCGCGGCCTCGGCATTGCTATCGTCAGCACGTCTCAGGGCGTGATGACCGCCAAGAAAGCCCGGAAGCTGGGCATCGGCGGCGAAATCATGGCATTCATTTACTAAAGGAGCCTCCCATGTCTCGTATTGGAAAGCGGCCTATTCCGCTGCCGCAGGGCGTGGAAGTCAAGGCTGCCGCCGACGGCACCCTGACGGTCAAAGGCCCGAAAGGTACGCTGTCCCGCCAGATTCACCCGCGCATGAGCGTGGAAATCGAAGAAGGCACGCTGCTGGTCAAGCGTCCGACAGACCAGCAGGACGATCGCGCCCTGCATGGCCTGACCCGGTCCCTGGTCAACAACATGGTTGTCGGCGTATCCGACGGCTACAAGCGCGTCCTGGAAATTGAAGGTGTCGGCTACCGCGCAGCAAAAGACGGCGCGAAGCTGGTTTTAAGCCTCGGCTTTTCGCATCAGGTTCCCGTAGAGCCGCTGGAAGGCGTTTCTTTTGAGGTCGGCCAGGATACTAATACGCGCCGTCCGTTTGTGACGATTAGCGGCATTGATAAAGAGTCGGTCGGTCAGCAGGCCGCCGTCATTCGCAAGCTGAAGCCGCCGGAGCCATACAAAGGCAAGGGCATTCGCTACCAGGGCGAAATTATCCGCCGCAAGGCCGGCAAGAGCGGCAAGGCAGGCGGTAAAGGCGGCGGCAAGGGCGGCAAGAAGTAAAATACCTCACCCCTGCCCTCTCCTTCCAAAAGGAGAGGGAGGAAGAAGGGAAAAGCCGAGCATGAGCGGCTTCGGTCTTCTTCTCTGTTTTTTCGGCTCCCTCTCCTTTGGGAAGGAGAGGGCAGGGGTGAGGTTCATATCTGGCTCATAACGCGGACGCTGACACGCAGTAATACTGAAGGTGCAAACGTCTGTGACACGGGTGGGCCAAGAGGAAACTCGAAATTATGGCACAAATCAACAAAAACGAGACGCGGCAGAAGCGTCACACACGGGTTCGGAAGCGCGTCCTCGGAACACCGGAACGGCCTCGGCTGAACGTGTACCGCTCGTCCAACAATATCTACGCACAGGTCATTGATGATTTGGCGGGCCGGACCCTCGCGGCGGCTTCTTCGCTGGATGCGTCTCTGAAAAGCGAAACGCCCTCGAAAAGTGCGGGCGGCAACATTGAAGCCGCTAAAACAGTGGGTGCACTCGTTGCGGAGCGGGCGAAGACGGCAGGCGTTTCCAAAGTCGTCTTTGACCGGGGCGGCTACCTCTATCATGGGCGTGTGCAGGCTTTGGCCGACGCAGCACGCGAGAATGGACTGGATTTCTAAATGGCACTGATCAACCCGGATACGCTGAACTTAGAAGAGCGTGTTATCCAAACAAACAAAGTCCAGAAGACGCATAAAGGCGGCCGGACCATGTCCTGGAGCATTCTTGTGGTCGTCGGCGACGGCAATGGCTACGTCGGGGCAGGCATCGGCAAGGCCCGCGCTATCCCAGATGCGATCCGCAAAGGCGTAGAAGCCGCCCGCAAGAGCCTGGTGCATGTGCCATTGGTCGGCTCTACGATCCCGCACGATGTCCTGCTGCGGCAGGGCGGGGCGGAAGTGCTGCTGAAGCCGGCGTCGCCGGGTACGGGCGTCGTGGCCGGCGGCTCGGTCCGTGCGATCTTAGAAGCGGCGGGCGTGCGGGACGTTCTGGCGAAGTCGCTGGGGTCGTCCAACAAAGTCAATACGGCTTGGGCAACCATCGCCGCGCTGAAGCAGCTCAAGCGGGCTACCGATGTTGCGCGTCTGCGCGGCCTGAACGTCAACGATTTGGTTTCGAAAGCTGTTGCCGACGCCGCCCGCGAAGCGGAGCAGGAAGACTCAGCGGCAGGCATTGCTAGTGTTGTCACCGACGAACCCGCTGTTATTTCTTCCACGACTGGCGAAACACCAAGCGCCGAGACATCGGGCGCTGTGACCCCAAGCGCTGAGACACCGGCTGAAGCTGTGCCTGAAACTACAGCTGCCCCGAACGCCGTCGGCGTGGTTGATGCGGCTGATGTAACGCAGGCCAGCGCCACTTCTACACCCGAAGGGGGAGCATAACCGATGGCGGAACTAAAAATTACCCTGACCCGGAGCCTGATTGGCTACGAAAAAAGCCAGCGTTTGACGGCACGGGCGCTGGGCCTGAACAAAATCGGCCAAAGCGTCATGCAGCCTGACTGTGCGCCGATCCGGGGCATGATCAAAAAGATTACGCACGTTCTCACCGTAGAGACGGCGGACGGTCAGACCCTGTCGAAACCGGCAGCGAAGATTGGCCGCAAGAAACATTATGGTCCCCATGAAGGACTCGGAGTTGGGCAATGAACCTTTCTGAACTGAAACCAAACGAAGGCGCACGCAAAGAGCGCAAGCGTATCGGACGCGGCCCTGGCTCCGGCACGGGCAAGACATCCGGCGGCGGCCACAAAGGCGACAAGGCACGCGGCAACACTAAGCCCGGCTTTGAAGGCGGCCAAACGCCGCTGCACCGCCGCCTGCCCCAAAACCGTGGCATCGCCGGCAAAGGCGGCTTCAACGCTCCACCAAAGACGCCGTTTTCCGTCGTCAATTTAAGCGCATTGGAGCGCTTTGAGGACGGCGCGACGATCACGCCGGAAACGCTGCTTGATGCGGGCCTGATCGGCGACATCAAGAATACCGTCAAGATACTCGGCGACGGCACTCTGACTAAGAAGCTGATTGTCCGTGCCGGACAGTTCTCTAAGAGCGCAATGGAAAAGATCACGGCGGCAGGCGGCACGACCGAGATTGTGTAACTGAGGCAAACGAATGGCTGTTAGAAGACCAGGTGCAAATATCCCCCCCTCGTCCCCGCTTGCGGGGCGCAGCGGGACAGGGAATGGACGCGGCGTCACCCGCAGTGGCTCCAACACTCCGTTCATCGAGGCGATGATCGCGGCCTGGGCAATCCCGGAGCTGCGCCGTCGGCTGCTATTCATTTTCGCCATGTTCGCCGTGTACGTGGTCGGCCTGCACATTCCACTGCCGGGCATCAACACGAATGCGCTGGGGTCGCTGTTCAAGAGCGGCGGCATCCTGAACTTGGTAGACGTGTTTTCCGGCGGTGCCTTGAAGCGGTTTACGGTCTTTGCTATGGGCATTGTGCCGTACATCAATGCGTCAATCATTATGCAGCTGCTGACATTTGCGATTCCCTCGTGGCAGGAGCTGTCGAAAGAAGGCGAGTCGGGGCGCAAGCGGATCGCTCAGTACACGCGCTACTTGACAATGGCGCTGGCGCTGGCACAGTCTATCGGCCTGGTGTACTTCCTGCGGCGTAATGCGGCACTGTCGCCAAACCTTGCTTTGGACTTCCAAGTTATTGTGACGATGATTGCCGGAACGGCATTTTTGATGTGGCTGGGAGAACAGATCACTGATAAGGGCATCGGCAACGGCATTTCGCTGATTATCTTCTGCGGCATCATGGTGCGTCTGCCCGGTCAGCTTGTGGCGACGGGGCAAGAAATCATCGCGGGAACTGTCAAGCCCTGGCAGGCTTTGATTCTGATTGTGGCATTTTTCGCCACGGTCATCGGTATTGTGTTTGTGACATTGGGGCAGCGCAAAATTCCAATCCAGCATGTCCGCAAGATTGTCGGCAACAAGATGTCGCAGGGCGGAACTTCGTACCTGCCGTTTCGGATTGCTTCGGCGGGCGTCATTCCGATTATATTTGCTCTGTCTATTCAGCTCTTGCCGGCGACCTTTGCGACCTTCGTGCCGGCGACAACGCCGCTGGGCGTGTTCCTGCACAACGCGACAAACTGGCTTTCGCCAGGCAAGAACCCTATCACGGGGTTAGTATATGCCGCGATTATCGTGTTCTTCACCTACTTCTATACGTCGGTGACCATGAACATTGAGCAGATGGCGGACGACCTCAAGAAGTACGGCTCGTTTATTCCAGGCATCCGTCCCGGAAAAGCGACGATGGACTACTTGGACAAAGTGATGACCCGCATCACCCTGGCCGGTGCGCTTTTCCTGGCGCTGATCGCGCTGCTGAACTACTGGATACCGGAGCTGACCGGCACGACGAGTACGTTCACGCTGATTGGCGGCACGTCCCTGCTGATTGTCGTCAGTGTCGCGCTGGATACCATGCAGGCCATTGAAGCGCAGCTACTCATGCGTAACTACGAAGGCTTTATCCGTTAGTGCGTCTTGTACTGCTGGGTCCGCCGGGTGCAGGCAAAGGAACGCAGGGGCAGTCTCTGTCTCAAATATACCATGTGCCGCATGTGGCGACCGGCGACATTGTTCGGGACCACATCGCGCGGCAGACGGAGTTTGGGCGTAAGGTCGAGGCGGCAATTGCCGCCGGGAACTTTGTGCCTGATACAGACATTATTTATTGGGTCGGACGGCGTCTTGCCGAGCCGGACGCGCAGGCGGGATACATCTTAGATGGCTTCCCGCGCGATGTCGCCCAAGCGGAAGCATTTCAGCAGATGCTGGATTCTGTTGTGGATTTAGAGATTGCCGAAGCGGCTTTAGTTGATCGCCTTTCCGGGCGCTTGGTTTGCCCGGTCTGCGGCACGGTCTACAATGTGCAGCATTACCCGCCGAAGCTAGTGGGGCGATGCGACAAGGAAAGCGCGGCGCTGGTACGTCGTCCAGATGACGAGCCGGAGGCGGTTCGCCATCGTTTGCAGGTTTACAAAGACTTGACTGCGCCGCTGCAAGCGTACTACGACCGGCGCGGCCTGCTCCGGCGCGTGAACGCAGACGGCAGCCCGGAAGCAGTCACGGCGCGGATTCAAGCAGCACTTGCAAAATGAGTTGTGAGAGGGTATACTACGCGGATGGTTCGCCTGAAGAGTCCGGAAGAGATAGAAATGATGCGCCGGGCGGGGCGGGCAGTCGCCGAAGCATTGGCGGCAATGCGGGATGCAATCGTGCCGGGTGAGACGACGACGCTGGATTTAGACGAAATCGCGGCGGAAGTGCTAAAAAAGCGTGGGGCAAAACCGGCGCTTCTCGGATACAAGCCGTCGTTCAGCCGGGTCCCGTACAAGCATAATACCTGCATTTCGGTCAACAACGAAGTGGTGCATGGCGTTCCAAGCGGCAAGCGCGTTTTGCACGAAGGCGACATTGTCAGCTTGGACTTAGACGCCTCCATCGACGGCTGGTGCGCCGACGCGGCGCTGACCGTGCCTGTCGGAGCTGTCTCCATTGCTGCTAAGAACCTGCTGACGGTCTCGCGGGAAGCCCTGTTCAAGGGCATCGCGCAGGCCCGCGTCGGCAACAATGTCGGAGACATCAGTGCAGCGATCCAGCGCCACGCCGAGCGCAGCCGGTACGGGGTTGTGCGTGATTTGGTAGGACATGGGATCGGGCAGACGCCGCACGAAGACCCGCAGGTTGCCAATTATGGCAAGCCGGGACGCGGAGAGCGCCTGCAAGTGGGCATGACCATCTGTATCGAGCCGATGGTTAATACCGGCAAACACGACGTTGCTCATCACAAAGGCGATGTCTGGACAATTTTTACCTCAGACGGGTCGCTTTCGGCCCATTTTGAGCATACTGTCGCAATTACTGAGGACGGCCCGGATATTTTGACCCTGCCGCCCTCGCAGGAGAAATAACAGAAGCTTATGCCTCGAAGACCACGAAAACAGCATGCCGCTCGTGATGAGCGCCGTGTCGAAGAAGCGGAAACATACGCCAAAGAAAAGGCAATTGAAGTCGAAGGCGCGATCGCTGAGACTTTGCCGAATGCGATGTTCCGTGTAAACATTGAAGGCGGTCATGTCGTTCTGGCTCAGGTCAGCGGCAAGATTCGCATGAACTTTATCAAGATTTTGCCGGGAGACCGGGTGAAAGTGGAGCTGTCTCCCTACGATCCCACCCGTGGCCGTATCTTATATCGGTATAAGTAGGGGCAGGGTTCACCCCTGCCCGTGAGAACATTCTCACGAGGAGTTTAAGATGAAAGTACGGCCATCCGTCAAAAAGATTTGTGACAAGTGCAAAGTAATCAAGCGCGACGGCGTCGTGCGCGTGATCTGCGTCATCAAGAAGCACAAGCAGCGCCAGGGCTAATTGTCCGGCGAGTTCGGTAAGATATTTTAGGAGGCACCTTTGGCACGAATTGCAGGCGTTGATCTCCCCCGCGACAAGCGGGTGGAGTACGCGCTCCTTTCCATTTTCGGGATTGGGCTGACCAGCAGCCGCGACATTTTGGCGAAGAACGGCGTGAGCGCGGATACCCGCGTCCGCGACCTGACCGAGTCGGAAGTCAACTCGCTCCGTGAGACGATTGAGCGCGAGTTTCGGGTTGAAGGCGACTTAAAGCGCCAGATCACGATCAACATCCGGCGCTTGCAGGAAATCGGCTGCTACCGAGGCATTCGGCACCGCCGGGGTCTCCCTGTGCGCGGTCAGAAGACCAAAAGCAACGCCCGTACCCGCCGTGGCCCGCGCCGCGCGGTGGCCGGCAAGAAGAAGATCAAGAAGTAAATTTGAACCCGCTTCCAGCGGGTCCTGTACCGCCCCTCCCCTTCAGAAAGTCCTATTACAGACTCACGAAGTGAGGTTGGGACGGGATGATAGGAGACATCTCAGACCGAATGGCACAGAAGAAAACAACGCAGCGGCAGAAGCCGAAAGAGCGAAAGAACATCGCGCAGGGCATTGTGCATATTCAAAGCACATTCAACAACACCATCGTTTCAATTACCGACGTCAAAGGCGACTTAATCTCCTGGGCCAGCGCTGGCTCGGTCGGCTTTAAAGGCTCGCGCAAAGGCACTCCGTTCGGCGCACAGCTTGCGGCGGAAAAAGCGGGACGCATCGCGCAGGACAACGGAATGCGCCGGGTAGACGTTCATGTCAAAGGGCCCGGATCGGGCCGAGAGACGGCCATTCGCGCTTTGCAGGCGGTCGGTATTGAAGTCAGTATCATCAAAGATGTGACGCCGATCCCGCACAACGGATGCCGCCCTCCCAAGCGCCGGCGTGTTTAAGTCCCGCCGCGCTAAGAGCTTGCCCCGCTTTTAACTTGAAGAATTTGGTTTGGAGAACAAGTAACCGATGACCGCCGTGAAAAAAGGACCCGTCTCAAAGTCGGGCGACGCCCGCTGTCGGCAGTGCCGCCGCGAGGGAGTGAAGATGTACCTCAAAGGTACGCGCTGCTACTCCAAGAAATGCGCCATTGAGCGCCGCAATTACCCGCCGGGGATGCATGGCCAGGGAATGCAGAAGAAGACCACCGAGTACGCCCATCAGCTCCGCGAAAAGCAGAAGATGAAGCGGACTTACCGCGTTTTGGAGCGCCCGTTCCGCAACTACGTAGATGAGGCCCTGCGCCGCAAGGGCGTCACCGGCGAAAACATCTTGTCTTTGCTGGAAACACGGCTGGACAACGTCATCTATCGCCTCAACCTCGGCGCGTCCCGCGCTCAGGCCCGGCAGTTTGTTTCCCACGGCCATTTTTTGGTCAATGGCAAGCGGGTGGACGTCCCCTCGTACCAGGTGCGCGTTGGCGAGACAATCACCGTCAGCGAGAGCAGCCGCAAGATGCAGCCGATGCTTGACTCTCTGCGCGGCATGGGCCGGCGCATTCCGGAGTGGCTGACCTTTGATGCTAACTCGCTGACCGGCAAGGTTGTTGCCGTGCCGACCCGTGAGATGATTGATACGGATGTGACCGAGCAGCTCATCGTCGAGTACTACTCGCGATAACAGAAGGGCTTCGCCTAAAGCGCAGCGCTGTTGCCGGGAAAAGAACCCGCCGCTACCCCGGCGGGTTTTCGCCTGTTGCCGCACGTGTGCCGGGCAGCCTGAAGGAGTGACGAATTACGATGCCAGAGACAATGGACCCGGCTGCTCCGCGTATTGAGACGCTGGAGCAGACCGAAACTTACGGAAAATTTGTGGTAGAACCGCTGGACCGCGGATACGGCGTGACGCTGGGAAACTCCCTGCGCCGTGTCCTGCTGTCGTCCATCCCCGGCGCGGCGGTGACCTCGATCAAGATTGATGGCGTCCTGCATGAGTTCTCGACCATTCCTGGTGTCAAAGAAGATACCACGGAGCTGATTCTGAACCTCAAAGACTTGTACGTCAAAGTGCATGGCCGGTCCGCCGCCGTCTCCAACGGCACCGAGCCGGAGCCGCATGTCATTAAAATTGACGTCACCGGCCCAGGCCATGTGACCGGCGCGGACATTCAGTGTCCAAGCGACGTCGAAATCGTCAACCCGGAAGTGCATCTTGCGACTTTAGCGGATGACAAAGCACATCTATCAATGGAGCTGACTGTCAAGCAGGGCAAAGGCTATGTGCTGCCGGAAAAGCAGGACAAAAGCAAGCAGGTCATCGGCAACATCCCGATTGGCGCGTCCTTTACGCCTGTCCGCAAGGTCTCGTTCAATGTCGAGTCCACCCGTGTCGGCTTCAAAACAGACTTTGAGCGCCTGACGCTGGAAGTCTGGTCCAATGGTACAATGCCTCCCGGCGAGGCGCTTTCTCAGGCGGCGGAGCAGCTTGAAACGCTGTTCCATCGCTTTGTCGAGTTCCCGCAGGGTCTCGGCGGGCGTCTCGGCGGCACGAACGGCAGCACGTTCCCGATTGGCGTCCCTGGTGCGCCGGATGCACGCATTGAAGAGCTGGACTTTTCAGTTCGCACCTACAACTGCCTCAAGAAAGCATCTGTGCTGACAATTGGCGACTTGGTGAAAATCCCCGAAAGCGAGCTGATGCAGATTCGCAACTTCGGCAAGAAATCGCTGACGGAAGTAAAAGAAAAACTGTCGTCGCTTGGCATGACTATTCCCGGCGCAACCGATGATGACGCAGATTATTCCGATGAAGATGACGCGGACGACGATGACGACGCGGCAGCCGCCGAGTCTGACGAAGAATAAAGGAATTATGCTATGAACCACCGTATCGGCGGCCGCAAGTTCGGCCTGCCAAGCGATCAGCGCCGGGCGCTTCTGAAGAGCCTGGTCCGGGCGCTGTTTATTTACCAGACAATCCAGACCACGGAAACCCGCGCCAAAGATGTCCGCTCCATCGCCGAGAAACTGATTACTGGGGCGCGTGTGGATACTGTTCATGCTCGTCGTTTAGCCCGTGCCTACCTCAGTGACGAAACACTGGTGCATCACCTGTTCACGCAGATTGCGCCGGAGTTCAAGACCGGCTCAGGCTATACGCGCACGGTTAAGATTGGCACCCGGCGCGGTGACGCCGCCCCAATTGTCCAGCTGTCGCTCGGCACCGACCGTGAGTTCGGAATGCCGGTGACGCCAGAGAAGACCGGCCAGCCGAACCGGGTTCGCTAGAAAAGTGTGCACTAGAAGTCCGTGCGAACACTTAAGCTGACGGTGGAATACGACGGCACGGAGTTCAGCGGCTACCAGCGGCAGGGGCAGGGGGAGCGCACGGTCCAGTCCGTGCTGGAAGAAACCTTGAAGCGCTTAGTGCCGCGTGAGGATATGACGCTTTACGGCGCGGGACGCACCGACATCGGCGTCCATGCGCTGGGGCAAATTGTCTCATTCCAAACGGAGAGCACTTTGCCCCTAGAGCGCTGGGCGATTGCCTTGAACTCTCTGCTCCCGCCGGATGTGGCAGTTGCAAAGGCTGAAGAAGCCGTGCCGGAGTTTCACGCCCGCTTTTCCGCAAAGCAGCGCACTTATGGCTACTTGATCTGGACCCGGCGCACACGCTCCGCCCTCTGGGGCCGGTACAGCCTGCACTACCGGGGCGACTTAGACGTAATTTCAATGCGTCAGGCCGCAAAGCCGCTGGTTGGAGTGCATGACTTCGCAGCGTTTGCCCGGCAGGGCGGCAATCCGGGCCGGACAACGGTGCGTGATTTGCGTCGGCTGTCAGTGCGTCGGGTACCAAATGGCTTGCTGGTGACGGCAGCGGCAAACGGCTTTCTGCGGACAATGGTCCGTAACCTAGTCGGCGGCCTGATCGCTGTCGGCTCCGGCAAAGTACCTGCCGAGACTTTAGAAGAGATACTAGCTTCGCATGATCGGGTGCTGAACCCAATCGCGCCCGCCGCGCCGCAGGGCCTGTGTCTGCTGCGTGTTGACTACTGACTATCATTGGAGAAACATCATGTCTACTTATAGCGCCAAGCCGCTGGAAATGGAAAAGAACCGGAAGTGGATCGTCTTAGACGCCACCAACCAATCCATGGGTCGGCTTGCTGTAGAAGCCGCGAAAATCCTGCGCGGCAAGAACAAGCCGGAATGGACCCCGCACGTTGACTGCGGCGACCATGTGATCATCATCAATGCTGCCAAAGTCATGCTGACCGGCAACAACAAGAAAGACGAGCCGATTTACCGCCATACTCTGTATCCCGGTGGTATCCGCAGCGTCACGCGCGGACGCGAGATTGAAAAAGACCCGGTCGTCGCTATGATGCGCGTCGTCAAGGGAATGCTGCCGCACAACACGCTGGGAGCGCAGACGCTCAAAAAGCTGCGTGTCTACGCTGGGGCCGAGCATCCGCATCAAGCGCAGCAGCCGCAGGACATTGCTTAACTCAACACGCTTTTAGGGAACAATTATGGCAGAAACAACACGCTACTATGGAACGGGCCATCGCAAAAACGCCACGGCAAAAGTCTGGCTGTCGGCGGGTCCGGGCAACATCACGGTCAACAACCGCACAACAGGCCAGTATTTTGGACGCGCTTCGCTGGAAGCGCTGATCATGCAGCCGTTTGAAGTGACAGAAACGATGGGCCGGTTTGACGTCTTCATCCGCGCCCTCGGCGGCGGCATTTCCGGGCAAGCCGGCGCGGTGCGCCACGGCATCGCAAAAGCTTTAGTCGAGTCCGATCCCGATCTGCGCCCCGCTTTGCGGAAGCTGGGCTACCTGACCCGCGACCCGCGTGTCAAAGAGCGCAAAAAGGCAGGCCGTAAGCGTGCGCGTCGCGGCTTCCAGTTCTCCAAGCGCTAAAACTTGCTTGCAGGGAACTTTTGCGAGGGGCTTGCGTCGTAGAGGAAAGGTAATGCTCCAGTCTTCAGATATAGCAATTATATCAGTGCTTGTCCTAATTGCTTTCGGGCCGAAGAAGCCTACGGAAGCTTGAAAGCAGCTTGGGCAGGCTCTTGATGAGTTGCGGGATATGATCAGAAGGCTTTAAAGAGAAGGGTGAGGAAATACAATGCTTCCCCTAGCGTTTGGCTTTGGCAGCCCAGCGGACATTGCGATTATCATGGTGCTGGCGCTAATTGTCTTTGGGCCGAAGAAGCTGCCGGAGATCGGCAAGCAGCTTGGACAAGCGCTGCGTGAGATGCGGAAAATCACCGACGAAATCACCGGCACGATGCACTCGGTTCACTCCGAGGTCGAGTCGGTCTACAAGCCGGTCATGTCGCCGCCGCATGAGTACGGCAATCCTTATTCGGGAACAAGCAGTGCGACAGTAGAAAAGGCCGTGACCCGTAAGTCTTATGATCAAGACCCGGACGATCTCATGGCACCGGCGGTGCATTCCGCGCTCAAGCCTGAGATCGAGCATGATCTCAAGCTGACGCCTGAGATGACAACAGCGCCTGAGACCGCGGCCTCAGACGCCGCAGACAAGAAAGGACACTGATATGCTTCCTTTAGCATTTGGTTTTGGCGGCCCGCAGGACATGGTGATTATTGCAGTTGTGGTTTTGCTGCTGTTTGGCGGCTCTAAGCTGGCCGGCTTCGGCAAGTCCCTTGGCGAGGGCATCAAAGAGTTCAAGAAGGCGACGAACGACGAAGACAAGGCCGTTCCGCCTCCGGCGCTGCCGGCAGCCTCTTACCCGCAGGAGCCGCGCGTCACCAGCGGTGCAGTGAACGAGGAGAAATGACGCTTCTATGAACGCATTCCAGATCATCCTGCTGGTCCTGCAAGCCCTGATCAGTATCACGCTGGTGCTGCTGGTCATGTCTCAGACATCGAAGAACGAAGGCTTGACAGGAACCATCGGCGGCAATGTCAGCGCGAACTTCAAGGGCAAGCCCGGTTTTGAGGAGCGCCTGCAAAACTACACGCGCTACACTGGGATCGCTTGGTTCGTGATCAGCATCCTAGTCGGCATTGCCTTCCGCGCTTCCGCCTAACCCCTTCTATCCACACACCAAAAACAGCAGCCTGCCGGAACATCCGGCAGGCTTGTTTTTGTGAGGTGTATGTCACGAGGGCGTAAATGCCCTCGTGACCTACGTTCCAACACCTCACGCCGCGCGGCGGCTGTTCTGCTCGCGCACCCATTCCCGGTCCGTTGTCTCAGCCAGCGTTGCAGCGCTCTCGTATGGGTCTTCCTGCGCGGTCGCGGCAATATATGAGTAAAACGCGACTGCGGAAAAGACATAGCCGGCGGCAATCCAAAAGAACATGGCAGCACTCCCCTTTGAACCTATTGTCGGCTGTTTGCGGCCTTTCATTCACCGTATTTTTGCCTGGTAAAATTCTCACGACATGAGAATTTTGGAACATCGTTTTTGTCCCTCCTCCTATTTTATTCACAGTCGCTGCCAGTTAAGATATAATAGATGTGTAAGAAGTGACGATGATTAGATTTGGTTTAGTGAGAGGAACTTAACGATGGATACTATACTGGAAACAAACGCCGCCGTGGAAAGTGTCCGGCAGGCTTATGACGGTACCTCGGATCGCCCCCGTCCCGAATGGGTGCGCGGCACCTGCCCGCAATGCGGCGACCAGCTTGTGGCAAATGCCTACTATGTTGGGGGCAAGGGATATTTGTGCCTGCACGAGTGCTGGGCAAGCTTAGGTGATAACCCTACTTGCGCTTATCGCAAGGTGCTTTAACAGAGCGACAGACGAATGAGAGTTGACCTGGTTTAAGGAGAACTGACAATGAACAATTATGAGGTGAAGGACGGCGCGGGGCGCGAGGTGACGAAAATCCAGATATTCCGGCTTGTCGCCAAAGACAAGCTGCTGGACATCACCGACCTGCTGGCGTTTGACCCCAAGCGCAGCAAAATCGCGTTCACACTGGTGGAGCTGGACGAAAGCAACAAGGCCGTGCAGCGCGTCCGGCACTACGTCGACGCCGACGATATGAAGCTGGTCTGCACAGACCTGCTGGCGGGGTCATTTACAAGCTTTGAGGACCAGAAGGGCAGCGCCCACGACGACTACACCGAAGCGCGTGTGCTGTCGTTCAAGAAGGAAGCCAAGTACCGGCAGCCGTATGTGCTTCGCATTGACAACGGGCAAGGGGAAGTCTACGGGCAGGGGCAGGTGAAGATGGTCAAAGCCACCGACAGCCTGACACTTCAAATGCCGGAGTTTGAGGCCCGCAAAATGGCACTGGTCGTACTGGACTATATTCATCAGTGGGAAATGATCCATTTCCGCAAGCGGCAGGAGGCCCGGACAATCACGTTCACGCCGTCGCCGGACGCGGCAGACGCCGAGCCGCTGGCGGCTTAACAGAAAAAAAGCCCTCACGCTTATGCGTGAGGGCTTTTTTAGCGGCTATCCAATAGTCGCTGGCTCTTCCGTTTTTACTTGGCGGTTGTCGTAATGGTTCCGCAGGAGGCGCGGCGTCTCGCTCTCTACTGCCGTGCGCCCGAACAGCAGGTCCAGCGTCCAGCCGGAAACCACCCGGAACTTGCGGCTCCAATGCGGGATTTTGACCAAGTACGTCCCGCGCCACAGGAACCAGGCCGGCAGGCCGGAGAACTTCAGGAACTTGATCTGCGCGACCGCCGTTTGGTGACCCAAATTGACAAACTCGCCCAGCGTGCGGAACAGGAATGGCTCCGGCTTCTTGCCGTGCAGCTGGCCCAAGATGTTCCGAGCCAGCTTTTTGGCTTCCCGCTCGGCATTCTGCGCGGTCCCTGTGTAAGGCCGCCCGTCTTCCAGCAGATTTGGGATATGGGCGCAGTCACCCATCGCCCAAACGCCGTCCATGTCCTTGACCTGCATGGTCGGCTCCGTGACAATCGCGCCTTTTTTGTCTTTTTCGCACTGAAGCGTCTGCGTCAGAGGCGACGGGATCACGCCCGCTGACCACAGCACGGTGCGGGTCGGCACGAACTCGCCTTTGCTGAGGGTGACGGAGCGCTCGTCAATTTTGACAAGCTTCTGGCCTAAGCGCATTTCAATTCCGCGCTTCTGCAATTGACGGATCGCATACTTGGCAAGCGATGGATCAATCGTCGGCAGTATTTCCTCGGCCATGTCCACCAGGAGTACACGAATCTCATCAGGCCGAATGCGCGGGTAACTTTTGGCCGCGCCTTTGAGCATGTCGCGAATGGAGCCGGCGGCTTCGACCCCAGTATAGCCTGCGCCGACCACCATGACGGTCAGGAACGCTCGCCGGGCGACGCCGTCGGTTTCCTCATTTGCCTGCTCCAGCGTCGCCATCAAATGGTTTCGCAGCAGGGTGGCGTCATCCAGCGACTTCAGCGTAAATGCATGGCGCTCGACATTCTCCTGGCCGTAGAATGACGTTGTGCTGCCGAGGCTTAATACCAAATGGTCGGCTTGGACTGTTTCCGTTTCATCGGTCAGGGGCCGCCGGTAGGTGACTGTCTTTGCCACCATATCCACATTAGTCACTTCGCCCATGACAAAGTTGGTTTTCTTGAGGAACGCCCGGATCGGCGAGATCACATCCGCTTCGTCCAGCACCCCGCCTAAAACCTCCGTCAGAAATGGCGTAAACAGAAGAAAATTGTCCCGGCTGATCAGCGTGATCTCAACCGAGTCGCCCAGGTGCATCTCTTTTTCCAGCGTCTGCGCGACTTTCAGGCCGCCAAATCCGCCTCCAACAATGACTACTCGTGTTTGTGGCATGTCCGCCGGTCTCCTCTAAAATATACGCCTCTAGTGTACCCAATTAGTCCGTGAAAAAAATCACAATATAGCATTGCTTGTCAAAATCCCGTATCATGGCGCTATGAGCGATCCTCAATTTGAAAACCCCTGGCAGACACGCGGCAGCCGGGAGATTTATGTCAACCCCTGGATTCGTGTCCGCGAAGACCATGTCATCCGCGCCGACGGCCAGGACGGCATCTACGGCGTGGTTGAGTTCCAGAACCACGCCCTCGGCATTGTCCCGGTTTTCGACAACGGCGACACGCTTTTAGTCGGTCAGTGGCGCTACCCACTGGGCCTCTATTCCTGGGAGATCCCCGAAGGTGGCGGCCCGCTTTCTGCCTCTCTTCTGGAAAGCGCCCAGCGCGAGCTGGCCGAAGAAACCGGCCTGACCGCTGCTATCTGGACCGACCTCGGCCCTTTCCACTTGTCCAATTCCGTGACCAACGAAGCCGGCCAAATCTTTTTGGCCCAAGACCTAACGGCGGGCAGCGCTCACCCCGAAGGCGACGAAGTTCTCGCCGTGCGCCGCCTGCCCCTCATGGAAGCCTATGTAATGGCCCTGGATGGCCGCATCACCGATGGCGTTTCCATTATCGGGCTGGCGCGTGCGGTAAATTATTTGGGACAAAGCGAACGAGCGAGGGAGTGAACTCCACTCGCTACCTAGAACCGTCCTTCGGACGAAAGAATGGTAAATGCTGGCGTTTTTATCTTATCCTCCGAAGGATGACTCTTTCAGCGAGTGGAGTTCACTCCCTCGCATTCTTCTGGTTTCTAATGATTTTGACATACCTCAAAAACTCATGTATAATAGCATCACATCAACCCAACGGAGCCGCCCATGACCGAAGACCAGGAACTTAAAAAAGGCAGTACGCCGCTCCTTATTCTGGCGGTGCTGTCGGACAGCCCGAACCACGGCTACGCTATCGCCCGCGAAATTGAGCGCCGCTGCGCCGACGCTCTCAAAGTCGGCGAAGGCGCATTGTATCCCGCGCTGCGGGCGTTAGAGCGCGAGGGCTTTGTCCAAAGCGCCTGGAAAACCCAGCCTACCGGCCCGGCCCGGCGCATCTACACCCTCACCGACGCCGGCCATGCCAAACTCGCTGCCTCGCTTCATTCCTGGAAACGCTTTTCGGCTGCCGTCAATGCCGTCCTCGGCGACACGCTTGCCCCACCGTCAGGAGGAACGCCCCATGTTCAGCCCGCTTACCGATCCCCATGTCGCCAATTGGTTCCGGCGTCTTGATGCCGCTTGGCGTCATATGCCCGCCGATGAGCAGGCCCGACAACGCGAAGAAGTCCAGCAGCATTTGGAGGGCCTAGTCGCCGCGAAAGTCGCGGCTGGGCAATCTCCCGAAGCTGCCTGGTACGGCGCACTCGCGCAGTTTGGCAACCCCGGCAAGTTTGGGCGAAAGATGGCGCAGGAGTGGCGTCGAAGTGAAACACGATTTGGAGTAGACACGGCAGCGATCTCCTTTGTGTTCGTCTGCGAAATACTATTGTTCTACGCCTACTCTGCCAACAGGTTTTTTGACGGCCACCAAACTCATCACCCCAATTTCCTATCGTATGTGCTGACTTGTTTGGGTTGGATGGTTCCGGCTGTGGTCGGGATGCTGTATCCAATGCAAGCGATTAAAGGCTATTTATACGGCAGATGTTTTGCATTCTGTTGCTTTTGGACGTATATTTGTGCTTCTTCCCCGATTGATCTTCCGCGCTCGATGGCTGTTATTCTTCCAGGTTTCGCTCTGGGAGTAATAAAATTCGCAGCGATTGCCTACCTATCCAGTGTCACAAAGCGTGGGTGGTACAAGCCGACGTGGGAGGATTTCAAGATTGCGCTGCCGAAGCGGCGGCGGCAGGTGGGGTGACCTACCTCCTTGTTCCTTCGTTCCTCAGCCACAGGTTCCTCCCTAAAGGGAAGATAAAGAACTTGGTATCGGGCGTTCGGCTCTGCTCCTTATCCTTCCTTTAGGAAGAACCACAGCGAAGCGGTGCGGTAGGTCTACAAAAAAGCCCGTCGTTCAACTGATGAACGACGGGCTTTTCTATGGTGAGCGCTCCTCGTTAGGGACTGCTTGTCGGGGCCGGTGTTGGCTGAGGAAAAGCGCCGGGATGGTGCAGCGCACCCGCGCCAACCGTCGAAAGGACCACGATCCAGTAGATAATGCCGATTACGATAAAGACAGAGCCGATGATACCGCAAATTCGTCCGGCATTGACTTGTCCCATCTGAGCCGGCGGCACGGTGCCGCTCTTCAAGGCATTGTTGCCGAGTATCCAGGCGACAGGTCCTAAAATCGGGATGCAAACAATGCTCAGGATGCCCAGCACCAAAATCAGCGTCGCATTGCTGCTGGACTGCGGCGCTCCGTAAGGGGAAGGGGAGCCGGGCTGCGGCGGCCAGACAGGGGGCGGGGTACTCATAGAAAAAACTCTCCTTTTCGGCCTGCCCGGCAGGCCGTTCATGCTTGCTTGCTGCACGTCTGCTCGGATATTCCCTATCCCAGCGCAGGTTAAACGGCCTCGGCTAATGTCCAAGCCCCGCAATGAAGAAGATGCCGACAAGAACGACTGTTCCTGCGAGGCCAACCGCTAAAAGGCCGGTGCCGATCATGCCGCAGATGCGCCCGGTGTTCACCTGGCTTGTCTGAGCCGGGTCTAACGTGCCGGAAGCAAGGGCGTTGTTGCCCATAATCCAGGCAATCGGACCCAAAAACCCCAGCACCCCGACAAGGCTCAGGATGCCGAGAACTAAGATCAGCGATGGCCTGCGGCTGAGCTTTGAGGGATCACCCGGTGGAACGGAGGAAGGGGGCGGAGGCCAGCTTTCCAGCTCGGTGGTCATGGGTGGGCCGCCATAATTTGTTCCTCTGGCGCAGCCATGCTGAGGAGGTCAGCCGCAGAGCGCTGGGCGGGATAAGACGCGCAGCCGAGGCTTAGGATGCAGGGATGGGGAAACGAAGCAAGGAGTGCGCCGAGCTGCGCGTGCAGGCGGCCGATAACCGTTTCGCGGGTCGCTCCGGTGTGTGGCAGCAGGGCCGCCAGCTCGCGGTCGTCAAAGCGGGCGACCAGGTCCGAGCGGCGCATACACTCTTTGGCCGTTTGGGCGATGCGGACAAAGAGCGCGGCTTCCGGCAGATCACCGTTCACGCGCAGGCGAATGACGGTCAATTCTAATTGATGGCGGCTGGCGCGGGACAGTTCCTCATTTAAGCGGGCGTCAAAGTAAGGCCGGGTATAAAGGCTTGTCACCGGGTCAACGACCGTCGGCGGAACATCGGCCTCGTCTGCCAGAGCGGCGGGGCCGTGGGCGGCGACGCGCAGGCGGCGCTGCTCGTGCTGCAAGGCGGCTTCGCGGACGGCGTCGCTGCGAAACATCTGCTGAAGCTTGCGGGCGGAGTTCTTGAGGATATGGGAAACGTAGTTGTTGGAGACGCCCAAAGCGCGGGCGATGTCGGTCTGGCTGTGGTCTTCGTAGTAGAACGAGTAGAGAACTTTCTGTTCTATCTCTTTCAGACGAGTCAGCGCGTGTTCCAGCACGACTTTGTCTTCAATCGGCAGCTCGGTTCGGGCGGCCTGGGTATTGCTTTCCGCGACCTGCACCCGCGCCGACCCGCTTTCCTGGGCTTCATCGAGTGACTGCACGGCGAAGATAGAGCGCGTGGCCCGGATACGGGCGACTTCCGGCTCGCCGAGGCCAAGCGCGGCGGCAATTTCGCCGTCGTCCGGCTCGCGCCCTAGCTCATGCATCAGCGTCTCGGACTCGCGCCGCACCTTTTGGGCCATTTCCTGAAGCCAAGCCGGCTCTTTGATAATCTGGGTTCGGTCTCTGAGGAAATGGCGCAGGTGGCCGTCAATGTGGTGTGTCGCGTAGGTAATCAGCTTGACCCCGCGCGTCGGGTCATACTGATCAATGCCGTGCATCAAGCCCAGAAAGCCTTCCTGCACTAAGTCTTCCAGCGGGACGCTTTGATTGAAGAACTGCCGGGCCTGCTTTTGCACCAGCGGACGAAATTGCAGAACGAGCGCGTCCCGCGCCGCCGCCGCGCCGGAGCCGCCGGCATGATATTCCGCCAGCAGCTTCCGGGCGCGGGTCTCGTCGTCCTGCCGACTCGGTCCGCGCCGGTCCGCGCCGGTCCAGGTGCTTGTTGTCTCTGTCATCCGTAAGAACCCTCGCCCCGCAGGGCGGGGCTGTTAGTGAATCGAGCTGACCAGTTTGAAGATCGGCGACATGACCGAAATTGCAATGAACCCGACCAGAACACCCATGGAGACGATCAGCAGCGGCTCAATCAAAGATGTCAAGCCTTTGACCATCGCATCCACTTCGTCGTCGTAAAAGTCGGCGACTTTGCAGAGCATCTCAGACAAGCGGCCCGTTTCCTCGCCGACATCCACCATGTGCGTCACCATGGATGGGAACAGGCCCGATGCCGCCAGCGGCTGGCTGATTTTCGCACCTTCCCGAATGGAAGTCCGCGCATTGGCAATGGCTTCCGCCAGAACCGCGTTGCCGGACGTTTCACCGATGATTTCCAGTGAGCGCATCATGGGAACACCCGATGCAATCAGTGTGCCGAACGTCCGGCAGAAGCGCGAAATGCTCAGTTTCAGCGACAAATCACCGAAAATCGGCAGCTTGATCTTGAGCTTGTCAATGTTATAGTGGCCTTTTTCGGTTTTGTCGTACTGCTTGAACCCGATAAACGCGCCGACGCCCATCATAATGGCGACCCACCAGAACTTTTGCAGCCAGTCGCCGACCGCAAACAAAGCCAGCGTCACCGGCGGCATCTCGACGTTCATCGAGAGGAAAATCTCCTTGAACCGGGGCAAAACAAACATGAACAGCGCAATGACCATGACGCCGGCAAAGTTCAAGACAATGATGGGGTACATCATGGCGGACTTGATCTTGCCCTTTATTTCCATTTCCTTTTCCAAAAATCCTGCTAAACGGTCCAAAATTACATCTAAGATGCCGCCGATTTCCGCTGCCCGAATCATATTGATATACAATTTTGTGAATGCATTGGGGTGCTTGGAGATGGCGTCGGTCAGCGATAGGCCGCCTTTGACATCTTTGCGGGTGGCGTTGATGACCATTTTCATGGCATCTTCTTTGGTTTGTGACTCCAGAATGTCCAGGCATTTGATAATCGGGATGCCTGCGTCAATCATGGTGGCGAACTGCCGGGAAAAGATGACCAGGGTTTGCAGCTTGATTTTCTGCCCCTTGCCGCCGGCAAGCTGCATCTTCAGGCCGGCTTTGGTTTCGCTGACTGAGACCACATGGAACTGCTGCTCATGCAGCTTCGCCAGCACCATCTGCTCATTGTCGGCCTCCACCTTGCCCTTGACCATCCGGCCCCCCGGATCAACCGCATCGTATGTAAATGTTGCCATGATACCTCCTGCACATTCGGACACTAAAACGAAATGGAAACAATGTCGTGTTTAGTATCGGCAGAACTGGCAGGAGGCGTTAGGGACCATGCGTTGAGGAGCCGTGTGCTGAGAAGCCATGCGTTTCTAACGCATGGCTTTTCATCTGCTTCTGCTTCTTTCCTACTTCCGCTTCTTTCCGAGCGCCCGCCCGACAACCCGCGCGGCGCTGAGGCCCGAAGCGCCGAAGACGCCGCCGCCGGGGTGCGTGCTGGCTGCTGTCAAAAACAGGCCGGGGATAGGCGTCTTGTATTCAGCAAGCTCCGGCAGGGGGCGGAATGCGAACATCTGGTCCAGGGACATTTCCAGGTGCATGACGTTGCCGTTGATGAGGCCAAGTGTTCTTTCCAAATCCAGAGGCGTCTGGATAAAGCGCTTTTCAATCGCCCCGCGCATGTTCGGCGCATGGGCATACAGCACTTCGCAGATCGAGTCGGCGACTTCTTCCCGCGTGTCGTCCCACGAGCGCCCGTCGCGGCGTTTGTAGGGGAAATACTGAGACCACAACTGGACAATGTGCTTGCCGGGCGGGGCAATCGAGCCGTCAAGCGCCGTGAACGTCATCGCCAGCACGGCAGGCTTCTTGGACGGATACCCGCCGACATAATCGGCGTAAGCATCGGTCAAGTATTCAGGCGTCGGGCACAGAAGCTGCATTCCCTGATGCACCAAGTGGGGCTGACCCCCGCCATAATCCGGCAGCGCGGAGGCCGCGCAGCGAACCGTCATGCCGAAGCCGTTGCCGACATTCAGCGCATCTAGACGCCGCCCCAAGTCCCCCGGCAGGTCTTCGGGCCGTAAAAGCTTTTTGAACGTCGTCAGCACATGACACGCCGCCACTACTGCGTAGGCATGATACGTCTGCCCGCCGACGACAACGCCCGTCGCCTTGCCCTGCTCCATCACAATCCGCTCGGCAGGTGCATCGGTCAGTACCGTGCCGCCTAGCGCCTCAAACGCCGCCCGCAGGGCAACGGTCAGCATCCCGGAGCCGCCTTTGGCCCGTTTTGCACCGGTTTCATGGACGGCGGTGTACCAGGACGCAAACGGCCCCGTCCCCGGCTCGGTTGGGGCCGGGCCGGACTGGGCGGCAAGCCATCCCATCGCTGCCTGCATTTCTGTACTTTCGAATGTCTCTTTAATCAGCCGCCCATAGCCGGATACAATCATCCGCAGCGCGTCGGCAGTCGAGCGCCCCGGTGACTTGGCAAAGATGACGTGCCGCCCAAAGTTCGCCATTGTCGGCGGCTTTTGGAACGCCTCAAATACGCCCTGCGTGACGGGACTCCAGCGCTTGATAAAATCTTCATACGCGACGGCATCGCGCGGCGATATTTGAGCAATGCTTTGGCACGTCTTGCCCAAGTCTCGATGGAAGCAGATCGCCCGCCCGTCCGGCAGAGGAAACGCCGCCCACGGGTCCATCTCAATATACTCTAAGCCGTACTTTTCGAGTTCTAGGTCTGCCACAATCGGGGTTCTATGAATCATCAGATGCACCGACGACCCCAGATCAATCTTATACCCCGGCCAGATTTCCTCCGTGCAGACCGCCCCGCCGACCACGCCCCGCCGCTCCAGCACCAGCACTTTATGCCCGGCCTTTGCCAGATAACACGCGCAGACCAGGCCGTTATGCCCCGCCCCAATCACAACCGCATCGTACTTTGTTTCGTTCATATTTCCGTTTTCTAATGCTCTCAGTGTACCTCATGCACCTATGGTATACTGAGGAAACGATAAGTAAGTAATTGGCGTAAGATTAGCAGAAACAAAGGACGAAACTATGGAAAATTCACCAGTCAATCCGCATCTTGTCGAAAAGCTGACGACAATTTTAGAACAAGCTAAAAGCGGTGAGTTAGCTGGTTTTGCCGCTGTTACCTTCAAGAAGAGCAGTGGCCCAGACCAATGGGCCTGGCTGACCCGGCATGAGGATATAGACCGCGTCTCCTCGGAACTGGAAGCACTCAAGCCTAAGAATTGGCCGGAGAGCAATTAGGACCATGCGTCTTGGGAACCATGACATAAATGTCACGGCTACACAGCGCAGACGCTACGAAGTACCGCTTCTGCACTGGCAGCACTGGCTACCCGGAGGGCAGACCTGGAAGGCGCGGCACTCGAAACAAGAGGGTAGGGGCAAGCCCTACGCCCTACAGGCAGATTATCCGAACCCCGCGAAGCGGGTGTTTCGTGGCGTCCGCGCCGTCTAGCCGTACAATTCATTGTATGGTTCTTGATTGCTCTTAACCTATGCAAAGCCCTATCACATTTGATCATCCCTGGCTTCTTCTGCTCCTGCCTGCCGTTATCGTGGCCTTTTGGGCCATCGGGCGGCGCTCGTATGCCGGGCTGAACTCGTCGACAGCCCAGCTTGCGCTGGTTGTACGGAGCCTCGCGGCGGCGCTTTTGGTGTGCGCTTTGGCGGGCATCCATACGGTGCAGCGCTCGGATAAGCTGGCGACGATTTTTCTACTCGACGTGTCCAAGTCCGTGCCGCGTGCGGATCAGGCTGCCGGGCGAGAGTATATCAATAAGGCGCTCGGCGGGAAGCGCGGCGGCGACCAGGGCGGGGTAATCGAGTTTGGGCGGACGTCCAATGTAGACGAAGCGCCGTCGGAGACTTTGGAAACGCTGGAGCAGGGAACGCCGACCGTGGCGGGGGATGCGACGGATTTGTCCAGTGCGCTCAGGCTGGCGGAAGCGTCGCTGCCGGAGGGCCTGGGCCACAAAATTGTCGTGCTGTCCGACGGCAACGAGAATGTCGGGGACGCGGAAGCGGAGATTGACGGCCTGCGGGCCAAAGGGGTCCGGGTAGACATCGCGCCGACGGCGCTTGGCACGGGAACCAATGGGACGCCGAGCGCCGAAGCAATGGTGGACGATGTCAGCCTGCCGACACGCGCCCGGCAGGACCAGCCGTTTAATGTCAGGGTCGTTGTGTCCAGCACTGTCGCGCAGTCGGGCAAGATTACATTGACCCGTGACGGGCAGCCGCTGGGACAAACGCCGGTACAATTACAAGCCGGCAAAAATGCGTTCACGTTCCCGGAAACCGTGCATGACGCTGGCTTCCACAAGTACGGGGCGGTGCTGACGGCGTCCCAGGACACGATTGCCGAAAATAATCAAGGCTTCGGCTTTGTATCCGTCTCAGGCCGCCCGCGCGTTTTGTATATCACTGATACCGTGAACTCGTCGCTGGCGTCTATTAAAAATGCCCTGAATGCCCAGCAGATTGATTTGGACGTGCAGACGCCTGGCGGCATCCCGGCGTCGGTCCCGGCGCTGGCCTCGTATGATGCCGTCGTGCTGTCCGATGTCCCCGCCGAGGAGCTGGGGCCGGCCCAGATGAGCGCTTTGGAAGCCGCCACCAAAGAGTTTGGGGTCGGGCTGGGCATGATCGGCGGCGTCAACTCGTTCGCGGCAGGCGACTACACGGGAACGCCGATTGAAGACGCGCTGCCGGTGAAGATGGACATCAAGGACAAAAAGCGCTTCCCGACAATCGCTGTGGCGCTGGTTATTGAAGACCTGGAAGAGCCGGGCAATGTCAACATGTCCATTGAAGCCGCCAAATCGGTGGTGGATTTGCTGGACCCGCAGGACCAGATCGGCGTGGAGGACTGCAACGGCATTTGGCGTATCCCCATGCAGCATGTCACCGATAAAGCCGGGCTGAAAGCCAAGATGGCGAGCCTGACCGACATGAACGATCCGCCGGTCTATGACCCGTACATCTTAGAAGCAGGCCGGGTGCTGAACATCACGCCTGCCCAAGTGAAGCACATTATGTTCCTGGGCGACGGCGACGCCATCAACGAGTCCGGCCAGAACACTGCTAACTTGTCCGCGCTCAAAGCCCACGGCATCACGCTGTCCACCGTGGCAACCGGAGCGGACGCGCAGGGAGACCAGTTTTTGGCGTCGATGGCTCAGGTCGGCGGCGGCACGGCGTATGTCGCCGAAAAACCCGATGACCTGCCCAAGCTGCTGCGAAAAGATCAGCAGTCGGTTTCCAAATTACGCATCATTGAAGAGCCGTTTCTGGCAAAGCCGATCCCGGACGATGAAGTAATTGCGGGCATCAACTGGGGTTCCGAGCCGCCGCTTTTAGGCTACAACGTGTCGTCGGCAAAGCCCGGCTCTACCGTAGCGCTGACCGCGCCGGACCATCGCGACCCGGTGTTCGCCTACTGGCGCTACGGATTAGGCCGGACATTCGCGTTTACGAGTGATGACAGGCCGCACTGGGCCATTCACTGGCTCCCATGGGCCGGCTACACCCGCTTCTGGGCGCAGACCCTGCGCTGGTCCCTGCGTCAGAACACCGACGCCGATTTCCAAAGCACGCTGGACAACGAGAACGGCAAAGGCCACTTGGTTGTCGATGCGTTCACATCGCAGGGCGGCTTTGTCAATTCGGCTAAGATCACGGCGAATGTCGTCGCGCCCGACTTGACGCTGAAGCCCGTCACGCTGTCCCAGACTGGGCCGGGCCGCTACGAAGGCAATTTTGACGCCGACCAGACAGGCCCCTATTTAGTCAATGTCCACCGGGGAGAAGCTGCGCCGAACGGCCCTGCGCCGCCGTCGCAAACCGTCAGCCTTGTCGTGCCGTACTCGCCGGAGTTTCGGACGCTCGGCCCGAACCTGCCGCTTTTGACGCGGCTGGCCGAAGGCACCGGCGGCAAAATCCAGAACGACGCCGCCCAAGTGTACCGCGATGCGCCGTCGTGGGTCGTCGGCGTCAAAGACATTGGCCCACCGCTCCTGCTTTGGGCGGCCCTGCTGTTCCTGTTTGACATCGCCGTGCGGCGATTGATCATCCGCCCCGCCAAAGTCCGCGACAGCGTGACCGCAGGCGCAGGCGCTGTTGCCGCCCGTGCTGCCGCCGTGCGCGAAAATGCCGCGCGGCCAAGCGCCCAGCCGTCCTCGCCGCAGATGAGCAAGCTGCTGGAGCGCAAGACGACCACGCGCACGGCAAGCCCGGAAGATGAAGGCGACATGACGCGCCAGCTTCTCAGCCGCCGGGCCGGACGCGCCCAGCCGGACCCCGACAACCCATTTCCCTACGTCGCTTCCCTGCCGCCCAAGTCGGGAGCGCCGGAGAAGCCCGCCGCGTCCACCGACGAAGGCTACACCAATCGTTTGCTGGATGCCAAGAAAAGGGCGAAAGAGAAGGAAGATTAGCAGAGAAAACTTATGCCTAATGCCCGGCTGCTCCAGCAGATGCAGTTCTTAATCGAAGCCGACAAAGTAAAATCTGTTTTTCGCCGCAATTGCATCCTGCATGGAGACCGCCACGAGAACGATGCCGAGCATTCCTGGCAGCTTGCACTGATGGCAATTGTTCTGTCGGAACACGCCGATCCGCAAGTGGACTTGCTGCACGTCGTTAAGATGCTGCTGGTTCATGACCTGGTAGAAATAGATGCAGGGGATACGTTTGCGTTTGACCCGGATTCCGTGCGAACTCAGCGGGCGCGGGAAGAACGCGCTTCGGAGCGTATTTTCGGGCTTTTGCCGCCCGACATGGCCGCCGAGATGCGGGCGTTGTGGGAAGAGTTTGAGGACTTGGAAACGCCGGAAGCAAAGTTTGCCGCCTCACTGGATCATCTGGGCGGCGGGGTCGTACCAAACTGCACCCACCACGGTGGCTGCTGGCGTGAAGCAGGCGTGAGCGCCGAGCGCGTCAAGGCGCGGAACAGCAAAATTGCTGCCGGGTCGCCTGTTTTGTGGGAGTATGCTGAGGAGCTAATTGACGAAGCCCAAGAGAAAGGCTTCATTGCCTGAAGGAATATGAACCTTCTTTACGTTTCAGACCTTGATGGCACACTGCTCCAAAACGACGGCACGCTTTCGCCGTTCAGTGAGGCGACTCTCCGCAGCCTCCTGTCTGAAGGGCTGCCATTTACGGTAGCAAGCGCGCGCAGCGTCGTTTCCATACAGAGCCTGCTTCGCGGGCTTCCTTTGCGCCTCCCAATAATTGAGTTTAACGGCGCATTTCTGTCTGACCTCGCCACTGGCAGACACGAGATTGTCCATGCAATAGAGCCATCCGTTGCCGGTAGTGTCTATGAGCAGATTTCAGCGCATGGCCTCGTCCCGTTCGTCTCCAGCTTCAACGGCACGGAGGACCGTGTTCATTACAGCACAGTTATCAACGATGGGATGCACTGGTACTTAAATGACCGGCTGACCCACAAAGACCGCCGCTGGCAAGAACCCGCAGATGACCTGTCCGCTTCCCTGCACGAACAGATTGTGTGCTTCACTATAATCGCTAAAGAAAAGGCACTGGGCAAGCTTCAAGACCGAGTTTTGGAAGCGCACGGCGGCAAAGTTGAGACGCATTTGTTCGAGAACCAGTATTCCCCAGGCTGGTTTTGGCTGACTGTTCACGACCACAAGGCCACAAAGGATCAGGCTATTCAGGCGCTTGTCGATGGCTATGGCCTGCATGGAAGCGAGATCGTCGTGTTCGGCGACCATCTCAACGATCTGAAGATGTTCCAATTGGCCGACCGTGCGATTGCGGTCGAAAATGCCGCCGACACTCTCAAGTTTCATTCGGACTTGGTTATAGGTTCAAATGAGCAGGACAGTGTCGTGAAGTTTATCCAAGCGGACTGGGCGCAGGCTTTCGGGGAGTGGGGCGGCAGAGTATGGTATAATCCGTCAAGCGAGCTTGCTCCCTGCCGGTACCAATACAATTACTCAATATAATGCGCTTTTTATCACCGCTGAAAGCTTATCTTCTTTCCGTTCCGGCGACGGCGCTGACCGCTTGGTGCCTGCTGCTGGTTCAGACGTTTGTGGCCCATCTGGAAAGCAGCCATGTTCGGCCTTTCGGCATGGGGCTTCTGGTGACGGTGGCCGTGATGACCTTTCTTGGCGGGCGCGGGCCGGGCGTTGTGACCCTGCTGCTGTCTGCGCTGGCCCTGGTGTTTTATTTGACGCCGCTTGGGTCCGGGGGAGTAATCGGGCGTCCGCGAGACATCGTGGAGATCATTCTCGTGCTGTCGGTCGGTGGGGCGCTGATCCGGGGGCTGGAATCTCTGCGGGTGAATGCCGTCCTGCTGGCGGAATCGGAAGAATCGCGGGTGCGGCTGCGGGCCGTTATGGACACGGCTCCCATCGGCGTCGTGCTCAGCGATGCCGGCGGCCGCGTGCTGTACGCTAACCTAAAGGCCGAGCGCATTTGGGGGCAGACGCTGGAAAGCGTCCAGCAAAAAGGCGATGCCGACTATGAAATCTTCGAGTTTGACGGCACGCCGGCCCGGCCCGAAAGCACCGGCCTGCGGCGGGCGCTGGCCGGCGAGCCGGGCGTCGTCCATGTGGATGTCATTGTCGAGCATCCCGACAAAACGCGCGTCTTTGTTTCCTCCGACAGCACATTGGTAAAGGACAAAAGTGGGCGCGTTCTCAGCGGCCTGGTCGTCTTTTCGGACATCACCGAGCGCCGACAGGCCGAGCAGGAAATACAGCGGCTGCTGGCCCGTGAGCGCCTGGTTAGCCGCATTGCCCAGATCTCGCTGCAAACGCCGGACCCGGACTTGATTCAGCGCGAGGCCACGGATGGATTGACGCGGCTGCTCGGCGCGGACCGCGTCTTCTTCGCCCTGCACGAAGGCATTGGAACCGCACTTTACACGCCGGGGCAGTCGCTTGTCGTGCCGGATTGGGCCGAAGCGTCACTCGAAGCCGCTATTCGGGAAATCATGGCCGCTGAAAAGATGCAGTCGGCCATTAGTACGCCGCTGTTTGACGGCAAGCGCCTTGTCGCCACCTTGAACGTCGGCATGACGCAAGCGCCGCGCCGCTGGGAACCCGGCGAAGTCGGCCTTGTTGAAGCCGTTGCCGCCCAGACTCGTGCCGCGCTGGAAGCGGCCCAAGTCCAGCAGCGAGAACATGCCATTGCCGTAGCCTTGCAGGATGCCCTAATTCCGGTTCCGCCTAAGCGCATCTCCGGCCTTGCCATGGCTTCCTATTACAAAGCCGCATTGGCCGAAGCCAATGTTGGAGGCGACTTTTTAGATGTGTTCGCGCTGAAGGACGACCAAGTCGTGTTCGCGGTCGGCGACCTGTCCGGGAAGGGCCTTGCGGCGGCGACACAGGTGGCGACAGTCCGCAACATGCTGCGCTACAGCCTCTACCGGACATCGTCCGTGGAACAGGCTATTACGGAGCTGAACCGAACCCTGGTCGCGCATGACCTGCTTTCCGGCTTTGCCACGCTGTTTGTCGGCCTTTATGACGGCGACACGCGCCGGCTGACGTACTTGTCCTGCGGCCATGACCCCGGCCTGCTGCGCGGCGCGGATGACGGCGGAATTATGCTGCTGCCACCGGAAGGCACGCAAAACAACTCGGTCCTAGGCCTGATGGAAAACACCGTTTTTTGTCAGCAGTCGGTTAGGCTTGCGCCTGGAGACACGCTGTTCTTCTGTACGGACGGCGTGACGGAAGCGGGCCGCCGCCGGGGCGAATTTTTGGGAGTCGCCGGCGTTTCTGCTTTGCTTGAAGCCGGAGCGCCGGGCGAGACGCCGGAAGAATTAATCGCCCGCATGGTTTCCGGCGTGCGGGACTACGCGCAGGGCGAGCTGCACGATGATGTCTGCCTCCTAGCCGCCGTCGTCAGTGACTGATTCCCGAACTAATCGGCGTATTCCATTGTGCCGTCTGCGCTGCGAACCATGACGCTGGACGTTTCTTCCGCCGTGGGAATTTCCAGCGTACTCCCGCTCTCCATATCCAAACTCAGCGTTGTTCCCTGCTGCCGCACCGCTTTAATTGTTCCGCCGGTAGAGGCGCTGTTGGACGACCCCGCCGTCTGCACCGTCATCTTGGAACTGTCGGTGAATGAGACTATCAGCGCATTGTTCTGGTTGGACGTTCCCGCGATAGTCCTGCCTTGAAGAACGCTTGTCAGCTTATGATTACTTGCCATTGATTGGTTCCTACTGCCCTCGCGCCGCGACATAGCCTTGCTTTTGGGCATCGGCTTCGGTCATATACTGCCCGCTTTTCGTGTGTCCATAATATTTCGAGCCGGGCTGGAAATACTTGCCCGAATTCAGATTCACCCAAACTTTTCCGCCTGCCGCCGGTGCGGAGGCAGGCGCTGGAACGGTGAATGGAATGGGAGCGTCGGTCAGCGGATGCCGGGAATAGCGGCGGCTGCGGCTTGTGGGAAATGGGGCATTTCCGCCGGATAAGGGGGCGTTCGTATGAAAATACTTTTTGTACGCCGCGATCCAGTCGGTCGAGATGTCGTGCTGGGCGGTCGGCAGATCAATTTTGCCGCTGCACACCTCATCGTGCAACTCGTTCTCCAGCTTGTCTTTCACATGCGCGTTCCAGGGCTGGGTAATGTACGACTGCGGCCACAAGTTTTTGATGGAGTTCGAGCCGCCGATTTCCAGGCTAATCAGATGGTCTATTTCGTATTCGCCGGGCTGATGGCTGGTAATGCCGTACTCGGCGTAAACTTGCTGCTTGACGCTTTCCGGGACATTGCGGACCTTCTTGGAGTAGCCGGGAACGCAAATATCGCCGGTTGCCACCGGCAGAGTCGCCCCCGGTGTCATAGCCGGGTCCGGCAGGATTGGGGAAGTGGACTGGTCGTGCGGCACGGCGGCATGAGCTGTGTGATGGCTCGGTGCAGCCAGCCCCGGCTGCGTAGAATGGCAGCCGAAGCAGAAAATGGCAAGCGTGACGCCGGCCAGCAGTGCAAGTTTTGGAGCGTGGGACACTGTTATGCCTTCGGCCAGTCCGGGTTTGGCTGGAACAAGAATGGATCCAGTGCCGCGCGTCCGACGCTGGCTTCATAGGCACCGATTTTAGCGTGCAGACGCATGACGCTCCGCTCGGCCTCGCCGGGATCAAACACGTCCCACAGCGCCGTGCTTCGCATGACGCCGTCATCGTTTGGAACTTCGCGCGTGCGCTTAATGCCGTTCTCCAAAGCCTTCTTGCCTTCAATTGTGAGATTCTCAAAGACCGGGCCAATCACGTCCCGCTGGAAGACGCGCGGGCCATAGACGCCTGCCCGGTAAATTGTCTCAGCGACTTGATCCCAGTTCGGAATAATGTTCTGCGCGGGCATCGCAAAGTGGGAGATCACGTCATGGATGGCCTGCAAGGTTTCTTCCGGCTGGTAATACAAATACAGCCGTGCGCCTTCCAAAAAGAACGCATAGTGCGCGGCTTCATCTACCGCAAGCTTTGTGCAGGCCGCTGCCAGCACTGGGTCGGCGTCGTCTGCAAATGCCGGGTTGTCGGATTCGCCGCGTGCGATTTTTGCAAAGTTCAAGTAGTTGATCTGGGTCGCCCGCTCCTGAAAGACCGTGTACAGCATCATGTGCAGCGGGTCTTCCCAGGGCAGGGTCCAGGCGTTGTTCCGAAGCTGCCACTTATAATGCTCAATCTGGTCCGGGGTGCGGCCTCGCGAGAACAAAAGCGCGTTCTCCCAGGTGTTTGCATGACGCTCTTCTTCCGCGCCCCAGCGCAACTGAAAATTGGAGCGGCCGTTGGACTGGCGCACGATCCGCAGGATCTCGGACGTGTAATCGGGCGTGTACTGCTCGACGGCGAAAAAGCCTTCAATAAGCTGCACGACATCCGCCGAATGGCCTGTTTTCATCTCGCCCCAGGCAAAATCCGAATCCGGGTTCCAGTTCCGCATCTTCTGCGACCGGGCGACATACCAGCGGTACAGCCCAGAAAATGCACGTTCCACCTGACGCTCGCGTTCTTCACGGCTGAGCACGGTCACCGGCCACTCCTTGGGCTTGCCTTCGGTCAGGTCCGGCGGAAGCAGTGCCTCCGTAAGTGTGTCATAAGGCTTGCTGCCATTGCCATTCTTATGATGCGGGGGAGATTTAACGGTCATAAACGACTTTCTAACATCCTTCGTGGTTTCTTGGGACTGCGTTGTCTCAGCGAGACGCAAATATCTAACACGCAATCATACCCAATTCGTGCCTGAAATCGTGCTTTTCGGCAGAAAGTCGGCCCAAACTAACGCGGCTCGTCCGAAACAATCCGCAACGCCGGCTCCAGCATCACTTTGTTGTAAATATCGGCAAGGGAAAGCGTACAGCCAACCGGGTCTAAGCGCACTGCCCCTGCGTCAAACGTCTCCACCATCCGCCAGGAACCATCAGGCTGCTTCGTGAACTGCTCCACCCGGCGCTCGTTCTGCGCGACAAGCAGATAATCCGTCAGCGACTCAATCTGCCGGTAACGCAGAAACTTCTCGCCCCGGTCTCTGGACTCTGTCGAGGGCGACAGCACTTCCACAATAACCGTTGGGTTGAGAAGAGTATCCTCGCGTCCGTCGCGGAACTGCGGCTCTCCGCAAACTACAACGACATCGGGGTAGCTGTACTGCTTCTCCCCGTCCGCCTGAACCCGCATATCGTTAGAATACATCTCGCAGGGCTTCTCGCGAAGCTGAGTGCCTAAAGAAACCGCGACATTGCTTGAAATCAAATTATGCCTGCGCTTCGCACCCGCCATTGCCACGATTTCACCCGCAAAATACTCGCTTTTGTATTCGGCCCGGCGCTCTTGTTCCAAATACTCTTCGGGCGAAACGAAATGATTGAGCGTGTTTGGCAGTGAAGACATTTTAGTCCCTTATATCAATCTAGTATCCAAGACAAGATCGCACAGTCTCGGTACAGCCTTGTGGTTCCAAATCCGCGCATGGGCTGGCGAACTCCCGCAGACCTGACCAGCACCCAAAGCCGTGAGGTAACTCTGCCCAAAGGCTACCCAGCATTTCGCACTGTCCAATAATCTTGTCAAGCCGTTGAAATCCTCTTCCGGGTGGGGCTTCTATACGCGGAATGTAATCTAGCCGATTTATGACGTTGCAGTTTATCTTCCAGCCGACATAAAAGTAGCGATCAAACTGATCATCAACATAGTATGCTAAATCAAGACCGCAGGATTGGCTGCCGTTCACATCCCAAACCGAGACAAGATGCGGGGAATGCGTTTGAACAATTGGAGCAACTGCCAACACCTCACAGTTCAGCAAGGCGCAAAGAGCATTGGCATCATTCTCTCCGGCAAGAACTCTCGTGATACACCGGGTTATCCATTGCTCGCTGTTGATTGGAAATGCCCGCCAAAAAACTTCTTTGCGCTTTGGCAGCCAGTTCGCCTGATGTGCAGTGCCAAGAACATCAATCTGAAAATCGAGATTGTTAGGCACAAGCAACAGAGTTTCTAAAGCCACCCGGACGTCTTCATCCTTTCCTGATCTTACGAGCTTGTCACGAAGCTGTGTCAGTTTTTTCATGCACTACGACCGGGCGCTTTTCATGTACAGGAGGCGGGCGTTGCGGTCCATTTTGGGGTTGAACGGGTCTAGGCGGCGGGCGCTTTCGTAGTGGCCGAACGAGTCGCGCAGCTTGCCCTGGCGGTAGCAGATGTAGCCGAGCAGATCGTGTGCTTCGCGGTCATCGGGAGCGTCGGCGCAGTAGACGCGCAGGGCGGTTTCAGCTTCCGGGTAGTTGCCGGTCAAATAAAGGTCACGCCCTAAGTTCTTGCGGGCTTTGGCCCATTCCGGCACCAGCTCCAAGACGCGGCGGTAGGCGCAGAGCGCGGCATGAGGCGCTTCCAAATAATCATGGCAGAGGCCGACGGCAAAATGGGTGTAAGCATCGTCGGGCCAGTCCACTTGGACGCGGGTTAAGTGCTGCAAGGCGACGCCGTAGCGCTCGCCTTCCAGATGATGACACGCGAGAAAAAAGTTGGCCCACGGGTTTTCCAGGTCAAACTCATACAGAGCGCGGGCATGGGCAATGGCTTCCTCTAAGCGCCCGTCTTCGTATGCGCCCCGCACGGCGCTTTCCTGCTGAATGGCCCGCCATTTTTGCGTCAAAGTCCGCAGCATTTGGGAAAAAGATTTCATAGAAGACACCGGGTTTCTAAAACACTCATAACCGCCGAATGAATAGCCTCATTATAGACATCTGGGTCCGTTCTGTCAAGCGAAACCCGCCACGCAGTCGTCTTGACATGGGCAAGAGATTTCCGCTACAATACACCGGCTTTTCCCGTATCACTTTCTAGAACGACTTCAATTTACGATTTTAAAATAAACGAGAGGTTCACCCCCATCATGGCAGCAAGCCCCGCCGCGCCTCTGACAAACAATCCGACAACTGAACACGCCACGAATGAAAACTCAACGGCGAGTCAAATGACAAGCCCGCACAACGGCATCAAAATGACCGGGCCAACGCTTCGGCCGCGCATGGACGGCCACAGCCATCCGGTTCCGCCGGTGCAGGCTGCCGAAGTCGTCAAAACTCTGGGCCTGAGCCCCGACGATCTGCTCCATACTTACCAGCAGATGCTCGACATCCGCCACTTTGAAGAACAGTGCAACCGCGCATTTCGTGCCGGCAAAGTCGGCGGCTACCTGCATCTCTATATCGGGCAGGAAGCGGTCTCGCTTGGCGTCCTGCACACCTGGAAAGACGGCGATCAGGCCCTGTCATCGTATCGTGACCATGCCCACTGCCTGGTGCTGGGCAGCGATGCCGACAAAGTGATGGCCGAAATCTACGGCAAAAGCACCGGCATCTCGCGCGGCAAGGGCGGCTCGATGCACCTTTTTGACAAAGAGCATGGCTTCGCGGGCGGCTACGGCATTGTCGGCGGCAACGTGCCTCTCGCAGTCGGCATCGGCTGGGCGCTGAAGCATTCCCCGCAGCTTAAAGACGGCAACAACATCTGCGTCTGTTTCTTAGGCGACGGCTCTATGAATGCAGGCGGCTTCCACGAAGCCCTCAACATGGCCCAGCTTTATGAGCTTCCCATTTTGTATGTGCTGGAAAACAACAAGTACGCCATGGGAACGTCCATTGAGCGTTCTTCGGCCAACACCGATTTAGGCTCCCGCGTCGAATCCTACAACATGTCTCATTCCAAAGTGGACGGCCAGGACTATTTTGCTGTCCGTGCGGCGGCCCAAGAGATCGTAGACAACATGCGGAAAAACCCCGCGCCCTACTTTTTAGAAGCCATCACCTACCGGTACGTCGGCCACGGCGCGGCGGACGGCGCGGAAACGCAGGCGACTTATCGCTTTAATGAAGAGCTGGAACTGTGGAAGGGCCGCGACCCGGTTCAGATTTTGGAAAAGAACCTGCGCGAACTGGGCGTCTTAGACGATGCCAAGCACGCGGAAATGGACCAAAAAGCGCTGGCGATGGCCCGCAAGGCCGCAGAGTTTGCCGACAGCAGCCCAGTCTGCACCGTGGAAGAGCTAACGCAGGACGTTTACGCGGATTAAACGGTAGGCTTTGCATAAGAGCGAGGGAGTGAACTCCTCTCGCTGAATAGCGTCCTGTGGACGAAGAAACAAAAAGGCCACATATTTACAATCCTTTCGTCCGAAGGGCGCTATTCAGCGAGAGGAGTTCACTCCCTCGCGGCTTGTCCTGATGGCAAAAATGGTATAGAAAAAGGAAACTATGGCAGAAGTAATCATGCCCAAGATGGGCGACGCGATGGAAGAGGGGACCCTGCTGGAATGGAAGAAGCAGGACGGGGAGACGGTGGCGCTTGGGGACGTGATCGCGGAGATCGAGACGGACAAAAGCAATGTCGAGATTGAAGCCGAGGAAGCGGGCGTCCTGCATATCCAGGCCGAGCCGGGCGCGATTATCGCCGTCGGGAAGCCGATTGCCGTGATCGGGGACGCTTCCAAATCCGCCAATGGTACTAATGGGACTCACGGCACGAATGGCACAGGGAGCAGCGACACCAACCCATCGGCGATCCCGACGCAGGACACGATGCACACCGGCGAAGGCATCCAGTACAAGGCCGACACGCCTGACGACAAAGACATTGCCAAGCTCATGCCGACGGTCCACTCGCACGAAGCGTATACCGGCCCGACCGAGTCTCTGACCTATGCCGATGCGATCCGTATGGCGCTTCAAGAAGAGCTGGATCGGGACGAGAAAGTCTTTATGCTGGGCGAGGAAATCGGCCAGTATCAAGGCACGTTTAAAATCACCAAAGATTTCTTAGAGAAATATGGCCCGGAGCGCATTGTTGACACGCCCATCTCCGAGGCCGGCATGGTCGGCATGACTGTCGGCGCGGCGATGATGGGCCTGCGCCCGATTATCGAGTTTATGACTTTGAACTTCGCACTGGTGGCCTGGGACGGAATCATCAACCACGCCGCAAAGATTTTGTACATGAGCGGCGGCCAGTACAACGTCCCCTGCGTCCTGCGCGGCCCCGGCGGCGTCGGTGTGCAGTTGTCCGCCCAGCATTCCCAGGATTTGGCCCACTGGTATGCAAACACCCCCGGCCTCAAAGTAGTCGCGCCGGCCACTCCCGCAGACGCGAAAGGTCTGCTCAAAGCCGCCATTCGGGACAACAACCCCGTGGTCTTCAACGAGCACGCGGGCTTGTACCGAACTAAAGGCGACGTGCCGACAGACCCCGAATACATTGTTCCGCTGGGCGTCGCCGATGTCAAGCGCACCGGCAAAGACGTGACCATTGTTTCCTACTCGCGCGGCACCGTTCTTGCTCTGGCGGCTGCCGAGCAGCTTGCCGCCGAAGGCATTGACGCCGAAGTGGTTGACCTGCGCTCCTTGCAGCCGATTGACCTCGACACCATTATCAACAGCGTCAAGAAGACCCACCGGGCGGTTGTCGTGCAGGAGCAGTGGCTGTTCTACGGTATCGCCGCCGAGTTCGCCGCCCAAATCAGCAACGCCGCGTTTGATTATCTCGACGCCCCGGTCGAGCGCGTTGCCGGCGCGTTTGTTCCCATGCCGTATGCGCGGGCGTTGGAGCTTGCGGCCACCCCGCACGAGCCGGACATCATCGCCGCCGTCAAGAAAACCCTGGAGCGGAGCGCTTAGGAGACCTCACCCGGCGGCGAGCCGCCACCCTCTCCTTCAAGGAGGAGGGGGTTCTGAGAAGAACAGCCTGCGCTCTGGCTCCCTCTCCTTTCTGAAGGAGAGGGCGGGGGTGAGGTTCGTCTGAGAGAAAACAATTTATGCCAGAAGTAATCATGCCCAAGATGGGCGACGCGATGGAAGAGGGAACCCTGCTGGAATGGAAGAAGCAGGACGGGGAGACGGTGGCGCTTGGGGACGTGATCGCGGAGATCGAGACGGACAAAAGCAACGTCGAGATTGAAGCCGAAGACGCTGGTATCCTGCACGTCAAAGCCGAAGCTGGAGCCGTGCTGCCCGTCGGCACCGTGATTGCGGTCATCGGCGACGATACTCCTCTTCGCTCCAATGGCGGCGGCTCATCTAAGCCTGCCGCCGCCGCGCCTGCCACTACGCAGTCTGCGCCGAAGCAGCAAGCCGAGCGCAGCCGCGAGTCCGCCGCCGAGTACGACACGCCGCTGCCGGCCACCGCCGCCGCGCCGCAGCCTGCCGCCGTCAACGGCAGCGCTACCACCGAGCGCCTCAAAGCATCGCCGCTGGCCCGGTCAATCGCCAAACAGCGCGGCATTGACATTGCCCGCGTCACCGGTACCGGCCCGCAGGGACGCATTATTGAAGCCGACGTTGTGGCATTTGTCCCCTCTGCTGCGACGGTCTCGGCTCCGTCTCCTGTTTCCGTGCCGTCCACCGCTGTCAGCAGCGACCTGCCGCCCGCGCTGCCGACGCCCGCCGCGCCGATGAAACGCGCGGATTACACGCCGTCGCCGCTCACGACGCCGACGGAGCTGTCAGCCATGCGGAAAGTCATTGCCCGGCGCATGACCGAAAGCAAGACCACTATCCCGCATTTCTACATCACCGCCGAAGTGGACATGGCCGAAGCGATGGCCCTGCGCGAGATGCTGAACGCTTACGACGAGACGCTGACAAAAATCTCGCTGAACGACATGATCGTCAAAGCCTCCGGCAAAGCCCTAGTCAAGTTCCCCGCTGTGAACGCCGTCTACAAAGACGACAAAATCTACCCCGGCGCAGGCGTCCATGTCGGCGTCGCCGTCGCGCTTGACGACGGCCTCATTGTTCCCGTCATCCGTAATGCCGACACGACCCCGCTGCGGGTGCTGGCTCAGAACACCAAAAACCTGGTGAAAAAGGCCCGCGACAAGAAGCTTCAGCCCAGCGAATACAGCGGCGGCACGTTCACAGTCTCCAATTTAGGGCCGTTTGATGTCGAGAGCTTTATCGCCATTATTGACCCGTCTCAGGGCGCGATTTTGGCGGTTTCCAGTATCACCAAGAAAGCCGTCGTCATGCCCGATGACACAATCACGGCTCGCCCGCGCATGAACCTGACCCTGAGCGGAGACCACCGGGTGATGGACGGTGCAACCGGCGCACGGTTCTTGCAGGAGCTAAAGCGCCTGCTGCAAAACCCGCTGTCGCTGATGGAGTAGGGGAGACGGCAGAAGATCAAGAAGCGAGGGAGTAAACTCCTCTCGCTAGTTATAGTCGTCCTTTGGACGAGAAGAAACTGAACGTGCGCTGCTTCTTCGTCCGAAGGACGTGTATTTGTAGCGAGAGGAGTTTACTCCCTCGCTTCTGTTCTTGAAAGGCACCTAATGCTGGCAGTCACAGGCGGTGCGGGATTCATCGGCAGCGTTTTAGTTGCAATGCTGAACGCCCGTGGCCGCCGCGACATTTTAGTTGTTGACGAATACGGCGACGGCCCCAAGTGGAAGAACCTGCGCGGCAAGTCGTTCATCGATGTTGTCATGCCGGAAAAGTTCGCGCATGATCTCACGGCGGGCGTCTATGACGGCAAGCTCGACGGCATCCTGCACATCGGCGCGATTACGGATACGTCATTCCGAGACATGGACGAGCTGCAAGCCCGCAATGTCCGCTATACCCGGACACTTGCCGAGTGGTCTATCGCGCATGGCGTCCGGTTTGTGTATGCGTCCAGCGCTTCCGTCTACGGCGACGGCGCATTGGGCTTTTCCGATTCCGATGCTCTTACGCCGTCCCTGCTGCCGCTGAACCCGTATGCGTTCTCCAAATGGCTGTCCGATACCGAGGCTATCCGTGAGGGCTGGACGCAAAAAACCGCAGGCCTGCGTTTTTTTAACGTCTTCGGGCCAAACGAATATCACAAGGGACATCTTGCCTCCGTGCCGTGGCACGCTTTCAATCAAATCCGCGAAACAGGCCAAATCAAGCTGTTCCAGTCGCATAACCCGCGCTATGCCGACGGCGCACAGGAAAGAGACTTTGTGTATGTCAAAGATGTTTGCGCCGTCGTTCTGTGGTTCCTAGACCACCCGGAAGCAAACGGCATCTACAATGTCGGCACCGGGCAGGCACGGACATTTAATGCCCTCGCCGCTGCTATCTTCCATGCACTAGATAAGCCCAAGGATATTACCTATATCCCGACGCCGGAGAACATCCGCGCTTCTTACCAGTATCACACGCAGGCCGATCTCACACGCCTGCGCCAAATCGGCTGCAACCTGCCGTTTCTGTCCTTAGAAGACGCTATCCACGACTATGTCGGCCATCTCCAAAATGAAACCAACTCTTATTTTTAGCTTGTTCGCGGCTTTGTCTGCTTTACCTGCCCTCGCATCCCCACCTGACTTGTCCACGCCGGACCTGCCGAACTTTCACCAGACTGCGCCCGGCATCTGGCGCGGCGCGGCTCCCACCGAGGCCGGGTTGCGCCGGCTCAAAGCGATGGGCGTCAAGACCGTGATTGACCTGCGGATTGCGCCCAAAACCGTCAAAAAAGAAGGCATTTATGCCCGCTCTTTAGGCCTTAACTGGATCAACCTGCCGATGGGTTCCGACCCGCCGACCCCGAAAGAAGTCTCCATGCTCCTCGCCACGCTGAAACAAGCCCCGTCGTCGCCGGTCTTTGTCCACTGCCAGCACGGAGCCGACCGCACCGGCTGCATGATCGGCATCTACCGCGTCACCCAAGACGGCTGGGCCTTCCCCCGCGCTTTCGCCGAAATGCGCCAAGACGGCTTCAACCCCCACTGGGTCAAGCTTAGTCAAGCCGTGCAGGAACGGGCGAAATAAGTGATTGCAGTCGCCGAGTTGTGGGATCAGTTGCATGATCTGTTTGATACGGATGATGGCTCGTTGCCAGACATCGAAATTAATAACTTGAGCGGCAGAGAAGTCATTGAAATCTATGCTTACCTCCGGGCACACTCTCGAATTACTTCCAACCAGCAATACTTTTGGTCCACCACTGAAAACAAAGATGTGCCGGTTGATGCTGTTCCTAACGCCGCGCAATTAGTCGTCAACGGAGAAGCCGAAGTCTTCCATGTTGTCGTACAAGGTCTAGCTTTCGGCGGGGCAATCATTCCAGACTTGGGCATCTTCGTCTTCAACGACTTCATTACTCTTGATTACCGCATGGGGCTAGAGTGGGGGCCGGCAGAGCTAAATGCGCTGTTCCTTTGCTTTGGCAAGATCTTGAAAATTGCGCCATTGGCGGAAATCACTCTGCCTCCAATGTATTATGCCTACCTCAACGAACGATTTAATCAGGCACTGCGTCAATACCAAGCCAATATGTAGGGGCGGGGCTTGCCCCCGCCCTTTCTGCTACCGTGGCGCTTATTTGTCGTGTTTCTTGGAAGGCAGAACAAGAGGGCAGGGGTGAATCCTGCCCCTGCAAGACGGTTAAATCGTCAAGACAATTTTGCCGCGTGTGCCGCCTTGGGCCAGCCGCTCGTGGGCCTGACGTGCTTCAGACAGTGGCAGGGTCAGGCCGACGCGGGTTCGGACTTTGCCGGAGTCGATTAAATCCGCGATCTGCCCGAGCTGCGCGGCGTTCGGCTCCACTTCCATGCGGTGCGTCCGCAGGCCAAGCGCGTCGGCGGTCTTTGTGTCCGGCGGCGCGGCAAATGTAATAACGAGGCCGCCCGGTTTCAGCACGGAGAATGAGCGCTGGCCGGTTTCGCCGCCGACCGTGTCTAAAACAGCGTCCATGTCTTTGGCAAAGTCCTCAAAGCGCTGGGTCTTATAGTCAACCACGGTGTCTGCGCCGATTTCGCGCACATAGTCTAAATCATCCCCGGTAGCCGTCGCCACAACAATGCCGCCCATGACTTTGGCGAACTGCACGGCGAATGACCCGACAGCCCCACCTGCGCCGTGGATCAGCACTTTTTGGCCCGGCGCGAGATGCGCGGCATCCGAGAGCGCCTGCCAGGCGGTTAGTCCAGACAGCGGGACCGACGCGGCATGGACGGCATTCAGCGTTCGGGGGCGCGGAGCGACTTGTGTGGCGCGGACGGCGACAAACTCGGCGTTGCCGCCGTTGCGGGTTGAGTCACAGTTCGTGTAAACGAGGTTGCCGACCTGCGCGTCCGCAACGCCCCGCGCCACTTCGGCAATAGTGCCTGCGATGTCGAAGCCCAGAATGAATGGCAGCGTATGGTACTCCGCAAAGTCTCCCTGCCGGATTTTTGCCTCGCCGGGGTTGACCCCCGCCGCCTCAACGCGGATCAAGACATCACCCTCTTCTAAGCTCGGCTTCGGGACATCTTCATAAGACAGCACCTCCGGCCCGCCGTACTCATGCACCACTACCGCCTTCATTGTTGTCATGGCATTGCTCCTTTGCCGCTGTTGTACCCACTTTGAAAACGAACAGCCCGCCGGTGTCGCGCCGGCGGGCTGTTTCTGCTGGGTGCTTATTCGCTTGCTTTGCGAGCAGCTTTCTTCACGACAACAAACGCGCCTCCAAGAACCAGCAGCAGGCCGAAACTGATTGTTGTGGACGCTTCCGGGACAGCGGCAGGGGCGCTTGTGATTGAGCCGCCAAAAACAACGCCTGCCGTATTTACAGAGTAGGGCGGGTTCACTGCGCCAGCAAAAGAAGCGGGGCCATTTTCCGCATTGACCACAATCGTGTTCTGGCCGGTCGTCAGGTACGGCGTAATGTTGAACGTCGTCAAATTGGACTGGGCCTGATAAGCGGCAGAAGCATCCGTGATGCTGCCGACCGAGCCAACCTGCGTGCCGTTGACGACAACGGCGGCAAAGTCATCTACGGCGATGGAAAATGTTCCCGACTGCGGCGCACCGGCGAGAAAGAACTGCTGCGAAAACGAATACTGGGCGAGGCTGGCGTTCGGTGTCGCGCCAGTGATGCCGGGTGCCCAAATCCAATACGCGCCAGGAATAGCGGAAGTGTTCGCTGTCCAGCCGGAAGGTGCCGTGCTGCCGTAGTTAGTTGCCCCTGGCGGCTGAACTGTGGGATACTGGCTATTCAAGACAACGTACTGCGCCGCGCCGAGAGAAGCGCCCGATACGCTAGTTGTGTTCCAGCTTGGCCCGGAAACAAGCGTGGTGGTTGTCTGCGCGGCGGCGGGCAGGGCCGCGAGTCCGGCGGCTGCCGTAACAGCGGCAAGAGAAAGCGCACTGCGGCAATGAGAGTGCATGAGAACCTACCTTTCTGCAAAAGAACTGGGATCAAGGCAAGAGCGCCTGCGGCGAGGGGTACAGCAGAACACCGCAATTTTACCTGCTGCATAAACCATGCCAAGTTTGCAAAAGTAACATCGGCGTCACCAATGAATATCTGCGGGCGGCGTTTCGGCAACCGGTACAGTGAATGAAAGTGGTATCCGCTGAAGCTCCACGCGCTGCCGCACAATAATTGTCAGGTCTCGGCGGCTTGGCGGCGCGAGGTGAAGCGGAGTTTGCTGCATCTGCTGGCGGGTCATCTTAAATCGCCACTTCGGGTTTTCAGGGCGCAGCAATGTATAGTTCTTCGTGTCATCCGATAAGTTCATCCATCCGTTGCTTGAGTCTGGAGGAGTAAACTGAATAGTGACTGCGACCGGCTTGCGGAACTGCCGGACAAGCGGAGAATGCGGCAGCTCGCTGGAAGGGTAGGAAGGCTTGACCGTTAAACGAACATTGATGTCTCCGCTGAGCAAATCAGCGCTGGAAGTGTTTGTGCCCTGTGCGGGGAGCGTGACTGCGATCCCGCTGGGGGTTGTCAGGGTGATCGGTCTTGGAACCGTCAAGTAGTAGGTTTGACCGGCATCGTAATCCGGCGTCTGGCCGCTGTTTTCCAAATCATGCTGGATGCTGACACTGGGGAATGTCACACGCTCATCCAGAGTCTCAAATTGGATTAGTCCACAGTCAAGACGCACAAACTTACTGGCAGAGCGATAATCGCCGGGAAACATGGTGGTCAAGCTGCCGAACCACAGGGCATCGTTTTGTGTGAAATGGCCGCTGCGGCCTTCAATCGGTTTGTAGTTCAGCGGATCAGTCGGAGTGTGCTGCTGGTCGAACTTTTCCCATTCCGACCAGGATTGTCTTGGTCCGATCTCCCACTGATGCGAGCCGGGTGGCAGAACAGGCAGAACTTGCAGGTAAACTTGGTGGCCTGAATGCCAGGAGCGGGCGGAAATGGAGATACCCTGCATGGCTTGAGCCGTCTGCACCTTCGGCGCGTCAGGGATGTTCTGGCGCATGGACGGCAGGCGAGCGATGCGCCATTTGGGAAATGCGCCGGTGCGCGTAACCAGCGTAATATCTACAAACCGACAGGCATTGGAGTAGCCGCCGGGAATGTCTACGCGCAGGAACTTTGGATTGCGAGCATCGCCGACGATCTGCCAGGACAGCGGCAGGACATCTCCTTCGGAAGTCTGCCCAGTGACCTGGATAACGGGACCTGTAGAAGGTGTCGTGAAGCTATTGTACGGACCTATTCCTCCACCGGGCAGCGCATAAAGCGTGTAGCCATCCTGCTCGTTTTCGCGCTGGCATTGCGGCAGAGACGGCACTTGAATAAGAACAAAGGCGGCGGCGGAGGAACTGGCATCGTTTTCCGCATGGGCTTCTGCCAGCGTGTACCCGCTTTGTGTACGCGCCGTCGCAGGATCAAGTTGAGGGTCAGGCTGAAACCAGTGGTGCAAAAAGCCACCGGGAAGCGAAAACCAAATCCCGGCCCCGATGGCAGCTAGGATTGCCAGCAGGATAACGGCGCGGACAGAGCGGGGCATTGTGTGTCTCTCCTGCCCCTGATTGTACCCTTCGCGTTGACTTTGCGGCGCTCACAGTGCTATAATTCGGCGTCCAATCTCAGGCCGGCCAATACTAAGGCTGGCTAAGAAAACGGGGAAAAGCAATGGCAAACACGGTGGTTGTGGGAGCGATGTGGGGCGATGAAAGCAAAGGCAAGCTGATTGACTTTCTCGCGCATGACAAAGATGTCGTCGTCCGCTGGGGTGGCGGCTCCAATGCCGGGCATACGGTGGTCGTGCCGAACGCGGACGGCGGCGAGGACGAATACAAGCTGCATCTGGTCCCGTCGGGCATTCTTCATCCCAATACGCTCTGCGTGGTCGCCGACGGCGTCGTGCTGGACCCGGCCTCGTTTGTCGGCGAACTGACTTCTCTGAAAGCGCGGGGCGTCTCGTGCGAGAATTTGAAGATCAGCGGCAACGTGCATATTGTCCTGCCCTACCATGTGCTTTTAGATGAGCTGGAAGAGAAGCGCAAAGGCAAGCGGGCGCTTGGCACCACCGGGCGCGGCATTGGGCCGGCCTACCAGGACAAGGCGGCGCGGATCGGAATTCGGATGCGCGAGTTTGTGGACCCCGCGCTGTTCGCCGAGCGGCTGTCTGAAGTCTTAGAGTTCAAGAACGAGCTGCTGACCAAAGTGTACGGTGTCGCGCCACTCTCCGCCGACAAGATCTTAAGTGAGTTGCTGCCCCATGCTGAAGCGCTGCGGCCTTATGTGGATGACACCGCCCTGCGCGTCGCTTACGCCGCGCGTTCGGGCAAGAAAGTCTTATTTGAAGGCGCACAAGCAACGCTTCTGGACATTGACTTAGGCACCTACCCCTACGTCACGTCGTCGCACCCGTCGGCGGGCGGCGCGTGCATCGGCACAGGGCTTGGGCCAACCCAGATTGACCAGATTATTGCAGTTACTAAATCGTACACCACGCGGGTTGGCGCGGGTGCGTTTCCGACCGAGCAGGCAAACGCCGTCGGCGATTTGATCCGGGAGCGCGGCGCAGAGTACGGCACAACCACAGGCCGCCCCCGACGCTGCGGCTGGCTCGACGGCGTCGCGCTCCGCTACTCGGCATTAGTCAATGGCCTCACGGATTTGTATCTGGGCCACTTAGACGTTCTCACAGGCTTTGACGAGATCAAAATGGCCGTGGCGTATAATCTTAATGGGGCTGAAATTATGGACTTCCCCAGCGATCAGGCACGGTTATGCCGCTGCGAGCCAATCTACCGGACGTTTGCCGGCTGGTCGGAAGATGTCAGCACTATCCGTGAGTATTCTAAGCTGCCGGACAATGCCCGCCGCTATGTCGAAGCCGTTGAAGAATATGTCGGCGTCCCCATCACCACCATCTCCGTAGGCCGCCGCCGCGACCAAACCTTGTTCCGTGAGGCATAGAACCATGACTACTCTTGCTGCCCCATCCCCTGCCGAAACGCTTTTGGATAACCTCACGCAAGGGTCCGGCCTAGCCCAGCGCCGCTGGACACCTGATGAGTTTCGCCGCCTGGCATCGTCCGGTATTCTCAGCGTAAGCGGCAGCTTAGACCTTGCTGACGGTGAGATTTTGGACTGTGACAGCCAAGCTCCGTACTTGTTTAATCGCAATGAGTATTACGCCCTGGCCGGTCTGGGCATTCTCGGCCCCGAAGAGCGCACGGAATTAATCTATGGAAGGATAATTACGCGCATGAGTCCCATCGGCAGGCCGCACAGCATCGCTGTCAGCAAAACGGCGGATGCTTTAGAAACGGCGTTCGGCGAAGCCTGCTTTGCAGAGCAGCAGATGCCTTTGCACATCCTAAATGACTTGGAGCCGCAGCCGGACGTGATGGTTTTCGCCGGTGTTCCTGATGACTACGTCAATGTGCCGCGCCCTGCCGATGTCCTGCTTCTCGTCGAAATCTCCAACAGCACCCTAAGCTATGACCGCAGCACTAAATCTATAATGTACGCTGAAAATAGCATTGCCGAATACTGGATTGTCAACCTGCGCTCCCGGACAGTGGAAGTCTATCGTCAGCCCGAAGGCGATGCTTACATCAGCCTGCGCGTCTACGACGAAACAGAAGCCGTCGCGCCGCTCGCCGCCCCTCATGCCCCTGTGCGCGTTGCCGACCTGCTGCCGATTGTGCAAATTTAGGAGCCACGCGCTATGCGCTGGAACCCTCTTCTGCTTTCTGTCAACTCGCTGTTCTCTCGCCGCTTAAAAAGGAGACTGTCATGCCCGGACCCTGCTATTATCACCCGCTGGCCGCTTCCGCCGGTTCCTGTATTCAGTGCGGTATGCCGGCCTGCGCCGACTGCTTGGAACGGGTTGAAAGCCGGACTGTTTGCCGGGGGTGCGCCGGTGCGTTCAAGCAGCGCCTCGCGCAGCAGCCGGCGGCGTTTTCTCCCGGAGTGCAGACGCCGCCGTCCGTTTACGGCGCACCGCAGGCGGCGTACAATTCTGCCGCCGCCGTAGGCATGAACCCGTCTGATAAGAAAGAACTGTGGATCGGGATTGTGCTGGCGCTGGTTATCGGCATCATCGGCGCGGTGATTATTGAAAAGATTTTGTTTTACGCCCATTTCGGCCTCAGCCTTTTGTATATCGGCATGGGCTATGGGATCGGCTGGGGCATTCACCGGGCGACCGGGCGCGGCGGGCCGGGGCTAGCCTTGCTTGCGGTCGGGATAATGATTGCGTGCCTCGGCGTCAGCCACATCGTTTGGGCGCAGGACATTCTCAATCAGGCGCGGGCAAGCGGCGACGCGGACCCCTCGGTGACGCTGCTGGACGCCATCCCGGTTGCCGTCAGCCATCTTGGAATCATGCACTGGGTCTGCGTCATGTTCGGCCTGCTGGCCTGCTACCGAGGCGTCGAAGCGCAGCAGGGCTAACGCCGAAGGAAACGCCGCAGAACAAAACTGCTGGCTGTGCGGCCTGCTTCATAAGGAAACCCGCTATGAATACTCACTCTGCTGCTCTTTGCGCTGCCGTTGTCTGCCTGGCCGCTCCTGCCTGCATCGTCAACGCAGACCCAAGACCCGCGTCGCCTCCTGCGCCGCCAACTGCTGCCGCGTCCTGGGTTGCTACTGACAACGATGTATTCGGCAATTGGAAGACAGAAGATGGGGAAGCTGGAAATGAAATCAAATTCAGCCCTGATCATACACTCGCGGTTTATGATGAGGGTTATGGAGCGATTGGGCCTTTTGTCTCGACATGGAAGCTGGTCAACAACCATGTTGTTATTGCTGACACTTACCAGTATCGGGAACTAGGAAGTGAGAATGCTCACTACAAAGCACCGCCATTTAATGCTGGCTATGGCAACGATTTGCAGGTTATCCGTGTCAACGGCCACACCGTGCTGATGCCGATGATCAGTGTTGCCCCGGCGCAAGTTAATGGCCGTCCTGTGCTGATGCCGATAAACAGTGCCACCCTGGCGCAAGAATATGGCTTCGCACCGATTTGGTGCTTCTGGCACTTTACGATACAGCGCGGCTACGCCATATTGCCACAGGATGCAATCGACTTAAACAATGCTATCTACAAGCGGCTGCGAGATGCGGCACGCAAGCACAAACAAAAATAAAAGGATCGAAGGCACACATGCGAAAAAAAATTATTGCGGGCAATTGGAAGATGAACAAGACAATCAGCGAGGCGCTGGCGCTGGTGGAAGAATTGAAGCCGCTGATGGCGGACGTTAACGGCGTAGATGTCGTCATCTGCCCGCCGTATACGGCGCTGTATGCGGTCAATCAGGCGCTGACGGGAACGGCTATCGCGCTGGGGGCGCAGGAGGCGTTTTGGAAAGACGCGGGCGCGTATACGTCGCAAGTGTCCCTGCCGATGCTGGCGGATGTGGGTGTGACGTATGTAATTCTGGGACACTCGGAAACGCGCGGGCGGTTTGGGGTGCCGGAAACCGATTTGACGCCGGACCTCATGCGGACGTTCGGCGAGACTGATGCCGGGGTCAATATCAAGACGCAGGCGACGCTCGCCGCCGGATTGACCCCCGTAATCTGCATTGGCGAGACCCTGTCCGAGCGGCAGCGGAACGAAACCGATGATATAGTCCGGGTGCAGGTGCTGGGAGCGCTGGCCGGGGTCAGCACGAAGCAGGTCACGCAGAATGTCATCTTTGCCTACGAGCCGGTGTGGGCCATCGGCACCGGGGAAACATGCGCTTCCGACGAAGCCGACCGCGTGTGCGGCGTTGTCCGCCATGCAGTTATGGAGGCGCACGGACCCGAAGCCGCCGACGCTGTGCGTATCCAGTATGGCGGCTCAATGAAGCCGGACAACGCGGCGGAGCTGCTTTCGCGCCCAAACATTGACGGCGGGCTGATTGGCGGCGCAAGCCTCAAAGCCAAAGATTTCGCGGCGATTGTCGCGGCGGCGCGTCCGCGCTAAGAAATCGAACGAACGATGGGCGATTCAACTCCCGGCAACAAAAGCGCAAAACCTGCCTTCGCAAGTTCATACGGAACGCTCCGAGCATCTGAGTCCGCGAAGGCGGACTTCGGGAACTTGTCGCCATGATTTTAATCGCCCGTCGTTCTAAATTTGAAGGACGCGCTTGAGCTTTGGGGAAGTGTTTGCTTGGGCGGCAAATCGGGAAAAAGGAAACACGAGTTTTCCATTTACCGAGGGCCAACCGATGAAAACCACACGCAAAACAACAACCAAAATTGCACTCAAGATGACGCATCTGGCAGCGGTCTCACTGGCGGCAGGCGTAAGCCTTGCTTTCCTGCCTGCCGTCCATGCCGACACGCTGACGTTTACCAACACGCCTGCCAGCAGCGCAGCGGCGGCCATGGACAAGCGCTACGGGATCACAATTGTTTTCCGTGGTACCGCCAACGCCAGCCAGCCGGTGACTTTCTCTATTGACAACCCGGACACGCCGGATGGACGTCTGCAAGCGGTCAGCAGTCTAGCAAGCGCCCTGGACCTGGACTTTCAGAAAGTCTATGTTGTCAGCAAAGTTGACCCTGGCGCTGCCGTCCCGGACGTTCCCGTAGACAGCAATGGGCCGGTTGTGTTTCAGTCCACGCATGTTCCGGTGAGGGATGCTATCCAGGCTATTGCCGCCGTAGATAATGCCATTACCCAGATCAATAGTGCGATTACCGGCGATGTTTCCCTGCCTTCTACGCACCTGACCGCGCCGGAAGCGGCGGCGGTCATCGCCAAGCAAACTGGAACCGAGTGGAAAGTCTATTACGGCCTGTTCAAGCGCGGCGAAACTCCGGCTCGCTTCGGAGGCACGGTTATCGGCGACACAAACGGCGGTCAGCCAATTACGGTCCAGCCGCTGCTGACTTATCGCAGCGCTGCCTCGGTCACAGTGCCGCTGCACGATGGATCGGACTCGGTTGTGGGCCTGCCCACCCCGCAGTCTCCTTTTCCTGACGTGCTGACTGTTCCCGACACGAATTTTGCGTTTGCCCCGGATGCAGGCTTTGGCTTCGGCGATCCTTACGGCTACACCAATCCCTACGGGGCTTATGGTTACGGCGATCCTTACAGCGGGCTTGCCGCTCCCGGTACGGTCATTGCGCCCGGCGTCGGCACAGTCTCCACTGGCACAGTTGTTCCCGGTGCAACCGCGCCCAGTACAGTCGCTCCGGCCACTGCTGCGCCGATTACCGGCGTCACGGTTCCGCCCACCGCTGGCCGCTGATAAACTTCCGCATAGGCTCATTGTATGACTGAACTGCTTGCGGCTTCTTTAGTGCGAGACATCCCGGACTTTCCAAAGTCCGGGATTTTGTTTAAGGACATCACGCCGGTCCTTGCCAGCGCTCCTGCGTTCCAGGAAATCATTGACCGCTTCGTAGAACAGGCCGAAGTTCTCGCGCCGGACATGATTGCCGGAGTCGAGTCACGCGGCTTTTTGTTCGGCGCTCCGGTTGCGCTTGCCCTCGGTATCGGTTTCGTGCCAATCCGCAAAGCCGGCAAGCTGCCTTCGGTAACAGAGCGGGAAGAGTATGTCCTGGAGTATGGAACTGCCGTCATCGAAATGCACCGTGACGCTGTCCAGCAGGGTCAGCGCGTTCTCATCATCGATGATTTGCTGGCGACTGGCGGCACGGCGGCGGCGGCGGCACGTCTGGTAGAAAAACTCGGCGGCAAGGTAGTTGGCTTTTCTTTCCTGGCGGAGCTTGGATTTCTGAATGGCCGCGCCGCGCTCAATGGGTATGAGACTCAGTCGCTGCTGGTGTATTGAGGGTTAGATTGGCCGCGTGCGGCTCTAGGCGCAGGTGCAGTCCGACCAAAACAAGCACCGCGGCAGTTGCCAGCAGGTAGCGGAGCGCAGGGTTGGGAAACTCGCCCGCTAAAGCCGGCAGCAGGCGCGACAGGCCGCCCCCGGCCAGCAGAAACAGCAGCGGCAGAACCGGCAGAAGCATCCCGTCAGAAGTCGTCACAGACTGCACCGACGCTGACGTCAGATACATCCCCAGCCAGAGCGCCACCGGCAGCCAGCGGGCGCGGCGCGGCGGCTCGCTCCATTCCCCGCACAGCGGCAGCAGCAGCCAGACCAGCAGTGCTGACGCCGGCAGCCAGAGCCAATGCCATACCCCGCCGTGCAGTCCGAATACCGGCAGCCTCGGAAGCCCGTCACCAAGCGCGAAGCGTCCAGCGAAGTAAGCAATAATCGGCACGAAGAAGATCGCTGCCCCCAATCCTGTCCGCTTGCGATGCTGGGCCGTCGATAGGGCCAGCAGCAAAATCCCCAAGAGGATGCCGTCAGGCCGGGCCGTCGCCGCGCCCGCCGCCAGCGCCAGCGCCGCCAGCGACGACCCGGCGACAAACGCAAACAGTGCGGCCAATGTCAAAAGCGAAAATAACGCGCTTTGCGGCGAGTAAGCGGTGAGGAACAGGAACTGCGGACTGAGTGCCGCCAGCAGCCCCGCGCTGACCCCGGCGGCCCGGTCCCTCGCCCGCCATCCGAGCGCGTAGAGCATCCCGACTACTCCCGCTGCCGCGAGTGATCCCCAAAGCCGCCGCCCACTCATCTCGCCTACCCAGAATGAAGCCGTCAGAGACAGAAGGCAGAGGCAGGCAATCCAGACCCCGTCCAGCGCCTGAAACCGGGGCCGGTTGGCTCGTGCGGCGGAGGTGGTGCGGGGCGGGGTTCGCCGGGGCAGGGGACGCGGCGTGTCGGGGTCAATCGGCGATGTGCTATGAGCCATAATGCCGAATCATAGCACAGGGCCTAAGAAGGTGTCAAGAAACCCCAAAATATCAGTAAAACATTCAGTATCTCCCCGCTGAACTTTGCGGTATACTGCTTGCTGGAAGGGGACTTGTGAATGAAAGGCATTATTTTGGCCGGCGGCTCCGGGACACGGCTGCATCCGCTGACACTTGCGGTCAGCAAGCAGCTCATGCCGGTCTACGACAAGCCGATGATCTATTACCCTCTCAGCGTTTTGATGCTGGCGGGCATCCGCGAGATTTTGATTATCTCGACCCCCCATGATTTGCCGCAATTCGAAAAGCTGCTCGGTGACGGCAGCCGGCTGGGCTGCGTCTTTGAGTATGCCGTTCAGCCGGAGCCAAATGGACTAGCGCAGGCGTTTGTCATCGGAAAAGAGTTCATCGGCGAGGAAAAAGTCGCACTTATTCTGGGCGACAACATTTTTTACGGCTCTGGCATGGCCGAGTTGCTTCAGCACAACAACGATCCCGAAGGCGGGATTGTGTTCGCTTACCATGTCAAAGACCCGGAGCGCTACGGAGTGGTGGAGTTTGACGCCGACTGCCGGGCCATTTCTATTGAAGAAAAGCCGCTGTCTCCGAAATCTTCCTACGCTGTGCCGGGCTTGTACTTCTATGACAACGCAGTTGTCGAAATCGCGAAAAATCTTGCTCCTAGCCCGCGCGGTGAGTACGAGATCACGGACATCAACCAGCACTATTTAGCGCTGGGGCGGCTGCAAGTCGGGATTTTGGACCGGGGCGTTGCCTGGCTGGATACCGGCACGTTTGCGTCGCTGATGCAGGCCGGGACCTTTGTGCAGGTCATTGAAGAGCGTCAGGGTCTCAAAATCGGTTGCATTGAGGAAGTGGCTTACCGTATGGGCTTCATTGATGCCGCTCATCTTGAGAAAATTGCCGCGCCGCTGGTGAAAAGCGGCTACGGCGAATACTTGATGAGCCTCCTCATCCCGCAGTTTATCCGGTAAAGAGTTCCCGCCGTAAACGGCGGGGGATTTTGCAGGACTGTCCAGGCGTATTAACCCCCAGTCCTGCCGCAGGTGTTAGGCGGCGAGTGATGTAATAGGCCGTGCCAGATCATTCTGCGCGGTCAGTGTTGCCTGTGTTCCTGCATCCTCTGTCAGTGCCTGGCTCAATGCTGTACTGAGCTGCGATTGCAGGCTGGTGGGCGCGGCGGCGGTGTTTGAGTCCGTCGTATCCTGGTAAGCAGATGCGGCGGACGCGGCGCTGCTGCCGCCGCCGTGGTGATGCCCGCCGTGACGGCTGTGGGTGGGCGTCAAGGGCGTCAAGCTGCCTGTCTGTGACGCCTGCTGGAACTTTGCCGCAAGGCTGGACAGCGCCTGCCCCTGGCTGCCGCCGGCCTGCTGCGCGTCGGCCTGAAGCTGAGTTGCAATGTTCGCCGTTGCCGTCTTGAACGCGGCGGGATTGGTAAACGAGAGCTGCTGAAGCTGGGAAAGCAGCGATGCATCACTCGACACTGAAGTGGCGGATGCCGCAGAAGTCAGCACCGACGTACCGCTGGAAGCCCCACTTGCCGCTGCGCCGGGCGTAGAAAGGGCGCTCAATTGGTCGGTAGAACTGACATTGTTAAAGATGCTGCTGACACTCATCATTTGTCTCCTATTTTTGGAACTCGGCGGCACATGCGAAGGCCGCTGCTTTCATTCTCGGTACAATTACCGGCTTCCTTGAATTATTTTTTGCGAAGGGATTGGCAGGCTAGGGTATTATGGGGGCAGGTTTAATCGCTTTCAAGGAGAAACACGCATGGCAGACAAGATCAAGACAGCTTCCGGGCTGGAATATGTAGACGAAGTGGTCGGGGACGGCGCAAGCCCAAGCGCCGGACAGAAGGTAACCGTGCATTATACCGGGACGTTCCCGGATGGGCGCAAGTTTGACTCGTCGCGTGACCGCAATCAGCCGTTTGTCTTTACGATTGGTAAAGGTCAGGTCATCAAAGGCTGGGACGAAGGCGTGGCGACTATGAAAGTCGGCGGGCGGCGTATTCTGACGGTTCCTTCGCAGCTTGCTTACGGCACGTCCGGCGCGGGCAATGTTATCCCGCCGAATGCGACCCTGCTGTTTGATGTCGAGCTGCTGGGTGTGGGGTAACAACAATGCCGAATACGCTGTCACCGGACGATTTCGGGCCGGAGTTTCAACAAGCACTGACAACGCAGCAGTACGGCGGCGGGACACGCATCGCTGGGGTCCAGCTTTTAGACCTGCGCCTGCTGACCGATGACGGCGGCTCGTTCGCCGAGCTGGTGCGCTTTGACGAGGCGGGCAATCTCGAAGCCATCCCTGACTTCAAAGTGCGCCAGTCATCGTATTCGCTTGTGCTGCCGGGGGCGATTAAAGCATTTCATCTGCACTTTAATCAGGAAGATGTTTGGTTCGTGCCGCCGACCGACCGCCTGCTGATTGGGCTGATTGATGCCCGCAAAGACTCGCCGACATTGGGTGCGACCATGCGGTTTGTGATGGGCGGCGGCAAAGCGCAGCTTCTTTATATTCCGCGCGGGGTCGGGCATGGCGGGGCGAACATTTGGCAGCAGCCCGCGACCATTTTGTATTATGTCAGCCAGCAGTTTGATTTGAGTGACCCGGATGAGCGCCGCCTGCCCTGGGATATCGTCGGAGCGGACTTCTGGCAGATGACGCCGGGGTAGGCGCTTTGTATTTACGGGTTGCCACGGAGTTCACTCCGTGGCGCAGCCCGCCTCGTACCTCAGAGGTAACTTTTATGCCTGAGCCGTTTTCCACTGTTTACTGGCCGGAGTGGGACTCTGATGCCACTTTTGACGCTGGGGAAACCCTGCCGCCGGAAAGCGCGGGGCGGCTTTGGGCTGTCCTGCTGTTTGTCTTTTATGGCGACAAAGTCGCGCTCGCCGACATTGAAGGACGCGGCCTTACCATTCCATCAGGCCGCATTGAGCCGGGCGAGACATTGGACGACGCGGCAGTGCGCGAAGCCTGGGAAGAAACCGGAGCTAACCTTGACCCCGCCCGCCGCCATTTGATTGGCTGTTACCGCCTGATGCCCCGCAGCGGCGCTCATGCCGGACAAACCCGCTACTGCCCGGTCTTTGTCGCCGAAGCCTTTGGATTCGCCCCTATTCCCGATGGCTCCGAATCGCGTGGCCTCGTCCTAGCCGCCTGGGAAGATGTCGCCGACCTGTATTTCACCTGGGATCCACTCATGGCTGAAGTCTTCGCCTTTGCCCAGTACCGCAAAGATGCCCTTTTTCCCGCCGGTGTTCCTCTCTCGTCTTTGACCGGGGAACAAGCCTAGCGCAGAGAGGCTAATGTGCTGTCCAGCGCGGCGTTCTCTAAGTTCGCGATGATGACGACCTTGAGGCCGTTCTGGCGTGCGAACAAAACGCCGTGCCGGGGGTGCTGGGGCGGCGTGGTTCCACCAACAAGCTTTTCGGGGGTCTCAAAGAGGGACAAGCCGGCAGCGCCGTTGGAAAAGTGCAGCTCAACCACAGAAGTGTTTTGCCGGGCGGACACGGACCCTCCCTGGTAGCGGAAGCCTTCCGGCAGGACCGTCGGCACCTGGACCGCAAAGGCGGCCTGAGCGCGAACCTGATCCACTGTCAAGTTCGGAATGCCGAAGCCGGTGGCGACGACCTTGCCGCTGCTCGGCACCCGAAACGAATCTTTCGCAAAGGCCGGATTGTAAATGATTTGGGTGTAATACGACGCCGACCGAAGCTGGCCCGCACTGTCGTACTGCTCATTCCGAAGCTGGGCACCGTTCGCCGGATCTACCCAGAACTTCTGGAACGGGACTGGGACGCTGCTGCGAACCATAACCTGAAGGATGGTGCAGGCATGGCCCGCGACTGTGTCCTGCCCAACCTGCTGTACTAAAAGCCGCCCGGCGCGGATTTGCCCGATGACCTGCGGAACGCGCACACGCAGAAACTGGATGCGCGACGGGCTGAGTTCCAGCGTGTTCTTAGCCGGAATGAGATGGCAGTAGAACCGGCTGTTGTCTATAACCTCTTCGCCCGCAAGCCGCGCCGGACGCACATAATCCAGCCGCAGGGCGCGGGCACCGTCGCGCTGGATCATCTGCTCTGAGGAAATATCCAGCCCATTCCGTGCCACCAGCGTGATTTGGTCGCCGCTGATCGGCAGCGTGTTTTCCGCTTGCAGCATCTGCCGCAGCAGCATCCTAGCTGCGGGATCAACAGGCCCGGCCATGACTCGCGGCTGAGGCGCAGCCTGGGGAACGCGAACAACTTGGGGAACGCGGACAAAACGAGGAACATGAACAAAGCGCGGCGCCGGCCTTGCAGGCAATGCTCCTGCCAACGAAAGGCCGGCAAAGGAAAGACCGGCAAGAAGCAGGCCGGGAAGTGCGAAAAGGCGCATGGCAGACTATCCTAAAGCGGCGAGTCCGCCGTCGGGTTGGCATCAGGCGGCGCGGAGCCGTCTAGGCTTCCGGCCAGCGTCTGCGCCGACAAATCGGCCAGCGGCTCGGCGGCGGCGTCCCGGTGGTGCTGCGCGACGCAGTCTGCGACAAACGATGGGTCCGCCCCGCGAACGACTGCCGGTGCCAGAGTTGTGCTGCGCTGTCCGGGCAGGAACACCGCAGCGCTTCCTGCCGCAATGACCAGGCCGAGTGCAAGCGCCGGGCGCAGACGCTGGGCAGGTGACGCGAACTGGGACGCAAAGACCGACGCGATTTTTGTGTGCCACGGCTGAGGCGCGGAGCGTACTTGAGGCGCGGCGGCAGGGCGGCGGGTCAGCGCGAGGCGCTGGGCTAAGGCGGCGTCAAACACAGCGGACGGCGCTTGGGCCGGCAGCGCGGACAGCATCCGCTTCATTGTTTCTAAATCACGCGAAATCCGGGCGCAGTCGGGGCAGCCGGACAGGTGGGTCTGCACCTGCCAAGCCGCAGACGCATCCAATGTTTCATCTGCAAACTCCGACAGCAGGGGCTTGACGCTTTGACAGTTCATCATAATCTCTTTTTACCCGAATCCGCAGAAACTGCGCTAAGAAGCAAGATACCCCGCAAGCTGCTGGCGAAGCTGCATTCGGGCGTTGAACAGGCGCGATTTGACGGTTCCCAGCGGGCAGCCGACGATCTGCGCGATTTCTTCGTAAGGCAGTCCTTCAATGTCATGCAAAAGCAGGGTCGCCCGCAGCTTTTCAGGAAGCTTAGACAGGGCCATTTGTATCTGCTCGGCCATTTCGACGTTCTCTAATAGCCGGTGCGGCTCGTAAGTATGATCGGCCACTTCATGGGTTTGGGCCGCGTCCTCGCCGACCGGCTCGTCCAGCGAATACGCCGGGACACGGTTCTTGGTCCGGCGGAAGCGGTCAATGCACAGGTTGCCGGCAATCCGAAACAGCCAGGTATTGAGGCTGGACTGCCCGCGAAACGAGTCAATGGATGTATACATCCGAATGAACACTTCCTGCGTCAAGTCTTCGGCATCATCTGCGCTGCCGGTCATCCGGTAAATGTAATTGTAGATTTTGGCTTTGTACCGCGTGACCACTTCGCTGAACGCTGCGTCGTCATTATCGCGGCAGCGCTCCACCAGAGAGTAATCCGTAAGCGGCATCCGAATGACCTGTGCTGTTCCAAGTGCAAATCCCATGAAGCATTGCTCCCATGCTGACAATTTTTTATCGGCCTAAACCATACTATCTCGCAGTAGAGACGAGAACAGCCGTAAAAAGTTCAGTCGAAAGACACAGCCACACTGACTTCTTGCACCAATTTTGACCGTCTCGGCAGGATTTTTTCAGCGGCGGCAGGAATCGGCGACAGTTGAACGCAATAATACCGTATAATGCACTGTGCGTAGTCGTTTGTGGATATATAATAAGAATAATGGTATAAGCGTGTCGGCAAGGGAGAAACTCATGGACAAGAACAACGGCAAGATTACTTCACGAACACTAGCTTCGCGGTGCGGATTCGGCTCGGCGCGGGCCGTGCGGCGGCTGGCTTTCGCCGGCGCAGCCCTGGCGGCGCTTGCGTCGGCTTCGCTTCCGGCGTCGGCGGAACCTAAGCCGGAGCGCTCGCTTGCGGGCATCCCGATTTTTGCGCCCGGCTCGGAAGTCACGCATAAGTTCGGCAATCCAAACCAAATTCTTGTCGGCGGCGTCGCCGCCGCGCCGTTCAGCCTCGGCGCGGGAGCGTCCGGCGGCGCGTCCGGGCCGGGCGGCGGCGGAGTGCCTGGCGGCTACCCCGGTGGTCAGGGCGGCCCTCCCGGAGCGCAGGGCAGTTACCCCGGAGCAGGCGGCTCTTCGACCGGCTCCTTGCCGGGCTTCCCCGGCGCTGAAGACAGCCGTGGCGGGGGGCAGGGCGGCTTTCCCGGTGCGCCCGGCGGCTTTCCTGGTGCGCCCGGCGGCGGCTTTCCCGGTGCGCCCGGCGGGGCCAGCGGCTTTCCCGGCAGCGATACGACGGCGGCTCCTGTAAAACCGCCCGTAACTTTGATTTACAACCGCCCCAACGGCGGTTCTTTGGAGTTCACGATCTCGCCGGACAAGCGCGTAGTCCAAATTCGTGAAACCGGCTATTCCGGCGCTTACGGCACGGCCCGCAACATCAAGCTGGGGACATCCTATTCCGCCGTCGTCGCTAAGTATGGCTACCCGGAAAATACGGAAGTCGCGGGTTCCATCATCAACATCGATTACAAAAGCACCCTGCGCTGCGGCTTCCAGTTCCTAGATCAGCGCCTGGTGGGCATCATTGTCGTTTCGCCGGATTAACAGGTGGAATCGAGAGACAATGTCAATCTCTATGCCAGCGCGAAAAGTGTGTCTTTATTGGCTGCTGATGCTCGGCGCTGCGCTGGTACTCAGGCTTGTGAACCATCTGTGGCCTCCGGTATCCCTGCTCGGCGCTGTCGGGAGTTTCTCTTACTATCTCTGGCGCAAGGAGCAGGCGCTGGAAAAAAGAATGAGAGAGGCTGACGCGGCATAGGGAACCACGCGGTGAATTGCACAGCGTTGGCCCAGGATTAAAATTCTGGGCTGAGGAGCCTTCGGCTGATACGAAATAATCAGGATCATATTGTCCTGTCCTCCGGGTAGCCAGTGCTGCGGATAAAAGAAGCAGATTTGTTGCCTCATCCTCTGTCCGTAGGACAGCCGGCGCGGAGCGCCCTTCAGCCACGGATTTCAATCCGTGGTTCGCATTATGATTGACTAGACTTATGGCGGACCGCAGCGACATTGATGAGGTGCGGACAAGAATTGACCTGGTTTCCGTGGTGGAGCGGTATGTCACGCTGAAACGTGCTGGGGGCAAGCTCAAAGGGCTTTGCCCGTTTCACCAGGAAAAAACGCCTTCGTTTACGGTCAGCCCGGAAATCGGACGCTGGTACTGCTTCGGGTCATGCGGCGAGGGCGGGGACGTTTTCAAGTTCGTTCAAAAGATTGAAAACCTGTCATTTCCGGAAGCGCTGGAACGGCTGGCTTTGCAGGCCAATGTGACGCTGACCGGGCGCGGCGGACCGCGCGACAGTTCTTCCGGCGACCATCCCCGCTCCGAAGCCGGCGAGAAAGATCGCATTTATCGCATCAACGCGGTGGCCCTGCGCTTTTACCGTGATGTCCTAGCCCGTTCTTCGGTAGCCCGAGATTACTTGCAGGAGCGCGGCCTTGTCCATGCCGTACAGGAAGCATTCTCGCTGGGGTTTGCTGCCGACGAATGGGACGGCTTGTGCCGGCATCTCACCCAAAAAGGCGTGGCGCTGGCCGATGCCGAAAAAGCGGGCCTGGTCACAATCGGCGAGCGCGGAACTTTTGATAAGCTCCGGGGGCGGCTGATCTTTCCGATTTTTGACGTGCAGGAGCGGCCCATCGCGTTTGGCGGGCGTTTAATCGCCGAAGCGCGGCCCGGACAGCCCAAATACTGGAACTCGCCGGAAACGCCGGTCTTTTCCAAAAGCCGCACTTTGTACGGCTTGTGGCGAGCGAGAAAAGCCATCGCCGCACGGGAGCAGGCAATTGTGGTGGAAGGCTACACAGATGTGATCGCCTGCCATCAGGCCGGGTTTGAGAATGTCGTGGCGACTCTAGGAACATCTCTGACTGAAGAGCATGTCCAGACGCTGGCACGATTAGCGTCTGTGGTCCTGCTTGCCTTTGACGCGGACTCCGCCGGGCTAAAGGCCGCCGCACGGGCCGCACAGATTTTTGAGGCGCAGGAAGTGGAAGTGCGCGTCCTGGACCTGCCGGAAGGTGAAGACCCCGACAGCCTGCTTCGTTCCGGCAAGCGCCTCGTGTTTGAGCAGGCCATTGAAAATGCTCTGCCGCTGACCGAATATCGAATCCAGCGCCTGATTCGTAAAGGCCCTGCCGAGACCGAGCGGGACCGAGTCGCGCTGTTCCGAAAAGCGCTGCCGATCCTAAAATCAGTTTCTACTACCCCGGAGCGCGAGCAGTACATCAAGATGTTGGCTCCGTACCACCCATTCTTTAGGAAAGCTGCGTTCGCCGAACAGCAAATCCGCGAGGACATTGCCGCGCAGATGGCCGGTCAAAGCAGTCAAAACGGCAGCGCTCAAGCCTCTTTTTCTGGGGGAAACGGCTCTTATGAGACGCGCCGCCGTCCTGCGCCGGTTCCGGTGCCGCCCACCGGGGGCAGCGCGACGGAGCAGGCGGAGCGGCATTTGCTGCGGGCAATGGTCAGCGCCGACCCGGCGCTGGCAGGCTCCGCGCTGGAAGCAATCATGCCAAGTGAGTTTGCTTCCGAATGGGCGAGAGCTTTGGCATTGTTTATGCAGGAGAGGTACCAGCAGGGCGAGCCGCTGGAGCCGAAAGCCGTGCTGGCGGCGCTGGGGGATGACCCGCGTGCCGACACGCTGGTGGGCCTGCTGATGAACAGCGGCGAAGAGCCGCTGCTGCCGGAGTCGCTTGCCGGAGAAATTGCACACTTGAAAGACCGCGCCAAAGAACAGGCGCTGGCCGGGCTGAAGCAGCGTATCGCCGAGGGTACGGCGGATACGGAGACGCTGCGGCAGTTTGCCCGGCTTCAAAGCGAGCTGCGCGGGACGCCGAAGTCTCCGGCGGGCCGCGAAGGAAAATAATCGTGCTGACAGTAAACGAGCTGACAGGGAACGCGGGCACTGCTGCCGCGCTGTCCCCAACAAACCTAAGCCGCGAAAATAGCGACGCTGAGCGCGAGGGCCAGGGGGATCTGGACGAAAGCGCTTTGGGCGACCTGGGCGAAAGTCTGAGTGAGGCTAGGCTGGACGATGTCCTGCAATTTATGGACGAGGACGTGCCTGTAGTTCGCCGCGCTTCCGAGCTGGCCTCGGCGACCTTTGCCGAAGAAGATCATGGCGTGCCGTCGCCTCCTGATTTGACGCCCGAAGATTTGTCCGCTCTGGAAGGGCTGCCGCTCGACGATTCCGTGCGGATGTGGCTGCGCGAAGTGGGGCGAACCCATCTGCTGACACTGCAGGAGGAGGTCCGGCTCGCCAAGCGCATCGAGCGCGGCGAACAGGAAGCGAAAGCCATTCTGACCGAAGCGAACCTGCGGCTTGTGGTCTCCATCGCCAAGCGCTATACCCTGCGCGGCATGTCCTTTCCTGATCTGATCCAGGAAGGCAACATCGGCCTGATTCGGGCCGTCGAAAAGTTCGACTACCGCAAAGGCTACAAGTTCAGCACCTACGCCACTTGGTGGATACGCCAGGCCATCACGCGGGCAATTGCCGATCAGGGCCGAACCATCCGTATCCCTGTCCACATGGTGGAAACCATCAACCGTCTGGTGAAAGCCAGCAGCCACCTGCTGCAAACGCTAGGGCGCGAAGCGACTTTAGAAGAGATCGCCGCTGAGATGGACTTGTCTGTTGAGCGCGTCTCCGAAATCATGCGGATTGCCCCGGAGCCGCTGTCTCTGGAGACGCCTATCGGCGAGGAAGAAGACAGCCGCCTGTCCGACTTCCTGCCTGATGACGACTCTTCCTCTCCCAACGACTCGGCGACATTTGTTCTGCTGCGCGAAAAAATTGATGAAGCCTTGTCTTCTTTGACGCCTCGCGAGCGCGACGTTCTCAAAATGCGCTTCGGTTTAGATGACGGCTATCCGCATACGCTGGAAGAAGTCGGCAAGCACTTTGAAGTCACCCGTGAGCGTATCCGCCAGATTGAAGCCAAAGCCCTCAAAAAACTCCGTCACCCCAGCAAATGCCGCCTCCGCGAGTATGTAGAATAACGCGGAGTTCCATTCTTGCCCTTCGAGTTCCCCCATTATTGGGGGCTAGGGGGACTCTAGCTTGCAAACTCTTCGCGGGCGGCGCGGGTCATCAGCTCTTCCACGGCAACAGATGGCGAGAGGCCGTCGTGCAGGACAGCGCTGATGGCGGCAAGCACCGGGGTTTGAAGGTCGTAGCGGCGGCTTAACACCTGGGCGGCACGGGCAGTCGGAATGCCTTCGGCGGCTTGGTGCAGCTCGGCGAGAACGTCAGGAAGCGACTTGCCGGCGGCGAGGCCGAGGCCGACCCGGTAGTTGCGGGAAAGTTTAGAGGACGCCGTGGCGATCAAATCGCCGACGCCGCTCAGACCAAGAAATGTCAATGCCTCGCCGCCGGCCGCGACTCCCATCTCGGTCATTTCCAAAAGGCCGCGCGTCATCAGCGCGGCTTTTGTGTTGTCGCCGAAGCCGAGGCCGTCCGACAAGCCTGCGCCGATGGCAAGCACGTTTTTTAATGCCCCGCCAAGCTCCACGCCTTTGACATCGGTGTGCGTATAAACACGGAACGACCGCTCGGTCATCAAGAGCGATTGGGCGAAGCGGGCTTGACGCGGGTCCAGGCTCGCAACGACGGCGGCAGTCGGAACGCCGCGCGTCAGCTCGCGGGCCAAGTTGGGGCCGGACAGCACAACCAGCCCGGCGTAGGCAGCGTCCGCCAGCAGCGTCGTCAAAACTTCCGAGTTCGTGAACCCCGTGTCTGCCTCAAGGCCCTTAGAAGCACTCAAAATGCTTGTGCCAGGCAGCAGAAACGGTGCAGCTTCGGCGGCAACACTGCGGATGCCGTCAGACGCTACGGCAACAATCACCCACTCGGCCTCATCCAGAGCGTCCCGCATTGTCGGGGTCGCCGCTACTGTTTCCGGCAGGGCGGTGTCCGGCAGGTACTTCGGGTTCAGGCCGTGCTCCTGGATGGCGGCGATTAGCTCGCTGTCCCGATCCCAAAGCCGCACGGCATGGCCTTTGGTTCCCAGCAGAAACGCCAAAGCGCTGCCCCAGCTTCCCGCCCCCAAAATCGCGACTGTTCGTTGATCCCTTTGGTCCATAACATGATTATAGCAGAAAAGAACCCACCCCGGTTCGTTCCTCACCGACCCTCCCCAAAGGGGAAGGT
>CAXTER010000023.1:0-58967 GCA_964243345.1 uncultured Armatimonadales bacterium
CGGCTTCTTTGTAGGTTGCCAGCGTTTCCCGCAGGTGCGACGCCGCTATCCGCTGGGTGCTGGAAGTCACCTGGGACATGACGCGCGAGACGCTGCGCCCGACTTCAATGGCCGGATAATGGCCCCGCGCCGCCAAATCGCGTGACAGCCAGATGTGGCCGTCCAAAATGCCCCGGACCGTGTCGGCAATCGGCTCGTTTTCGTCGTCGCCTTCCACCAGCACCGTATAAAGCGCCGTAATCGTGCCTTTGTCACTGGTTCCCGACCTCTCCAAAATCTTCGGCAGCAGGGCAAACACGCTCGGCGGGTAGCCGCGCGTCGCCGGAGGCTCCCCGACGGCAAGCCCCACTTCGCGCTGGGCCATCGCCAGGCGCGTCACCGAGTCCATCATCAAGAGAACGTCCCGGCCCTGGTCCCGAAAGTATTCTGCAATTGCAGTCGCGACTAAGGGCGCTTTGAGGCGCACCAGCGGCGGCTGATCGCCGGTTGCGATGACCAGCACAGAGCGTCGAAGTCCCTCTTCGCCGAGATCGTTTTCAATAAACTCGCGCACTTCGCGTCCGCGCTCGCCGACCAGGCAAATGACGTTAATATCCGCCGTTGTGTTGCGGGCGATCATGCCGAGAATCGTGCTTTTGCCGACGCCCGACCCGGCAAAGATGCCCAAACGCTGGCCTTTGCCCAGGGTCAGCAGGCCGTCAATCGCCCGGATGCCGAGTGAGACCGGCTCGGTAATCCGCCGCCGGGTCATCGCGTCCGGCGGCGCGGCATTAATCGGGTACTGCTTCGCGCCGAAGCCGCCGGTTGGTCCCAACCCGTCGGCAGGTGCGCCGAGGCCGTCCAAGACGCGCCCCAGCAGAAACTCACCGGCGACTACCTGCGGCATGTCCCCAGTCGCAATGACTTCCGAGCCGGGCTTGATGCCGGTCATCTCGCCCAGCGGCATCAGCAGGACCCGGTTTGCCTTAAACCCGACGACTTCCGCCTTGACCGCTTTCGCATTGCGTCCGCCGCTACGGATTTCGCACACTTCGCCAATCTGCGCCGCCGGTCCGATGCTTTCTACCACTAGCCCAATCACCTGCGTCACTAAGCCGTTTGCGCGAACCGTATCCAGCCTCTGCACGATGGCCCGGTACTTGGCGAGGTCAATCAGAGGCCCCCCCGCCCCCAATAATGGGGGAGTAAGACAAGGCAAAGGCTCCGCTTCGTTTCCGGCTCCTCCATTATTGGGGGTGGGGGGGTCACTCATCTTTATTCACCCCCAAGGCGCGGGCGACTTCGGCGACCTGCGTTTCGATTTTGGCGTCAATCGTGCCGGCGTTGGTTTCAATCATGCAGCCGCCGTCGCCGACCCGGCGATCTTCCACGATTTCAATAAAGCGCAGACCGTCTACGGTTTCCATCAAATCTTGGCGGGCTTCTTTGACACGCGGGGCATCGGCAACGGAAACGCGCACCCGGACATTGTCTTTGTCAGTTATCCGGCGCAAAGCATTGGCAAGCACGGCATGAACGACTGCCGGGTTTTGAGTTACTTCAGTCTTGATGACCTGACGGGCAATGTCAAGGGCCAGCGCGACCATTTCGCTTTCCTGGCATTGCCAGAGCTTTTCGCGGGCCACTGCAATATCAGCGGCAATGGCATCCAGTTCCGCCCGCAGCGCTTCCTGGCGGCCCGCCCACTCCGCCCGCAGCTCGGCCTCGACCGCAGCATGGGCTTCGGTTTGGCCTTGATGAAAGCCTTCCTGCCAGGCGGCTTCCCGCAGGGCTTCCGCCTGCGCCTGGGCATCATCCAGCATCTCGGCGGCTTCGGCGCGGGCAGATTCCAGTATGGCTTCGGCTTCCGCCTTTAGGTCTGAAAGGTCCGATGTTGGATCAGCGGCAGGCGTGACGTCCGTGAATGCGCTGCCGGGGAAGCGCGGCACAAGCTCGGTGAATGGTTCTAAAGTGTCCAGCCAGGAAGTCATAGGGGAAATCTCGCTTGTAGCTGTCCTGCCCAAAGAACCTCACCCCGGAACTCTGTTCCGACCCTCTCCTTGTTAAGGAGAGGGGGGGCGCTTGCAACCGGGTGAGGTTTTGACGGCTTTATGCAATCATCTCTTCGCCGCCGCCGCGTGCGACAATAATCTCGCCGGCGTCTTCCAGCTTGCGGATAACGCCGACAATGCGCTGCTGGCTTTCTTCCACGGCTTTGAGGCGCACCGGCCCCATAAACTCCATCTCTTCCTTCATCATTGCAGCGGCACGCTCGGACATGTTCTTGAAAATGCGGACCTGCGTGTTCTCGCCGACGCCCTTGAGCGCAACGGCAAGCTCTTTCGTGTCCACTTCTTTGAGTACCATTTGAATCGCCCGGTCGTCCAAAAGAATAATGTCTTCGAAGACAAACATGTTCTTTTTGACTTCTTCGGCGATCTCCGGGTTGTTCTCGGACAGCGATTCGATAATAGTCTTTTCGGTGGAGCGGTCTACATAGTTCAAGACTTCCACCAGCGATTTGACGCCGCCGGCATGAGTGAAATCCGTAGACACGACCGACGACAGCTTCTTTTGCAGGACGCTTTCCACTTCGCGGATGACTTCCGGCGGGGTCTTGTCTAGTGTTGCCAGACGCCGGGCGACATCGGCCCGCAGGTCCTGGGGCAGCCCGGACAAAATGGCGGCGGCCTGAGCGGGCTGCAAGTAGGCAATAATGAGGGCAATGGTCTGGGGATGCTCGTTCTGGATAAATGTCGTGATTTGGGACGCATCGGCTTTTTTGAGGAAGTCAAACGGCATCACCTGCATCGCCTGCATGACGCGGCTGACGATGAGCTGCGCTTTTTCGTCGCCGAAGGCGCTCATCAGCATCTCGCGGGCCGCGTCCATACCGCCCTCGGCGATGAACTCCTGCGCGACACACAGCTCATGAAACTCTTCAATGACATTTTCCCGAAGCTGGGCGTTGACCCGGCCCATGCGGGCAACTTCCAGGCTGACGATGTCAATTTCATCCGGGGTCATGTGCTGGAACAAGCTGCTGGAAGTTTCCGTGCCAAGCGCGACCATCAAAATCGCGGCTTTTTTGCGGTTGGTCAATGGTTGTGGGCGAAGTGCCATAAGTGCGTTGCTTTCCGGGATGCGTCCGGCACTGAAAGTGCCGGTCTACTCGTGAATGAAAGTGTCTCCGACACTGAAGAATGCTGAAGAGTCAAGTTGCGTCGCTGGTATTTAGTCGCGGAGCGAGTTTCATGCGATAGTAGACCGGCACTTTCAGTGCCGGGTATCTTGTCGAGTTTCCGCTACGAGGGAACTTTCATCTCTTCCGCCATCCAGCCCTTCAGGAGAAGCGCGACGCTCTCCGGGTGGGCTTCAATCATCGTGCGGATGCTCTCCATCTTCATGTCCTGCTGCTCTTCGATGGATTGGACACGCGGACGGCGGCGCGGTCGGTTTTCCGGCTCTGGCATCTCGGAAAGAATGTCTTCGACGGTCAGCGGGCGATCCTCGACCATCGCCATGCTTTGGCCCATTTGCTGTCCCATCTGCGGCATGGAAGAACCAGCATGGGAGCCGCTGCGGTCCAAAATGGCAGCCATCTCGTCATCCATCTCTTCGTCCAAGTGGCCGATGTTTGCGCCGCCGCCGGCCAGCGCAAGCTGCGGCTGGGCGATGGGTCGCTTCCCGGTGCGGGTCAGCAGCACGAGCAGGACCACGGCGACAACGGCGACAGCCAGAGCGCGGGCGATATTACTGTACAGCTGCTGGGCGGCGAGGGACTGCATCTGGGCCGCTTCGGCTTTTTGAGCGCTGGTGTCAAACGCAAACTGCTGGACAGTCACAAAGCGGGTTGTGTCGCCGGGCGCTGCGCCAATTGCCGTCGCGATGCTGTCTTTGAGCTTGGCGACCGTGTCGGCGGGAACGCTGGTGTCTACAAGTGCCGTCACCGTCTCTTTTTTGATGCTGCCGGGCGCGACTTTTGTGAGTGTGTGGGTGACATCGTTGTCGTAATTGGTTGTTGTGTCGGTGTTCGCATATTTGCCGCCGCTTCCGCTGCCGCCGCCGGTGGAGTAACTCGGCACATTGAGGTTGCTGCCGGTTCCGGCGACGCCGCCGACGGGGGCCGGTGCGGCCCCGCCGGAGTAATCTTCTTCTTTAGTGCGAACACTCACCGGCAGGCCCGTTTTTGTGCCGGGCTGGGGCGTGTGCTGGATAGAGTCGGTGGAGGTTTGGTCTAAGTTTAGCTCGGCATGGACTGTGACAATCGCTTTGTGCAGGCCGACTGTTCGGTCCAACAGGTCTTGAAGCTCTTTGCGAGCGACTTCGCTGGCTTTGGCGTCCTCGCCGCCCGGCATTCCGGGATCGCCGTCGGCGTCGGCCTGGCCGAGCGGCATTCCGCTTTGGTCGGTCAAGGTCACGTTGTCCGGGGTCAGGCCGGTGACGGCGTGGGCCACTAAATTGACCACGCCTTTGACTTGCAGCGGGCTGAGGGACTGGCCGGGCTTGAGGGTCAAAATGACGCTGGCTGTGGGCGCGGTGTCGTTGCCAAAAAGAGTGGTTGCCGTGCCGGCGGAGATGGACACGGCGGCGGACGCGATGGGGTCAAGCCGCATCAGCTTCCGGCCCATGGCGAGTTCTTTGGCCGTATTCTGCTTCTGGGTCACGACATCGGGGGAGTCCATTGGGCTGATCGGCACATCCGGTGTTTCCGTGCCGTCGGCGACGCTGTCTTGGGACAAAATGCCCGCCGCCGCGATATACATCGTAGCGTTGCTTTCGTCTTTCGCGGGAACGCTGACCGTCTGCTCTTTGTCGTCGTAGTGCATGTCAATTGCGTGCCCGTGCAGCACCGTTTCCATCGCCGCCGCGTCCTTGCCGCTGACGCCGTGGTAGATGGCCTCATAGTCGGGGCTGGTGGCAAGCGACCCGGCGACAGCCAGGCCGACTACCATCAGCAGCACCATGCCGGTCGCTAGAGCGCGGGTGACGGGGGTTGCCGTCTGCCACCAGCCGCGCAGGTTGTCCCAAATTGCCGAAAATCGTGCCAATGTTTCCGCCCTTCCGCCAAGTCTTCATCCATCCGGTCTTGCAAACGCTCTACATGCTCATTCGCATGACTTCCTGGTAGGCATCTACGGCCTTGTTGCGGATTTGGGTGGTGAGCTGCAAGGCCATTGTCGCCTGCTCGGAGGCAATCATCACGCTGTGGATGTCGCCGGTTTTGCCCTGAGCAAACGCGGTTGTCATCTGGCCGGCCTTGTCCTGAAGCGTGCTGACTTGCCCCAGCGCACTTTGCAGCATTTGGCCGAACGACGGCCCGGCGGAAGCCGCCGCCTCAGACGTTCCCAGAAGGGTATCAGAAGTGTCAGAGGTTTTTGTGGGCGCAAACATTCCTGCTGAGAGGGAGGCCGGCAGAGTGGAAAAGTTCATGGCATGAGTTCCTTGAGTGCAAAAGTTGGAAGATGATAAAAGTATGACGTGCGGATTGTTCCACAGTCTGCCGGGGGATTAACAGGTTATTTTGCGGGGGGAAAAGCAGAAAGAACCTCGCCCAAGAAAACCTCATACCGGAACTGCGTTCCGATATGCAATAATCCGAAGGATACCCTCTCCTTGTGAAGGAGAGGGTGGCAGCTTGCTGCCGGGTGAGGTCTTTTTGGGATGAGGTCTTTTTGGATGAGGTCTTTTGGCTGAGGTTCTTCTGACAAGCTGGCGGCTAGGCCCGCCCAATCTCCATCGCCTTCGTCGCCATAGACTTGACGGCTCCGATAGCGGCGACATTGGCTTCATAGGCGCGGGTGGCACTCATCATGTCTACCATTTCAGTCACAGTGTCTACGTTTGGCAGGCTGACATAGCCCTGCTTGTCGGCGTCCGGGTGGCCCGGCTCGTAGACTCGCTTGAACGGGCGGGAGTCAGGGACAATGCCGGACACTTCCACGCCGCCGGCCACGTCACCCTCATCATTCTCGCCGCCGTCGCCGTCTGCGGAAGACAGGCCGGCCAGCGTTTCGCCGAACGAGGTTCCAGCGGGCGCGAACGCCACTTGCTGGCGGCGGAACGGGCCGCCGCCGGGGGTACGGGTCGTGTTGACATTGGCGAGGTTATTGGCGACAACGTCCATCCGAAGGCGCTCGGCGGTCATGCCGGACGCGCTAATCGCTAGTGTGTCCATATATCCCATCGGTTATTTTCCTCCCGCAATCACATACTTTAAGGCGCTGAACTGGCCGGACAGAAGCTGGGCGGAGCCTTCGTAATAAATCTGGGCGGCTGCCAGGCGGCTGGTTTCGGCGTCAATGTCTACGTTGTTGCCGTCGGAGCGCATTGCCCCGTTCTGCTGGGTCGTCAGGGTCGGATGGCTTGTTTGGCCCGGATCATCGTCCATTGTGAGATCACGCGGATCGGGGGCAGACTGAGCCAAGCTGCCGCCATTGTTTTCCGCCGAGTCCAGCAGGGCGGCGAAAGTCGCGTCCTGCCGCTTAAAGCCCGGCGTGTTGATATTGGAGATGTTGCTGGAAATGGCCGCAAGGCGGGCCGAGCCAAGATCAAGCGCCGACGAAAGTGCGGTAATCGTGTCCATATTCTGCTTGTCGGCAGAATGAACACAGAACAAGAGGGCAATAACCGTACTTTTACGGAGAATGTTTTGCGGCCCGGCTTTTCGGGTTGAATTGTCTTACCATGATCAAGTTTACTATTCTTCTTCGGAAGCGCCAGGACATGAGCCACGAAGACTTTGTTGAGTACCACAAGACAAACCATGCGCCGCTCTTTATGTCGCTCCCGGAAGTGCAGCAGTATGTCCGCCGTTATGTCCAGGGCCACACGCTGCCGGCTGAACTGCCCGGCCTGCCGCCGCCTGCCTATGACGGTACAACCGAACTGTGGTTTGACAGCGTGGAAGACATTGCCAAAGTTTTCACTGCCCCCAACTACATGGCTCAAATTCGCCCTGACGAGGAAAAGTTTCTGGATTTACACGGCTGCGGCTTCTTAGTCTGCGCCGAGAATTTCGTTTTGTGAGGTGTCAGCGACCGACCCAATCCGCTTCCAGTAGATTCTCGTTCCCGTGAGGCCGCCGTTCGGCTTTAAGGCGTAGTCGGGAATTTCTCCCGCAAACACAAAACCGGAGCGTTCGTAGAGGCCCGACGCGCCGCCGTCAGACGCGGTATCCAGCACAAGCAGGGTGCGTCCATCCTCAATTGCTAAAGCCTCTGCCGCCTGCAGCAAAGCCGCCGCAATTCCGCGCCCTCGGCGGCTCAGGCGGGTCATCATTTTGGCGATCTCGGCCCGGTGCGGCTGGTTCGGCGGACAGTCCAGCAGGAGGGTCACGGTTCCGGCTAGAACTTCGCCGTCCCAGGCTCCGAGGACGACGCGCTTGCCTAATTTCGCCGCTGCCAGCGCGTCGCTCCAAAAAGCTTCCGCCGTTTCAGGCGCGAGTGGGTGCAGGAAGCTGACCGAGCCGCCGTGTGCGACAGTCTCAATCAAAATCTCACTTAGCATCGCGCAGATTTCCGGCGAGGCGGTGAGTGCTTCAATCTTCGTTTCAGCCATCAGTATCTCAACTGTCACAGCCGGGTTCGAAACAGTGGCTGAATTGCTTTTCGAGAGGCTGGATTAAGATGGTCGGCATCAAGGATAAGATCCCCCGCCGCCATTTCAGGAATGACCCAGCCTTTGTTTTCAAGGCGAAAGAAGCCAAGAAGCCGCTTGCCGGGCTTCGGCACGATATGATCCCATGTCTGGCAATCGTCCATGATTATGACACCAGAACTCGTGAGAGTGCCGGTGCGCTTCTCGTAGGGAACCGAAAATGCCGCTGGGAGTAACTTGCCGCTGCTCTCTATTTTGATGAGGTCCAGCGTTCCGGTTTCCTGCCAATGGCCCTGGGGCTTGCTGTCGGGATGAACAGCCACGATCTTGACGAGAGAAAAGCATGTGCCGCAAAGCACCGAGCCTGGGGAGGCGGGGGTATGAGGGTCTTTAAGATAGCCAGGCAGCACCTTGAGGCACACGCCGAATGAAGGCTGAATGATCGCACCGATTAGCCCGACCAAGACAGAAGCAAGCAAAAAGAGTTTGATCTTCATGGTGTTCTACATTGGGGGAAGCATAGCGCGGGGGCGGGTATCCACCATAGTCTGCGCTTCTTCTGCGCCGGCAATGAACGCGGCGGCATCGCGGGCATCGGCCAGCAGGCTGGGGGGGCGGTCGTAAAGGTCGTGTGTGTCGGAGCCGATGACGAGAGGCCACTCGGCGGCATGGGCCAGCATGGCCTCGGCGGTAGACTGGGCCTTCGGGCCGAAGTGGCCGAGCAGGCTGCCGGACGTAATCTGAAATGCGACACCAATCTGAGCGGCGGCTTCCAAGAAGTCTAGGCTGAGTTGAACCGACGCACAGCGCTCCGGGTGAGCCAGCACAATTTGGAACCCGGCGTCCCGGACTTTTTGCAGCGTGTCCAAGCCCGTAGGCGGAATGCCCTCAAACGGCGGCTCAATCAGCGCCCATTGACCGTCGGCAAGCGTTCCCGCTTCGCCATTTAGCAGGTCGTCAGCGACGCGCGGGGTCATCTTGATTTCCAGTCCCGGCAGAACTCGGAGCGGAATTTTGGCGCGATTTAATGACTCCTGCAGGCTTGCGACATGCGCCCGAACCACTTCCGGGCGGGACGGCTGACGCAGAAACCAGCCCCGGTGCGGGGTAGCAATGAGCGTGTCGGTCCCAGAGGCGACCGCAAGACGCGCCATTTGCAGGCTTTCTTCCACGCTGGAAGCGCCGTCGTCCACGCCGGGCAGTATGTGGTTGTGAATATCTACAAACAGCGTTCTTACTCCGATTCCCAGGATTAAAATCCTGGGCTGGAGAGCCTTCGGCTGGTTGTCCTGCAGACAAAAGACTGAGAGCCAACGCCTTCAGTCTTCTGTCCGCAGGACAGCCGGCGCGAAGCGCCCTTCAGCCCAGGGTTTTAACCCTGGGCTTTCTCTTATTCTAAAGCAAACAACAGCTGAGAAACCATAACAAGCGCCGCTGTTTCTGTCCGCAGAATGCGCGGCCCCAGCGAAACTGTCTGGACGCCTGCTTTGCGTGCGGCTTTAATTTCGGTGTCGCTGAACCCGCCTTCCGGCCCGACGATGACTAAGATGCGCTTCGGCGGCGTCTCTCGGCTGGCGAGTGCGGACTTCAGCAGCGTGTCTGTTTCACCTTCGTAAGCCAGCAGCGCGAGGTCATAACCAGAGGCCGTCGCCAGAACGTCCCGCAGCTCGCCGCTAATGCTCAACGATGGCAAAATCGCTCGGTGTGCCTGCTCCGCCGCTGTCTTGACAATCGCCGACCAGCGCACCTGCCGCTTTTCCTGCCGCTCACCCGTGAGGTGAAGCAAGCTGCGCTCCGAACTGTAAACGCTGAAGCCGGACGCGCCGATTTCCGTACAACGCTGAAGCACCTGCTCCATCTTCTCGCCGACTTTCGGCAGTGCCTGCGCGACCATCACCTGCACATTCGGCTCGGTTTCCGGCGTAAACGGCTCCCGAAGCTGCGCCGCTGCTTTTGTTTTACCCAGTTCCGTCAGCGCCGCCGGCCATTCCTGCCCGGAGCCGTCCAGCACCGCAATTTTCGTTCCCGGCTGCGCGTGCAGCACCACCCGCAGATGGTGGGCATCATCACCGTCTAAATACACAAACTCGCCGACAATCTGCTCAGGCCGCACAAAAAAACGTGTCATAAAGTCATGAGTCCCTGCCCTGAACGGCAGGGCTTTAGAAGTGCAAGCCCCGCCGTCGCGGGCGAGGAGGCAGCAAATCTTCTGCCCGCGCAGGCGGGGATTTGCTCCTTTAAAGCACGGGGTTCAGCCCCGTGTCTCTTTTCGCTCGAAAATCAGTGCGACCCATTCGCCTTGATGCCGGGTGTCTTGGGACGTGAACCCGGCGGCTTCGACGGCTTGGCGAACGTCTGCCTCGCGGGTATCAATAATGCCGGATGCAATGAGCGTGCCGCTTAATTCGGTCCAAAGGGCAAGCTGGGCTGCCATGCCGATAATCACGTCGGCCAAGATATTGGCGACGACGACGGCGTAAGGGCCTGGCGGAAGTGTTTCGGCGATTTGGACCGAGACACCGTTAATTTTGGCATTTTCGCGGGCAATCTTGACGGCAAGCGGGTCGTTGTCGTTTGCAGCAACAGAAGATGCGCCAAGCTTGGCAGCGGCAATAGCGAGAATGCCGGAACCCGTGCCGACATCGGCAACCGCCATGCCGGGCTTCACATATTCTTCCAGCGCGACTAAACAAAGCTGCGTGGTGGGATGGCTGCCGGTGCCGAAGGCCATGCCGGGGTCAACCACAATCGGCAGGTCATCGGGGCCAAGCTCCGGTGTTTCCCAGGGCGGCGTCACAACCAGCCGCTTGCCAATTCTAATGGGCTTGTAGTAGGCTTTCCAAGCAGTTGCCCAGTCGGCTTCTTCAACATAGCGCAGGGTCAGCTCGGTTCCCGCGCCGGTGATGCCGAACGCCGGCAGTTGTTCTAATGCGCTCCCAAGCTGTTCCAATCTCTCTTCCAGCCGGTCATCTACGGGCAGATAACCCGCGACGGCAGGCGGCAGAAGTGTTTCGCGCACCTCAAAGCCGCCGCAGCCGGCGGCGTAGAGGGCCGCACCGACAGCGTCTACGGCGTCGGCAGTCGCATCAATTTGGATTTCGGCCCAGCGCATAGAAGTCTATTTCTGCGAGATCGTGTCCTTGAGCTTGCCGAAGAAGCCGCGCTCGTCGGCGTGGAGCGTCTCGCCGGACGCCGTCGCAAGCTCTTTGACTAAGCGCCGCTGCTCGTCGGAGAGGCGGGTGGGAACCTTGACCTTCACGGTGACAATCTGGTCGCCGCGCTCGCCGCTGCGGGAGTTCAGATCGGGAAAGCCTTTGCCGCGCAGGCGGAAGGTCGTGCCGGGCTGCGTGCCTTCCGGGATTGTCACTTTCTCAATGCCGCCTAGAACCGGCACCTCAAACGTATCGCCAAGCGTCGCCTGTGCGAACGAGACCGCCGCTTCATGCACCACTTCCGTGCCGCGCCGGGTGAACTGGGCGTGAGGCTGGACAAAGATAATCACATACAAGTCGCCGCGCATCCCGCCGCGCACCCCGGCATCGCCCTGGCTGGGGTCTACCAGCCGCGTGCCGGAATCAACTCCGGCGGGAATGTCTACCACGCGCTCAACGGTCTGCCGCGTTCGTCCCTGGCCCCGGCAGGCGGGGCAGGGGTCGGAGATGATCCGGCCTTCGCCCCGGCAGCGGGCGCAGGGAGCGACTGTGGCAAACGAGCCGAGAATGGTGTTCTGGACATGGCGCACCTGGCCGGTGCCGGAGCAGGTCGGGCAGGTCTGCGGCACGGAGCCGGGCTTTGCGCCTGCGCCGTGGCAGACTTCGCATCCCTCCAATCGCGAGAGGCGAAGGGTTTTGGGAACCCCAAACGCGGCTTCTTCCAGCGTGATTTCCAGATCATAGCGCAGGTCGCTGCCCTGCGTCGCCTGCTGGCGAGCGCGTTCCTGTCCGCCGCGCCCTCCTCCCCCGCCGCCTGCGCCGAAGAACATGTCGAAGATGTCGCCGAAGCCGCCTTCACCCCCGAAGCCCTGCTGCGGCCCGTCATGGCCGTACTGGTCATAGATCTGGCGCTTTTCAGGCGACGACAGCACTTCGTTTGCTTCGTTGATTTCCTTGAACTTGTCTTCCGCCGTGTGGTCGCCGGGGTTGACGTCCGGGTGGTACTTTGCGGCCAGCTTGCGGTACGCCGAGCGGATTTCGGTCACGGTTGCGGTGCGCGAAACTCCAAGCGCCTCATAATAATCACGTTTGTTAGCCATAAAGAATTTACTTGCCGTCAGAAAAAGTATAGGTACGCATAAAACGCGAGGGAATGAATTCCTCTCGCTAGTTATAGCCGTCCTTTGGACGAAAGAGCGGAACACATTCGGTTTCTTCTCGTCCGAAGGACGCCGCTATTCAGCGAGAGGAATTTATTCCCTCGCGCCTTGCTTCAACCCAAAACGACAAAAAAGCCGGACGCCTCAAACAGAAACTATACTGATTATACCAGCAAAGTTTCCAAAAGAGAGTCCGGCCCCGTCTGATACTTAGAGCAACAAGTAGCTCGACCTCACGACGCTATGCCGATAACTAACTCGACTTGGCTTTACGGATGCCACCGTCGCGTTCCAGAAACACCCTGCGAAGTGCTGGTATGAGTGAGCTGAAAACAACTGCTAAGATCAGCTCATGTCGCCAAGAGTAGTACCCATGATGCACATACTCAACAACGCAAAACAGAAGCCAGTACATCACACCGTTCTTCAGCCAGTCACGCAAAAAAGATGCTGTACCTATAATCATCTTCCAATACCTACGGATAGCCTTTTCGACTACTTGCGTTGGTACTTACTACACATCCCGGAACTCGTTGTTGCCGGATTTGGCGGTTTCTTCATTCAGCATCGTGTCCATGTCAATGCGCTGCTCGGCGTCCGGGTCGGGGAAGGCGGCAGCGGATGTTTCCGAGCCGAGGTCGGGCGCGGAAGCAGTGGGGGCGGCTTGCGGCGCGGGAGCGGCCTGGGGTGCGGGTGGGAGGGTGCTGCCGTTGGTGTAGGGCTTGGCTTCTTTGGCGGTGTATAGGGCGCTGCTGAGGGCCATCAGCGACGTGTTCAGCTCGTCCATGCCGCGTCGGGCACCGGTGTTGTCGTAGGCGTTGACTGCTGCGGTCAAACGACCGGCGGATTGGTTGACGGCTTCAATGAGGCGCGGCTCGACAATGCCGCGGGCATCGGCGGCGATCCGCATGGCCGTGTAAATCTGCTGGTCGGCTTTGTTCTTGATTTCCTGCTCTTCGCGCCGCTTTTCGTCGGCCTTACGGTACTGCTCGGCTTCCACAACCATGCGCTCGACTTCGTTGGTGCCGAGGCCGCTTGACGCAGTAATGGTGACTTTCTGCATGTTGCCCGTGAGAGTGTCTTTGGCGGACACATGGACAATCCCGTTCTGGTCAATGTCAAAGATAACTTCAATCTTGGTAACGCCACGCGGCGCTTGAGTGAGTCCCGTCAATTGGAACTTGCCCAAAGTCTTGTTGTCTACGGCAAAATCGCGCTCACCCTGCAAAACGTGGATGTCCACGGCGCTCTGGTTGTCCACGGCAGTAGTGAAAAGCTGGGACGCGGACGTTGGAATGGTGGCGTTGCGCTCAATCAGCTTGGTAAAGACGCCGCCCTGGGTCTCAATGCCCATCGACAGAGGCGTCACGTCCAGCAAAACAATGTCGGTGACTTGGCCGGTCAAAATGCCGGCCTGCACTGCTGCCCCCATTGCCACGATTTCGTCCGGGTTGACCCCTTTGTGTGGCTCCTGGCCGAACATGGAGCGGACACGCTCCTGCACAATCGGCATCCGGGTCATGCCGCCGACCAGCAGCACTTTTTGGATGTCCGACGGCTCTAAGCGGGCGTCGTTCATAGCCTGCTCGGTGGGACCGATCATGCGCTCCAGCAAATCCTGGGTGATGTCTTCCAGCTGCGCCCTGGTCAGGGTCAGCTCCAAGTGCGCCGGACCATCAGGCGTGGACGAGATAAACGGCAGGTTGATGGAGGCGGTCAGCAGCGTAGACAGCTCGATTTTCGCTTTTTCGGCGGCTTCTTTGAGGCGCTGCATTGCCATTCGGTCTTTGGTCAGGTCAATACCGGTCTCTTTTTTGAACTCGGCGGTCATCCAATCAATAATGCGAATGTCCCAGTCATCGCCGCCCAGATGCGTGTCGCCGGAGGTTGCCCGCACTTCAAAGACGCCGTTGTCCAGTTCTAAGATGGAGACATCAAAAGTGCCGCCGCCGAGGTCCCAGACCAAAACTGTTTGTTCACCGCTTGTGTTCTGGCCGTAGGCAAGCGCCGCGGCAGTCGGCTCGTTGACGATCCGCACGACGTTGATGCCGGCAATGATGCCGGCCTGCTTGGTGGCCTCGCGCTGGGCATTGGAAAAATACGCCGGAACGGTAATAATTGCTTCGGTCACTACGTCGCCCAGATACGCTTCGGCATCGGAGCGCAGCTTGGCGAGAATCATGCCGGAAATCTCTTCCGGCGAGTATTCCGCGCCGTCAATGTTTGCCCGGTAACGGGTCCCCATCTGACGCTTGATGGACGAAATGGTCCGGTCCGGGTTTGTGACCGCCTGCCGCTTGGCAAGCTGCCCCACCAGCCGTTCCCCGGTTTTGGAAAAACCGACAACGGAAGGGCAGAGGCGGCTTCCTTCGGCGAGGGTGATGACAATCGGGAGGCCCGTTTCGTCAATGGCGGAAACAACGGAGTTTGTCGTTCCCAGATCAATTCCGACTGATTTCGGCATGGTATATCCTTAAGCGTTTTTTTCCAAGCGTCTTTGTCTAAGCACACTCATTTTTGCCTGACCGGCAGTTATGCGTTTTTCAGTTATGCGTCTTCGTGCTTGCCTTCCGGCGTGTCGGCGGTGAGGCTGCCGCCGACCGGCTGCGGAACAAGTTCGCCCTCCACTTCGATAGCGGTGACTTTTCCAGCGGCAATTTCTTCCAGTGCAATTGTCAGCGGATTAGTGGAGTCCGTGTCAATCAGCACCGGTGCCCCTTCTTTGATCTGCTTGGCACGCTTGGCGGAGAGGACGACCAGCGAGTAGCGGCTTTTAACGCGGTCTTCAATGGTATCGGCGGATGGATAAATCAAAAGTGGTGTCCTTTATTGAAAGCAGGCAAATATCGAAAATAGGCAGAGGTTTTACTCGGAGACTTTGAAAGAGCTGCCTTCCATTTCCAAGATCAGCTTGACGCCGTTCATGTTGACGCCGCGCTCCTCGGTCAAGTACCGAATCCGCGCCAGAAGGCTGATGTCCCGGTCAGAGTACAAGCGTCGGTCTGTCGCGGTGCGCTGAGGCCGGACAACGCCTTCTTTGTCCAGAACGCGCAGCGTCCAGCTCGGCAGCCCAGCCAGCTTCGCGGCAATGCTGATGACATACACCGGCTCATCCGAGTGTTCGTCAGATGCTTCTTGTCCGGGCGCTTCGTGTTCCCCGGCAGGCATGAGTAAGCCCCTTACATTAACCGAAACAAATTGGCCTTGACACGGCCCAGAAAAATAACGTAAAGATAATGTGATGGTTTTCCTGGTTCTATTATAGTCTTTTCGCAAGAATTCGTCAAGCGGTCTTTGCAGGCAGGCAGCGAAATCAGCGGAAATAATCGTGGATACCGAAATAATGACGTATAATGACGGCATGAACGTACTGCGAAGAATAGCACCGGCAGGAGCCGCTGTTTTTGTTCTAGGCGCGGCGCTCGCCGGCTGGGCGCTGGACCCGCACCGCAAAGTGCCGCTGCGAAAAGTCTTCAGTCCAGTGGAATGGGTGCGGCACTGGCAGGGCCGGGACCATTACGATGCCCAGAACGCTTTGCTTCAGGAAGGCGACAGCGCGGTCCCGGAAGTTGCCCTCACTTTTGATGACGGCCCCGATCCAGTCTACGGCCCGCAGGTCGCAGCGATTCTCAAGGCCAAACACGTCCCGGCGACCTTTTTTTTAGTTGGAATGCGCGTCAAGCAGTACCCGCAGGTCGCGCGTCTGCTGGCCCATGACGGCTTTGAGCTGGCAAACCACACGTACAACCATCAGGACCTGCCGGCCCTGAAGCCGCATGAGATCGCCAATGAGCTGCGCCTGTGTGACCAGGACATCTACGCCGCCACAGGGCGGCACACAACTCTGATGCGCCCGCCGGGTGTCCAGTACAACGACAAAATGCTCGGTGTCACCAGAGCGCTGGGCTACGTCACGGTCTCATGGACCGTCGGCGCGAAAGACTACGACAAAGACACATCAGCCGACTTCATCAAAGAGCGCGTCCTAGACCGCACCGCCCCCGGCGCGATCATTCTGCTGCATCAGGACACGCCGGCCACAGTCGCTGCCCTGCCTGCCATTATTGACGGCCTGCGGGCGCAGGGCTTTCAATTCGTCACCGTCAGCCAGATGCTCGCCCGCCTCCACGCCCAGCTTCCTGCACGGCCTGTCCTCGCCGCGAAAGCGCCTTAACATTCTCTTAATCCACCTCAGGTACACTTGAGTTTGCATGTCCCTCCGCAAAAGGCTTTTGATGACTAAAATCCCGACTGACCGACTGTTTTCACGCATTTTGCGTGCTACTCTTTTCGCCGTTCTTTGCGGCGTGTCTCTGCTGACCGGCGGCGTGTCCGCCGAGCCGGCCCCGCCGCCGCTCGCGAATGCCGTCATTCTGATCATCCGCCATGCCGAGAAGCCGGACCAGGGCGCGGGATTGACTGTGGCCGGGCAGCAGCGGGCTTCGGCTTATCCGAGTTATTTCTCGCGCGTTCTCATTGACGGCCATCCAGTGCATCTGGACCACTTGATCGCGGCGGCGGATACCCCGCACATCCAGCGTCCGCGCCTGACTTTAACGCCTCTAAGTATAGCCCTTCACCTTCCCCTTGACGAGCAAATCCCGGACAAAGAAGTCGGTCTGCTGGCGGAGACGCTGCATTCCCATCCACGCGGGCAAGCCATTTTGATCTGCTGGCATCACAAAGAAATCCCGGCACTGCTTCAGGCTCTGGGAGCCGACCCGTCGGCGCTTCTGCCCGGCGGCAAGTGGCCGAACAGCGTGTTCGGCTGGATTATTCAGCTCCGGTATGACCAAATGGGGCATCTGATCCCAAGCTCCGTCAAGTGCATCAATGAACATCTAATGCCGGACGATGCCGAGAGCGCACACTGAATGAAAGAAAGTATCTGAACGAAAGAAGTACCTACCCTGTGAAATTTTCCCGCTATTTTCTCGCCGCGCTGCTGGCGGTTCCGGCAACTGCGGCCTTTGCGGCGCAGCGGCTGCCGACCGGCCAAATCCTGCGCCCGACCGGCCTGTCGGTTCCTCTGGGCGGCACGCTGCCGATGGCCGTGCGAACTATTCCCGGCACAGACCAGGCTGTCACTATTTGCAGCGGCGCACGGCAGGCCCTGACGATAGTAGACACGAAGACCGTCAAATCTTTGTCTGTGCTGCCGTATCAGACGCTTGACCCGGACCGGGGCTACACGCCGACGGGAAGCGTTTTCTTCGGCCTGGCGCTGGCCCCGGACGGCGCGACCCTTTACGCCGCACGGGGCAGCGAAGATAAAATCGGCATTTACCATGTGGGTGCTGCCGGGCAGATTACTGAGACGGGAACGCTCGACGAGCCGACGGGCGACCCGCGCAAGTTCAATTTCCCGGCGGGGATTGCCCTGAATGGGCCGGGAACCCGCCTCTACGCGGCAGGCAACATGGCCGACACGCTGGCTGTTTTTGATGTGCCGGGCCGCAAGCTGCTCGGCAGTGTCCCGGTCGGCAGCTACCCGCTGGCGGTCGCTGCCCTGCCGGACGGCTCCAAAGTTTATGTTTCTTCCGAGCGGGACAGTGAGGTCACGGTTGTTGACCCTCAGAATTTAACCCGGCGCAAGGACATCCCGACCGGGGCGCACCCGGATGCGCTGCTGCTTTCGCCCGACCATCAGCGGCTGTATGTCGCAAACGGCGACGGCGACACGGTTTCCGTGATTGCGACGGCGACCGACACGGTCCTGCACACGATTGTCCTGCGGCCGATGGGCGCACGCGGCCTGCCCGGCGCGACCCCAACCGGCCTGGCCCTATCGCCGGATGGCCGGACGCTGTATGTTTCTTTAGCGGACATGAACGCCGTCGCCGTGGTCGGCCTGACTTCCAGCGGGTCGGACGGCCTGGTGCGTGGATACGTTCCAACCGGCTGGTATCCCACCGGCGTCGCCGTCTCGCCGGACGGCGAGCATCTGCTGGTGACAAACGGCAAGGGCAGCACGGCGCAGGTCGCCAATCCGAAAGGCCCTGGGCCGTTCCAGCCGAACTCCACTGATAAAGATCACAATCTTCTGGAAGGGACGCTGTCGGTCATCCCCGTACCGGAGCCGAAGACGCTGGCCGCGCAGACCCGGCAGGTGCTGGCCGATAATAGTGTTGGAACTGCGGTGGACCCAGACGCGGCGACGATTGAGAAAAAATTGAAGGCGCTGCCGATCACGCATGTCATCTATATCATCAAAGAGAACCGGACGTATGACCAAGTGCTGGGCGATCTCAAAGAAGGAAACGGCGACCCGGCGCTGACCCTGTTCGGGCAGTCCGTGACGCCGAACCTGCACGCGCTGGCGCAGAATTTTGTGCTGCTGGACAACTTCTATGACTGCGCCGAGGTCAGCCCCGACGGCTGGAACTGGAGCACGTCCGGCCTCGCCGAAGAATACACGCAGCGCACGGTGCCGGAAAACTACGGCGAGCGCCGCCGGTCAGCGCGGCCCTCAGCCCGCACCTATGATTACGAAGGCGAAAATCGCGGTGTCGCCGTCTCGCTTGCCGGAAAGCCGGATGTCGCCGAGTCGCCTGGCGGCTATATCTGGGACGCCGTCGCCCGGCGCGGCCTGTCATATCGCAACTACGGGTCGTTTTTGACCGAAGACGATGATCGTCCGACAAAGCCCGCTCTTACCGGTCATACCTGCCCGGATTTTGCGCCGTTCAACATGAAATATGCCGACAGCGATGCTTGGGTGACGCTCGGTTTGCCGTCGCCGGGCCTGGAAACCTATGGCCCGGATAAGATGCCGAGCCGCTATACAGCCTGGAAGCAGGAGTTTGACGGGTTTGTCAAGAACGGCGGTCTGCCGGCCTTTGAGCTGGTGCGGATGCCGCGAGACCACACGGCGGGAACGTCCCCCGGCAGCGACTCGCCCCGCGCCATGGCCGCCGACAACGATTACGGGGTAGGGGAGATTGTTCAAGCCGTCTCGCACTCGCCCTACTGGAAAAACACGGCAATCTTTGTTGTGGAGGACGACGCGCAGAACGGCCCTGACCATGTAGACTGCCACCGCTCCACGGCCTACGTTCTGTCTGCATACACGCAGCGCCGGGGCGTCGACCACCACTTCTACAACACGGACAGCCTGCTGCGGACAATGGAGATTTTGCTTCATGTCCCGCCGATGACGCGGCTGGATGCGACTGCCCCGCCGCTTCGTGCTTTCAGCCCCGCCGCTGATCTGACTCCGTTCACGGTCCTCGCGCCGGACAAGGCGATCCTGGCGCAGAAGAACGACAGCGCTTCTTACGGGGCCGAGCGCAGCCGCCGCATGAACTTCGCGATTGCCGACGATGCCCCGGACGACGTGCTGAACGAAATCCTGTGGCGCTCCATCAAAGGCGCTCATGCCGCGCTTCCGCCGATCCGTCGCGGAGCCTTGTCCCGCTAAGTCAGGAACTTGACGAAGAACAAGAACTTGACAAAGAAACCGGTTAATGGGTACACTCAGGAAATCTTTATATAAAGTCGGGCATTGCTGCCGACCAGAAAGTTCTTGTGTGCCATGCCGTCCCTGAAGTCGGTTACTCTGAAGGATGTCGCCGAGCGGGCGAAAGTTTCGCAGTCTGTTGTGTCTACGGTCCTCAATGACCGCCAAAACGGGATTTTCGTTTCGGAAGGCACGCGCCAGAATGTCCTGGCGGCGGCAGCGCACCTGGGTTACACAGCGCGGCCACGCGCCCTGCCACCGGTCCGCAAGCCGGGCGTCGCGGGACGGGGAACCGCCCTGGAAGCGCAGTCGCACTTAGTTGGCGTTCTGCTGGGCCGCCGCTTTGGCGGCTCGCTGTTTACAGACACGTTTTACGGCATTAACGAATCGTTAGCGGCGCAGGAGTATCACCCGCTGGTGCTGGACACTTACGCGGAGACCTACCAAAAAGCCGCCGAAAAAGAAGCGGAGTGTCTGCGTTATGCACAAGGCAGCGGCTTTGCCGGCGTCGTGCTGTGGCATGAAGGCGGACCAGCTAACGTGGACTTGATTCAGAGCCTGCGGCGAGAAATGCCGGTCGTCGCCATTGACCGGCGTGTCCCCGGCGTTGCCCTGGACTTTGTTGGGACAGACAACTTCGGCGGAGCGTACCAAGCCACGCAGCATTTGATCGCGCTGGGCCACACCCAGATCGCGCATTTGACCCAAATGGAAACAACGGAAGCCGCTGCCGACCGGCTGCGCGGCTACGAACAGGCGCTCCGTGACAGCGGCCTGGAGTTCAACCCGCGCCATTTGATTTTGCTGCGTGACGGCGGGCGGCGTCTGGACCCGGCTCAGATGCAGGCGCTGTTCACCGGCCGCGAGGCTCCCACTGCCGTGTTCCTGCTGGCGGATTACTGGGCACCGCCGCTGGTCGCCGAGCTGCGCCGCTTGAACCTGCGCGTCCCGGAAGACATTGCTTTAGTGGGATTCGACGATGTGGTCCCGCCGGGGCTGGATGACTTGGGCTTATCCACGATGGCGCAGGACTTCAGCGGCATCGGCAAAACTGCCGGCGAGCTGATCCTGCGCCGCTTGGCTGACCCGCAGGTGGATTATACGGACCTGGTCTTCCCGGCACATTTAATCGTCCGCCATTCGTCGCTCGGATTCTCGAAATCCGAGCTGCTGCCCGCGTCGGCGCGGTCCGTGCGCCCGCAGAAAACCCTGGCCGGTGTCGCTTCCTAGCGGCCTTTTCTTTTTGGGTTCTCCCCGCATTTTTGCGGTCTCCTGAAACTGCCAAGCCCTGCCGACAATCTGTGTTAGCCCGTATAGGCCAGCAATTTTGTCGGCAGTAAATGTTTCAGGAGTCCGTCATGCCCGCACACCGCTTCATTGGCTACTTTTTTGCGCTTGCCGCCTGCGCGACGCTTGCTTTTGCGTCGTTCGGCCCGGACACCGCCGCGCCCCAGGATGCCCTTACATCGCCTGAGTATTCGTATGCCCTGTCCCCCCTGCCGACGCATCGGCACAAAGCCGTGCGGCAGCATCTTCCGACTGCCCCAACCCAGGTGGCCCAGGCCGATTGAGTTCGTCCCCTGCCGATTTTGTTCCCACATAAGCTGAAACAAACCAATGGGCTGAAACAAATTTCGCGTTTTGCTGTCTACTTAGGTATAATGGGAGGTCTTAACGCTTCCCGAAAGCTTTCCAGAAAGCGTACACTGAATCAAGACAGTCAGCACGAGGATGTTTTATGCCCCCCGACGGATGGACTCGCCTAAAATCGAAATTTGCGCCGACCCCCGCCGCCCAAAGCGCGGCGCAGGTGCCGGACGGCGTCGCCACGAAGTGCATTAAATGCGGCGAAATTTTGTTTACCAAAGACTTTGAGAAGAACCTCAAAGTCTGCCCTGTGTGCGGCTTTCATCACAAGCTGACCGCCGGCGAGCGCGTCGCATTCACCGCCGACGAAGGCTCCTGGACGGAGCTGTTCACCGAGCTTTGTTCTGTTAATCCCCTGCCGTTTCCTGAGTATGAAGCGAAACTGGCAAAAGCGGTCGGTGCCACCGGCGGCAACGACAGCTTCCGCGTCGGGCTGGCCCAGATACTCGGAACGCCGGTAGTGCTGGGCGTCGCCGACTTCCACTTCATGGCCGGCTCGATGGGATCGGTCCACGGCGAAAAAGTGGCGCGTGCGATGGAAGAAGGAATCGCCCGGCGTCTGCCGGTAGTCATCTTCACGGCCACCGGCGGCGGCGCACGAATGCAGGAAGGTTTGCTGTCGCTGATGCAGATGGCAAAAACTTCGGCAGCAGCCGCGCGTCTTGCGGAAGCAAAACTCCCGTACATTGTCGTGATGACCGACTCAACTATGGCCGGCGTTTTGGCGTCCTACGCCTCTCTTGGCGACATCCATCTGGCGGAACCCGGTGCACTGATTGGTTTCGCCGGGGCGCGTGTTGTCGCGCAGGCCACGGTGCAGAAGCCGCCGGAAGACTACCAAACGGCAGAATGGCAAATGGCTCACGGTCACATTGATTCGGTTGTGCCGCGGCGCGACTTGCCTCAAACCCTCGCCGCGCTTTTGTCCCTGCTCGGCGGCGGCTGCCTTGCACTGGTTCCGGTCCATGCTCCCGCAGGGTCGCAGAACGGCAACGGCACACATTCCATTTCCTCTTTAGCGCTGACGTCTTCCGGTTCGGAGGACACACATGGCTAACATGAATGTGCTGGACTTTGAGAAGTCCATCGAAGAGCTGAACGAGGATTTGTCCAAGCTGCGCCGGATTGTGGAAGACCGGGCGAACCCTCAGAACACGCCGGAGCTTCCCAGCCAAATCGCCGAATATGAGGAGCATCGCGCGGCGCTTTTGTCCCACTTCTTCGGGCATTTGACCCCGTGGGATAAAGTGCTGCTGGCCCGCCATCCTAAGCGGCCTTACACGCTGGACTATGTCGGGTCTATCTTTGAGGACTGGACGGAGCTGCATGGAGACCGTTTAGGAGCCGATGACGGCGCAATTGTTGCAGGCTTTGCTAAGATAGACGGCCTGCCGGTAGCCGTCATCGGTCATCAAAAAGGGCGTGATATAAAGCAGCGCCAGTTCCGAAACTTCGGTTCGGCCCGGCCGGAAGGCTTCCGCAAGGCAGGCCGCATTATGTCGCTTGCGGCAAAGTTCGGCGTTCCGGTCATCACGTTTGTGGACACGGCTGCCGCCGCCGCCGACATTGCCGCCGACGAAGGCGGCATCTCGGAAGCCATCGCCCGCTCCATGTTTGACATGGCGACTCTGCCTGTCCCAATTGTCTCCGTGATTATTGGCGAAGGCGGCAGCGGCGGCGCGTTAGGTATTGCTGTCGCAGACCGCGTTTTGATGCTGGAACATTCTATTTACTCGGTCATCCCCCCGGAAGGCTTTGCCGCCATTTTGTGGCGCGACCCGACAAGGGGCGCGGAAGCCGCTGACCAGCTCAAGCTGACCGCCCAGCGGGCGCTGGAGCTTTGCATCATTGACGGCATCATCCAGGAGCCGCTGGGCGGGGCGCACCGCGACTGGGCGAAAGCCGCCGCGAGCGTCAAAGACGCGCTGCTGCGCGAACTCACGCCACTGCTTCCTGTTCCTGCGCCCGCGCTGGTTGCCCGGCGCTACGAGAAGTTCCGGCACATGGGCCAGTATCTTGAGTCTAGCGATTTTAAGGCTAGCGATCTGGAGCCGGGTGATGAGCAAGCATGAGACTCGATGCTTCCCTGCCCTGAACGGCAGGGCTTTAAAAGGGCAAGCCCCCGCCTTCGCGGGCGAAGAGTGCCAGTGTTCTATGCCCGCGCAGGCGGGGAGTTGTTCTTTTAAAGCACGGGGGTTCAGCCCCGTGTTCTCTGTCTAAGACAGTTTCTCAACTATGGCCCTGAAATTCCAGCGACCGAAATACACCCACGATTTGTACCCGGACGCTTCCGATTGGGAGAACGACAGCGGGCGTCGCCAATTTCTGGAAGACCAATTCCGCGCTCTGTGCCGCCTGTATGGCTACGGCGAGGTGCGAACGCCCATCTTCGAGAACACCGAACTATTCAAGCGCTCCGTCGGCGAGGAAACAGACATTGTTTCCAAAGAGATGTACACGTTTGAGACCAAAGGCGGCGACTCGCTGACTCTGCGCCCGGAAAGTACGGCCCCCGTTTTGCGGGCTTACATTGAGAACTCTCTGCACACGCGCGGCGGCGTGGTCAAGCTGTACTACTGCGCTTCCCACTTCCGCTACGAGCGGGGCCAAAAGGGCCGCTACCGGCAGCACGAGCAGCTTGGGGTGGAAGCGCTCGGCACGGATGACCCGGCGCTGGATGCCGAAGTGATCCAACTGGCCCTGGCGTTCTTCCGCACCATCGGCATTCGCAACTTAACATTAAAGCTGAACTCTGTCGGCTCTATTGAGTCCCGTGCGGCCTATTTAGCAGCACTGAAAGCTTTTGTCGAGCCGTACCTCGCGGAGTTCAGCCCGGAAGGGCAGGGGCGTTTTGAGACGAACCCCCTGCGGCTGCTGGACACAAAAAACCCGCGTGAGCTGGAAATACTCGCCAGCGCTCCCCATTTGTCTGCTTATTTGACTGAAGAAGAACGCGCCCATCATGCCGCCGTCATGGGCTACCTTGCCGATGCCGGCGTGTCTTATCAAAACGATCCGTTTCTGGTGCGCGGGTTTGATTACTACACGAAAACGGCGTTTGAAATCCAGTCGCCCGACCTCGGCGCACAGAACGCACTGGGGGGTGGAGGGCGCTACAATCAGCTTGTCGAGACCATCGGCGGGCCGCCGACGCCGGGCATCGGGTTTGGGCTGGGCGTCGAACGCGCTTTGATCGCCTTGCAGGCGCTCGGCGTCGAGATGCCGCCGCTGCCGGCCCCGACCGCCCATGTCATTACGCTGGGGGATGCGGCAAAGCCGGTAGGGGTCAAACTGCTGGCGGACCTGCGCGGCCACGGCATTTCCGCTGAAATCGAGTACGGCGCACGGAGCATGAAAGCGCAGATGCGGGCTGCCGACAAAGCCAAAGCGCGTTACGCGATCATTTTGGGCGACGACGAAATTGCCGTAGGAATGGTCCAGCTTAAAAACCTGCATGACGGCTGGCAGCACAAAGTCCCTGTGGCCGAAGTCGCAGACTGGCTTTCCGGTGACTCGTCCCGCGTGCCGACGCCCCAACCCCTGCCGCCGTCTGCGAATTAAGAACCTCGAAAGAACCTCACCCGGAAGCAAGCTTCCACCCTCTCCTTCTTAAGGAGAGGGTCGCCATTCCGATGGCGGGGTGAGGTTTTTTCGGGTGAGGTCTTCCTCGTTTAAGCTGTTCGCCTCTTTGGAACAAATAAATCAGTGCTAGCGTTATACAAGTGTCAGATACGAAGACGGAGAATTAGAGAAAATGAACAACTTTTCGCGTAATCCAAACCAGCCCTATAACCCCTACGCTGCCGGGCAGTCGGTGGGGGCGGCAAATACACTTATTCAGCGGGTCTCGTACCTGCTCTGCACGGCGCTTCTCGTGACCGCAGGCGCGGCTTACTGGGCGGCATCGGTGCAGCTTTCGCCAGCGCTCTTTCTGCCGCTGATGCTTGGTACGTTTGCCTGCGTCTTTGGCCTGTCGTTTGCCCGGAACAACCCCGGCTTGAGCCTCGTGCTGCTGTATGGCCTGAGCCTGCTGGAAGGTCTTTTAATGGGACCGATGCTGGGTGCAATCGCGCGGGGCTATCCTTACGGCGCGGCAGTGATTGGCGAAGCGGCGGTCTTGTCGGCGGTCATTGTCGCGGGCCTCGGCACCTATGTATGGGTGTCCGGCAAAGACTTCGGCGGCCTCGGCAAGTTTCTGATTTTCGCGCTGATCGGCCTGATCGTGCTGGGCCTGGTGCGTTTCTTTGTTCACTTCAGCCCTGGCTTTACTTTGGTGTACGCTATCGGCGGCGCGGTGATTTTCGCCGGCTTCACGCTGTACGATTTTTCGAATATCAAGTTTCGCTACGGTCCCAACGACTATGTCTTGGCAACTGTGGCGCTATACCTGGACTTCATCAACTTGTTCTGGTTCCTGGTGCAGATCTTGCTGTCTCTCAGCGGCGGCGGCTCCTCGCGCCGAAGCTAGTGGCACTAAGCTAGGGACCTCACCCCGGAACTGCGTTCCGACCCTCTCCTTCAGAAAGGAGAGGGTGCCAACTTGTTGGCGGGTGAGGTTTTTTCTTGACAGGATTTTCCCACACCGTTGCCGAACTTAGCGATTATGAACACCTCAAAAACGCTGGTCCCGCTGGACGTGGACACTACGAAGAAGGCGCTGGATTTGGCGGGCCAACTGGCCGGCGAAGTTGCCGGGTACAAAGTTGGGCTGGAACTTGTCAACGCGGCGGGGTTCGGCTTGTTTGATGATTTAAGAGCGCAGGCGGGGCCGGATGCTAAAGTCTTTTATGACTGCAAGTTCCACGACATCCCGAACACGGTGCTGGGCGCGGCGCGGGCGGCAGCGCGACGCGGGGTGTGGATGCTGAATGTTCATGCGTCCGGCGGCAGCGCCATGATGCAGGCTGCGGTCAAGGGGGCAGCGGAAGGGGCGGCTGCGGCAGGGGTTGCGAAGCCGCTGGTTATTGCCGTATCTGTTTTAACCAGCATCAGCCCCGAAATTCTCAAAGATGAGCTTGGCGTTTCGCGGCCACTCACGGAACAAGTTGTCCATCTCGCGCGTCTTGCACAGGACGCCGGGTGCGATGGTCTTGTCGCCTCGCCGCACGAGATTAAAGCGGTCCGGGCAGCCTGCGGCCCCGACTTTGTGCTGGTCATTCCCGGCGTCCGTCCGGCGGGCGCAGAGTTAGGGGATCAAAAGCGGGTAATGACTCCCGGTGAGGCTGTCCATGCCGGCGCAGATTACATCGTTGTCGGTCGCCCAATTACAGCCTCGCCCAATCCAAGACAGGCTGCCGCAGCGATTAACAAAGAGATTAGCAGCGAAGAAGTAAACTATGCGCGTTAATCGTTTAGGAACAATGCTTGCCGCAGGCAGCCTGATTTGCGGCTTAGGGAGTGCTGCGCCGGCGCAGACCGGGCCGCTGCCAATCAGCGGACAGCATGTCACCTTGGCCGGCACGCTGAAGCGGGTTGAGGCCGGCCCGCACGCCGCGCTTTTTGTCGGCGACGACGGACGAAACTATGTGCTGGATTTATCACAGGCGAAAATTGTGCTGCCGGGCGGCGTTCACCTGCCGCTGCTTGCCGGTGCGCGGGGCACCGTTGCGGGGCTAGGCAACCCCGACGGCAGCATCACAGTCAGCCGGCTTCAGCTTCTGCCGCTTCCCCCTGCTCCCATCGTGACAGCTCCTGCCGAGCCGGTGGACCTCACGGTGCGCGGCACCGTGGAAGCCATAGATTTAGAGCATGGGGCGTTTGTTCTGCGGGTCAACACGCACACGCGGACTGTCTATGTCACACCGGATACGGATGTTTCTGGGCTTAACGGTGCATCGCCTGATGCTTTTCCGGCGCAGCCCGGTCAGCGTGTCACTGTCGGCGGCTCGCTCCAGCCGGATGGAACCGTGCTGGCGGGCCTGCTGACTGCAAAAGAAGATGTCAATTATCTCACTGGACCAAGCCATCCAAACAGAATTTTATTCGGCATAGTCTCGTCTCCTGCCAACAAGCTGGGCCAGCGGGACATCAAACTGCGGCTGGCAGATGGCACGGAAACGAAAATTGTGGTGCCGCGTTCCATTCCCGTGCGCCGCTCCGGCGCTCAAATCTCCGTGTACGACCTCAATCGCCGCGACAGCATTCGGGTGACGGGCCGCACGAGCGGCACGGACTTCCGCGCCGCCCGCCTTGACGTCCTAAACTCGGCTGACACGGCCCCTGCCGGCGACGCCTCGGCATTACCGGCAAGGCCTGGCTTGTAGCAGAACGATCTTTATTGCCCGCCGAATGTCTTTTGCAAAGTCGCCACAGAGACATGAGGCCAGCTCAAGTTTATGGGTGCGCCGCCGGAGGGCGTGAATGGGAAGTTTAGCAGAACGGTCTGCACATACTGGATCTGGAGGAAATCATCGGCAGGGGTCAGACCGGCGACCTGCTCGATCCAGAACGTGGCATTCACCTGGGCCGCGTTTGCATTGGTATGCAGGAACGGAATGTTCAGCGTCCCAGCGCCGCCCGCGAAAGTCGTGGACACTGTGATTACGGTCAGAGCGTTGAGAACTTGACCCGCGAGGGCAAAGTCTAATAAATGCAGGGGATCGTTGATTACTGCCTGAAGGCCGCCGACAAAGCCCGCCGGCAGTGAAATCGGCAGAAAATCAGCATCCGGGGTTCTGAATGCACTTGGGCTGGCGAGGTTGTATTCCGGAAACCCTCCCTGTGTCCCCGGCGGGTGCGGCGCACCTGCAACTGCAAACGGCGCTGTGTTGGAAACGCCGGCCGCAGGGGTCGCGCTTGGCTTGAAGCCGGCGGGCGGAACCTGAAACGCCGTGCCTTGTGCAAGAATGGACGTGCCGTGCGGAATAGTACCCATTCGGGCGACGCTTTGCGTGGGAGGGTTTACTTTGGCATTGTCATCCGCCGGGTTATGAATCCAAATGCCCGGCTCGATATGCAGAGCGCCTTTCGTGACTTCGTCCGTGACCTCTTGCAGATAGGTCAGACCGAACAGTTCGGTGTCGGGAACGGCGTCTCCGCGATTTGGAATTGTCGAGGAGATTGGAGTGATGCGTAAAGTCTCAAACGTGCGATTAAGCTCCAGAAAAAGCGGGGCACCTGCTTTTGCGTCAGGCCGAGCAATCAGATTGAAGCCTTTGCCTGTCCATGTGCCTGCGAGTCCGGCAAGCAAGCCGAGATTGTTGTCCACGACGCTTCTTGACGGACTTCTGCGGATCGAAGGTATGTCTATCCGCGGCGTGACTTGCTGGGGTGGCGTGACTTGTTGGGCGAGTTCTTTCTCAGCGATCATTGTTTTCCCTTTCCAGCGAACCGTAGCAGGCGACCATTAGCTGGCCAAACTTCAAGATTGGCGATGCTGAAAGTCAGCAGGGCCAAAATGAGGTAAGGCGCGATGGGTAGAACTGGTAGTGCAGGTAAAACTGGGTAGTACGGGTGGAACACGGCAAAGGGTGCTTTAGGATGCCGCGAGAGGATTATAACACACTTGGGGGCAAAGCACAAGAGTTTTGTGCTTTGCCCCACAATTTGTTTCTGAACTATTTTTCTGGCAGTAGCGGGTTACGCCAGCCATTCATCCACTGTCGCGACCGGCAAGCCAAACAAGTCGGAAATCTCCGGCAGGAAGAATTTGCCGCCGGAAGCGTTGAGACCTTTTGCGAGGCTTGGATCATCGCGCAGCGCCTGTTTGACACCTTTGTTCGCCAGCGCCAGTAAGTATGGGAAGGTCGCGTTGGTCAGCCCGTAAGTGGATGTCGCCGGAACTGCGCCGGGGATATTGGCAACGCCATAATGGATAACGTCATCTACCGTGAACACCGGAACGGCATGGGTCGTCGGGTGCATCGTTTCAATACAGCCGCCCTGGTCCACCGCCACGTCCACAATTACCGCGCCGGGCTTCATGCGCTTCAGATCGGCCTGCGAGACTAAAATCGGGGCGCGTGCGCCTTTAATGAGAACCGCCCCAATCACGACATCGGCAGTCGGCAAAATCTCCCGGATATGCAGGGCATTGGAAAAATAGGTCGTGACGTTTGCGGGCAGTACGTCGTCTAGGTAGCGCAAACGCTCCAAATTGACGTCCATCATCGTCACTGTTGCGCCCATGCCCGCCGCGACCTTCGCCGCGTTAATGCCGACCACGCCGCCGCCCAAGATGACCACATGGGCTGCCGGAACACCCGGAATGCCGCCCAGCAGAATGCCGCGCCCGCCCTGCGGCTTTTCCAGATACTTCGCCGCTTCCTGCATCGCCATCTTGCCCGCGATCTCGGACATCGGCGTTAAAAGCGGCAGCGTATGGTCCGGCGCTTCGACCGTTTCATACGCAATACACGTCGAGCCGCAGTCCCGCACCGCTTCCGAGAGCGCCCGCGACGCCGCAAAGTGGAAGTAGGTAAATAGAGTCTGGTCAGGCCGCATGTGCGCGATCTCGTCCGGCTGCGGCTCTTTTACCTTGCAGACAATCTCCGCCTGCTCCCAAACTTCCGCCGCCGTTTGGGCAATCGTGCCGCCTGCCGCCACATAAGCATCATCCGGCAGGGAAGTTCCAATCCCCGCGCCCGTCTCCACAAAGACCGTATGCCCGGCCTTCGTCAGCGTCTCCACCCCCGACGGCACCACGGCCACCCGGTTCTCATTGTTCTTAATTTCTTTGACAACGCCAATCTTCATATCTTGCTCTCCCCAGAAATAACACCTTACCCCGCCATCCCGTTCCGGTTCCTAACTTGTCGCCTAGGACGCAGGGAAGCCATGCCGCTGCCGCGCTTCCGCGATGGCTTGCGCCTGTGACTTCACGCGCCCTGCCGCCGCTGCGTCTAGTCCGCGTTCAATCCCGGCCCTCATATCCGTGATCTCTGCCTCACTGAGAGCGTCCGGGTCATCCTCAAAGTCATCTTGCGGCAGCCCCTTCGCAATCAGCGTGTTCACGAGACTGTTTACATCTTCTCCGGTATGCTGTGCCTGCTGAAGCAGACGGTTCTCCGTTTCCGGCGTGAGCGTGATTGTCATTCCTTTTCCTCAGCCTTCATTTTCCTCAGCCTTCATTGTACCCGCCGCCGCACACTAGCCTGACCACAGTTCCATCGCACGAAATTTCGCGACACTTTGCGGGCTAGATCATTGATATTCGCCCAAACACAAAGTAGTCGTCCTCGGTGTAGCACTCTTTCTGCTCATACCGCCGCTGCAACGTCATTTGTCAACTCCTTTGGCTTAATCTTCATTGTACCCTCTGCCGCATTTGTAACCTTATTGCTGACTGCGAGGAGGCGGCGGCCAAACCCCTTCGTCCGCAGGTATCCCAAACCCAGGAGGAAGTTGATTGGATTTCTCTTGATAGGCTTCTTGGTACACCTGAATATGAGAGAGAAGCTCATCGGCAGTAACGGGCAGATAAACTTGCGGAATACTGATAGGCGCGAGAAAGATACCTAATGGCTTGTAGAAAAACGAAATCAACGTTGCGTTAAGGTGGAGGAGCCAAGCCCGCTTCCCACCTAATCTTATACTTAGAGCATGAGAGCTTTTAGGAACAATCCCTACAGAGCGGTAGATAAAATTGTAGGCTCGAACTTCCTCAATCTCATTCCAGCGAATCAGGCCTAAGTGCGATCCTAATGTGTCCACCTCAATGCCTTGAGAACTGAGAACGACAATCGGCTTTGTCTGCTTTTTATAAGACCGGGCACTCACAAAATATATCAAGGCCCATTCAGCCGTGAGAAACCAGGGGAAGAATAACGAAGCAGAATGGTTAAGGACGAATATCAGCAAAATTAGTGGCAGCATGATAAACAGCATACGCTTATTCAGGCCGCTCAACGACTTGCGCTTATCGGCAAAAAGAACGTAATCTTCGGTGGGAACAACATTAACGCTCATTAGTTGGCATCGCTTCCTTTAGTAAAAGAAGATAGACTTGCCTGCTTGTTTCCCCAAATACCAGCCTCTTTCCTGCTTGCATCTATCTAGAAGCGGCGAACGGGTATACTAAAGGCGCTTGTTATTGGCGCTTGACTTAGGAGCGCTTTAGAAATGGAACTACGGCCATCGCACGCCCCTTGAACCCGATTACTTATTTCCGCCGCAATCTTGGGCGCACCCTGCCGCTGGCGTTTGTCATTGTGCTGTCGGTCTTTTTAATTGCGTCGGTTGTCACTATCGTCAACTCGATTGATTTAACGGTGCTGACGATCTACAATTATACCAAAGTCTTTACGCCGGTCATTCCTCGTATTGCGGCTGCGGTGCCGGGGGAAAGCGTCATCCGCGTTCCCGCCGCCATCAAGACCCAAATCCAGAAGACGCCGGGGGTGGAGCGGACGATTGAAACGTCCGGCTTTTTCTTCAACATCAACACGGTTTTTGGGCCGTTTCCTTTTGTCTGCTTCGGCGTGACGGATGGAGATAGAGATTATCTGCTGCACCGGGCGGGGGACACGCTCCTGCCGGGCGGGCGGATGCCCGCCCCAGGGCAGCCGGAAGCGGTGATCTCGGAAGGGCTGGCCCGAAACAAGAAAGTGAAGATTGGGGACATCATCGCGTCACCGCTCGACACCGGGACGTTTGTGGCGGCTCCGGCAAAGATTAAGCTGGTGGGGATCCTGCGCGGCCCGACTTGGATGGCGTTCACGTCCCAGCAGTTCACCGATGCGACCTTGTCCCAGGTGCCGCGCTCGCTGCTGGTAACGACCACGGACCCAGGCGACCAGGGCCGGGTAGGGGACACGCTGTTCGGGTCACTCGATAAGTTCCAGGTGCAGGTGCTGTCGTTCAACAATTTGGTGAAGACGCTGCGAAGCTCGCTGGCATCCATGTATTTAATTATGCACCTGGTCAATGGCACGGTCATTTTTGTGGTCGCGCTGATGGCGGGAATGCTGTCCAACATCTACTTTACCCAGCGCATCTCCGAGTTTGCGGTGCTGGCAGCCATCGGCATCCGGCGCAGCACGCTGGTTTGGCACGCGGTTTCCGAGACAGCTATCTTGACCTCGCTCGGCTGGATACTTGGCGTTTTAGTCAATTGGAGCATTTTAAGCCTGATGCGCGGCAGCGTCTTTGAGCCGCGCGGGATGCTGATTAACCCCAGCGACCCGCTGTCTTACTGGAACACGCTGCCGATCCCCGTGTGTATTACGCTGTTCGCTGTCGCCACGATTTCTTACCGCCTATCCCATCTGGACCCGGTTACGATTATTGAGAGGCGTTAGAGAAATCTCCCTGCCCTAAACGGCAGGGCTTTAAAAGTGCAACTCTCCGCCTGCGCGGGCATAAGACTAGTCTTGACATCTTCGCCCGCGCAGGCGGGGGCTTGCCCTTCAAAGCGCGGGGGTTCAGCCCCGTGGAAGAGGTTCTTTTAGAAAGCAATTCATGTCCGATTCCATTCTGTCCACCGACAAAATTTCTCTCGTCTATACCGATGGTCAGCGCAGTACCCATGCCCTGCGGGAAGTTTCCATCCAAATCCCCAACAAGCGCTTTGTCGGCATCATGGGGCCGTCTGGGTCGGGAAAGTCGTCGCTTTTATACATTCTCAGCGGCCTGAAGCGCCCGACTTCCGGCGATGTGGTGCTGGATAACTACCGTTTTGGGGCGCACTCCGACTTGGATTTAATTGACCTGCGCCGCCAAAGATTTGGCTTTGTCTTCCAGCAGCCGTATCTTTTAGTCTGGCAGACGGCCATGGAGAATGTTCTGATGGGGGCGCCTGTTTTGGACGACAACGCCCGGCGCAAGGCGCAGGGATATTTTGAGCAGTTAGGAATCACGGGGATGGCTGACAAGCTGCCGTCGCAGCTTTCCGGCGGCGAAAAGCAGCGGGTGTGCGTCGCACGGGCCATGATGAACGACCCGGATGTCATCTTCGCCGACGAGCCGACGGCGTCGCTCGATCACGCCAACGGACATTTAGTCGTAGATTTGCTGTCGGCGTACCGCGAGCGCGGTACGGTGGTAGTCGTGACGCACGATCCGGAAATGCTGCAAGGCGCGGACTCGGTGCTGCTGATGCGCGACGGCGAAAGCTTAGGCTGGCGCGATCCCGCCGAAGTCCTGAACGCCGCCGGGCCAAGTAAGACCGTGGCGCTTTAGAATGCCCCCTAGCCCCCAATGATGGGGGAACATGAGAAGAACAGATTAAGCCATTCCTAGTCCGGTTCCCCCATCATTGGGGGCTAGGGGGATTCCTACAATCGCCCTTCCCGGATAATCGCGGGAAGCATGGCGGCGTCAATGACTTTGACGTGGTGGTCGGCCATGACGACGCACCGATGGACGACATTCTCTAACTCGCGGACATTGCCGGGCCAGGCGTAGCCTTGCAGGTGCATCATCGCTTCCGGGGAGAACTTGGCAACCGCCGTGCCGTTCTCTTCATTGAACTTCTGCAAAAACAACTGGGCCAGCAGCGGAATGTCTTCCTGGCGCTCTTTGAGGCGCGGCATGGTGATGGGAATGACCTGCAAGCGGTAATAAAGATCCTCGCGGAACTTGCCGTCTTTCATCTGCTGCTCCAAGTCGGCATTTGTGGCCGCGACGACCCGCACGTCCACTTTGATGGTCTTCGTGCCGCCGACGCGCTCAAACTCGCGCTGCTGCAAGACCCGCAGCAGCTTCACCTGCACAGCCCCGGAAACGTCCCCGATCTCGTCTAAAAAGAGCGTCCCGCCGTGGGCCAGCTCAAAGCGGCCCTTGCGCTCCGCCGCCGCGCCGGTAAAGGCGTTCTTTTCATGGCCGAACAGCTCGCTTTCCAAAAGCGTCTCAGACAGAGCGGCGCAGGAAATCGGGACGAACGGGCCGGAAGCGCGATCGGACTGCTCGTGCAGGGCGCGGGCGACCAGCTCTTTGCCGGTGCCGCTTTCGCCGCGAATCAGCACTGTGGCGCGAGAAGAGGCGGCGCGGCTGATGCTTGACACGACTTCCTGCATTGCCGGGCTGACCGCGTTGGCAAGAATGGACGGCGCTCCCTTGCCGCTTGTCTTGGACCCAGCGCCTGCCGGAGTCTGGGCTTCAGCGGCGCGGGCGACGGCGCGTTTGACCACGGCCCGGATTTCGTCCATGTCAAACGGCTTGGTGATGTAGTCTGACGCGCCGTAGCGCATGGCATCAACGCAGGTTTTGATTGTCGCGTAGGCTGTGATGACAATAGCGACAGAATCAGGGTGCTTCTGCTTGACTTTCTGGATCAGCTCAACACCGTTCATGTCCGGCATAATCAGATCGGTAATCAGAAGGCTGACCGGGTTTTGCGAGGCCCATTCTAAAGCCTTGACGCCGTTCTCGGCAACCTGCACTTCGTAGCCGTCCTTAACAAAAATGGCCTGCAAGACGCGCCGGATGTTCGGCTCATCGTCGGCGATGAGAAGAGTCTTTGTCTTCGGCGCAGCGGATACTTCTGCGGGCATAGGGCATTCTTTCCTTGTTTTGTCCTGAGCGCGTTTTTCTGAAGCGCGTCTTTTTGATCGCCCGTCAGGCCGAATAAACGGCCCAGGATTCGTAAACTTGTCCGGCCTGGTCGTGGCGCTGATCGGTGATCTCAGCCCTGGACGCCGGCATCATACCGGCGGGAACCGGCTGGATGGGAAGCTGGACGGTGAACGTCGAGCCTTCTCCCGGCGTGCTGCGGATAACTAAGCGCCCACCGTGCGTTTCCACAATCTTGCGGACAATGGCAAGGCCGAGGCCGGTGCCTTTGGTCTTTGTCGTAAAGAACGGCGTACAAATCTTGTCGATTTTCGCGGCGGAGATGCCGACGCCGGTGTCGGTAAAATCAATGTTGATAATGTCCTGCTCCGGCTGACACTGCGCCGCCACGGTCAGCGTCCCGCCGTGCGGCATAGCCTGGACTGCATTGATGACGATGTTCTTAATCACTTGTTCCATTTGGGCGCGGTCCAGCCACAGCTCCGGCAGGTCGTCCGGCATCTCTTGAACGACTTCCACGTCTTGGTCGGCAAGGTACGCGCTCATAAATTGCAGCAGCCGGGACAAGAGCGCGGCAATGCTGACCGGACGCATCTCCGGGGGCGTCACCCGCGAGAACTCCAAAAACTCGGTGGCGATTCTGTCTAAGCCGTTGACTTCCTGCACAATCATGTCCAAAAACTCGCCGTGTTCGGCCATGAGATCAGCGGGCAGCTCTTTTCGCAGAAGCTGGGCCGCACCTTTAATGGATGACAGCGGGTTTCGCAGCTCATGGGCAATGTTTGCGGCAAGCTGACCGGTTTCGGCGAGCTTGGAAACGCGCTCCATCTCTTCCTTCATCTGGATTTCGCCGGTTACATCCTCAAACACCACCACAATGCCGAGATAGTCCCCCGCCTCGCTGACAAGCTGGGACGCGCTTAAATTGAGATATGTCTCATCGCCCTGCGGGCTATGGTAGCAAAGTGAGTTGCGCGTGAACACTTTGCCGGTTTGAGCGGTCATTTCCACCATTCGCATGGTTTCTTCGCGCACCGGCAGGTTGATTTGAAGCAAGTCAATGAACGCCGTGTAGTGCAGCCCGATAAACTCCGAAGCACGCAAATTGACGATCTCTTCGGCGCGTTTGTTCCAAGTGACAATGAAGCCGTTCTTGTCGATGGTAATAACGCCGGCGGCAATAGAGCGCAGAATGTTATCGGTGTAGTTGGTCAGGTTCCGCAGGGACGTGATTTCGCGGTAGATCGTGGCGGCCTGAGAGGCCACTAAATGGAGCATCATCACGCTTTCTTCCGTGTACAAGTCAGGTGTGCGGCTTTCCATCATTAAAACGCCAATCAGCTCATCGGCGACTACGAGCGGGATTGCCAGGCGGGAGCGCATAGCGGCTTTATCGGTCTCCGCGCTTGGCGTATCGGGGCCAATCAGCGCCGTTCTTGCCCGCAGGGCGCGGGCGGCGACACTGCTGCCGCTCAGAGGCAGCGTCTCAGCCCCAATAATTTCCAGCGCCCGCTCGCCGCGTGCCGCCCGCACGGTCATTGTTTCGCCGTCCTCGTCCACCGTCATCAGCGATGACTCATCGCTCCACACCAGGCTGGCAACGATGTCCAGAATGGACGACAGCGCTTCCTCCAAAGTGGTTGCCGCCCGCACCTTCTGCATCAGCTCGTAGACTGCCGACAGCTCCAGATCCCGCTGGCCGATCCGGCGCTCGTAGGACGATGCGCTTTGCAGGACTGTCGCGGCCTGCGACGATGCCACGGCAATCAGCTTCAGCTCCTGATCGCCGTAGTCCGTGCCATGCTTGCCGAGAACCAGAAAACCGACGGCGGCATCCTCTACCACCAGCGGCACCAGCGCCGCCGCTCGGTGCCGCTCCAAGAACGCCGCGCAGATCGGCTGCCATTCCGGTCCAAAAATCAGCGCTGCGTTGCTCCCCGTCAGGATGCGCGGCGCACGCAGAGTCCGCGCCTGCGGCAGCACGGGAACCGGCGTGATAAACGAGCGCAGGCGCTTTGCCAGCGTGTCCGAGACGCCGCGCCAGTGCAGGGCGCTCAGGCCCTCCTGCGAGTCGTCGAACATCAAAAGCAGCCCGGCGTCGCTGTCCGTAATCTGCGTCGCAAGATCGTTGACGGTCTGTGCGGCTTTCTGCACCCCGGAAGTCGCGGCCAGCGTTTTGCTGACCTCGTACAGCGTCGTCAGTTCGGCATAACGCTTTTCCTGCCCAGCGATGATCCGGGCGTTTTCAATGGCGATGCCGGCCTGATGCACAAACGTCGACAGCAGCTCAATGTCGGCCCGCGCGATGCCGCGCTGCGGCCCGGCGTTTGACACGACAACAACCCCAATGCAGCGGCCTCGCGCGACAATCGGCTGGGCATAGAACGCTTCCATATCCAGTGCCTGGGCGTAGGCTTTAATCATCGGCAGAGCTTCAGCGCTGTCTTCAATAAAAAGCGGCATCTGGCGCTGGGCGATCATGCCGATGACGCCGACTCCCATGCTGGCCTGAGTGTCCACATCCGTGAGCGGCTGACGGTGATGGCCGCGCACGATGCGCGGCGAGAAGCGGCCTGTCTCCACGTCCAGCAGATAAATCCGGCAGCGGTCAAAATGGACCGTGTCTACAATGTTGTCGGCGACTTGGTTCAGCACCTGATCCAAGTCCAGCGTGGACGTGATTGTCTCGGTCAGCGCAGCCAGCGTAGACAGCTCTTGCAGCTTGTGGTTGAGCTTGGCATAAAGCTGGGCGTTGTTGATCGCAAGGCCCGCCTGCGTCGAAAAAATCGAGAACAGCCGCAGGTCCTCGTCCGTGAACACCGGCCCGTCGGCCCGCCGCCGGATGCACAGGACACCCTGCACGACCGCGTTTTCGTCCTTCATTGGCATACAGATGGAAGAGGAGACATCGGCAACGCTGCCGATGCCGGAGCCTTGAAACCGCGGATCGTCTTCCAGCGAGTTTAGCAGCAGCGGCTCGCCCGTCTCCACAACCCGGCCGGCAATGCTGCTGCCGACAAAAATGCGGGAGTTTTCCACAATGTCGCTGGGCAGGCCAAAGGACGCCGCAATCACCAGGGAGTCGCTTTCCGGCAGGCGCAGCAGGAGCGAGCAGGTCTGGGCCTCCATCACCGCCGCCGCTTTTTCCGTCACCATATCCAGCAGCCGGTCAATTTCCACTTTGTCCATGGCCTGGCCGATCTCGTAGACCGTTGCCATCTCGCGGATGCGCCGCTCGGCTTGGGCCTGGGCAACGCGAATCTCCTCCTGCCAGCGCGTCTGGCGCTGGGCAATGGCAACAAACGGCGCAAGCGTGCCGGCGATCTCCTGCCAGTGCGGGCGGCTGTCCTGACTGCTGAGGAAGTGAAGCGCTTCTTCCGGCCCAAGCCCGTGCAGCGCCTGGGCATCCGTCCCAAGCGCTTTGGCGGCTAGGGCCAGCAGGCGGGGCAGGGCATCATCCGCCGCCGTGATTTCTGCGGCCTGCCGAAGTATCTCATTTGGTGTCATAGCAAGTTCATTATCCGCCACTTTTCGGCCCATGTCAAGGCCGCCAGCTTGGCTGGTTCCTATTCCGTTTATGTCTGCGTCAGACCGGGGACAATAACAGAAAGCGACCTAGTTCTCCTCGAAAGGAACTCAACTCATGTCTATTGATACAAAGCCGCGTGAGACACGAATGCCCCTGAGCGACGCCCCGGACAAGCCGGCTTTTCGGGACGGCGCGGATGAGATTGCCGACCGGGCCGTTCTGGCCGGCGCACCGATTGACCATAGCCTCGGCAACCGCAATGCCGCGCTGACCGAGACGCCGCGCGAGAAAGAAATTGACGCCGCTAACGGCCTGCGCGGCTCCGGCGGGCGCACACCGACGGACGAAGATTTTGACGGCCTTTTGACCCCGGCAGGCGTCAGCCACGACACAGTCGGCACCGATGTTTCCGACAGCACCCTGGTCTTTGGCAACGACGGCAGCCTGTAACCACTAGGGTTGACGTTCTCCTTTGGAACGCCGAGAACGGAAAGCGTGTTATGAAAGTATCGGAAGCCATGCCGTTTTGCATTACTTTTTGAGTAATTGCATTACGGCAGGCGGATATGCTATAATTACTTGTTAGTTTCAGAGAACACAGACTTCTGAAAGAGCGGGCATTGCGCCCGCTCTTTCTGTCTGTTTCAAGCCGAACGATTTGCGGCGCACTAGGGGAGCATGGACAGTCTATGAACGGCGATTTTATTGAAGCTCTGCGGCAGATTGAAAAAGAAAAAGAAATTCCTTTCGCCACGCTTTTGAAGACGCTGGAAGTTGCTTTAGGCAAGGCCTATAAAAAGCATTACAATATTGCCGGTGATGTCGCGGTTCACATTGACACCACCAAGAATGCGTTTAAGTTCTCCGCCGAAAAGACCGTCGTTGCGGCTGTGGAAAACGAACATGCGGAAATGACGCTTGAGACGGCCCGCAAGATTGACCCGAACGCCGCGCTCGGCAGCCTTGTCTCAGTCCTTGTCACGCCGGAAAACTTTGGGCGCATTGCCGCGCAGACCGCGCGGCAGGTCATGATGCAGGAGTTCCGGGAAACGGAGCGCGAAAAGGTCTTTGACGAGTACAACGCCAAGATCGGCGAAGTGGCAACAGGGATCGTTCAGCGCACCGAGATGGGCAATGTCTACATCAATATCGGCAAGCTTGAAGCGCTGCTGCCGAAGCAGGAGCAGGTCCCGACCGAGCCGTACCGCTTTAACGACCGGATTAAGGTATACTTGCTGGAAGTAAAGCGCTCCACCCGCGGCCCGCAGGTGATTGTTTCGCGCTCGCATCCCAGCCTCATTCGGCGGCTGTTTGAGCTGGAAGTGCCGGAAATTGCCGATGGCTCGGTGCAAATCAAAAGTGTGGCCCGTGAAGCGGGAGCGCGGTCTAAAATTGCAGTCGCGTCGGAAGAAGACAAGATTGACCCGGTCGGCGCGTGTGTCGGCCACCGGGGCGCACGGGTGCAGGCGGTCGTGTCGGAGCTGTATGACGAGAAAATCGACATTGTCCGCTGGAGCGCCGATGTCAAGCAGTTTGTCGCCGAGAGTTTATCGCCCGCTAAGAGTGTGCAGGTCAAGGTCAACGAAGACAAAAAGTCGTGCTTTGTCCTTGTCCCGGACAACATGCTCTCGCTCGCCATCGGCAAATCCGGCCAGAATGTCCGCCTGGCTGCACGCTTAACCGGCTGGCGCATCGATATTCGCTCCGAGTCGCAGGAAGCTAAAGCCGCGTTCACCCGCGCCGCCGAGGAAGTGGAAGCCGAGGAGCGCGGCACGGGGCAGACAGCCCGCGCCGCCTTCACGGAAGACGATGCGTTTGTGCTGCCGACGGCAGACAGCGATGAGGCTGTCTCTTACGGCGATGAAGTCACAATCACCGCCGACATGCTGAAGATGCTGGATGATGAGGACGAAGAGTAGGGAAAGTGCGTAGAACTAAAATCCTGTGTTCAGCCCTAGCGAAACGTAGCAAACAGTGAGAAATTAATGAAAGTGCGGCGCGTCCCCATTCGGAGCTGTGTGGTCTGTCGGCAGACTTCCGACAAGAAAAGCCTGCTGCGCGTTGTGCGTGCGCCGGAAAAAGATGGCGGCGGTGTGGCAGTGGACCCGACCGGACGGGCAAATGGGCGGGGCGCGTATATTTGCGCCGCCTTAGAGTGCATTGAAAAAGCCGCCAAGCAGAAGCGGTTTGAGCGGTCCCTGTCGGCTCCGGTTCCGGCGGCGGTGACTGAAGACTTGAAGGCGCTGGCGCGGCAGGAGATAGGCAAGAGCATAAGCCAAGAGGCAGGCCAAAACATAGGAGCGACCGCGCTATGATTTAAGAAATAATAAGAAGCAAGAGGTGAACCGAGTTTATGTCAGGTGTGCGTATTTACGACTTAGCAAAAGAATTAAACGTCCCCAATAACGAGATACTGGACCTGCTGAAGCAGATGAATGAGCCGGCCCGGACCGCGTCCAGCACACTGCCCGATGCTTTAGTTGCCACGGTTCGGCAGCGCATTGCAGGGGGAGGGGCAGCCGTTGCCGCTGCGCCCACCCCTGCCGCATCTAGTAGTCCGGCCCCCGGCAATGGAGCAGCGAAGCCCATTTCCGCTGGCAACGGTACAACCAGCGCCGGATCGAACGGAGCGCCCGCATCCAATGGCGCTTCCGCCGCCACGCCGGTCATTCCCACAGACCCCGTGGATGTCCCTGAAGTTATCACGCTCAAGGACTTCGCTCAGCTGATTGGCGTTCCAGCCCCAGACATTCAGAAAAAACTGATGGGACTCGGCGTCTTAGCATCGCTCAATCAACGGCTTGACTCCAATGTCACGACCCGGCTGGCGAAGAGCTATAAAGTCCCCATTACGATCAAGACCGCTGCCGCGCCTCCTGCCGCAAACGGCGCTGCGCCAGCTGCCGTGCCGGAAGCGCCCAAAGTGGCTGTTGTCGCGCCGAAGCCGCGTCAGAAGCCGGCGGGGCCGGTGACGCGCCCGCCGGTTGTCACCATCATGGGCCATGTTGACCACGGCAAAACATCGCTTTTGGATGCTATTCGCTCGGCCAAAGTCGCGTCGGGCGAGTTTGGCGGCATTACCCAGCACATCGGCGCGTACCAAGTGGAAGTGGACGACCCGGAGAATAAAGGCCAGAAGCGCAAAATCACGTTCCTGGACACTCCCGGCCACGAAGCGTTCACGGCGATGCGGGCGAGAGGCGCACAGGTCACGGACATTGCCGTTCTGGTGGTTGCGGCAGACGACGGCGTCATGCCCCAAACCATTGAAGCGATCAACCATGCCAAAGCCGCCAATGTCCCAATTATCGTTGCCGTCAACAAAATCGACAAAGAAGGCGCAAACCCGACCAATGTTCTGACGCAGCTCACGCAGTACGACGTCATGCCCGAAGCTTACGGCGGCAATGTGCAGACCGTTGAAGTCTCCGCTAAAGAGCAGCTTGGCCTCGATGACCTGCTGGAACAGATTTTGCTTGTGACCGACGCCGAAATCGAGCCGAAAGCCGATCCCAGCGCACCGGCAACGGGAACCGTCATTGAAGCCGAGCTGGACAAAGGCCGAGGCGCAGTCGCCACGATTTTAGTGGACCAGGGAACGCTCAAGATGGGCGATTCCATCGTCGCCGGCGGGACGTTCGGGCGCATCAAAGCTATGCTGAACGATTTAGGCAAGCGTGTCACAACTGCAGGTCCGGCGACTCCTGTGGTTGTACTTGGATTGGGCAATGTCCCGGCAGCCGGTGACCGCATGGAAGTCGTGAAAGATGAAAAAGCCGCTCGTCAGCTTGCCGAAGGGCGAGCTTCCGTGACCCGCGACGAGAAGCTGAACACGCGCCGCCCGGTGACTTTGGAAGACTTGCAGCAGCAGTTCAAGTCCGGTGCGAACAAAGAGCTAAACCTGATTATCAAGGGCGACGTGCAGGGGTCAGTGGAAGCGATCCGGCAGTCACTTGAAAAAATCCAGCACCCGGAAGTCAAAGTCAAGTTTATCTCATCGGGCGTCGGCGCGGTGTCCGACTCGGATGTGCTGCTGGCATCTGCCTCGTCCGCGCTGATTGTTGGGTTCAACACCAGAGCGGAACCCGCCGCGCAGCGGCTGGCCGAAGCCGAGCATGTGGAAATCCGTGAGTACCGGGTCATTTATGACCTAATTGACGATGTCAAGCGGGCGATGGCAGGTTTACTCGACCCTATCTACGAAGAAATCCCGCTTGGCGTCGCCGAAGTCCGTGCCGTCTTCAAGCTGCCCCGGTCGGGCGGCTCCATTGCCGGCTCGTACATTCTGTCGGGAAAAGTGGTGCGCGGCGGCCTAGTCCGGGTCAAGCGTGGCGGCAAACTGGTGGCGGAAGGGAAAATTGACACCCTGAAGCGCGAGAAAGACGATGTCCGCGAAGTCGCGCAGGGCTTTGAATGCGGCATTCTGGTTCCCGGCTACGATCCGATGGAGCCGGTCAACGACCGCCCGCAGGATACAATTGAGTGCTACGAGATGAAGCGCACCGAGCGGACGCTTTAGGAACCTACCCCGGCACAAGTGCCTTCCCCTCCCGAAGCGGGAAGGGCCAGAGTTCAGACCGAAGAGGGCCATACCAGCCTTCATTCTCATCTTCTACCCTTCCCGCTTCGGGAGGGGAAGGCACTTGTGTCGGGGTAGGTTCTTATGACAATCGGCCTTTTGACAGTTGAGCTGCACATTGAAGAAGCGAACTCACTGAAAGACAAGCGGCAGGTCCTAAAAAGCCTGCTGGCGCATCTTCGCAGCGAGTTCAACATCTCCGCCACGGAAGTCGGCGACCATGACATCTGGCGCACGGCTGTTGTCGGCATTGCTGTTGTCGCCACCGATGGGACTTACGCAAACCAAGTCTTAGACAAAGTTCTAGACCACATCGAAAGCAATCCGCGTGCGGACGTGACGCACTCGGAGATTGAGATGCTTTAACAGAAACAAATTATGCCCGCCACACGAAAACAGCGCTTGCAGGATCAATTGCGCGAAGTGCTTTCCGAAGTCATCCGGCGCGAAATGCGTGACCCACGCTTCACCGACGGCCTGCTGACCATTACCGACGTGGAAGTGACCACTGACTACAAAAACGCGACGGTCTATATCAGCGTTCTGGGAAGCGAAGATGCCAAGCGCGACAAGCTTAACCTGCTGCGCGGCGCAAACGGCGTTTTGCGCGAGGAGCTAAAGCGCTCCAAAGCGTTTATTAATGTCCCGGCGCTGACATTCAAATACGACGATACAATAGACCGCGGCAGCCATATGTTTGAGGTGCTGGAACAAGTCAAGCGCGAAGACGCCGCTCGTCCCAAGCCGCCGATGGACACTGCCGAACTCGGCATTGAGCAGGAAACGGACGCGCAGGAACAATCTCAATGAGCGTTTCTGCACCCGATGGCCTCGCCGGACCGCTTGCAGCGGCGGCGGCGGCTATTCACCAAAGCCAGACGATTGTGCTGGCCTGCCACGTCAACCCGGACGGCGACGCGCTTGGCTCTTTGCTCGGCCTTGCACTGGCGCTGCTGCCGCTCGGCAAAAGCGTCACTTGCCTTTCAGAAGACGGCGTACCGGATATTCTTAGGTTCCTGCCCCGTGCCGATCTTATTCAGAAGGCGACGGACCAACCTGAGTTTGATTTGGCGCTGGTCGTAGACAGCGGCGATCTGCCCCGCGTCGGCGCGAGCATCCAGCCGGTTATCGGTCGGGCGAGTCAAGTGGTAGATATTGACCACCATGTTTCCACCGGCGCGTTCGGCGACATCCGCGTTTTAGATGCCCATGCGGCGTCTACGGCAGAAATCGTGTACGCTTTGCTGCAAACGCTTCAGGCTCCAATCACGCCGGAAATCGCGACGTGTCTGTTTACGGGCATCATCACCGACACCGGCTCGTTCCGCTTCCAGAACGTCACGCCGAACACGCTCCATGTTGCCGCCGCGCTTTTGGAGGCCGGTGCGCCGCCAGCATTTATCTCTGAGCATGTCTTTGAGAATCGCACCTTTGCCGCGACACGCCTTTTAGGTCATGCGCTGTCGTCGCTGAAGCAGACGCCTGACGGGCGCATTGTCTGGGCCTCCATCACGGCAGCGGATTTTGCCGCGCTTGGTGCGACCGACCAAGACACCGAAGGCATTGTCAGCTATGTGCGCGGCGTGCGCGGGGCCGAAGTCGGCATTTTGTTCCGGGAAATGGCGGGCGGCGGCATCCGCGTGTCCCTGCGCTCCCGCGAGAGTGTCAACGTCGCCGCGGTTGCCGAAAAGTTCGGCGGCGGCGGGCATCGCATGGCCTCCGGATGCACGGTAGAATTGCCGCTCCCTGCCGCCGAACACGCTGTTATTGACGCTCTGTTAGCGGCTCGGCTCTGACATCGACCCCAGCAACATTCGGGTCGCCGCGCCGATGTCCGAAGAGCGCATCAGCCTTTCGCCGACTAATATCGCTTTTGCCCCGGCATCTGCCACGCGCTTCACATCGGCAGGCGTTTTAAGGCCGCTTTCGGCGACCAGTGTGACATCGCTTGGAACCATCGCCGCCAGCCGTTCCACAGTTCCCAAATCGGTCACAAACGTGTTCAAGTTTCGGCTGTTGATACCGATGAGCTTGGCATTGGCTTCTAAGGCGACTTTCATCTCCGCTTCCGTATGCACTTCCACCAGCGCTGCCATGCCTAGTTCGTGCGCGATGGCCTGAAAGCTTGCAATTCTTTCGGGCGTCAGTATGGCGGCAATCAGCAGCACAGCGTCCGCACCCAGCCACCTTGACTCGTAAATCTGCCAGTTACTGACAACAAAATCTTTGCGGATCACCGGCAGGCTGACAGCCTGACGCACGGCTACAAGATAATCGTCATGCCCCTGAAAGAACTTCTCGTCGGTCAGCACCGACAGGCACGATGCACCGGCGGCTTCGTAGGTTTTGGCAATCGCCACAGGGTCAAAATCGGCCCGAATGACGCCTGCCGACGGCGATGCTTTTTTGACTTCGGCAATGAGCGTTGCCAGGCGAAGTTTCGGCGTCTGCAATGCTGCCATGAAGTCGCGGGGTGGGGGAGCATCTTTAGAACGAGCGGTCAACTCTGCAAGCGGCAGGCGAGACTGCTTCTCCTGCAGTTCTCCTTGCTTGTAAGCGATAATCGTGCTTAAGATGCCCCCCCCCGCCCCCAATAATGGGGGAGTCAGAGAAGATGCTTCATGCAAAAATCCAGTTCCCCCAATATTGGGGGCTAGGGGGTCATTAGACATTTGTGAACTCTTTCAAGCTTTCCAGCGCCGACAGCGCCGCGCCGCTGTCTATTAACGCCGCCGCACGTTCCATTCCGTCGTCTAGGCTTTCTTCGACACCCGCGACCCGCAGCACGCCCGCCGCATTCAGGCAGACAATGTCCCGATGCGGCCCCCGGTCCTTGCCGCGCAGAATGTGGAGCAAAATCTCGGCGTTCTCCGCAACACTCTCGCCGCCTGCCAGATGCTCAAACGTGGCGCGGGCCAGCCCTAAATCCCACTCCGGGTCCAGCGTATAGGACGACACCTCGCCGTCTTTCAGCTCGCTGACGGCAGTTTCGCCGAGCGTAGACAGCTCATCTAAGCCGTCCACGCCATGCACGAGCAATGCCCGGCTGCTGCCTAAGTTCTTCAAGACATGCGCCAGCGTCTCGCACAGCGCCCCATCGTAGACGCCGATGAGCTGCACTTTTGCTCCGGCAGGATTGGTTAATGGTCCCAGCATGTTAAAGATGGTGCGAATGCCGATTTCCCGGCGCGGTCCAGCGGCATACTTAAACGACGGGTGCATGGACGGCGCAAACAAAAATCCGATGCCTATTTCGTCAATGCACAACCCCAGACGCTCCGGTGGCAGGTCAAGCTTCACGCCTAACTCTTCCAGAACATCGGCGCTGCCGCACTTGCTGGTCGCTGCCCGGTTGCCGTGCTTGGCAACTGCCAGCCGCCCATCCGCCGCCACGACTAATGCCGCGGCCGTGGAGATATTGAACGTCTTCAGCGCGTCCCCGCCCGTGCCGCAGGTATCCACCACAATTTTGTCCGTCTGCACCGGCACTTTCACGGCATATTGACGCATGACTTTGGCGAATCCGGTAATTTCCTCTACCGTCTCGCCCTTCATGCGGAGCGCGACCGCGAGCGCGGCAATCTGCGCGTCCGTCGCCAATCCTTCCATGATCAGCCGCATCACGTCCGCCGCCTCGTCCTCAGCCAAATGCCTGCCTTCAATCAACTGCTGTATTGCGTGTTTCATAATCCCATTCTTCATGTGGATCAAAATGCGTCACTTTCACGGAGTGGGCGCGAAACCTGGCGCTTGTCCCATTGTCGGTAGATTTGATTATGGTTAAGATGCCGCCTCGGTCTTCAATAATCTTCATCCGCCCAACCGCGTTCTGCCCTAGTTCTTCAATGCCCACCAGATCTAAGCCTTGTACGCCGCTCCATTTGAGCGTGATGCTGGGGCGATTCGCCTTCTGTGCGGCCTCATCCCAATCATAAAGCCGAAGACTGATGCTGATGGTTGGACCATCCATGTCTATGTGAATGGCTACATAATCCGCGTCATGGAACGTCGGCCAACCGCCGTAATACTCCACAATTTGCGCTGCGTCCTTGATAAACTCTACTGAGTTATCGCTTTTCATAGACTACGGCCAGTTTTGGGTCAGCGTGCGGATTTGGGCTAGCTCATCTTCTGAGAACTCTAGGTTTTTAAGCGCCCCGACATTTTCCAAGATTTGCTCGGCGTTTGAGGCACCAATCAGTGCGCTGGTCACGGTTGGGAGGCGGACAGTCCAGGCGAGGGCCATTTGGGCAAGCGTCTGGCCGCGCTCCTGAGCAATGCCGTTGAGCTTGCCGAGGCGCTCCCACACTCCCTTTGTCTTCTGTGAATCCCACCACTTCTGCCCTTCCGCACCGCGCTTGCCCTGACGCGAGTCAGGCGGGACTCCCTGCAAATAGCGGTCAGAAAGCGTGCCGCCGGCCAGCGGGCAGAACGCCATGATGCCTGCGCCGTAAAGCTTGGTGTAGGGCAGCAGGCTCGTCTCGATCACAGGACTGAGCATATTGTAATAAGGCTGGTGGATCGTGAGGGGTGCCCAGTCGTGTTTCTGGGTAATTTCCACGGCTTTCGAGAACTGCTCGCCTGAATAGTTGCTGACACCGACATACAGCGCCTTACCCTGCCGAACAATCAAGTCGAGCGCCGCCATTGTTTCTTCCAGCGGAGTTTCTGAGTCGGGGCGGTGATGGTAGTAAATGTCTACATAATCCAGACCCATGCGCTTTAGCGATTGATCGAGGCTTGCGACCAGATACTTTTTGCTGCCGCCATCGCCGTAAGGGCCGTCCCACATCTCGAACCCGGCTTTGGTCGAGATAATCATTTCATCGCGGGGCATTTCCTTGAAGATCGGCCCGACAACCAGCTCGCTGTTGCCGGGCGGCGGGCCGTAGTTGTTGGCGAGGTCGAAATGCGTAATCCCGTGGTCGAACGCGGTGAACACGCTGCGGCGGCATTCGTCTTCCTGGCCCGGTACGCCGAGCGCCTGCCATAATCCGAGCGAGATCAGCGGCAGTTTCAAGCCACTGCTGCCGCAGCGGCGATAGGTCATGGCTCCGTAGCGGTCAGGCGAAAAAGTAGTCACAATAAGTCCCCTTTGTGTACATTTCTCTTGTCAACAAGAAGTTATCAAATCTTAAGCGCTGATCAAGCCTCGCACCATTTCAGCGCGTTCGGCTTCGCCCTGCGCGTCCAGCGCCTCGGCGTCTAACCGAAGCTGACCGGCCAGCGGTGGGTCGACGCCGTTTTGGATGTCGGCGTAGAGCATTTCCAAAGTCGTTGTGTTCACGGAGGTTTCTAAAGGCGGCTGGGCCGGCATCCCCTGGTAGAAGAACGACGCGAGCGGCTCCGGCAGGCTCTCTAAATGGCCGTCGTCATGCTGAAGCGAGAGCGAAACGACGCGCGGGTCCAGCACAATCGGATGGACTTCCGGCTGGGAAAAGCGCCAGCGGTAGGCGTTCAGGAAGCGGCGCAGTATCTCCTGCCCGGTGACAAGCGCAGCTTCCCGCAGGCTCTCGGTGTCGTAGTCGTCGGTCAGCGGCAGCTCTAAGACAAGGCGCAGGGTTTTTCCAGTCCACCAGGCCCATTCGCCAAAGATGCCCTGGCCGTCTGTGCCTTCGCTGAGGGACGGCGGGAAAAAGAGCGTGGCGTCCATGCCGTTGAGCGCACAGGTCAAAGGCTCGACATCGGGGCCTTTGGCGCAGAAGTCGAGGGTAAAAGGCAGAATGATGAGCGCATCGGCGATGAGTTTCATAGAGTTGGTTTCTAGCAAGCACCCGGCACTGGAAGTGCCGGGCTGATGCATCAAAGAAAGTGCCTCCGGCACTGCGGAGTCTTCAGTCGCGGAGCGACTTCCAATCCTTGAATAGCCCGGCACTTCTAGTGCCGGTTGGGTTCTCACAGCACCACAATTTCCGGCGAGATAGGTTCATTCAGGACACGCGCCGTGCCGTCTTCCTGCACGGTGACGATATTCTCTAAACGCACGCCAAACTTGCCGGGCAGGTAAATCCCCGGCTCGATGGAGAAGCAGTGGCCGGGCAAAAGCGGCGTGTAGTTCCCAGTCAGGATATACGGCGTTTCGTGGTCATCTAAACCAATGCCGTGGCCGGTGCGATGAATGAAGAAGTCGCCGTAGCCGGCGTCGGCAATGACTTTGCGCGTGGCTGTGTCAACATCATGCGCCGTCGCGCCGGGCTGCACGGCGGCGACCCCTGCCGAATAAGCTTGGTAAACAATTTTATACACGCGGCGGACTTCGTCCGACGCCGTGCCGGCTGCGACCGTGCGCGTGATGTCGCCGTGGTAGCCGTCAGTCATCGCGCCGAAGTCTAAAATGACGACATCGCCGGTTCTAATTTGCGTCATGCCCGTGTTATGATGCGGCGATGCGCCGTTGACGCCCGCACCGACAATCGGTGCAAAGGAGTCGGCCCATCCGCCCCGCGCGATGGCCTGCCCAATTGCCGAAGCGATCTCAATTTCGCTGACGCCAGGCTGGCAGGCCGCGTAAGCAGCAGGGATGAGCGTGTCGGTTGCCTCGGCAGCCCTCTGAAGGGAGGCAAGTTCCAGCGCGTCTTTGCGGGAGCGCAGGGGAGCGAGCGCGGAACCGGCAAGCTTCAGCAAAGCAGTCGGCATCAGCTCTTGCAGCTTCAGGACAAACCGCGCCGGCATGTCGTCGTCCAAACCGGCAATGCCGATGTCAAGCATCAAGTCTTTGGCGAGCGGTCCTAAAACCGTTTCCCAGCCTTCGGCGTCGTCCCAAACCCGGATGTCCGTGACGCCCGCCGGGTTTTGCCGCGCTTGTTCGGCATTGAGCGCCGGAACCACAAATAGCCAGGGCTGGTCGTCTGGAACAATGAGGGCTAAAAAACGTGATCCCGGCTCTGAAAAGCCCGTCAAATAGCGCATCGCCGCGCCGGGCGTGATAATGAGCGTGTCCAACCCGTTCTCGTGCATGGCGGTTCGGACCAAGCTTAAACGCTTTTCGTAGAGGTTTGTCAAAGTTATCGATCCAAAAACGTCTGTAACATCTGCTTGCCATGCGCGGTCAGTACGGCTTCCGGGTGAAACTGCACGGCTTCCAGCGGCCACTCTCTATGGCGCAGTCCCATAATCTCGCCATCTTCCGACTCGGCGGTGATCTCTAAAGCTTCCGGCAGCGATGCCCGCTCGACAATCAGTGAATGGTAGCGGGTCGCTTCAAACGGGGACGGCAGGCCGGCAAACACGCCTTGCTGTCGGTGCGTCACCAGGGAAGTTTTCCCGTGCATCAGCTTGTCGGCGCGAACGACCCGCCCGCCGAGCGCCTGCCCCGTCGCCTGCAAGCCTAAACAAACCCCGAAAATGGGGATCGTGCGCCCGTATTCTTTGATTAAATCCAGCGTCACGCCGGCGTCGTCCGGCGTTCCCGGCCCCGGCGAAATCACGATCTTCTCCGGCTTCATGTCCGCGACGTCCGCAAGCGAGACGGCGTCATTACGCCGGACTTCCAGCTCCGCGCCCATCTCGCCTAAGTATTGAACTAAATTGTAAGTAAACGAGTCGTAGTTGTCAATCACTAAAATCATTGGGCAGTCTTTCCATGAGTCGCACTTAAAAGTATCCGTGCGTCCGGTTCGGGGTCTCGGTCAAACTGCACAGCGTCTATATGCTCTTGTTCCAGCAGATAGGCTTTGGCGACGCGGTGCATTCCATCCATGACATGGCCTTTGGCGGAAAGAATGACGGGGTATGCGAAATTCGCTTCCATTATCTTCCGGGCATGTTCCGCAACAGCGCGGCATGTCGGCGTATATTGTTCGCCGTCAAACCAGCAGACAAGGTCAAAGTCGCTGATTGCGCTCAGTAGAACCCGCTTGATCGGGTAGTCCGCTGTGATCTTCCAAAGCCGTTCGACTTCCCAGGCTAAGACTGTGCCGTCCTCTTGCACATCGGAGTAAGTGCGCTGCCCCATTATTATCCAAAACTCTCGGTTATCTGAACCAGCCTAGAAGTCCGGTTTTCTTGGGTGGGGCCGGCACCACTTTTTGCAGGGCGTCGTCATAAACTTTGGCGGCGTTGCCGATTTGCCCCCAAACCAGGGGCGCAGGAGTCGAGCCGGTCAGGGCGAAGACTTGCCGCAGGCGGCTGTAATCCCCGGACAAATAATACCACACTGCCGCATGGTGCAGGTAAGACAAACTGGAACGGCGCGTTTTGTAGCCGTCGTCAATCCAGCGGCTCAATGCAGCATTGAGTTCCTGGTTTACGCCGGGGTTTTTCAGGTAACTGTCCGCTTCAGGCTTGTTCTTGTCGAAGATGCGGGCGTACTGCCACACGAAAAAGTGCGCGTAAAAGAGGCAGCCAGGGAGGTCGCTGCCGGGTCTTCCAGACGCCGCCGCCGCTCTTGCGAGACTGAGCGATTCCTCGTGAGACCCGCCCCACTTCTTGGAGCGGGCATTGATCATCGCATAATGGGCGGGAACGCAGTCCGGCGCGGCACGAATTGCCTCTCTGTATTCCTGCTTGACGTAGTCGGCGGAGCCGCTGGACACAATCAGCCCGCGAATCGCAAAAACGTGGGGCGTCGGATCGTCCGGCTGCAACGCGCAGGCCTTGACCAGCGCGTTCATCATGCTTGTGATGTGCATCTCTGCCGTCCCGAACTGCTCCGCGCTGGTCTGGTCTGCGGTCCGCGTTCCCCGGCTTCGGCCGGCATTGTCAAGGAAATGAGCACCCAGCAGCAGAAACAAGTCTGCGGCTTCCGGTTCAGCGGCAGACGCCGCCGCAAGCGCGTCGTGCCGCAGGAATGAAGAGACCGCACTCAGCAGGTAGCAGCGATCCTGCCAGTCCTGCGCCTGCTGCGAGCGCAAAAGGTACTGGCGAATCCCTTGAAGATTACCGCCTAAAGCTTCCTGCTTCAGATAATTGATTTCCGGGTCATTTGCTTCCAAGAAGAGGGGCGCAGAAGTCATACGAAAGTTTTCTCCGTCGCTGAGATGTAATGCTGTTCCAGCGCGGCAACGAAGCTGTCCATTGTCGGCTCTTTGGCGAGAATGTCTGGGGCGCGGCCCAGCACTTCTTCGGCGGTTTTGGCGGTGCTGGGACCGATGCAGGCTACCAAAACAGATGCCGGAAGCGCCAGGCCGTTCAGCGCAGACGCGAAGTTTTTGACCGTGGACGAGCTGGTGAACGTCACGGCGTCTATCGTGCCGTCCAAAAGCCGCCGGCGCACGGCGTCGGCATCGGCGGCGTCAATGACGTTCTCATAAGCCACAACGGCGTCCACCGTACCCTCGCGGGCGATGAGGGCGTTTATTAAACTATCATCGCCGTCTTTGGCGCGGGGAACGAGAAAGTTCTTGCCGAACGGCTCTTCCGGCAGCTCGGCTCCGAGGCCCGCGCCGGTCATCACCAAAGGCTGAAAATCAACGCACAGGCCGTGCGATTTGAGCGCCTCGGCGGTGGCCGGACCGACGGCGGCGATTTTTGCTGCGGCAAACCACCGGGCGTCTTTACCGGCGGAGGACAAGCGGGCGCAGAAGGCATGGACGGCGGGGGCGCTGGCAAAACACAGCCAGTCGTAAGTGCCGACTTTGATAACCGCATCGTCGAGCGCGGCGTAACTGTCGGACGGCGGGACAAGCTTGATTACCGGGAAGACAATCGCTTCCGCGCCTTTAGCTTCCAGCTTCTCGGCAAGCTCCGACGCTTGTTCTCTGGCCCGCGTCACAACAATGCGCTTGCCGGACAGCGGCCCCAAATCAAACCAGCGCAGCTTTTCGCGCAGGCGCACGACTTCCCCGACAATCGTGACAGCAGGCGCTTTAAAGCCTGCGGCGCGGACTTTGCCGACAATGTCGCCCAGTGTTCCGACCAGCGTTTCCTGGCTGCCCGCCCAGGTTCCCCAGCGCACCAGGGCGACCGGCGTGTCCGGCCCGCGTCCATTGGCCTGAAGCTGAGACGCAATCTCGTTCAAGTTCTCGACGCCCATCAAAAACAGCAGCGTGTCGCCTGCGCCGGCGATCTTGTCCCAGCGCCGCCGCCCTTCCGCTTCGCCTGCCGTCCGGGTTCCCGACTCCCGGCTGTCGTCGCGCTCATGGCCGGTAATCACGGCAAACGATGAAGCCGCGTCTCGATGGGTCACCGGAATGCCGGCATAGGCCGGCGCGGCAATCGCCGAAGTCACGCCCGGCACCACAATAAATGGAACATTTCGCTCGCGCAGGTACTCAGCTTCCTCACCGCCGCGCCCGAACACAAACGGGTCGCCGCCTTTGAGCCGAGCCACAGTCTTGCCTGCCAATGCCCGGTCAGCCAGCAAGGCATTGATGTCGCCCTGACGCATAGCGTGTTTATCGGCCTGCTTGCCGACATAGACCCGCTCTGCGCTCGGCGGCGCATAGTCCAGCAGCTTCGGATGGGCGAGCCGATCATACACGACAACCTCGGCAGACTTCAGCGCGTCCGCCCCGCCGACTGTAATCAGCTTCGGGTCGCCTGGCCCCGCCCCAATCAAATATACTGTGCCAACTGTCATACCGAAGATTGTACCCGATACGCGGCAGGCGTCGGGTACCATAAAGGCTTATGCAAACCATTGAAACTTTGGTCAACAATGTCCTTGAAGACAAATCTTTGATTTCGCTGACACTCAGCGATGCTATCGGCAATGCCGACGCTCGCAAGGTAACCGTTCGGCCTCTTCTGCTGCGCGGGCAGCATTTATATCAATTCGAGTTCCGGTACGCGCAAAAGGTAAAGCACGAGAACCTGACAGAAGGCGAAACAAAAGGCCGCATCCTGAAGCTGCTTGGATCCTCGTTCCGGCAAGGCCGCTTTTCTACCCAATTCGGCGAGTTTCAGGCGGTCGCCAGCGCTTCCGGCAAGATCACGGTTCGGGCAAAAGACGCGGCGCAGAAGACGCCAGCGGCGGCCCTGCCGCTGACACATAATCGTCCTAAAAATTACCTGCTGCCGGAAGATGCGCCGATTGATTTCCTGGTGCGGCTGGGGGTCATGTCCCAGAATGGCAGCGTTGTGGCGGCGAAGCGGGACAAGTTCAAGCAGATCAACCGCTTTTTAGAGATGGTAGACGATGCTGCCGGCAGCCTGCCCACCACCGGTTTAGTGCGGGTGATAGACTTCGGCTGCGGAAAAGCGTATCTGACCTTCGCCCTATATTACTATTTGAGTGTTGTCAAGCAGAAAGAAGTCGAGCTGATTGGGCTGGATCTCAAACAAGATGTGGTCGAGTTTTGCAGCCGGGTCGCACAAGACTTAGGGTACACGGGCCTGAGCTTCGCCGTTGGCGACATTGCAGGCTACGCCGAAACGAGGCCGGTAGACATGGTGGTAACCCTTCATGCCTGCGACACTGCTACCGATGACGCGCTCGTTAAAGCGGTAGAGTGGGGCGCGAAAGTTATTCTTTCCGTGCCTTGCTGCCAGCATGAGCTGTTCAAGCAGCTTGCCTCTGATGTCATGCACCCGCTGCTTCGGCACGGCATCTTAAAAGAGCGCTTGACTGCGCTTGTCACCGATGCCGCCCGGTCCAGCCTGCTGGAAAGCGCCGGCTACTCCGTCCAAATCCTAGAGTTCATCGCTCTGGAACATACGGCCAAGAACCTGCTCATCCGCGCCGTCAAGCGCCCCGGCCAAAGCCGCATCAACCCCCCATCCGCCGAGTACCAAGCCTTCCGCGATGCCTGGCACATCCACCCAAGCCTAGAGGCTGGGCTGGAAGCGCTCGCACCCCGACTGAACAAGAGCAGCGGTGCCGAATAAAGCCGCCATGACGCCGGTGAAACTAACCTTGTCACCCTCGCTTATGCAGTGCTGAACCGGCATGCTCTTTGACTACGGCTGGGAAAGCGTTTTGTCCAGCACATCGGCGTAGAGCGCGGCTTGGCGGGCGCGGGCTTTGGTGTAGATGTCGTGGCGGGTGGGGTCGGGGGCGTAGGTTTTGGACAGGAACGCAGGGACCTCGGCGAGGTCTTTGATGTGGCCGAGGTCGGCGAGCGCGAGCAGCCCTGCACCCCGGCTGGTGGCTTCACCGACGCGGCTAGCGATGACCGGAACGCCCATCGCATCCGCCATCATCTGCGCCCAGTCCGGGTCGCCGACTAAAGCGCCGCCGGAAGCAATAATCTGGGTCGCCGATGGGTACTGCTTGATAAGAATGTCATAAACATTGGCGAACTGGTAGGCAACGGCCTCCAGCGACGCTTGCAGCATCTCGGCAGGAGTCGTGTGCAGGTTCATTCCCAAAATTGTGGCCCTAGCCCCGGCGTGCCAGCCCGGCGAGCGCTCTCCAGCCCAGAACGGCAGCACTGTCAGCCCATGGCCGTCGGGCGGCAGTCCGGCAGCCGCTTTGCCGGCGGCCTTACGATCCCCAATTTGCAGGGTGCGCTGCGCCCAGGCGTAGACATTGCCGCCATTAGCGAATGCGCCGCCGACGAGAAACCGCTGGTCATCTACGCGGTAACAAAACAATTCGTCGGGAATGTCTAAACTGTCGGCCTTGACGGCGACCCGCATGGCCCCCGATGTGCCGACATTGATGGCAATGCGCGAAGCATCTACCGCCCCGCTGCCCGCGTTGGAACACGCGCCGTCGCCTGCCGCCGGGAACCAGGGCAGGTCCTTCAGCGGCGCAAGCGCTTTTGCCCATTCGTGCGTTAAACCGGAAACCGGCGCGGCTTTGTCCGCCAATGAGTTCAATTGACGCAGGGCAATCGGCAGCTCGGTCAGGGTCTGCGGATCCCATTCTTTGGTGTTTTGGTTTAACAGGCCCGTACCGGAAGCCATGGACAGGCCGCACGAGGCCGACCCAAACAGGCGCATCTGAAGATATTCGCCGAACGACATCCAGAGCCGTGCTTTGCCAAACTCTTCCGGCTCGGTTTCCTGAAGCCAGCGCAGCTTGGCGGGCCAGTAGCAGGGATGCAAAACGCAGCCGGTGCGCTTGTGGTAAGCGGCGGCATCCATCTCCGATTTCAGCTTTTCAGCCTGGCCTAATGCCCGCGTGTCCGCCCAGGAAAACAGCGGGGTAACGGCGCGGTCATCTTCGCCGACCCCTACTAGGCTGTGCCAAAAACAGGAAATGCCGACGCCCGCCACCCGCCCCAGTGTTTCGGCATTGGTTTTGCGAATGAGCTGCTTCAAGCAGTCCACGGTCAAATCCAGCAGTTTTTCCGCGTCGGTCTGCACCCCGCCGTCCGCCGTCGTTGTCTGGGCGTAAGCGTTCTGTACTTCCGCGCCGGGCAGGGCGCGTCCGCGCGTGTCAAAGAGCATGGCCCGAACCGACGAAGTCCCCATGTCCAGTGTCAAAATCAGCGCTTTTTTCATAAGTTCTTTTCGGGTCGGGTATAAGAAAGAGTATGCGTGCTTCTGCAAACCGATTTTTGCCGCTTGTGCCGGCCCTGCTGCTCTTAGCCGGCTGTACCCAGACTGCTCCGATTAAGACGCCTGCCGAGGCGGCAGACGCGAAAACGCCTGGCGTCACGGCAAACTCCGGCGGTGACACGCGGGGAACAATCTTGTACCGGCCCAGCCAGCTTCCCGCCAATGTGCCGGACCCTTATGCGGCCGTCAGCGGCAAGTTTGTCTTGGCCCAGCGCCAGAAGCTGGCTTACGAGCTTGCCGAGATAGACCTGCACGCCCACCGGCAGGCCGCAAGCGCCTACCCCGTTCCCGCACCGTCATCTCCCGGCTACTCCAAGCAGAAGGCCCAGACCGATGCCGAGCGGCAGGCGCTTTTTAACGCTTACCTGCTGGAAAAGTACCGCGCCCGCTTCTGCAACCAGTTCCATGTCACCTACGACCAGCTTGCTTTGATTATCCAGGAAGGCCGCGACAAAAACTGGCCGATGCCGCCCGACCCGAAAGATTGATGGTTTTCGTGTGACATCTTTCACAGCGAGAGTGTGACCGGCTTCCGCCCTGCGCCTGTTCTTCTGAGGCATACTACAGTCATCAAACAAAGTCTCTGACAAAGACAAGGCTCCCAGGAGAAACCCAATGAACAGCACACTGACACTGAAAACTTACGACACTCACACAATCATCGTCAAACCGATTGCCCGCACGCTCGCCTGCAAGTGGGACATGCTGGCCGTGATCGGCCTTATGGCTTCCAGCGCAGTCTACGGAGTCTACGCCCTGACCCAGATGACCGGGTTCTAAGCCATGTGCCGGCAGCTTGGGCGGGCGACTGAAGTCACGGCAACAAACGCACAAAGTCCGCCTCCGCGGACTCAGACTCTGAACCTGCAAAGGCAGGTTTTGTGCACTTGTTGCCGTGACTTCAGTCGCCCATCCGCGCTACTTCGCGTAAAACGTAAAACTTTGCGTCGTTGTTCTCAGAGCAGTCGCCTGCTCAGAAACTGCCGGGTCCCGCGAAATAGGCAAACTTTGGAAGGCGGCAAGCGGCGGGATCGGCGGGTCATGCTCGCTTTCCAGCAGGTTCATTTGGGCGGACGCATCCGCGCGGCTCGGCGCATACACAAAGGAGACCGAGTTGATGCCCCGGCGCAGGGTCATGGTGATGTCCCGGTCAACGACCCCGGTGTAAACGCCTTCGCGGACGCCGTTCAGCAGCACGGTCAGACGCGCACCCTGCACCCGGCCCCGCAGCCAGTGCGAATGGTCGGTCGGCATTGCTCGCCCTTGCAGCGGATCGTGCGGGGTCAGCGGATCAGCGGAAACAATCGGGTCAATCTGCGGCGTTTCTTTGGCGAATGGTGCCTGATGCGCCGTTAGCGGATCATTTGTGGGGATACCCTCGCCCCTAGACAGCAGCGGGTCCGGCGCAGATGACACCGGGGTGGAGGCCAGCGGAGCCGATGTCGGCGCTTGGGCGGCAGGAGCGTCGCTTCCCGGTGGCGGGCCGCTGACCGGCCTGTCATCCCCGCAGCCGGCCAGCAGAAACGCGGCTGTCAGTGATGCCGCGACAAGAATACAAGCGCGTGAGGTCATTGAATCATGCCTGCTCCGACTGTGGCATTGGTCGCCTCGTCAATCAAGATAACGCTGCCGGTGGCCCGGTTGCGCTGGTACGAGTCATAAAACAGGGGCTGAGTCGTTCGGAGCGTCAGACGCGCGATTTCGTTCAGGCTGACGCTTTTGTCGCGCGTGTTTTGGTCCAGCGTGCTGATGTCCAGCTTGTACTGCACGTCTTTGACAATCGCCCGCACCTCGCGCGTTGTGTGCCTCAGCGTATACTTGCCGCCTAAGCTGAGGCTTTTCTCGCCTAGCCAGCAGACCATGATTTCTAAATCCTGCGAAATCGTCGGCAGGTCGTCGGCGGCGGCAATCATGTCGCCCCGGCTGATGTCAATTTCATCTTCCAGCGTCAGCGTCACCGACAGCGGCGCAAACGCTTCCGCCAAATGTCCGTCCATTGTGTCCACCGACTGAATGCGCGACGTAAACCCGGACGGCAGCACGGCGACGGCGTCGCCGGGCCGGAACACGCCTCCGGCAATCCGCCCGGCGTAGCCCCGGTAGTCCGGGAACTCGGCGGACTGCGGGCGAATCACATACTGCACCGGAAAGCGCCCATCCGTCACATTCACATCGCGATCAATCGGCACGGTTTCTAAAAGCGGCAGCAGCGCCGGGCCGGCGTACCAGTCCATGTTTTGCGACGGGTCTACGACATTGTCTCCCAGAAGAGCGCTGATAGGAATAAAATGCAGGTCGCCGATTTCCAAACCCCCGGCAAACGTCTTAAAGTCCTGTTTGATTTCCTCAAAAACCGCCTGGTCAAAGTCTACCAAGTCCATCTTGTTCACGCAGACAACAATGTGCGGAATGCCCAGCAGCGACGCGATAATTGCATGGCGGCGCGTCTGCTCAATGACCCCTTTGCGGGCGTCTACTAGAATAATTGCCAGATTGGCCGTGGATGCCCCCGTGACCATGTTGCGCGTGTACTGAATGTGGCCGGGCGTGTCCGCAATGATAAATTTGCGCTTCGGCGTCGCAAAATACCGATACGCGACATCAATCGTGATGCCCTGCTCCCGCTCGGCCCGCAGCCCGTCGGTCAGCAGTGCCAGATTGACGCCTTCCTCCCCGCGCCGTTCGCTCGACTCACGGATGGCCTCATACTGGTCATCAAAAATCGCCTTGCTGTCGTACAGCAGACGCCCAATTAGCGTGCTTTTGCCGTCGTCCACGCTCCCCGCCGTCGTAAACCGCAGCAGGTCCATGTCCAAGTAGCCTGTAGTTGAAAAATCTTCAGTCAAGTCGGTATTCATTGTTAAACCATAACTGGCAGCAAGTGACGAGTAGTTTTTAACCACTCGTTCCACCCGCAGCGCCCTTTCCATCTGCCTCCCGCAAATAGCCCTTCGCAGTTGCGTCTTTAATGAGCGCTTCGGCGTAGTCCCAAAGCGTCTCGGAGCCTTCGTTCATGTGGCTGTTGAGG
>CAXTER010000024.1:0-58752 GCA_964243345.1 uncultured Armatimonadales bacterium
GCGCGACATTGCCTGCAATGGGGAAGGTTTTGGTTGTCTGCGCCTCCGCCCCGCCAGCCATCCCCGCCAGCAGCGCAATTGCCAGCAGCGCAATTGCCAGCACCAGAGTTTTCAGTCTGCTCGTTTTCAGTGTTCGTGTCATATTGGTTTCCTCAATTCTGCTGATTGCCCGGCGTCACCGTCGCCGTCAGCGCCTGACCGTCATCTTCTAGCGTCAAATCCGCCACTTCCCCCGGCGACATCTGGTTAATCGTGAGCGTCCCCAGCACGGTTGGCCCGGTGCTATTGGTGTCGCTGAGAATGTTGTCTTCGTATTTGATGGTCAGCACCGGGTTGCCGCCTGTCCCCGTCTCTTCTACATAAGCAAAGACGCCTTTGCCAGAGTAGCCGTTTGCACTGCTTACCATTGCCACGCCTGCCTGACCTTCCTGACTGATGTTCGTGCAGACAATCTGGCAGGACAGCAGCGTGTGACGGCTGGGGATGGGCTTGCCAGGCACGTCATAGACCAGGTTGTTGTTCGCAGTGCTGGTGATGTAGGCAAGAGGCGGCTGGGAAGCATCCAGCGGGTCGGCGTACATCACCAGCAACCCGTTCCCGTAGCCGTAGGTATACTGGCCCAGCGCATCATCCCCCGCCGCCGTCGCCAAATCCAGCGTTTTCCCGACGGCTGCCGGATTGTTCAGACTCGCCTGTGCGAACACGGCAGGCGGGGACGCGGCCATGTCCGTCGCCGCGAGGCTTCGCACTCCTAATGCCTTTGACCCAGCGGCGTTGGCGCGGCACATCAGCCCCACGCGGTCAACGGCAAGCCCCGCCGGGCGCGGCACAGAGAGCGTAAACTTGATGCCGGGGACGCTCGGCACCGAGGCGACGTTGACATCCACCAGCGTTGCCGCCTGCGCGATGGCGTGGCCTGTCACCTGCCGCACGACTTGGGCCGCGCGGGTCAGCACGACCTGCGGCGTCCCGGCCTGCGTGACGGCAAACACGAGGTGACTTATCCCTGCCGGCGCAAACTGCGGATTGACCGGCCCGACACCCGACACGCTGACCATGCACGACGCTTTGGCAAAGACCGTGACGTTGACCGCATCTTGCAGTCCTGCCGGGTCGCCCAGGATGCCGTAAACGGAGCCGAGCTTGCCCAGCGGGTCATTCGCCGGGGCATACGACGCGGCGGTAAGCTGGGGCCGGTTGTAGGCGATCAGCGTGTCCGAGGCAACGCCCGGCTGCTGCCCGGTCTTGTACCACTGGATAAAGTAGGCAAGCTCGGCCTGAATGCCGCTGGTGTCCTGATACCAGTCTTGCACAAAGCCGTTCGTCACATAGGGCCAGTGCTGGCCGTTATTGAGGTACGCCAGCGCTGCGCTGCGGGTAAGATACGATCCTTCTCCGGCATCGTTCCAGGTGATGAGCTGCACGACGGCGGGATGCTGGACGTTGATAGCGCTCAGCCACTGAGCCGCTAACGCCCGCCCGCCGCCAAACTCCCAGTAGAAGCGTCCGTTCCTGCCGTTGCCGTCCCAGTATCCCGAAGGCACAATGGCCTGCATCCAGAGCAGCGGATTCCCGGCAGGCGTCCTCGCGGATTGCACGGATGCGGCCTGGGCCTCCTGCGAAGGCAAGAACCCATTAGACGCCAGGGCCGAGCCGCCCACGAACGTCCAGTTGCCTTCCGCGCCTGCCGCCAGACATTCCTCAGCAGGCGTCGATTCACCTGTGCCGAACCATCCGGGCCAGAATAGGACGTTGACGGCCTGCGCCCGGATTTGAGACAGCAGCGAAGGATAGACGGCGGCAACGGCCTGCGCTCCGGTCTGTCCGGGGCCGCTGCCGTCGCCGGTATAGGTTCCCAGCACGGGGCGGCCCTGGTAGGTAAAACACGACGGGTGCGCGGCGCACTGCACAAACAAGTGGGCAAGCGCCGTGAGCGAAGCAGCGTCTTCCCCGACGCCGCTGAAGTCCGGCAAGAGCATCAGCCGGAAGCGCGTGACGCCATGACCGTTGTTTTTGTAGGTGCCGTCCGGGTTCTTCTGGGCCGCGTTGTACTGGTCCGCCGCCGTGAACATATTGGCGATGTTTTGCAGGTAGCGATAACTGCTGATGTCGCCGGCGTCCAGCGCGAAGCCGTCGATGCCGACCGCCGCCGCTTCCTGGATGTCTGCGAGGTAGCCGGCCACCGTGCCGGACACGCCGTTGTTCGTCCCCGGATTGCCCTGGACGCCTTGCAGGGTGTTGGACACCTGGTAGTGGGCGATGACGAGGTGCGTGTCGTCGGTGTAGCTGCTTGCGTAGGGCTGGCCGAAAGCGACGGGCGGTGCGTTTGCAGCACCGATGAGCGCGGCGACGCGGGCCGCAAGCGCCGTGTTCTGGCTTGTCAGTGCCGTGTTCTGCCCATTGATGATGGCAAGCGACTGGCGCAGGGAGGCGTCCTGGGCCACTAGGCTGACGAGCTGGGCCTGGGCTGCCGTGAGCTGAGACTGCAAAACCGAATTCTGAGACTGCAGGGCCGAAGTGGGCGTCGCCGGCGGCGCAGCAACAGGCCGGGAGATAACAGGCCGGGAAACCGGAGCGACCGGATGCGGCGTGAACCGCCCGGCAGCGGATTGGCCGGCAACCGGCGTCTGGGCGGCGGCGGGAACGGAGCCGCCTGGCAGCAACGCGCAGCCGGGCATCAAGGACGCGAGGCACAGAAGCGATAAGAAGAAGCGGCGAAGCATCGAAACCTCCAAGCAAATCAGTTAGCCAGCCAAGCGGCGGTATCGTCATCCGAATGATGGGTCAGGCCGAGGCGTATCTGGCTCGTTTCCGGCATGATGCCGAGCGCCGACGGGATTGAGATCTTCGGCAGCCCTGCGCCCGCTATCCAGTCGTCGCCCAGATTGTCGCTGACGAAAAGCGCCGGCACCGCCGAGGCTCCGGCAGTGGCCGGCGAGGCAAACGCCAGCAGGTACAGCGTTCCCTGCCAGCCCAGGAGAGACAGCCCGCTGTACAGGCCCCCCGCGGCGCTCGCGCATGGCGTCCAGGTGTGGCCCCGATCCACCGACTTCGCACAGGCAAGGCCCTGGCCCGACGCATACACCGCAAACGCCGTGTCCCCGACAAAGCACAGGCCGGCCCGTCCGCTTTGGGAGAAGTCCACGCCCGCCGCCACGGTGCCGGCCTGCGTCCAGTTTTCTCCCCCATCGCCAGTCTCCGCCGCGATAAGGTTGCCCCCGGACACAAGCAGCAGCAGCGCCGCCCCGCGTTCGGTGGGATGCTCGCAGGCGATGGGGTACAGGCCGCTGATGCCGGTTGCGGCTGCCGGCGGTGCATCGGGCGCAAAGCTGTCCACCACCGGCCCGAACGCGGCGTACAAAGCCTCGCTGCCGGGCTTTCCTTTGGTGTAGAAGGCCGAGTACCGGCTGGTGTGCCGGTTCAGCAAGAGGCTGATGTCCGCGCAGGTGGCGTCGGCGTCGATGACGCCCGCGGCAAACGAGTGGCCGGCGTCGTTTGAGTAGTGTCCGGTCGCGGGCGCTCCGTTCCCGGCCCCGGCGGCCAGCGGGCGGCGGGCGGCGTCAACGCTCAGAAACAGGCAGGCGAGGGAAGCCGCGGTCGGTTCCTGAAACTCATAACCCACCGCAAGGCTGGTGGTCGTCGCGCCAAGCTGCGTCGTCAGGACCGCGCTTGTCTGCCCCGGCACCGGCACCTGCGGAAACGTGTAAGTGGCCGCGCCCGGCTCATTCGGCAGCGGACCGTTCGTGACGGTGCAGGAGAAGCCGAACGAGTAAAAGATGCTGTCGCCCGTAAATGACCAGGAAACGGTGTCTGTGCCTTGTCCCGTCAGCTCGGTCCCGCCAAAGCCGTTCCAATGGTACGAGTAGGGGCCGACGCCGTCGGTCCACGTCGTCCCCAGCAGCGGGGAGTCCGGCGGCGTTTGGCCGCCGCTAGGATCGCCGAGGTCCACCACGCCGGACGGCACCACCGCTGCCGTCGCCGTCCCCGTGTAGGTGAGGTTCGGGTAGAGGCCCGAAACGCTGCCGCTGGCCGTGACCTGGACAGCCGCCGGCACGGACGGCACGGCAATGAGCGTCAAGAACGCCGTGATGCCGCTGAGCGCCGTGTCTGCGTTGTTGGTGGCCGTCCCCATCTTCTCAGGCGGCTGCACCAGGACGCTTGCGCCCGCCATGCCGCCGCCGGTCAAAGACGCGATGGGCAGATCACGCGCCCCCGGCGTCGGGCCGGGAGCGCCCACCGGGTTGACCGCCGCCGGCTCCCCGACGTGGATGACGGTCCCTGAAACGGAAAACTCTGCGCCCTGCTCTCCTGGATTACGCGGCGTGTTGCCGTTGATCGGAATGACCAGGTACGGCAAAAGCGGTCCGTTGAGGCCGTCAATCAGCTCCACGCCGCAGGGGGAAAGTGGGGACGCCTGGTCCGCGATGAACGCACTTGACTGAGCGTAGACAAAGCTGTTGGAGTTTTCGGCAGTGGGGTCTGTGGCGCTTTCGGCGTACAGGGAAATGGACGCCCCTTGCCATGCCCCCGGCGGGATGTTGAAGGTGAAGGTGGCCGCTTTGCCGCCGGCCACCGCTGTCTGTGCGCCTTCGTTGGCGGCAAGGACGAGCCGGAACGAAGGCACCGGGACATTGTTTTGCAGAGGAATGTTCCCCTGCATGGTTGCGGACACGGGTATCGGTGAAGACATAGAAGAAAACTTCACAAGAAAACTTTAGAAAAAAAATCAGAAGAAAATCACCGCACGTCGGCGCGGGGCGGCAGGCGCAGATGCCCCGTTCCACGTCGGCGCGGGTGCGGGCGCATTCGCGGCCACCCAGCCGGTCAGCGGGAACACGTCCGGCGATTGACCCGGCGCGGACTGGTAATCCACATAGGGCGGGCGGGCCTGCAGCGTGCCGCCGCTTGAGGTCCAGTTGTTGGTGGCGCCCTGCGAGGGGACGGTTCGGTACCAGATGCCGCCGTCATTGTTGAAATAGACCGCGCTGCCGCCCGCTGCCGGCTGCTGCGCGTCCGGCTGTGCTGCTGAGTCCGGCTGCGCTGCTGAGTTCGGCTGCACAACAGCCGCCCCGCTGAGGTAGTAGGGCTGCCCGTTGCTGTCCATGCCGCTTTGCAGGGTCAGCGCGTCGTCATTGCCGTTTCCCGCTCCTGCCGGCGTGATTGTTTGCGGAATCCCTGTTGCCATGCGTTTCTTGCTCCAGTTTTGTGGTCATTACGCCCTATCTAAGGTCATCTGCTGGGCCGGTTAGAATTAAATCCCTGTGCCAGCGACAGCCGGGCTGAAGACGTAGAGGTTTGAGGTGGCCCGCCTTGCGGCTGGCCTCGGTAGCTCGTCCGCTGGGCCTGAAGCTCGGTCAAGATTTGCTGAAGCAAGCCCGCAATCTGCCGGTTGTCCATGCCGTGCGCGAGCGATTGAACGGCGGCTGTCACGCCTGCGATACCGGACGCCGGAACTGCCCCTGCTCCCTGCTGCTGTCCTGCGTGTTGCGCCCCGGCATACTGCTGGAACCCGTCATAGCTGCTGCTGATCGCCGAACCGGGAACCGTGCCGCCTGCCGGACGATGCGGACTACCCCAAGAGCCGTGCAGGTACGACGGGGCAAAGGCCGCGCCTAAAGCATCCACCGGGAACACGCCCATTGAGTTGCCGGTCAGACCGCCGCCTCCTGCCAGCACCATCGGGAAGCGTTTCTCTAGCTCGAAGTCGCGGCTAAACTCCACACCCGCGATCTTGTTCTTGTAATCCTGCTCTAGCCCGGCGTTGTATTCATAGGCGGGGGAGTCGCGGGGCGTCCGTGCTAAGGCTGCCTCTACTCCCACCAAGTCGCGCTGATACGTTTTTTCTAATGCCATCCCTCGCAAAAGAGGATCGGACTCTGGCCCGCCGCTCATGTATGGGGCTTCTAAAGCCCGGTGGAACGCCCCTTCCGCCTGCATATCCCCGACGCGCTGGGCCGCATCCCCGAACCGGTAGCTGCTGTCCCGGTCGCGGGTCATCTGGGCCTGGGCGTCGGCGGCTTGATGCCCGAACACCGCCCGCTGCAAAGAGCCGAGCGGCGAGCCTTGTTCCGCCCCCGTGTAGAGGCTGATGCTGGCCTGGTCTGCGGCGAAGATGTCCGGCGTAAAGGCTTTGGCCCCGTAGACCTGGGCGTTCCTGTCCAAAAGTGACCGGCCCGCCGCCTGATTGTCGGCCAAAATGCTGCCTTCGGCATTGTAGGCGTCGACTCTGGCGCGTTCCGGCGCTATTTGAATGTCATTCTCAATGCCCTGCCGCTGGTTCATCAGCGGGATGCGCTCGGACATCGGGATGTTCTGCCGCAGCCGGGCGTCAATGAGGCCGACTTCCGCCTGCTGGTTCGCCACCTGCCCGATGTCCGCCCGGTACACGTCCATCGGTGAGCCGAAGGTCTGGGCGGCGCTGATGGCCCCCTGTCCCTGCACGTCCCGAACGCCCTGCCAGCCCATCGACTCCTGAAACACGCTCCGGCCCGCTTCGTAGTGCATCTGGGCGGCGTTCTGCTGTATGCCGGTGCGCTCGGTGGCGGTGAGCAGGCTGTTCGGGCTTTGGGCGAAGTGCTGTAAGTAGTCCGCCTGCCGGTCATACTCCGTTTGCAGAGACGCCGCCGAGCGCCCCGACAAGGTTCCTTTGGTGATGGACAGGCCGAAGCCCGCTTCTTCTTCGCCAAGCTCTCCCTGCTGGAACGTGCGCCGCTGGTCTAACACGCTCTGCCGAAGAGAGTTGCGCTCGCTGGGGGACAGCGGGCCGGGGTTGTCCGCCGTGCCGGTCAGGAAATCTTCCTGCGTTCGGTAAATACCGGCGCGGGAGGCGAAGGACTGCCCCGAATACCCGGCGACGGCATCTCCCAGCGCAAAGCCGGACTGCTCGGTTTCCAGCGAGCGCCCGAACAAAGCTTTTTGCGTCTGGGCCTGCTGTCCTTCCATGCCGTAGGCTTCGGTGAGGTAGCCGTCCCGCGTCTGCTGCATCTTCAGGCGCGTGGCCGCGTCCATGTTCGGGTGATCCGCAAGGTAGCCGTCAATGCCCGCCGCCTCCTGCGTCAGCTTCGGCACACCGGCGGCGACGGCGCTGTATAGCCCTTGCGCCGTGGCCCCAAGCTGGGCGTCTGTCGCCCCCTGGTTCTCTGCAATGCCGAGACGCGCCGCCGCCAGCCCGACGCCCGTTTTCGCGATTTCTTCGGCGCTCGCTCCCTGGGTATAGAGGGCATACGCGCCCGCACGGTCTTTGGCGATCCGCGCCCGCTCTGCGTCCGCGCCCGGCACATACTGGTTCGGGTCGTCAATGTTGGGGAGGAAACTGCCGCCTGCGTGATAATGCTTTACCTGCCCGGAGAGGTCTCGCCCCAGCGCGTGCCAGTTGGTGAACAGGTCGCCGTAAACCGCCCACGACTCGGCGCGGTCGGCATTGTTCGCGTCTTTGGCATACTGAGGATTAGTCAGAGCGCCTTCCGCAAGGGTCGCGGCATCATTAGAGGCCCCCCAATTGCCGGAGAACGCTTCGGCGACCGCAATGTCGCCAAGTCGCCCGGCTCCGAGGTTGCCGCCCGTGGCGCTCATCTGCGGCTGCAAGGCCCGGAGAATGGGGTCGCTGGACAGCGCGTGACTGAGGCCGGACAGGGCCGGGTTATAGCGCTCGCCGAGTGCGCCGGACATGAGGGCCACACCCGGCAGGGTTCCCGCGCCGATGCCTGGGCCTGCGCTTGCCAGCGTGGTGAACGCGGCGTAGGCTTCTTTCGTGGCGACGTTTGCTTGCCGGAGCGAGTCGGTGAAGTCACGCAGGGCGGCTGCCGATTCGCCGGTAGCCGTCCCGTAAATGCTGCTCGTCTCTCTGACGGCTTGTTCTCGCTCGTATCCTGCCGTGAGGATGCCTTGCGCGGCTGAACCAATTCCTGAGCCTACTAAACTCCCTCCCCAGGCTCCCAGGGGAGTCGCCGCCCCGACGACGGTTCCCACCGCCCCCAAAATACTTGGCAGCATTCCAGCTTGCGCCTCGCCCTGCTGCTCCGGTGTGAGATAGCGGCCAGAGTTTGTCTGCTCATAGTACGCGCCCGCACTTTTGCCGACGGCTTCTAGCGCAAAGCCTGCTTGCATGGCCGCGTAAGGGCTTTTTAGCTCATGCTGGATATTGGCAAGGGCGGCTTGACCGACGCCCCGTACCCGCTCTCCCAGAACGCCCGTATCCACGCCGAACCTAGCCGCCGTGTCCGCAAAGCTATCGAACTTTTCTCCGAACGGCTCACTCGCAGACTGCCGGTAAGCCGCGCCTACTTCCGCCCAGTCCGCCGTGTAGGAGGCGAAGCGGTCACGGAAGGAGCCGGGCGCATCCTCAGTCGGAGAGACGGCGGCGGCAATGGAGGCGGCGCGGGCGCGTTGGGCCTCAATCTCCTGCTGGTATTCGGGTACGCGGTTGGCGAAGGCGGCGTCTACCCTATCAATTTTGTCGCCATTCGCCATCACCCGGCTCGCCCAAAGGTCTTCGTCCATGCCGACGCGGGCATATGACGGCGACGGCGCTACACGCGGATCGTCGGCGGCAGTCTCCATCCCCACTCGTGCATAGGAAGGCGTTCCGCTTTCCGCTGAAACCATCGGCTGCGGTGTCGGCTCCGTCCAACACCCTGTTTGCCGCGCTTGTTCGTAAGCCTCCCAGTCAAACGCATTCGCCGCGTCTTTGGGAGCCGAGAACGTCACTTTGCTAGGGTCTTGGGCGACCGGAAAGCCTTGTGAAGCGTTCGCGGCACGGGCGTTGGCTTCGGCGGCATCAAATGAAGACCGGCGCGGAATAGGGTTAGGTATTGAAGCGGGTGCGGGCGGCGGGGCGGGGGACACCGGGGCGGCGGCCTGAGCGTGAAATCCGGCGGCGCGAGCTTCGGCGGCACTTGTTCGCGCTTGGGCTTCCTGAGCGGCTTCCTGCATCATGTCGGCGGCGGACAAAGGCGCGGCGGGAGGCAGCAGCGACAGGACATCTTCCGCAGTAATCAGCGGCGGGTTAGGGAGTGGTTGCGGCGTCGGGTTGGCGGCTTGGGCTTGCTGCTTTTCTGATTCCAGCCTCTTAATCTGTTCGGCCTGGACTTCCTGGATTGCGCCACCCGCATTTAGGTCTGCCGTGGAGCCAAGAACGTCTTCCGGGTTGTTGTTTGTGCTAGGCATTTTGGTATAATCAGTTTATGGGCGAAGTAGAAAAGTATCTTCCGGTCATTGAGGGCGAGTTCACAGTTGAAAAACAGAGCATCGTGGGGCAGCCAAGTGGCTACTTCTGCCGCCGCTGTTCTTTCAAGCTGCTTGTTGGCGATAAGGTTTGTAAAGGCTGCGGATGGCAGTTCGAAGACCCTACGGTTTCCTCACGAGGACTCAACCCTAGCTGGACAACATCAATGACCAGAGAGCGAAAGCTGCTCATTGAGATTGAGACCTACGCGAAGTTCCACAAAAAGAAACGCTGAGATTTTGACGCCGCCCAACAAAAAAGACCCGCGCCTTTTGAGGCTGGGTCTTTTACTTTGGCTGGGTCTGCGTTTGTGCCACAGGGACGGATTTTAGGTCATTTATTGGCTGTTGCTTCGGAAGTCTGCTACTGCGCGTTTGGCTTCCTCTGTGAAGTCCTCTAAACTCACTTGCGGGTTGGACGGCACAATTTCCCATTTCACTGTGTAATCCTCTCCCTGCACTTCCACTATTGCTTTCGGAGCAGGCGGGACTCGCTTCGGACCATCCGGTAAACGTGATTGCATAGGTTCTTTGGGCCAAAACTCAATTGTATACAAGTTCGAGTTGCCTACAAAGGGTTTTATGTGTTTGGTGTAGCCCTTTTGCAGTATTTCTTGTGCTTCCATGTCTCGCCTGCCTTTCTTAACTCGCGCAACGGGGCTTGTAGTCATTGACGAACAATAAAGCTTTGTTCAAGATACGCCTGCTTGAATCCTCCCAACAAAAAAGGCACGTCCTGGGGTCAGGTGTGCCAAGTAATTCATTAGTGCGCTAAACGAGGCTCTGCGCTGAGTCGCCCGCCGCTAAGTTGCTTGTTCATTACGCCACTAGGTAATGGTTTGACTGGTGGACATACGGGTATTTGTCTGGTTCAGAGCCGTTAGCATATCTTTGTCTGGATTATTATCTCCCTCAAAGCCGAACTCGCTGCGACATACAATACACGAATTTTCACACTCGAACGCAATTTCTTGGCCGCTACCCCCAATATCTGGGGGAGACCATGACTTGCTGAAAGTTTCGCGCCATTCTTTAGAAGGCGCGGTGGACAGAGAATAACGTCTGCTCTTGTTGTCTTCTGAAATGACAGGGTCAGAGTCAGCGAAATATATTTTCTCAGGCATTCTAACCATCCTACAATTATTCGGCGAACTGTGTACCTTTTGAGCCAGTGGAAGTTTTTAGGCTTGTTCCAGATACACCACCGGCCCGAATTCCTCACTCTGCCGAAGCAGGGAGACTAAAAGCATCCGTGTAACGGCGATGCTACCGGGGCGCGTTCAGGGTTATGTACGAAAGTCGGCGACCTCATTATAGCACAAAAGCCTGTTGTTCAACAAAAAAGACCCGTGCCTTCTTTTGGCGGGGTCTTTTGCTTCGGCTGAATCCTAGTTCTGAATTGCTAGTCGGCATCAGTATCTTCAGTTGCAGTCGTTTCCACTTCTCCTTTTGCGGCTTTACCCTTTTTGATCATGGCTTTGAGATTTCGCTTCACCTTCCAAAACTCGAAAGCGTACAACGGCCATTCTTTGAGCCGCGTCTCTTTCTTGACCTCTTGCCGAATTGTATCAATCAAGGGCAGCAGCAGATCAGGTTTACCATACATCGGACTTTCCACGTTTTGAACAGGCCACACCACATTTCCTCGAAGTTGGTTCGGGTCAAAGAACCGTTTCACATCTTGACGGATTTTTTGGACTTTACAAGACAGCAAGAAGCCAAGCATCTTCCATACTGTATCTTCTGCACTTGTTGCGGTCTTCATCACCCGCGACACCGTGTTGATCGCATTTATAACCCCGCTGTAAAGGTTGATTGAACCAAAAATGCTCAGGATAGCTATTAAAGATATGCTCATCGGATAGCCAAACCGTCCATGCGCCCAAACATCTGCTAAGCTCGATACCCCGGCGATGAGCTGAGTAGGGCGATTACTTTGAACAATCTCTTGCCATGTGTACCTATTTCTAGCTAAAAAACACGTTCGAATAAGAGAGCGGATTACTAAGTAGAACGTGCCTATGTGAAAGCATACGAAGAAGAATGGTTGACCAGCTTTGATTAGCTGAGTGTAATCTCCTGCCTCAAGCCAGGCAAAAATTAGCCAGAAGACACTCGCATCCATGTTCTCAAGGAAGCCGAAGCTAGATGGCGGTGCTTCGACTTTGGCTTGAATTTTTTTGAGTGTTTCCCTGAGTGTTGTTAGCTCCTGCTCAGTCTTAGCCCATCCGTCTAATTGATATTGCGCCAGTGCATCCGCAGCAATCGCCGCTTTATGTTTCTCTTCAGTAATCTGGCTTTCAAAGGTTTCTTTCAAACTTTCAAGCGCCTGCCGACCCTGCGTTTTCTTCACTCGCTTCATATAGCTTTACGACACTTGAAGCATCACAAAGTTGCGCTAGATGCTTTGTCGCCCGAGAACCAACCTGGCAAAAAAGACCCGCGCCTCTCGGCTGGGTCTTTTAATTCTAGTTCTGTTGCTTCGGCTAGGTCTGCATGTCAGGTGGTCTCGGTTCAACTGTTAGAAGCGCCCTCATGCCGTACAATCCTAGTTGGCCTCTTGTGTTTCGGAGGTAAGTAGCCTAATTTGCTCATACATAGTCGCAGCACGGGTGTTTAGAAAACCCATGTAGTCTTTATCTTTCAACAACGCCAAAGCATCATGTGAAATCATTTGCGACTTCAAGATGCTATGAGTTTGGCCTTCATCAAACAAAGATGGTGAGGCGGTAATACAGTCCATAACAGACCGATTTGTGGTTTTGAGAGAAAGACGATCTTGAGCAGATAAAACACATACATTCGCTAAAAGTCTAGCGGAACTATTCTGCTGATAATTGGGCAACCCCTTTATGATATGAGGTGGAATTATTACCTCGTAGTCGCTTGCAGAGAATTTGCTCATGTATTCCAAGGAGGGGATTTCGATACCATTCGTGATACTGTGGGCTTTTTGCAGAGAGAACATCGCCGCAATGGCTGTGGAAAGTGACTTCCCCACGATCATCCGACGCTCAACTAAATCCTCTGCTCTGATTAATAGTCTTTGCGTAAGCGCGTGAAGATTGCCTTTAGCAAGACGTTCTACATCGCGTATGTATTGAGCAACGTAACTGTCTGGTTTGCCCCGAAGTGTTTCACTAAAACTTGTACTCCAAAACCACCGTTTGACCACTTCTAGTATTGAAGCATTAGGCGAAGGTGCTATGTGAAACAACTTAGCAAGCACAAGAAGCTGGCCTTCATATGGTACAAAATCGTAGGAATAAGTGGCACACTCTTGAGCTAAAAACTCTATCACATGGTAGAGAGTCTTTGAAGCATTCTCAACCGCTGAATGTAGGTCAACGGCTGTCGAATGCCGCATCTCTAACATGGGCTTGGGTGTCGGCTCCTTCCCAAGCATCGTTGCGACAACCTTGATAAGCGTCTCGGCTGGGAAGTCGTACTTCACTTCTTTGAATCTGCTTCGTAGCTCTCTGACAGCAGTGTTGAAATCAAAGTCGCCTGACCAAGTTAGCGCTCGCATGAAGTCAACACGACTTAGCCGCGTACCGCTACTGTTGACCCTCTCAAAAATCTCAACAACCTCATCAATGTCAGAGCTGGAAATAGTAACTATAGGTAATAGGTATTCTTGAAAAGCTGCCTGCAATTCAAGTGACGCATCAATTAGCACCTCTGAATTTGCTGATCCAGCCATTGCGCTTTGCGCCTCAAGAAGTTTTTTTGGTACGAACAGGTCTGCAAGCTTTACATATTCGGGAGCGTCTGCATCAACATCGCGGCTGAAGGTAAAAAGCTTTTCCTCTAAATTGAATGCTATGTTCAAGCTCTCTGTGACATACGGAGCATAGAACACGCCGAAAAGAGTGGATAGCCGTTGGATACCGTCTAGGACAAACCGTGTATCACTCCCAGGATTTACATGGGGAAAAGGGAGAGGCGGTAAATCCTCAAAATTAGATTGTTCATCAACCGTTCGGAATTCCAACTCATTAAGCTTGTCAACTTTCCATAGCAAAAGGCTACCTATAGGATAGCCTTTGTACACGCTGTTAAGGAGATTAATGATTTGGTCATCCTGCCAGACATAGCCACGTTGAAATGCCGGAACGCGGATTTCGCCATTCTGAATACGGCGAAAAAAGGTGGTCAGATGCTCAACTTGTGGCGCGGGTGTCATAGAACGCTTCACAGGACTACTGATCGCCATTATTTCTAGACTCCATATTTTTGTCTCTTACTTCCAATATAATTGCTTCGAGCATATGTAGAGTATGACCCATGTAACTCGGCTTGAACCGAGGCGAAGAGTAGTCCCATTGCCAAGACGATGATTGGCTTCCACTACTTATACGTAGTTCCTCGTAAATGTCGTGGGTCAGATCATACAAAACTTCCTGAAGCTGAGTAGTTAGCTGTATCTCTACTCTCATTTCGGTATCAAAACTCTGCACGGTATTTTCGTGAGGCACTAATAATCCTACTGGAATCCAGACATAGAAATGGTAAGCGTAGTATCCACCCTCTTTGTTGTGTTGCTTTGTTTCTGATCTCACGCCGCAATTTTCAGCCAAGAGGCATAATGACTTCGCAAGAAACTCAGGACCATCTATAAATTTGCAGACAATTCTGTACCTAATTATGTCGTTTAGCTTGCCATACCAATTTGCAGGTGTGACCCATCCCTGTTCAGGAGGTTGCGGAAACTTTCCGTTGTTCAGAATGTTTTCGCGGTAGCTTTTGTTGACGACAGATGCGTAAGTTTTGACGCTCAAAGTAATTTCGTCAAGTGAGGTCATCAAAAGTTCGGAATGAAATTCTTGTTTATAGCTTTGACAGGTCTCTTCGATGTGAGCATCAAGCCCTGCAAAGAATTGGTGTGCGGTAACACTGGTGCGAGCGTTCCCTGCATTTAACGTGTAAAGCCGTTCGGCCTCTCTGTTTGCTAGATCGCCACCTACGTGATTCTTAAACCAAGTTGAATAATCATCTAACGCGGGAAGCTCCTCATTGATAGCGGGAGGTACTATTACAAAAGGCAAACCTTCGGTGTCGTTGTTCGGCATTGATTAAGCTCTTCTGCTTGGTTGAAAATCACCTTTTTCAACCGCTTTGCGTGGCCTTCCCCTCGGCTTCTCCCCACTCGGCCTTGTGCGCTGCTTATAGGCATCCAGGTCAGCGCGGCTGATGAGCTTACGGCCAAACACAACTGTGTGAGACAAACGGCCTTCTGCTGTCGCATTGTGGACTGCGCTCTCAGTCACCGACATTTCGTGCGCGGCCTGCTGAACGGTCAAATAATCTTCTGTTATCACATTCATATTATATCAAAAAAAGTTTGAGTTGTCTATAACTATTTCCAGAAAGGTGTAGACAACTCAAACTTAATCAAGTATAATTACTAGGTTAGTAACAAAGAAACGGCCCCGACAAGTGGTGGTACACGAGTCGGAGCCTAGCCCAACAACTCAGTAAGGAGATTGTCAGGATGCCCCATTCTACCCTAAAAGCAACTTTGCTTGACCGCCTGCACGAACAGGCCCAAGACCGACAAACCCGCTACGCCTTCTTAAAGACAGATGCCCGCTGCCTGCAAGACCAAGCGGCGGAAGTCTACGCCGCTTACACCTTCACCCGCGCCGACGAACTCTGCCGCTGCACTCCTTCCGGCATCTGCACTCAGGCCGCGATGACACTCACCGGCCCCAGCGAACAAGTGACCGTCGTTTGTTCTCTGCAAACTGATAATCTGCAAACCGAAGAACCTATCTGGTTCATTACAGACATGACCGGCCTCCACTTCCCCGCCTCGGTCTACATCCGCGCAACCCAAGCCCGCATTGACGCCAACAAAGCCGATGCCAACAGGAAGGCGGTGCAAGCATGAAACTTTCCATTCGCTACGACCTGGCATTCCATGATGCGCTTTTGCGGTTTGCCGACGACCAGATCAACGCAGACAGCAATTCCGACGACAGCGCCCCCTCGCTTCAGCAGGAGCAGCAGGCCAACCAGTCCATGATGACCTTGTGCGACATGATTGACCTCTACTGTGACCGCCGGGTTCAGGCCGTGCGCGATGCGCTGGCGGCGTCTCTGAAAGCCAGCGAAGAAAATACCGGCGAAGAACAGGCGGTGAACTAATGGAACCCTTCACCGATGCCGAGCCGTTCACCCCCAACGAGCTTGCCGCGCCCAACCCCCTGCGCTGCCGCGCCGTCACCCGCCGCCTGGAAGCCCTGCTGCTGAAACACGAACCCATCTTCTTCCCCGAATGGCTGGCAAGCATGGAGGCCAACGGGCGAGGGCGAGGCGTCAACCTCTACTGGGTTCAGACGCTTGCCTATATTGCAGCCCTTTTGCCCCTGATGAAAGCGGAACATGGAGCCATCACGTCCGGCGAGACAAAGGGGCTATTCCGTGACCGGCGCACGGGCCGGAACCACACCCTGCTGGTGCGCCTCATTGTCAAGGGCTGCCATAAGCGCGGCGAGTTCTTGACCCCGGCAGAGCGAGAGGTGCGTCTTGCGGCGCAGGAAGCCGTGTACCGGGAGCGGTACGGGGACGCGGCCTACCACCGGATGATTGAGGGACAAGAGCCGGAACAGGAACAACAGCAGCAGGAAGCAGCCTAGTCAACACTCCTAAGACATCGGGCAGGGGGCGCGGCCTGCGGAAACACGCGCAATACCTCACATGATGAGAGCCTATAAATACAGGATTTATCCTAACCAAGAGCAGCAGCGGCGGCTAGAGGAAACGCTGACCACCTGCCGCTTTCTCTACAATGACGCGCTGGCGGCCCGGATCGCCGCCTACAAAGAGGAAGGCAAGAGCCTTTCCTATGTGCAGCAAGCCGGTCTACTCACACAGACAAAAAACGAGTGGCAAAGAGCGGTTCACGTCAACGTCTTGCAGGATACGCTTCGGCGGCTAGAGAAATCGTACCAGTCTTTCTTTCGCCGTGTCAAGGCCGGGGAGAAAGCTGGCTTCCCCCGCTTCAAGCCTACCCAGCGGTACAACTCGTTTACCTTTGTTGCGACGGGCTTTAAGCTGCTAGAGGACAGCCGCCTGCGCCTGTCCAAGATTGGGGACATTCGCATTGTCCTACACCGGGAGCCGGAAGGCAAAATCAAGACTTGCTCCCTCATTCGAAACGCTGACCACTGGTACGCCGTGCTGACTTGCGAATGTGAAAAGGAACTCAGCTTTTGCGAGTTCCCAGCCGCCGTGATCGGCGTGGACGTTGGCTTACATCACTTCGCTACGCTTTCCACCGGCGAAACGATAGAAAACCCGCGCTGCTTCCGGGCTTCGGAAAAGAAGCTGGCGCGTCTGCAAAAGTCGCTGTCCCGCAAGAAGAAGGGCAGCAGGAACCGGCATAAGGCGAGAACTAAAGTCGCCCGGTGTCACCGCAAGATTAGGAACCAAAGAAACGACTTTCTGCATAAAGAGTCGGCAAAGCTGGCGAAGACTTATGGAACCATTGTCTTTGAGAAGCTGAACATCAAAGGCATGGTCAAGAACCATCATCTTGCCAAAAGCATCAGCGATGCCGGGTGGAGCCAGTTCATTACGTTTACGACCTACAAGGCTGAAAGTGCCGGTGGGCGTGTGGAATTGGTAGACGCTCGGAACACGTCGCAAGACTGCTCCGGCTGCGGCGCGAAAGTGCCGAAGCCACTGTCCCAAAGAACGCACTCTTGCCCGTCTTGCGGGCTTGTGCTGGATAGAGACTTAAACGCCAGCCTGAACATCTTGAATAAGTCCCTGTCGCGGCGGAAACCGTCGTGCCTGTCTCTGGAGGCCATGTAAGTCTCTGTATGGGGAAGGTGGAAACCTCCCTCTTGGAGCAGTGGCCGTTGAAGGAGAAAGCCTCTCCCCTTGTGGGAGAGGTAGTTTACTGCCGTTTCCTGCATTTGCTGGTGTGATTGTTTGCGGAAGTGCCATAGAAGGGCCTTAAAACTCTACTCTTCAAAACTCCACTTTGACCGTCAAATCGCTTGCCCCGGTTCCGGCCTGCGTGATGCTCACCCGCAGCCGGTTCTCGCCGCTTGCCGTCAGGCCATTGGTGAACGCCGTGACCGGGGCGGCCTGGTTGACACTCTGGCCGATGCTGAACGTGTCCGAGGTCTGGGCCGCCGCAAATGCGCCGGTGCCGGTGTCCAGCTCCAAGTGGAACTGGACGCTGCCCGACGTGCTGGCGACGCGCAGGGAACTGGACACGCGGGTCATCGGGCGGCTGCTGTACCACGACGGCAGCAGAACCTCCAGCGTGTCGGCTCCGGTTGCCAGAGCGCCGGGGATGAACAGGATCAAGCCGGGCGGGGCGGCAGCGGCGGGCGGGCTGCTTGTTGCGGGCGTTTGCCACTGAACGGTGAGCGGTCCGGTGGCGGTCACGGTGGGAACCTGCCCGACGCTTGGCGTTCCGGCGACGACCAGGCGGGCGGCAAGGTCCGCCGCAAGGTTTGCGATCTCGCTTTCCGGCAGCACCGTTCCGGCGGCAATCTTCCCGGCAAGGTCTGACACGAGGCTTGCGATCTCGCTTTCGGGTAAGCTCGTTCCGGCAGCAATCTTCCCGGCAAGGTCGGACACCAGATTTGTGATCTGGGACTCCGGCAGAGCTGCGCCCGCCGTGACCTTATTGCTGAGGTCGGTCAAGAGGCCGGTGATCTCGCCTTCCCCCAGCGCCGCGCCGACGCTGATCTTCCCGGCCAGCAGCGTGTCCATTGTGGTCTTGGTGTAGACGACGGAGCCGCCGCTTTCGGTGACATCGGTTTCCACCGTGCCGAAGGTCGTTGTGGTCGCCGGGCTGACGGACGTGCTTGCGCCGCCTGTTCCGCCGCCTGTTCCGCCGCCTGTTCCTGCGCTGCCGCCCGCCGCGATGTCCGCCTCCATGGCATCCAGCCGGCCTTCCAGCGTCGGGCTGGAAACGCCTTTTGCGGTGCGGGTGCGGGCGGCCACCACTTCCGCCGTCGTTTGGTTCCACCCGGCCTGGCTGGCGGCATTCACCGCAATGGTCACGTCGCCGGTGCCGCTGTCTGCCCCGGTAGACGACAAGGTGATGCCTGCGCCGGCAATCAGCCGCTCCACCACCGCCTGGCCGGGGTCCATCGTGTCCAGGTTGTGGCGCTCAACGGCATGGTCTTTGATTTGGCCGGTGTTGAGGCCGGGCGTGGGCGTGGACATAGGGGCGTCTTTCACAAGTTGAAATCAGTCACAAGTTGAAAATCGTCACGAGTTGGTGAAATACGACAACCGAACCGAGTCACCATTGACGGGCGCGGCGGTGAACGTCACCTGAGCGCCGCTGACCGTGACCTGCCCCAATCCGCCCTGCGCCACCGTCGCCGGGTCCTGCTGCTGGCCGTTCAGGGACACCTGCATGCCGCCGACGGGCGTATGCAGCGCCGTGAAGACCGTGTTGACGCCGTTCACCGCGCCGGTCGGCATCTCCAGCGCAATGAACCGCAGCGTGCCGGCAGCCTGCGCCGGAGGCGCGCCGCCCACGGCCCGCTCGAAAGTGCTGGTGAGGGTGAACGCGCCGCCTGCCGCCGTTCCTGCGCCCGTCACAGTGACGACCTGGCTGATGCGGTCCCCGGCATTCTGCGGCACGAGCGGGACAGGTGCGGCATAGGCGGCCAGGTTGTCCAGCACCGCCGTCCAGACCCGGTTGGTGACGGCGTTGCCGGCGGCGTCCTGCCCATTGGCAACCACGGTGATCGTCAGCGTGCCGGTGATTGCGGCGGTGACGAAGGCGGACAGGCCCGGCGCGGGCGTGTAGCCCTGCAGGAGATTGACCGTGTCGTTGGCCGTGCGGATGGCCGCAAGGCTCGTGTAGGCCAGCGCTGCGTTCGCCCCGACCGTGGCCGTGCCGAAGCGGGTGACGGGAGCAAACACGTTGCCGGGGGTCATCAAGCTGGCGGCGGACTTCACGCGGTACAAGAAGTACAGCGCGGCGACCCCCGGCCCCACGAGAAACGAGCTGCGCTGCTGCGCGTTCTGGTAGGAGGCATAGAGGTCCAAAGCGACGGCGGGCTTGCCTCCGGGGCCAATCAAAGACGCGGTGTTTGCGGCGAAGTAGCCGTCCAGCCAGGAAAAGAAGCCGGTGTAGATGCTTTTGTTGATGAGGTCCGGCTGAGCCTGGGCGATCATGGCCTGCAAGGGAGGATAGCCGGACACGATGGCCGGGCCGCTGCCGAAGCCGTACTGCGTGTTGCCGGGGCTGCCGTCGCCGCCCACGAGAATGCCCGGCAGGGCCGCAAGCGCCGCAAGCCTTGCCGCCGCTTCCGCCGTGACGTAGCTTGCCTGGATTGTATCCAGCAGAGCCAGCACATGGGAGGAAAGCGCGGGCGGGGCCACCGCGGCGGCGGCGCTGGTGGTGACCACAAGCGGTGTGCGTCCGAGGTCCGGCCCCAGGTCTGGGCCGAGGTCTTGTCCGAGGTCCGGCATGAGCGGGTTTCCTTATGCGGCTTGACCGAGCAGCCGTGCGGAGAACGAGGTCTCGCCAATGCGGCGCTCTGCGTTGGTCGCGTCCATCAGGTGTCTCAGCGACTGAGTCCAGTACGCGACTGGATCCGGCGTCCCTTGAGTAAATGGGTCGGTAATCGTAATGACCGCCAGCACATCGAGGCTTGGGTCCAGGTATCCCAGCGTTCCTTCCGCGCCGATGCTGGGGAACGCCATCGTCACTGCCGCCACCGCCACGGCCCTAGCGACCACTTCCGGGCTGGAAAAGCGGCGCGAGATGTTCACATACGGGACGTTCGTGCCGACGAAGCCGAACTGCGACGGGTCACCCAGAGGCCCGCCGCCGAGCGCCTGGTTCGCCGCGATGCCCACCAGCAGGGTGTTTTGATTGCTCACCCCTTCCACGACTACCGGCGTCCTGATATGAGACAAAGTGGCTGCGCTTCGCAGCGTCCCTACCTTGAAGTCGTTGAGCGCGAAGTCCCGAATGGGGCTGAGGCCGAGCTGCGCCAGTGTCTGGCCCGGCGAAAGGAACGCCGACGCAATGCCCGCCGGCATCGGGTCGTAGATGACCGTGCCGTCCGGTGCGTCCCCCAGCACCATCGGCTGGATCTGACCGCTCGACGGGTCATCCTCCCCCGCCACTTCCAGCACTTTGCCGAGGAAGCTGTTGACGCACTCGTCGGGCGCGGGCTGCCACAAGGGTTCCTGGGCTGTGCCGCCACCAAGAAAGTAGCCCTGGAACTGGCTGCCGTCCGGCAGCAGGCCCGACTCGTCCACATTCGGGAACGAGGTCATCCACTCGTCGGTGATGCCCATCTTGTGGTGGAGCTTGCGGACGGGGTTGTAGTGGGCCTGGTAGTCGAACGGCTCCATGTGCAGGCAGGCCACCTGGTCGTCGTCGCCTTTCCTGTGCCGGTCCTCGATGACCACGGCGAAGTGCTTCTGCCAGTCCACCCATTGCCATTGCTGGCCGTCCAGAGCGGCAATGGCGGTCCAGCCCGTGATGACCGGCGTGAGCTGCGCGTCGGTGATGTCTCCCATGAGAAGCTGGGCGGCGCGGGCGGCGGGAATGACGTTGCCCGGCGCATACGAGTCGTCCTGGGACTGGAAGATGCAGACGGCCCGGCGTCGAACGATGCGCCCGCCCTGGTCATAGTGCGTTTCGCAGAGGGCGTAGATCGGCTCATAGGACGCATAAGGCGCAGCGGGATTGGCGGCGGCTTGAATGGCCGGCCAGGTGGCTTCGGCGGCGGACAAAAAGCAAGTGCGCCCGGCATAGGTGTTGCCGTCGGCGGCGGTGACGAGGCCTTCGTCGGGCGTGGTGATCGTAAGAGCCGCCGTCGCCTGACCGCCGCTGATGACTTGCATCCCCCCACCGGGGGAACTTCCGTTACCGCCGCCCTGCGTAGGCAGAGCGCTGGGGGGCGCAGTCACCTCTACACTGGTCATCTGGTCGTAGGGCTGGTAGCCGGAAACGAACGTGCGCGGGTCGCCTTGAAACGCGGCCCGCGTTTGTCCGGGCAAGCCGGCAAGGCCAGTGGGCGCAAACAGCTTCCGGGCATAGGACAAAAGAGACCACTGGCCCAGCGTGCCGCTGATGCGAACCGAGCCGCCGGCGAGGTTGTTGCCGCTGGGCGAGTCGCCTTCATCGGCCCCGCTGCTTGCGCTCGGCTGGCTGCCCCCGTTCCAGGTCAGGACAGTCGTGCCGTTCAGAGTGACGCACACCTGGCCGGGAGGGGCGAACGGTGCATCGGAAGAAGTCGTCCAAGTGGGGTCGCACTCGGACAGCACATCCACCGTCAGGTAGCGGCCCACGCTCGTCAGGTAGCTTTCGCTTTCGCCCAGCGGCGCGGTATCCACATCCGTCCAGGTTTTGTCATCATCGGTCGAGACTTGCAGGCGGATCGGGTTGTTTGCCTCAATCGCCAGGCGCAGGCCCGGCGTACCTTCCGCCCGCCCTGCCGACAGGTACAAGTAGAATGTGCCGCCGGTGGTTGCCGCCCGGTAAATCTGGCAGGAAAAGCCTTCGTCGTCCGGGCGAACGTAACTGAGCGTCGTGTCGAAAGCGGTGGTTGCCGCCGCCGGAGCGCAGCGCAGAAACATCTTGCCGGTTGTCGCGTCTTTGGCCTGAGCGTAGGCGGCCTGGTTTGCGGCAGCGGGCGTCCACTGAGCGGTGCCGGCATCCAGAAAAACGGGTGCCGGGTACTGCATCAGGAAGTTGCCGGTCGGGTCGGGGCAGAGGCCGGCGAAGGTAGACCCGGACGCGCCGAACAGAGCCAAAAGGTCCCAGGTGACGTGTTCGCCTTCATAGTCCACCGCGCCGAAGAAGTCGCGGGGGTTATAGACGCGCAGCTCGGCGATAGAGAATGCCATAGGGTTTTATCTCAAGCGAGAGGCTATCTCAGGCTAAGCCGGTTGGTATTAGCGCTTTGTCGGTTGTTCTGAACGGTGTTGCTGCCGCCCGTCATGAGCGGGCTACCCGGCGGCGGGAGGGGCGCACGGTTTCCGGCTTCAATACGAGCAAGTATGTCGTAGATACGCTGAAGCAAGGTCACCTGCTGCGTGCCCCCCGACTGATGCGCCGCGTCTCGAATGGCTGTCACGATAGCCGAGGTCGGTGCCGCCGATGTCCCGGAACCCGCCATCCCATGCTGCTGGAAATTATGATCTTGGAACCCATCATAGGTGTTCCCCGGCATCGAGCCGGGCCGGGACAAGCCGGGCTGGGTGACTGGATGCCCCCATCCACCGTCCCGCACGTTCGGGTGGAAGAGGGCAGACAGCGCCGCCTGCGGAACGGCAAGGACCGAGTTGCCCGAAAGCCCCCCGCCGCCCGCGATCATCTCCGGCAGGCGGCGGTCTTCCTCCCACAGACGGTCATGCTCCAGAGACGCCCGCTGATCCAGCAGGTTATCCTTCCGGTCGTGGAAGCCGATCATTTGCCGCTGGTAGTTCTCTTCCGCCAGCGAGTCCCACAGAGGCTTGCCGTCCGCGCCCACCTTGTTCTGCTGTGCGCTGCGGTACGCCGTCGCCGCCTGGGCTTGCGTGTCCACAAACGCCGCGCTTTTGTCCAGGGCTTTTTCTAGGCCCAGCCCGCGCGTCAGGGGGTCGCTGTTGGGGTCGCCGGTGCGGTAAGGCGTCAGCATCTCCCGCTGGAAGGCATGGCGGGCCCGCTCGGTTTCGTCTTCCACGGCCAGCCCTTGGATGCTGGTCTGCGCGGACGGCGTGTAGCGGGTGAGGCCGCCTTCGTAGTCGCGGGACTCGGCGCGGTCCTGGGCAAGCTTGGCCTGAGCGGCGTCATGGCGCGGGTCACCGGGCTTGTACTCGTTGATGGCGGCCTGGTCAGCGGCGAACCGCTTCTGGAAGTCCGCGTTGATCGTGTCAATGTTGACAGCGCCGGAGCCGCCGATCTGTACCTGGCGTCCCAGACCCGCCGTGTCCTGTTGGAACTGGGAGGAGGCGACGGACTGCTGGGCGGCAAGGCGCTCGTCGCGCTGCTGGGCCAGCACGCTGTTGAGCTGCCCGCCCGCCTGCGTGATCTGCCGCATCTTCTCGGCCACTTCGTCGGCAGAGTTTCCCCCGGCGGCAAGCTGGCGCGTCAGCTCGGCCATCTTGGCCCGGAGCGCGTCGGCTTCCTGGCCTTGCGCTCCGTAGACCGAGGCCTCCGTGCCGAAGGCGCGAGCTTGTTCCACGCCGAGGCCCGCGCGGCCAACGGTCAGGTCGTCCTGGGCCGCGGCCTGGCGGTAGACGTTCTGCTGGAAGTCGTGCTGCTGGACCGCTGCCCCAGTTTCGATGCTGTCCGCTTGCGTGAGCATCCGGCTGCGCTCGGCAGGAGCTACGAGCGGGTTCTCGGCAGAGCGGCGGATTTGAGCGGCGCGGGCGTTCTCCGCGCTGACGACGCCGTTTTCGTCCCCGGCGAGCTGGTCGTACCGGCGGCCCGAAAGCAGGCTGCGCGTGAGGCCGCTTTGCTGCGTGGTAAGACTGAGGCCAAAGGCACTCTCGTCTTCCTGGAGGCTCGTATCGTAGATGCTGCGGGCAAGCTGGGCTTTGGCGAGCGGGTTCTGGACCTGGTCGGCGCGGGCCTGGTTGATCAGCGTTTGGTAGCTGGTTCTCAGGCTGCTCGTTGGGTCCGTGGCCGCTGTCAGTCCGTTCATCAGGCCGGTGTCGGTGCTGATGATGGTCTGGTCGGCAGCGGTCGCCGCGTCCAGCGACGCATTGATGCCGGGCGCGAGCCGTCGCATCTCAGCGGAGCCTGCACCCCCGGCTTCGGCAGTGGCCAGCCCCGTCTGTCCGATCTTGACGTTTAGCCCGGCATCAATCAGGCCTTGACGCCCCCGGTTGATGTCTAGGTACTCGTTGACGTATTTTTGGCCGGTGGCGTCTGCTTGGGCTTTGGCCTGCGCGGCCTGCGTGTTCTCCACATCCTGCGCGTCCGTGATGTCGTTGTGGAATGTCGGGTCGTACTGACGATACCAGGAAGCGAAGCCGACGGCCCACGAGCCTGTCCCCAGACCTTCACGTTTTACATCCTCGATGTGACGCGCCGCCCCTTGATACGCCGCGTTGTTGTTGAGCGGGGCGCGAGAGGCGGAGAGTTGCGCTGCGTTGAACTCCTCGGTGTTGCCTTCGGCAAGAGCGAGCTGGGCAATGGAGCCGTATTGCCCGCTTGTCATCTGGCCGTTGCGTCGGTACTGCTGCATCAACGGCGCAAGTGCTGGACTGGAAGACAGAAACTGTGTGTGCGAGGCAGTGTCGGCACCGTAATACTCGCCCTCCGATAGGGCGGTTCGTCCTACGCCGGCAATCGCGTCCGCGCCGACGCCCGGCCCGGTGGCTTGCAGGGCAGATAAACCCTGCGCGACTTGCTGGGCGGATGCCCCGGTGGCTTCGATTTGCGTCTTGAAAGAGCCGACGCTGTCTGCAGCGAGGCCGAGCGAGGCAGCAAGGCGTTCAGCGGCTTCCCGCGTTGTCTGGTTTCGCTCCTCGTTGGCTCCGATGACGCCTTGGATTCCGCTTCCAACTGCTTGACCAGCCAGTGATCCAGCCCAGGAACCTAGCCCAGGAACGGCCGCACCAAGTATTGTTCCGGTAAGAGTCCCAATGCCGGGTAGCAGACCAGCGTTGGCTGTTTCCTTTTGTTCTGGCGTGAGGTACTGTCCGCTGTTATTGGCAGCATAATCTCGAACGCCGCCCTGGATGATGGCGCTGGCCGCGTAGCCGTATTGAAGCGGGCCAAAGGGAGATTTGAAGTCTTCGCGAATGTTGGCAACAGCACCCGCAAAGCCACGCTTTGGCGCTTCGGCCGGCGAAGCCAACCCTGCTTCTTCTAAACTGCTCTGAAGCGCCGATTTGTATTCCGTGCCGCCAACTTTGTCATAATCCCCACGAAGCGTATAAGCATCCCGAAGTGCGCCTTCGACTTGTGAGCGCCGTTGAGACTGATCCTTGTAAGCTCCCGACAGTCCAGGGTCTTTAGGTTCCGGCCCCAGTCCCGCTTGATGCAGCGAGCCGGCCAGCTCTTCTCGAAAGCCAGCCTGCCCGATCTCGGCGTAGCGCCCCTGCGCCGTGTAGGAGTCTTTAAGATCATCGGTTAGTGCGCTGACCTGAGCTTGCGCTTCTTGAAACGGGCGCGGCTTCTCCTCCGGGACACCCAATCCAACTTGGCGCAGTATTGCCGCCAAATCCTTTTGGAACCCAGATTGCCCAATCTCGCCGTACCGACCCTGCGCTGCATAAGTATCACGTAGATCGGCGGTGAGGTCGCTTGCCTGCGCGTGGGCCTCTTGGAACGGACTGGGCTTCTCCATCGGTGGCGCGAGGCCGGCAGATTGGTAGGCTTCCCCCAGTTCTGCCTGGAACATCGGGCTGCCGATGGAACCGAAATCCCCACGCGCTGTATAGAGATTCCTCGCATCGTTTAAGATGTCTGCTTTGGTTTGGGCCGCATCCTCGTAAGTAGGATAAGGAGACAACGGCCGGGGAGCAGGAACGGCAGGAGCCACCGATGCCTGGCGCTGGGCCAGCAAAGAGGTGAGTTCATCCTGTGACAGCACGCCCTGCGGGTCCGCTTTTGCTGGCGGCGTGATGCCGGCCTGTTGAAGCTGGGCGCGGATCGCCTGATCATAAGCCGCTGCATCAAAGCTCGCGCCCGCATTGGCGGGCGCGGAAATCGTGGTGTCCAACGCCCGTGCCGGGAAACTTGCCATTGGCCGACTGGCAGCACGGGCATTGGCAGCCTCTGCGTCAAAGCTCGTGCGCCCAAGCGGGGGCGGGGGAGCCAAGGGAGTCGGCGACAGATCGGGCCAGCGCCCGAAGTTCTGGCCCGACTCCATGTCCATGCGAAAGTCGCCGCCGGGCGGAACAGCAGTGCCTTCCGGCACAAGTTGCCACTCGGAAGACGGAGTAAAGGCTTGTGCCTGCTCTCTTTGCTGCTGAAGACGATTAATTTCTTCGGCCTGCACCGACTCAATTGCGCTGGAAGCGTTCAAGTCTGCCGTCGATCCAAATATGTTACTTGTTTCTGCCATAATGCCCGTTGCAAAAAGCCACAGATTGCGTTAAGATGCTAGACAGGAGAATGTTATGACGAATCCACCGAGAGACCCAAATGACCCAAATCCTCCAGGACATGTTTGGGACAAGAATCGTGGTCAATGGATCACAAAGGAAAGAGCTGACAGAGAGTGGCGTGATAAATCAGCAGCTGTGTGGATAATCGTTGGGACTTTGCTCGCGCTGTTGACGTTGTTTATTGTACTAACTTCACGTCATCCACATTGATGTCCGTGACTTGTGTTCTTCGCCTCTAATCTTAGATTAACCCGTCCTCAATCCAGCACTCCGGCGGCAGATCGAATACTTGGTCTGTTTGCTCCGGCTCTTCCTGGTAGGGCGCGGTTCTTTCCGCCAGGATGCAGGACAGCGGCGAATAAGCTTCCAAAAGCCTGAGCGCCACATACACATCTTTAGTGAGCGGCGCAGTCCACAAGAGGTCGGGATCGCCTTTCTGTGTGGCTTTGACCCACAGGCGGAAGGCGGCGGGCGCGTCTAAGCTGACTGTTCCATTTGCGCCGTATCGCCGGTAGGCGCTTGCGGCTTTTTTAGGATTGCGTCCATCTCATCCTGCGTCGCTACCTTCCCGACGAGCTGGTCAACTGCAAACTGGCGTGCAATGCAGCCCGGCAGGGTTTTGACGTTGGGACGGTTGAGCGGCAGGGCGGCATCCCCGATTTTCTGATTCCAATCGGTCGCCATGCGCTCGATGAGGGTGTAGCCTTTGTGCATGGACACCGCACCTTCATCTGCTGTACCGTTTGCGGCGATGAGGCCGGCATCGGCCACGCGGCGACCGGCTTCAATCTCGTCTTCGCCGGTGATCTCTCGGTGCTCGAACTCGAACATCTTGACGGCGGGAGAGTCGGTGTTCACTTTGTCAGGGTCCAAGACAGCCCAGCGGCCGCCGAGTTTTCCGGCATAATAGGTTGTTTTCATAGTTTCTCCTGTCAATAAAAAAGACCCGCGCCTCTCGGCGGGGTCTGTGTACCATTTGTCTTTTTCTGCTTAACAAGCTTATGCGGCTAAGAGGTGCGAATACCCGGTGTCGTCAAACGGAGCGTTCGGCGCTAGAAACAACCGTGATGTTGGCACAGCAGTATCCAGTTGGAAGTTGCGAGATAATTCCAGTAACTTATCATGCCAAGCAGTGCTTGACAGGAGCAGGTTTTCTTTCAATCTGGCCTTTTTTGCTTCTTCTAAAAGTTCAGCATAATTAGCTGTAAGGCGTTTATTGTCAGGCTCGATCTTGACCGCCTCTTCGAAGTACTCAACCGCTGCTTGACTCGGACCATTCTGTTGCGCCTCCATCAAGCCTAGAAACTCATAAACTTGGGCGCTGAGATGAGGCGAGGCAGTTGCTCCTCCCCGGCTTACGATCATCTCCAGAAGCTTGTCGCCGAGTTCTCTTGCTTTTAAATAATCATCTCGCTCAAGAGCGTCGTTTGCTACAACAAGATAAGGGAACGGGTCAGTGGTATCTAGCTCAACTGCTCGCTGGAAGAAGGGGAGTGCTTTAGCTGAAGCCTCCTTAAACCAGCTATTGCCCAGTATCTGCCAGGGAAGCGCATAGTTCTTGTCCACGCTGGCTGCTTCTTGATATGCTTCTCTTGCTCTGGCGGTGCGGCCCAGCTCTTCGTAAATCATGCCGATTGTCAGCCAACCCAGGATGATGTCATTGGAAGATAAGCTTCTAGATGCTATGGAATTGAGTATTTGTTGTACGCGCCGCCGCGCCTGCCCCAACTCCGTCCTTGAAACGTCTGCGTGAGCATATCGCAACAGAAAGACTAGCTCACTTGCGGCGTGTACAACTAAAGCGGGATCAGCGCCGGGATTACTCAAGATGGGGGTAATAATCTCTCGGATCAAGGTTGCCTGACTCATGTCTCCGAAAAAGATGAGAATGTTAGTCTTGTATCCAGTATGCAGAGGATTTAGTTCAGCCGCGTAGAGCAGAAAAGCTCGCGCCACCTCATCCAGCCCAAGCCGTTGATAAGCTAGATAACGCGAATAAGCAATGTTCGCACGCAGAGATGGGCGCTCTGCTTTCCGCAGAAGTGCCAGGGTGGTATGAATTTCAAAAGGCATTAAGGCCGCGTCTAAACGCCGTCGTAACTCCTGACGGGAATACCCACTAGGTTTCAATATCTCCGCATCTGCAAGCATATAAAGATCAGCCGAAACCCCTTTTACAAGCCGAATTTCATCTTCGTCCAAAAGAAGGCCTGGTGCGTCCATCTGATCGCGAAGCTCGTCCGCCGTTTCTTCATCCCCTTCGCGCATAGCCGCGTGCAGACGGATTAGCAGAGATACGTACTGCTTGAGCGCTAGACTTTGGTTTGGGATCAGCAAAGGCTCGCTTATCGCAGGATCAATTGTGAATGATTTAGGCATCTACTTTAAGTTTCTTCAGTCGGCTCATCGACATGCCATTTTTCCTTAGTCGTGGCAAGAGCCGACTGATAAGCCTCCAGCAACATCTCCCCCGCAGGCTCAACTAGCCCCTGAACTTGTTTCAGGGCACTCTCCGGTTTGCGCCGCAAGAACAAATTTTCAGCGGCAATCCCTTCGGAAAAGTCGCCTTCACCCATACTCCAAACGAAACGGTTATCTTTGCCGGTAGCATCCTCGAAGTGATCACGTAACCTTCTCGGGATCAAGTGGGGCAAGAGGTCTGCGATAGATCGCGCTACGGAAATGCCGCCGGTGTTAGGATAAACTGTACCGTTGCTATCTGATGATATGTCCACACCCACACGCGCTCCTAGCATATTCGAGCTGAACCCAACTTCAGGAAAACCGTCCTGTTTAAACATAGTTCTAAAGATTTTTGGCATTAATCGCTGCTGGCCTCATAAGGACTTTTACCTGTCTCTTTACGCGGCCTCCCCACCTTCTTTACCCCGCCCGGCTGCGTCCGTTGCTTGTAGGCGTCTAGGTCAGCACGAGAAATCAACGGCTTGCCGTACATCTTTACGCTGGGTATCCGATTTGCATAAACCGCGTTCCTTACAGCGGTTTGGGTAACGCCAAGCTCTTCTGCGGCTTCAGGGACTGTCATTAGTTGTTGTGCGGTATCCATAGTCTGCTACGAGAATACCACAATGAATATGTTTTTTCAATATGTTTGCTAAATGTGTTGACTTGTTTGATTTTCAGCGGTAAAATAAATGTGTTAGATAAACATAATTGCCTCGGCGGCTGCGCTAACAGCCCCGAGGCCCGACCGAAACCCTATGGAGGTTCCGATTGTCCAATAGTACCCTAATCCGGGAAGGCGTTTGGATCGACAAGCAAAACGCCTTCGCCGTCGCCCAAGCCGCAAAAGCCGATGCCCAGCGCACCGCGTCCGTTGCCGCCGCCTACGACTTCGCCCGTGACGACGCCCAGTGCATTCTGACCGCGCAAGGCTTCCCCGTCCAGATGGCGATGACCCTCTCCGATAAGCGCACCGGCACTGCCCGCACCGTGATCGCCCGGCTGGACGACTTCGGCGTTTGGCTGTGGCTTGTGACCGATATGCACGGCTGCCGCCATGAGGCCCAGCAGCTCATCGCCGCCGTTCAGCAGCGGATCGGCGCGAAGCTGACCGGCCAGTTGACCGGAAAGGCGGCACGCGCATGAAGCTTTCCATTCGCTACGACATGGCCTTCCAGAGTGCGCTGCTGCGGTTTGCCGACGACCAGACGGAAGCAAGCACTAATCCGTCTTTACAGCAAGAGCAGGAAACCAGCCTGTCCTTCATGGGCCTGTGCGACACGATAGACCGCTACTGTGAACGCCGGGTGGAAGTCTTGCGCGACTCGCTCGCCGAACAGCTCAAACAGAGCAGCTAAAGTCTGTGCAGGGGGCGACGGCCTGGACAAAGACGCGCACACGAGGAACTCTCTATGAGCAACATTTTACAAGCCACAGTCACGATCAAAGGCACACGCCCGCTCTTCTGGCACGTCTTCGGCCCGGATGCCATTCCGCTGGAAAAGCAGGAACGCACCGGCGTTGCCGGAAACGACCCGGAAGAATGGAAGAAGACCGTCAGCTACACGAAGGACCGCCAGCTTTACGTTGAACCATCTTACGTTTTCGGCACGATTCGCGACGGCGCAAAGTATACCAAGTCCGGGCGCGGCTCCCTTCAGACCGTCGTGGCCGCCACGCTGCAAGTTGTGGAAGACCGCGTTCTGGTAGATCGCTTCTTGCCGGAAGGTGATCCGCCGACGGACCCGGAAGAGCCGGTGTACCTGGACATTCGCAGCGTCAAGAACCCGGCGACGAAGGGCCGCAACGTCCGCTACCGCGTAGCCGCGTCCAAAGGCTGGCAGATGACTTTCAGCATCCTCTGGGACAAAACCCTGGTCAACCGCGCTCAAATGGAAGCGATCCTGCTCGATGCCGGGCGCTTGTCCGGCATCGGCGACGGACGCTCGATTGGCTTTGGCCGGTTCAGCTTGGAGACTTTTATCGTTGCCTAGAAGCGTCCAGCCGTTCGAGATATGGGCCGAGACGCGCCTTAAAGTCTTGGAGCGCGACGGCTCCAAGTGCGTGCGCTGCTCGGCGGCGGTCACGGCGGAGACGGCTCACATTGACCATGTCGTTGCGGGTAAGCACGGCACAAACCGTCTTGCCAATCTAAGAACTCTGTGCCGGCGCTGCCATGTGCTTCGCGCCGACACTAGACACCGAGGTATGATTGCCGCCGCCTTGCGCGGCGGCATCATCCCAGCCGATTGGCGCTCCCTCGTTTGGGAGTGAGCATCGGCAGCTACGAGGTTAGGCCGGGTATGGCACGGTGAGGCTTGCCATCGCGTGGCATGGACAGGTGAGGCAAGGGAAGGTATGGCCTGCTAGGGCTTGACAAGGAACTCAGGCAGTCAATAGATGACTGCCTGAGTTGTCAGCCTTGCTCTTCCACCGCTTTGCCTGCGTCTTGAACAGCGTTTTGAGCGGCCTCTGGCGCTTTCTCCACGACGACGATCTTCTCCACCACGCGCACCGCCTGGCCGTCTACGACTTCTTCCGCCGCTTTGTCTTCTGCCGGCTTGTCTTCCACCGGCTGGGCTTCACCGGACTTGTCGCCCGCAGCGGGTTCCTCGGCAGTTTCGCCCTGAGTCGAGGGTTCCTCAGCAGGATTGTCGTCTGCCTTCGCAGCGTCTTCCGCCAGCGCTTCTTTCTTCGCCGGGGCTTGATGCACGGGCTGGCTGTCATGGCGGAAGTTGCAGGCCGGACACCGAGGCGCGTCTTTGCCGCTGGCGTCGTGGTAGCCGCAGTTCTTGCAGACCTTGTGCGTGTCTGCTTCCTTCGTCACGGATTCTGCGGTCACCGGAGCCTGGGCCTGCGTCACGGCGGCCTGGTCTTGCGGTGCGTTAGGCGTCACCGGAGCCGGCTCTTGCGGCGCGGGGGCTTGTTCTACTGTTGCGCCGGCTTGTTCTACTGTTGCGCCGGCTTGTTCTACTGTGTCCATCTTGTTTCTCCTTCATCCACTGCCGACATGCCTTATGCAAACGTCCAGTCGATCAAATCCCCGGCAGGGTTTGGCTGGAAAAGTGCGAAGTTCCTGCCTCCCCTGACCAATGAGTCAGGCGAGGAAGGCAGGCTCTGGTCGTCGAAGCTCGTGTGGATGATGCCCGTCGCCGTTTTTGAGAGGTCTCCCGTTGGAAGTGAAAGCGTGAAGTCATAGTGCCCCGTCGAGGCCGGCAGCGGGTTCACGGCGTTCAGGTCCTGCCGCACCGACAAGGACCCCATGCGCTGCCCCGGAATGCCGCCCTCGGACAAACGCTGACCCGGAACGCGGGTGGGGGAAAGCGTCATGGAATTGTCGTGAAGCAAAACGAACTCGGTCATCCTGAAATCGTTGGCCGGAACGGCCTGGTCGGTGAGGGACGACCGCATGAAGCTGGTGATCCCGGCCCCGCTCACGCCTGCGGTGAGCGGCAGGGCGAGCGCTGCCAGCCCCTGGGCGTTGTCCGGGTCACACACGAACGCGGTGACCTGCATAATGACCATGCTGGTCCGCCCGTCCACCGAGGTCTGGCTGGTCAGCCGGATCTGGCGAATGAAGATCATGCCGGCGTTCTGCACGCCGCCGCCGCTGAAGGGCAGGAACGACATCTGGAACGGCAGATAGCGCGTGGCTTGCTGGGTGGCGGCCAGGTAGAAGGGGATCGCTCCCCGGTCCAGCAGGAGCGGCGCGGCGATCTCCAGCGTGCCGTAGCGCAGTCCCAGGTTCTCCAGGTGCATGTTGGCGTTGGCGTCGGACGTGGGCGGGCGATACGCGGAATCGGTCTTGTTGAAGGCGACGGAGGCGCTGGGGAACTGCCAGGTGTCCGAAAGCGCGTTGCCGTTCCACTGGGCTAAGGACAGGTAGCCGTCGAAGCCGAAACGCGCTGTGGGTAAGTTGAAGCGAAGCATGAGGAATTTCTCCTAGACAGGGCAGAAAAAGGTGTTAGCCGATGCGTCTCATTGAGCAGGTGTGTCAGCCGATTTCTCGAACGAGGGGTCTACCCGATGCGTCCGGGGCGGTACTGTCAGCCGATGCGTCCGGGGCGGTCGAAGGCGATCTCGAAGAAGCAGGTGAAGTCGCAGTAGCCGCCTTCCACGCGCGTCACGGTGTCGCCCATCTTGACCGGCATCGGCAGATGCATGACGGGGCCGAGAACGCACTGGGTGAAGCTGGCCCCGCCCGGCAGCGCGGGAATGTTCGTCGCCGGGTCGGTGGGCGTCAGGAGATAGCGGCTGTCGTCCAGGAACAGGTTGGTCCAGAGGTCATCGAACACGCTCTGGACAAGCTGGTAATCCTCTGGTGCGTTGAGGCCCGCTGTTGGTATCTTCCACAGCAGGCGTGTCGTGAGGTTGCGGTAGCCGGTGTTCGTCGGTGCGCCATACGCCGGGACGTTCGGGCCGGACACCAGCGACAAGGTCAGTTCATCCAGCGAATGCAGCTCGCCCAGCGTCACCGTGTTCTCGGAAAGCTGGGGCAGCACGAAGCCGGTCTGCTCTTGTCGTCCAGGGTCAACGGCCAGCCGGTTCAGGACTTCCTGGTTGAAGGCGGGAACGGCGTCCGTCAGTACCATCTGGCGCAGCATAAAGTCCAGCCAGCCGCGCAACGGGTAGGCGATTGCAAAATTGGGCATAGCGTCGTTTACACCATCTCCATAAACTTACACCCTCTCCATAGACTTACACCATCTCCATAGACTTACACCATCTCCACCGTGATCTGGAAGGCGGCAGCAGCGGAACCCAGCGCGTCATCGAGGTAGGCTTGCATCTTCGTTTCCATCTCCTGCGCCTCGCCCGCGACCACGGCTACGAGGATGCGTCCGGGCTTGTTGCCGACCGTGGCCTGCTGCACGGGCGCATACGGCACTATGCCGGTGTCAAAGCCGGTCGTGACGCTGTCCCCTTCGTAGTCCGAGGTTTGGCCCGCTTCCGCCTGCAGATGACCTTCGCGGATGAGGGTGGCCGCGCCAAACCCCTGCCGCTCTTTTTGGGCGACGGTCTTGGGCGCGTCGGCTGCCCAGGCTTCCCCGAACACAGCGCCTTCGCTGGCGAAGTTCGCCCGCTGCCACTCTTTCATCACATCGGCTTCCGACTCCAGCACGCCTTCCAGCCCGCTCTCGGACAACGCGGCCAGGATGCCGGACAAGTCGCCTTCCGGCAGCAGGGACGGATCGGGGCAGGTGATGCTGAGAATGACCGTGTCCATAACTTAGAAGATGACGGTGTCCATTAAGATGTGTTGGTGCTTTTGGGACGGAAGGCGACGCGCTGCCCGGCTTCTTGGGGCTGACCACTGGCTGCCGCTTCTGCCGGCGCGATGGCCGTGGCGCTGTCATCCGGCGGCTTTTTGTAGACGAAAAACTCCAGCGCCGTCAGCGTGCTGCCGATCACGCCGTCGCTGGGACGCACGGCAATGAGCGTAAAGCGGACGCCTTCCCAGACCAGCACACTGCCGAGGGCCGGCCAGACAGGAAAGTCGGTGGGCGTGACGCAGAACAGCCGCAGGTCAGCATCGGCGGCGTTGCCTATGCCTTCCGGCAGGTACTCGCGCTCCCGCGGTTCCAGCGAACGGGTCGTCATCGAATAGGCCTTGCCGCCGAGGGCGACCCGGCCGCCGTACTTAGCCCGCGTCCCTGCCATGAGGCTCTGAATAAAGGAAGCGCTCGGCATCCTGTTACTCCTCCCCCGGATACTCGCCGGGTGCGAAGTCGTCCAGCAGCGGACCGCCGAAGCCCAAGTCTGATCCAAAGTCCGGGCCGATGATGGAAAACGCCCCGTCGTAGAACCAGTCCCCCGGCACATACAGGCGCAGAATGTTCCGCAGCGAATACTCCCGCCGCGCCCTGGCCCGTCCGACCCCCGCCGCCCCGAACATGGAGAAGCCCTGACGCCGGCGCGGGGGGGCGAGGCTTTGCACGAGCTTGACCAGGTAGCCCACCGCCTGCTCGATCTCCGCCGCCCAGGCCTCGCGCTCCGCAAGGCTGGGGACGGTGAACGTGTACTCGAACTCCGGGGTCTTCAGCTTCGCCACGCCCTCGTTTGCCCGCAGGATGGCCGGGGACAACAGTGCGGCGGCTGCCCGCAGGCCGGTGGCGATGTCGTAGTACATCTGGTGGGCCACGTCGAGCTTGGCATAGTCCGGCAGGTCGGGCAGCTCGGCCCCAAGCAGCCGTGCGGCCTGGTCCACTTCTTGTTCCAGGTCCACGGCGGCGAGCGTGTCGGCGAGGGTTTGCAGGCGGCGCTGGGCGATGCGAACGGCGTTTTGAGTACCGAGCGTTTTTTGGGTGCCGAGGGTTTGTGGCGAAGTAGGCATCAGGAGGCTCTCAGGGATCACCGACCGGGGTTAGCCGCCGTTCTTGGCAGGATTAGCCGCCATTTTCAGCAGCGGCCTTTTCCTGGTCCTGCACGTCGTCGGCTGCGGGTTTCGAGGCGTTCTTGCCGGCAGGAGTGGTCGAGTTGGTCTTGTTGTCGATGACCGTCTTCGGCGTGATGTTGTCCGCCGCGCCGGTCGCCATGCGTGCCTGCACCGCCTGCTTACGCGGGTCATCCGAGAGTGTCATGTCTTGCTCCGTTTCAGGCTTTGGCGCGTCGTCTTTGGCCTTCAGCGCGTCGTCTTTAGACTGAAGTTCATCCAGCAGCGGCTGGGTGACATGGTCCACCAGCGCGTCGAGCTGGGACAGAGTCAGGCGCTGTGCGGCGACGATGAGCGGATGCTCCGGCCCCATGGCCTCAATGTCTGCCGGGGTGAGCCGCCCGGAGTCAATCGCCATGACTTCGCCGGGTTTGGCCGGGGGCTGGCTCCCGAAGACCGTCTGACCGTCAATGCGGCGCAGCGCGTCCAACTCTGTGACTGTTGCGGCTGTGCGTCCGCCGACGCGGGCAATCTGGCCGGCTGCGATTTGCTGCTTGTGATGTTCGTAGGTTTCTTGGTCCACAGTTTTGGGTCCTTATCATAGAGGGAAATCCACCGGCATCCCTAACATGAGGGCTATCCTAGGCTAGAATGCCGGGTGAGTTGCTGAAACGCCGGTGAGCTCTACGAGCTGGTGATGAGCTTGTTCAAGACGCCGGGACGGGTGCAGAGGCTCAGCGGGTTGCTTTCACTGTCGAGGTCCAGGCCGTCCATCTTGGGATGCATGAACTGGCGCAGGTAGCGCGGCAGGCCCGGTGTGTTCACCGTGTCGAAATACTCCGCCGGCGCAAACCGCGTGAGGTAGAGGTTCGGCACGCCGACGGGGAACGCATGAGCCTCGCTGTCGGCGATGAACGGCACGCCGCCCACTTTGCCCCGGTACACCTCGAACACGATGCCGCCGAACTGGAACCCCTGGTAGCGCAGGTCGTTGGACAACGGAGACAGCCGCCCCGCCTGCTGGTAATACTGGAACGCCTGCACGACCTTCGGGTGCGAGATGAACCGCCGCCACCAGGTCTGCCCGCAGAACACATGGATCTGGGTGTAGACCGCCGCGCCCAGCGTCGTTTCGATGTTGGCGGCGATCTGCTCGCAGTGGCCCTCGATGTCCGAGTTCGGGTTGCCCAGATCGAAGTCTACAAGCTGCTGCGCGACGCCGAACTCGGTGAACAGGTTGTAGATGACCGAAACGCCGTCCGCGTCTAAGATGATGCCTTGCAGCGCTCCCATCCGCAGGTGTTCGAGCGTGGCGTCGTGGGCGCTCATCATGCGGCCGGAGCGGCGCAGGATGAGGCTTTGCAGGGCTTCCAGCCGGTCGCCGCCGCCAAACGCCCGCACGTTCTGGATTTCGCCCGGCTTGATGACGTCTTGCAGCGGCAGGTGCGGAATGGTGAGGAAGCGGGCGTTGCGCTTCTGCTTCTGGTTTTGCAGGGGCGGGGCGCCGCGCGGTGCGGTCGGGATGAGGTCGAGCGTGCCGTCCAGCTCCTCGACGGCGATGGCGGTGGTAGACACGCCGTCTTCCTCGAAGATGTCCATCTGTCCGATGCGCTGGGGGACATACGGCAGGGTGTTGACGGCGGCCGTAAGGGTGGCGGCGGCAAACATATCATTATTGGCGAGGTCGAGAATCAGTTCGTCGTCCATGGGGGCGAATACTCCTGGACCGGCTGCATGGGGCAGTCGTCCGGCAAGCGGAAGGGCCAGGACAAACTGTCCTGGCCCTTCAAGGGTTGAGCGTCTTTAATGTAAGGATTGAGAGCCGCCGCTTTAGATGGCGATGCGGCTGATGATGCCGAGGGCGGCGAGCTGAAGCTGGCCCGTGGCAATCTGGGCGGGCGTGGCCGTTCCCCAGACGAGGTCGCTGGCGTTGACTTCCGAGTTGCGGGCCGTGATGACGGCCTGCCGGTCGCTTAACGTCACGTCCACGTTGCCATAGGAGATGCCGGCGGCGTTCTGGCTGCCGTCGTTCGCGCCGGGGACCAGCGGAACGTACTTGCCGGTGGCGGCGAGAATGCCCATGACGGTGCAGGCGGTGACGACCGCCGCGCCCTGGGCGAAGGTGACGGTCTCGCGGGACTGGCTGCCGTTGGCTTCGGAGACGATGTATTCGCCTCGGTGCTTGCCTTCAATGATAATGGTGGGTTCCATGAAATGACCCTTTCCGGGTGAGGAAGTAGCTCCCTGCTAGGGAAGCTGTAATGCTGGTATTTGGGGGAATCGTGGCAAGCTGCAGTTGCGGCGCATGGACTCTTTAGCGGCGCATGGACTTGTTCTAGCGGCGCATGGACTTGGCGCGGCGGTTCTCGAAGACCTTGTCCGGGTTCAGGCCGTTCGCACGCTGCTCCTCGGCTTTCGTGGTCTTGTCCAAGGCCTGGTCGTCGTCCTGCGTCTTTTCCAGCTTGGTCTGGCGCGGCGCTCCCGGCTTCAGCGCGGCAGGCCGAACGGCTTTGTAGGCGGCGGTGATGCCGGCAAGAGCAGAAACATCATTCAGCGCGGCGATGGTCTGCTCCGCATCTTTGAGTCCCTGGCTGTTCTGCCCAAAAGCCGTGACTGCCGCCGTGCTTGCCTGCGTTCTTGCCGTCGCCAGGGCCTCTTCCTGCGCTTTTGCGGCGGCTTCCTGCCGGGCGGCTTCCGCTTGGGCCGCTTCTTCCTGCCGCGTTTTCTCGGCGCTCAGGAACGCTCCATGTTCCGTCATTCGAGCTGCGAACAGGTCCGGCGTGGTCAAACCCGCCGCGCGAACCGCTTCCAGCAGGCTCGCATCGGAGCGCGTGATGATCGCTGTTACGGAGGCGGCGGCTCGGTCTTGATCCGCAAAAAGCGGCTGCGGGGCGTTCGGCTGATCCGAACGGGCAGGCGGGGACGCCGACTCAGGCATCTCTACATCATCTTCTTGGTCCGCATCGGCGGTGCTGCTGAGTTTCCACCAGGGCATAATCGTCTCCTCGTATCGAATGTGAGAAAACTGCAAGTGTGCAGTCTCTTCGTCAAGTGTGCAGTCTTTTTGTGCAGTCTATCGCTAGGCCTTTTGAGCTGGCTTGTACGTCTTGAGCTTCGTTAAAACGGCGTCGCGGGAAGTGATGCCGTCTACCAGGCCCGCCGTCCGTGCTTTCGCACCGACGTACACCCGCCCATCGGCCATGTCTTTCATCTGGCCGTCCGTCATGCCGCGTCCGCGTTGCACGGCTCCGACGAACTGGCTGTTCAGGTCATTGACCTGCTGCTGAAAATGGGCGAGATGGTCGTCCGTGAGCGGTGCTCCGGGAACGCCTGCGCCTTTGTAGTCGCCGGCTTTGACGACATGCACCTTGACGCCGACCTTGTCCGCCATCTCAGAGCTGTCTGCCACGGCCATATAGGTGCCGATAGAGCCGACGCGAGCGCCGGGATTGGCGTACACAGCGTTTGCCTGCGACGCGACCCAGTAGGCAGCGGATGCACCGAGGTCCTCAATGTAGGCATAGAGGGGCTTGGCCTGAGCGGCACTCTTCACGTCTGCCGCCAGGTCTCCCGTGCCGGCCACTTCGCCGCCGGGGCTGTCGATGGTCAGGAGGATCGCGGACACGTCTGGGTCCGCGCTGGCCTGACGTACCTGCCGGCGAAGCTGAACGGTCGAGCCGCCGTCGGACAAGGAGCCGGAGCCGGCTTTGGTCATGGGGCCGGACAGGGACAAAAGCGCGACGCTGCCGTCCATCGGGTATGGCTTGCGCGGCTTCGGTGGTGCGCTTGCTCCGGACGCATCCGCGTCGGCGGACTTCAGGGCCTGCTTTTTGCCTTCGTGTTCCTGCAAGTGAACGTGGAGGTCAATCGCTTCCAGGGTGCGGAGCAGGTGCCGGCCGCTGGCTTCTTCAATGGCGAACGGACCGGCAGGAATAAGTGCGGAAAGGTTCATCGGGTTTCCTCAAGGATCGCTCATACTTTGAATTGACTTTTTTTGAATTGACTTTTGATGGGCGGCAACGGCGCGGCGGGCATGGTTTCTCGGGAATGTTGCCATGCGTCTATTTCTTCCGGGTCCAGGTGCTGACCGTCTGGCTTGTCCGCTCGTAGTTGGCAGCATGTTCGCGCACGGCCTGGACGACTTTAGCATTCAGCGGCTTGCCTTCGGCGGCGGCGATCTGCATCATCTTGGCGTGAAGCGGCTTCGGCAGCTTGACGGTCACTTGGACTTCTTCAGCGGGAGAGGCAGTTCTGGCTGCGGGTTTGGCAGGTGTCATCTTGGAACCTCGTTGCGCTTGGCCCAGGTGGGATCGCTCGCCCAGAAGACGTTGCCACAGGCCGAGCATTCCAGTTTGTCGCCCTTCGGCGTCAGCGGGTTGCGCTTGTCTAGCCTTTCGCAGTGGGGGCAGATCGGCGGCGCGGATTTGAATTCATCGATCTTTGGCTCTCCGTTCATTGTTTCTCCCTCGGCTGAAAGTGCCTCTGCGCCCTGCCGCGCGATATTCAAGCACTCATCAATCAGTTTTACGTTGGACAACACTTCTGTGCAGAGACGGGCAACGGCCAGCGCCCGCGGGAGAGGGCAGTCCGGGGCATGAGAATACTTTTGCGTCTCATCATCCAAGCGAAGGCCGCAGCCAGCGAAGCAGCGAGGGGCAAACCAGCGTGAGGCGAGAATGCCATCGGCGGGAAGAAGGCAGAGGCCGGAGGCCATCGCTTCCGCCATCTCCGCCGCGACTTTGTCGTCTAGCTCGATAAGGAGTTCAGAACCAGTTTGAGTGATCATCAAAGCCTTTCAATCTCGTCCTGCCCCATCTGCAACTCGTACTGCGTTAGGTAGTCTTCGATAACTTCGGCGGCTTCTTCCAACGGTCGCGCGCTTTCTGCCTTGCATTGGGCCGAAACTGGGCAACCGCGCTGAAGCTCTACCTCTTCTGACCGCCGCAGCTCCAGGCTGGCGCGTTTGAGTGTTGCCAGCCAGCGCCGATGCTCCTGCATCTCGTCTTCGCGGTTTGCAGTAGACGATACTGCTCTCATAGTCGTGTATTCAAGCTGAAACCAGGGAAAGCGCTTTTGAGATGTTATCCGGAGGTGAAACGGCATGATTTACTCCTAATAATTTACTCCTATGGCTGCTGCACGGGCGGGATCTTCGTGGAAGCGGCAAAAACCGAGGCATAAGCCCGCTTCACGTCGAACATGCCTGCTTCCGTCAAGGCCAGTGCGGCATCATCCGGCGAAATGATGCCCCGGTCCAGCAGCGTCAGAATGTTGTTGATGAACAGTTGCCGCGCCTGGCCGTCCACGAGCGCGTCCGTCAGCACGATTTCTTTGCGCTCGACGCGGGCGATCATGTCCACGCCCCGCGCCCGCAGGTCGAGGTTCGCGATCCACTCCACCGCCCGGTCCGGGTCGTGCGCTACGCCCGTCATCTTCGCTCCATACTGCTTGAGCTGCACCGTCGCATACGCCTGGGTGCCGCCGTCCGTGATGCCGATGAGGGCCGGGGGATGATCCAAAGACTGGGCCACCCGCAGCCGGCGCTGGGTCAGAAGCTCGGCCAGCCCGGTCCCGGCGGACGGGTTGAGGGCATTTGCTTCCCCTCCCGTCGGCATGATGACGAAGTCCGAGGACATCAGGCTCTCGCAGACCGCCTTCATGTTCATGACTTCGCGCTCGGCCCACTCGGTGGGCGTCAGGTCCCCGCCGTCTTCCCCCAGGCCTACGCACACTTCTTCGTTGTCTTTGGCGTACTGTATCCACTGCTCGATGGGGAACTTGAAGGCGAGGCGCGGCCAGGCCATCGCGTGCAGCCAGTCCCTGAGAGACCGCTGCTCCGACACGTCCGCAAGGCCGACCCCCAGAAACGTGCCGAGACGCGGCGCTCCGTAAGGATGCTCTCGGCTCCCGTTCCATGCCCCCAGCCGCACCGTCGTCAGGTCCAGCGGCTGCCAGCCGGCGTCGCTGCCGGTCGGATTACGCTGCTCGGCGATGCGCCCGGCATTCGTGTCCCGGAAACGCACGGACAGCGGATCGAAGTCGATGATGTCCGAAACGCCGTCATCGCCGATGAGGCACTCGAAGGCATCCATGCCGTCGGTGGACTGCTGGCGGGCCAGCGTCTTTTGGAAGCCTTCCAGGCCGCTGCCCTGCCCGCCGCCTGCGGTTCCCTCGGAAGCCGAAAGGCCGTCCAGCCGGTTCCAGAGCCTTTGGAGGTACTGCGTTTCGCTTTCGTCCACCGTGCCTTTGCCGTTCTGGTAGTCCTTGACGGCGACCAGCTTCATCGCGCCGGGGCGGAAGGTGAAAGACAGGTCATTCGACAGCGCCATGCTGCCCATCTCGTGGGTCGTCAGCAGGACGCGCAGGAGCCGCAGCGGCATGGTCTCGGCAAATGCGCGGACTTCTGCCGCTTTGCCGTTCGCCATGCGCTCCAGGAACAGGGCGGAGGCGGGGTCGAAGCCGCGGCGGGGGATGATGCCCAGCACGCCGTTGACGGACAGGCCGCCCATGGAAAAGCCGTCGAAGTAGCCGGGGCGGGTCTGGCGCGTTCGCCCGATGAGGCTGCTGAACTGGTTGCGGGAGCGCGATTTAGCCATAGAAGAAAGGTTGAGTGACTAGCGCCTAAGTGACTAGCGACTAAGCGACTAGCGCCGGTTCAATCCAAAGACGGTCGGACGCACAGACGGCGTTTTCGTTTTGTTGACCGGCGGCATTCGCGCTACCGCCAGCGCAATGGCCCACGCCATCACGTAGTCGTCGTGGTAGCCGTCGGGAGCGCCTGTCTTGCCCCGGTCCAGCACCCGGTAAATCTGCATCTCGTCCAGAGCCGCCGGCGTTCGCACCCGGCACAGATCGTCGCGCAGGGCTTCCGCCAGCACATCGATGGATAGCGGCTTCGTCTGCGCGTTCGTCAGCCAGCCGGGCCGCTCGTCCGGGCCGTCCAGGATGCGCGGGCAATGTTTCAGCTTCAGCGTGGCGAGAACCGCATGGCCGTGGTTGTTGCGCTCGACGGCGATCCCCGCCTTGTACGCCTCGCTGAGCGTCAGAAGATAATCGGCAAAGATGTCCGGCTCCCAGTGGCCGTGCAGGCAGCCGGCTTCTTCCCACGTCTTTTCATCGATCAAGACCCCGGCGGAGTAGTCACCGGTTTCCAGCCCTTCCGCCACGTCCGCTGCCAGCAGGTACTTATGGCCCGCTTCGGGAAGCTGATAAAGCGTCAGGCCCGGGATGCCTTGAAGCGAGGCCGGCACCGCGTCTTTACATCCAAGACTATCTTTGGAAAGCGGCGCGGCAAGGCGGCTGGCCTGCCGCTCAATCCACGCCGCGTCGAACCGGCTGCGGCCCGACGCGATGAAGGCTTGCTGGGCGCTGGCGGGATACTCCTGCTTGACCATCTCCGGGTCGGTGTATTCGCCGATCTGGGCGGTGTACCAGCCTTGAGTGCGGCCCGGACGCGCCCACCAGGGCAGGAAGATGGTTTGGAAGGTGTTCAGCTCGGCCACGGCACGGGTCCAGAGGCGGTGGAACAGGTTGCCGAGGCCGTTGGCCGTGGAAAGAATGATGAGTTGGCCGCCGCCGTCGATGGTCGGCTTCAGCGCGGTGTAAATCTGGCTGGCCCACATCAGGAACGCCGCTTCGTCCAGAATGACGAGCGAGGCGGTGAAGGAGCGCCCGGCCCCTTTCGTGGCGGGCAGGCTGCGGACCCTGGAGCCGTTCGCCCAGACCAGAAAGCGGGTGTTGTTCTTCTTCAGCGGCGGCAGCGCGTCCCGCAGCCAGTCCGGAAGACGCTCGTACAGGGTCTTGATGCGCCGGATCAGCTCGTCGGCTTCGTCTTGTCCTTTGGAGAAGCACAGAACGACTTTGCCGGGCTGGAACAGACATAGCCAGAGGGCATACGAGCAGCACAGCCAAGAAATGCCGAGCTGCCGTGCTTTGAGGATCAGCACGAGGCGATGCTTGAGGAAAATCCACAGCACCCGCACCTGCGCGGGCCAGAGGTGAAAGGGCATCTCGCCGGAGCCGTCTCCTGCGCCCTGGGCATCGTCAATGATGTTATAGGTGTGGCAGAAATACGCGCAATCCGCCGCGCATTTCGCGTATTCTACGGCCTGCCGCGCAGGTGTTGGCTTCGGGTCTTCGGCCTGTTTCAGCTCGTCGTTTGGCTTAGGCATCAACGCTTTTTGGGCTTCAACGGGTTTTGGACTTACGCCGGCGGCTGGCTTGGAACGACAAGCTGTTCGCTCATCTGGGTGCGCCAATCCGTCAGTTCTTTCGCGGCCTTCTCCAGCGCGGCGGAATTGACTTCAATCGGCTTGCCGCCCGGTCCGCTGACTTCCTGCTTGATGGCGTCGCCCCACTCCTCGCGACGGCGGCGCTTCAGGATTTCCAGCGCTGCCCGCCAGTCGAACCCTTCGGTAGTCGTTGTCTCGCTGACTGTCAGCGAGACGACCACGGGTTCTTCCACCACGGTTCCATCGGGATGCTTTGTGCGCTTCATCTTGACGAGGCTGCGTTCCCCGGACCGGGTGGAAGTGGACTTGCTGCCGAAGGCGGCTTTCGAGACCATCGCGGCGCATTGTATTTCCAGTTCCGCTTCAGAACGGCATACGGCCTGGAAAAACTGGAAAAACTCTGCCCCGCGTGTTGTCTCTTCGGTCAGCTTCTCACCTTTTTGGAACCAGTCGAGGAAGCAGTCATAGCTGATCCCCACTGACTCGGCGGCGGCTTTGCGGGTGCTGCCGGCACGCAAGCGGCTGCAGATCGTCTCGGCTTTCTTGGCGTCGTATTTCGTTGGCCTTGCCATCAGTGCTAGTTCCCGGCCACTCTAGTTCCGTGCCTTCGGCTTTGGCATAACCGTGACGCTTTTCTCGGTGACTTCCGTTTTCTTCGGCAGCCACCCCATGTCTACGAGGCGAGTAAAGACATGCTCCTGCTCGGTGGCATCTTCGCACAGCACGATCACCGCAAGGCGCGTCGGTTCCTCTTCAGGGGCCTCGCCGTCCTTGTCTTTGTCCTGACCAGTCTTGGGAGCAAGGTCGGAAATTATGTCATCCAGTTCATCGCCGGAAAACCCGGTGCCAATCAGGCCCGCTTCCGTTGTGTTCGCTAGATGCGCCAAAAGGTCCGCCAGCGCCTGCGTGTTGTACGAGGCGTCATCGGACGTTTTATTGTCTGCCAGCAGGATGCGAAGCGCCCGCTCGTCGTCTACATCCACCCACAGCACCGGCACTTCCGGCAGCTTGGCTTCTCGGGCTGCCAGAAAACGATGGTTGCCCACAAGAATGTGGTTGGTGGACTTCTGGACGACCAGAGCGCCGAAGAAACCGTTGGCCTCAATGCTTTGATACACGGCGCCCACATCGCCGCTTCTTGCATTCTTCGGGTGCGGAGTAAGGCGACTGAGCGGAACCAGCTCGTACTCGGTGTTTTGAATTTTGGGCGTTAGGCTGTTAGGCATAGAGCTGTTAGGCATGGGAGAGGTTCCGGCGCGGCGTCAGCACAAGTGTCACAAGGTCCGGGGCGTCAGCACAAGGATGAGGTCCTCTTCCGACAGTTCCTTGTCATGGCGGCGCATCCGGCAGGCGACGATGTTGCCGCAGGTCATCAAATACACGAAGATCGGCGCAGAAACTGCGTAAGGAGCAAGGAGGGCAGGAAGGTCGTTCAGGCGCACGGGCTGGGTGACGAGGGGAAGCATGGCAGCGATTTTCCAGGCAGCGATTCTTCAGCAGGGGTCAGCGTTCACGACAGTTTCGTCAGCGCTTGCGGCGACGAGAGCCACGGGCATCCACGACGCCGCTCTGTGGCCGGCTGTGTGTGCCACGCATCCGCAGCAGCCGGTCCATCTCCCGCTGCAGAGCATTCGTGTTGTCGCTGTTGGACAAGAGGAACTCTTGAGTCATTTCCAGGACAAGCTGCTGCTGGGCGTGATAGGCTTCCAGGGCGCGGGTAGCCTGGTCGGGGTGATCAAGAGCAAACTGCGCCATCGCGCCTTTGTCCGCCAGGCCGTTGCCGTAGGACGAGAGGATGCTGCGGTAAAGGGCGTTCTGGGTTTCCAGCGAGACGTGGCGTGTTTCTTCTTCGGCCATAGCTTTCTCGGCGGTCTCTCGTGCGGTGCGGGACGTGTGCGGCTCCCCGAAGTTCCCCGTCAGCGTGTCCCCGAAGACGGCACGACGATCCATTTGTCCGCAGAGGCTGCCCGGCGTCAGGACACTGCTTTCGGGGAGGCTGCTTTCGTAAGTCATGGTTAGGCTGCCCTCTTGAGGCCCAGCGCCACGTCTTCCCAGGCATGGCGGCTGATTTCCTGGCGCACCACGCCGTCGGCAAGAATGACTTCGACGGCTTTACGGATATTTTGCTCGCGGGTGTGGAAGCGGCGGTGGGAGCAAGCCACTTCGTCCACGGCTTCTTCGAGGCGGCGGCGGGCGGTTTTGGCATCACAGCCCATCAGCTGCGCGGCGATTTTCGGGGACGTATTCTCACGAGCCAGAGCGATCCATGTCATAAAAGCAACCTTCTAAAATGGAAGCGGAAAACGATGCCGACGAAAAAACGGGCGCAGCATCGCCTTGAAGTTCTTGTTCAGAGAGGAAAATCCGCTCCAAGAAAACAAGTGCGTCGCGCGCCCGGACCAAGCAGCATCAGCTTGAGTGCCATGAAAGATTGTCGGTGGAAAGAAAAGCAGAAGTCAGAAAACTCTGATGTTATTATTCCATGCTGCCAGAGGAAACGCAACAGCAGGGGTAGTCACAAACGAGGTAAAACTACAAACTTGTATATTGTGTGGGAGTCGGCTTGCTACGCGGCTTGTACATACGCTTTGCCAAACGCAGTTTCTTTCCCCTCAACGCAATTGCATAAGCATCGGGAAACGCCTGCTCCATGCGGGCGCGGTAATACTGGCAGGTCGTGAATGGAAGGTGTGAATTGGCGGACAGCCATTTGAGCGGCGGCCGCTGACTGGGAAACTGGCTCCGGTACTTGTTGTACCAGTGGGCGAATACGAATGCTGGCTCATGGTAGACGATGTCCGCCCCCGGCGTGCTCCGCCCCGGTTCTGCGCTTGATTGTGTGTCTGTTGGCACACGTCCATTATACCGTACCCAGGTACTGCCAGCCGAACCGATAGTTGCGGCAGGTGTGGAAAGGCTTTGTCAGTCCCGTAGCCACTTCCTCCGGCAGTGGGTCAATCGGCAGCAGCTTCGCGCCCTGCACATGAACGCGGATGCGGGCGTCTTCATAGCAGACTTCCTCGCCCGGTGCCGGCTCCATCGCTAGGTGCAGGTTGTCTGCATAGCGCCCCGTCACGCCGCACAAGTAGAGGTATTTGGCTTCGCCCATCTCCACGTCCGTGTCCAGCGTGAAGCCGGTCTTCGTTCCCCGAAACGGCAGCCCTTTGACGTAGCTCCCCATCAGGCACTTGGCGCAGTGAACGGACGGATCGAAGCCTTGAACTCGCTTAAGCCACAGGAAGCGGAAGTCGTCGGTCTTGACGTGTATTTGTATGTGGCCGCTCATGCTGCTCCTATGGGCTGGAACTGGGCGTGCGGCTGATATGGACACAGAACGCCGTGCTGCGCTTCGTAGGTCCTGCGCCAGGGCGGCAGCCCGCCGTGAGCCACATGGTTGAGGCAGTCCGCGCACCACTCGCACGACGAATGCACTTCACGCCCGCAGCATCCGCAGTAATGATCGCTCTTCATCTGGGTTCCTTTCTTCTCATCACAACTCTTTCTTCATCCGGGTTCCTGTTTCATTTCAGCCGCAGGGATGCCAGCCACGCCCGCTCGATGTCGTCCGAGCGCCCGAAAGTCTTCCCATGCGGCAGCGGCAGATCGAACTCCCGCCGCAGAGACGGCAGGAACTCACTGGCCGGACCGCGCTTGTCGTTTACCGCGACGACGCCCCAGCCGGAAGCCCGAAGCGGAGACTTCGCCGGGCGGTCGTCGCTGTCCACTACCCGGAACCTGTCCCCAAAGTGCCGGCGGGCCAGCGCCTCGATCTCTGGCAGCGTGTGGAACTTCTGGTAGCGCCATACGCCCTTGCTATACATCGCCGACAGACCGTTCTCGTCGAAGAAGTGGACGTAGCGCGTGTCGGGGTCCGTGTTCGTCGTCGCCTGCGCTTCCTTCTGCTCGATGCTGTCCCGGCTGCGCCCGGAGAAGATGACCAGGCCGCCGGGCTTTGCAAAGGCCGCCAGGCAGGTCAGCACATCGGCTTCGGCCTGCACGCTGTCCACGCTGTTCAGCACGCTGTCGCAGATCACGATGTCGAAGCGGCCCTTCGTTTCCAGGTCATGGCACAGCGCGGTCACATCGTTCTGGGCCTGGGCGGCGTGGAGGTGCAGCCCCTGCCGCAAGAAGAACTCCACGCCCACAATGTCCACCGCCGGATACCTCTCGCCAAACTTGTCTCTCCCCAGTCCACCGACCTTTCGCAGCCGTTTCACATAGTCCATCTGCCCCGCCCCGAAGTCCAGCACGCGGGGGCATTCGGGAAGCCCGTAGCCGGCCAGGTCCCGCAGCCGGGGCAGCAGCAGATGCTCGTAGGTGCGGCTCTTGCCCTTCGGCTCCCCGTCCTTTGCCAGCTTGCCCGTCTTCTGGGGGCGCAGGCGCATCATCTGGGCGAGGCTCTGGGCATACGTCGTGCGCGGCAGGTGGTCGTAGGAGAAGCGCCCGTAGTCCCGCCCGAAGTAGCGCGGGACCAGTGCGGCCTTGTCCGGCGGCAGGACGTACACGAGGCAGGAACGTCCGAGGATCTTGCAGCACAGGGCATACAACCCGGACACCAGCACCTGGCCGCTTTCGTCTGCCACGCAGCTGCCCCACTCGCCGTACTTGGTCAACAGCCGCAGGATTTCCGTCTTCTTGGGGGCATTCCTGACCCGCAGCGTGTGCGCGGCGATGCTTTGGGGCGGAACACGGTGGAAGCCGGGGCCAAGGCGGGGCGGCAGCCACACGTCTTCGTCGCCCGCGTCCAGGTCGCTGGCGTTATGGAGCTGATTGAAGCGCACCTCATCGGTGGTGCCGACGGGCGGCAGGATGAAGGCGGGGCAGTGGGTATGGCCGAGGGCCTGCATGGCTTTGGTGCGCTGGTGGCCGGCGACGATGGTGCGCTCGGTGGTGACGATGACGGGCTTGATGAGGCCGAGGTCGCGCAGGGAAGCTTGCAGGTCCACCAGGGCGTCGTCGGTGATCTGCCGGGGGTTGTAGCTGGCGGGAACGAGGTCCGTGAGGGGATAGGCCAGATCGAGCCGGCTGTCCATCGCTTCTTGCTTACTGTCCATTAGGCAGCATCTCCCTCTACCGCCGCCTGCGGGGAAGCGAGCAGGGCGTCAACGAAGCCGTAGTAGGTGCCGGCGGTCTCCCGGTGCTGGGCCAGCCGGGCATCCAGCGCCGCGCCTTCTTCGGCGGACAGCGGGATTTTTAGTCCCCGGAAGTGCAGGAACAGGCCCGCGCGGCTCGTCTCCTGGTCGGGCGTCACCCGGTCCAGGCCGGCGGTGGGGGCAACGCGGTCGAGGCCGGGAACCGGCGCGGGGTCCGCAGCTTCGGGCGTGTCCGCAGGTGGCGCTTTAGTTGGTGGGCGGTAAGGATCGGTGTCTGCGCTGGGCGGACGGGGCGACACTTCGCGCTCCTGATAATTTGTCTCCTGCGTGTTCTCCCGGCGCAGGCGCATCTCTTCGCTTTGTTTCTCTTCTTCACTTTGGCGGGCGTTGGCTGCGCCGCGTTCCGAGCCGCCGTAATCGGTCACGGAGAGAGAAGGCACATCTTCAGAAGTCAGATCTTCCATCGCTGGCAGGTTTGCCAGCAAATCATCCAGTTCGTCGCCGGTCCAGAGGCCGTCCAGCGAGACGCCTTCGGCCTGAAGGCCCGCCAGCATCAGCGGGTCGAACTCGGACAGCTCGCCCGTGCGGTTGTCGAACAGGGCAAGGCGGGTTTTTTGATCCGGGGTCAGGTTCCGGCGGCGCACGGCGATGATGGCGTCGCCGTCGGCTTCTACAATCTGCACGCGCGTCATGCCGGCCTTCTGCGCGGCTTCCGCCACGCCGTTGCCGGCCAGAATGACGTCGTTCTCGTCAATCAAGATGGAGCGGCCCGCGCCCAGCTCTTGCAGCGAAGCCTGGATCATGTCCAGGTTCTCTGCCGAATGCAGCCGGGCGTTGTTGGGATCGGCGGTCAAAGCCGACAAGTCCAGCTCGGACGTGATCGACTTGGACGTGGAGGCCGGGGAAGAACTAGGGGTCTCAAGCATAGGTCTCTCCTGGGTGTTATCTGGCATCGTACCCCTTTGTACTTGATAGCGTACAAGTGTACGATGCTCTTATATTATGAACGGGATTGCTCGTTTTGTCTACTATTCTGAGCAGTGTCAACTTCCTCATTCTCCCAGGCCCGGCTTGCTGATTGACTCGGCTTTGTGGCAGACGGCTTGGATCTCCGCCGCCTGAGCCGCTTTGTACCGGGCGCGGGCTTCCTCGCACGCGGCTTTGTCTTTGGGCCTGGTCGTCAAAACCTCCACATAATCCCGCGCCGCCTCTTTCGTGACGGCGGCCAGGTCTTGCCGTGATTGCGTCATGGCGGCCAGGTCTTCCGCCGACGACCCACTGGTCATGGATGCACCTCGCCTCTTGCCTCTTGCGCCTCGGTGCTCTCTGTCGCCGCTTCCGCTTGGGCGCTGGGGCTGGCAAACAGCGCTCCCTCTTGTCCGGCATCCACAGTCTTGCGGACAAAGTGGTAGCAGGCGGTTTCCCCAATCCGGTTGAGGTCGTTGATTTTGCCGCAGAAGGGGCAGACGGCGCACTCGTCGCCGTAACCGGGCCGCTCGGTGAAAGAGCGCAGGGGTTCGGTACGCCTCATAATCTGCCCCCGATCTCGTCAATGGCGGCAGTGACCTCCGTGTCCACGATGGGAGCCATGCGCTTCATAGTCGCCTGGAACGCCTCTTCCAGCGTCTCTCCCTCGCTGAGGGTGACTTCCGCCGTTAGGCTCACATCCACGCTCTGATAGTTGCGGCTGCGCTTGACTCCATAGGTCACAGTGACAGTCTTGATGTTCATGGGTTGCTCCTTCTTGCTTCGTTCATCTGCTGGATGATTTCGCGGCCCAGCGCCGTGAGTTCTTCGTCTTCTTCGCTGTCTTCCAGCGCATCGTCAATGCGCCAGCCCATTGCCGTGCGGGCTAAAGAGACGGCTCGCAGCTCGCTCGCATAAGCGGGGAAAGCGTAAGCCCACTGCTCGACAAGCTCGGTGTTGCCGGGATCGGTCTCCTGGTCGTAGGCGAAGGCGAGAATGACCGCGTCCATGTCCGGCATGTCCCGTTCAGGCCGCACTTGATGGGCAGCGACTTCCGCATGGGCAGCGACTTCCGCCAGCATCAGCGAAGTGTTTGGGTCGTTGGGGAAAATCGGTCTTGGCATCTTGGTTCCTCCAGGGGCCGGGGCGCTTTCCCCGGCCCCTCTGTGCTCAGCGGCCAGTTTTGTAGGCGTTCAGGATTTGGATTGCGGGAATGACATACTTGCCAGCATCATGAGGAAACAGCTTGCCGTCCACTTCCAGCCAGATTTCCGGTCCCTTGTCCCCGGTGTCCAGCAGAACCAGATCGCGGCACCGAACGCTGAAGTCCTGGCCGTACACCCAGAAGCGGATGACGATGCCCGCCGCGTGGGAGTAAACCTGGGCTTCCGCAGCCTCCCCGCCCACCAGTCCGCGCCGTAGCTTGAAGTGCGAGCAGAGGGCCGTGCTGTCCGTGTGCAGTTCAGGACAGCCGTCTTTCAGAATGGCGTCTTTAATGACCTGGACTTGGGCGCGGCGGGTTCGGAAGGCTTGCCCGGTCAACTTGTCCGCCGTTGTTGATGGTGTGGTACACTGTGTCATCTCGATAATCCCTTTCTCGGATTGTTGAGCTAGGTTCCGGTTCGAAGGCTCAATTTCGAACTGGAACCGTTTTGTTTCTCTGTTTTATATTATGACGCATATAATAATAAAAGTCAATGCTTAGGCTGTAAATTATTGCAATCGGAATAATTTTCTGCTACAATGGGTCCATGACATTGATCGGTATGCCGGAAGCGGCGATGAAAGCTGGGATGACTCGTGCGGGGCTTCGTTTGGCACTGATGAACGCGGGGGTGAACCTCGTTCACATCAACGCCAATGCACTGGCAGTCGAGGACAAGGATCTTGAGGACTTTATCGCGAGTCGAGGGAAAAATCCTGGGCGCGGGCGTCCCAAAGGCGCGAAGAACAAACCAAAGCCAGAGGATAGGCCAAAGTCTGACAAATAACATGAACAAGCGAGTTGAGGTACAATAGCGGCAAGCTGGGGTCTCAATCTTCAAGCTGCTACGCCCCGCCGAGTTGTACTTGGCGGGGTTTTGCTTTGTTAAGTTGTTGACGGCGGACGGGGGAGGGGGGTACACCCACTTCAAAGTTTTCGGGCTGAAAAACCTTCCCCACCTTCCCCACCTTCCCCTGATTTGAGTACGCCTGCCGTTCTTCATGGGGGAGGGGGGACACCCGTCTCAAAGTTTTCGGGCTAAAAAACACTCCCCACACTCCCCACACTCCCCGGCTTTGGGGATGCTTGCTGTTCTTCATGGGGGAGGGGGGGTACACCCGCTTCAAAGTTTTCGGGCCGAAAAAGGTTCCCCAGGTTCCCCAGGTTCCCCTGTTTTGGGGACGTGCGTTGTTCTTTACAGGAGAGAGGGAGATGGCCGCTTCCTTGCCTGCCCTCAGCCAGTTTTCATTTATTTCCTGTTTGTGAAGAAATGGCCTTGGGGCATGAAATAACTGAAAAACCCCGACTTCTTATTGTCCTTCGTGTTGTTCATCATAGGGGCATGGTTTTTCGTTTGAGCTTCTTCGGGCTACCAAACTCCCAAAATTCCCTCACTACCCTCAATTTTCAGCCCGTATATTGTGGCAGTTAGCAGCTTTAAGCATTGACATTAATGTCTATCAGACTGTACAATAATCGCTAAGGTGGAACTATGGCAGGATGGACTTCACGAGAATTAGCACGGCAGACAAAACGGCCCGCAGCGACTGTAGCATCTTGGGTATCTAGCGGGCTGATCACACCGGATCAACGCAGGCGAGGGCGAGGCGGGCATGTCATTGGTATTGACGGACTATTCGAGCTGCTGGCGGTGCTGGAACTGAAGGACGCGGGCTTTACAACCCGGTCCATCCGCCGAGCCGTTGATAATCTACGGGAACTATCGGGACATGATCGACCGCTCTCTCGGCTGAATATTGTTGTTGACGGTACGGACATCCTTTGGAGGGATGGTAACGAACTTTCCGAGATTACAATTAGTGCTCTACACACGCCGGGTCAACGCCTCATGATATTCCCTGTTGGTGAGCGTCATGCTAAAATGCTTCACCAGCTAGAGTCACTTCGTCCCCGCATTGAACATTCTAATCAGACTGCTGCCAAACAGGAGCCAAGTTATGTCTCTTGACGACGCGCAGAAAGCTTTCGGCTGGCCAAGTCGAGATGATATACTAAATCCCACAGGTATTGGGGCGGCTGTTTACGCACAACTAGCACGGGAGAAGATCGGCTACGCGATTGGTCGGCGACCTGATGGAGAAGGAATACAAGTCGGTGTTCTGGCCTCTGACCCTGATGCCACTGAAGCGCCTCTTGCTATCATTTGTGACTTTCCAAAAAAAGTTTCCCAGGCGACCCTTTTGGAAACACAAAAGCTTGCCTGGAATTTCAGCCGCTCTTTGCTTCTTATCACTGTTGAGCCGCATATTATCCGTAAGTGGACCTGTTGCGAACCGCCCACTACTTCCATGCCGACCGATTTGTTTGCTCTAAATCCCTCGCCCGAAGTTGGAACCGCAGTTCACTTCAGCCCAGCAGTCGACGTGGATCAGTCCACTTCTGAGCAAGCGGCGAGTTCGCTCTACTGGGTTGACCTTTTAACGGGTGCTTTCTTTCAGCAGAATGCGAACCGTTTCAAGCCAGAAAAGCGGGCTGACCAACTGTTGCTCAATAATCTTAGAGTGTTGCGCCAGAAGCTAATCGACAAGGGGTTAAGCGGTGACAGTGGTCAAGACATTAGCCATGATCTTCTTGCAAGAGTGATCTTCATTCAATTTCTCTTTGACCGAAAAGACACAGAAGGTAAGGCCGCTCTGAACAAAGAGGAGTTGCTGCGTCTTCATGAAGAAGAACATATTCTGGCGAATTATCATGATAATTTTAGCAGCTTGCTGAGTGATTATGAAGACACTTACTCGCTGTTCCGCTGGTTGAATAGCAAGTTCAACGGCGATTTATTTCCAGGCCAGGGTACGCCAGAAGAGCAAGCGGCGGCTTGGGAGCGAGAGAAGTCACAAGTCACGCCTGAGCATTTGAACTTGCTGGCCCGCTTTGTCGGCGGGCAAGAAGAAATGGCACAAGGACAATTGTCTCTATGGCCCACTTATGCCTTTGATGCCATCCCTCTCGACGTTATCAGCACGATCTATGAGCAATTTGTCAAAAAAGATGCTGGAACAGGTGTTCATTACACGCCCTCCCATGTTGCTGACCTAACCCTTGATTTGGTTCTTCCCTGGGAGGGGCAGGACTGGGACCTGAAAATCTTGGATCCGGCCTGCGGCTCTGGCGTTTTTCTCGTTAAAGCATTCCAGCGGCTTGTTTACCGCTGGAAGAAAGCGCACATTGATGACCAAATCAATGGCAAAGTTCTTGCCCATCTTCTTGAGCAAAACTTATTTGGCGTGGACCTGGACCCTCATGCTGTCCGTGTCTCTTCATTCAGTCTATACTTAGCGATGTGTGACGAGATTGATCCGCGTGACTACTGGAAAGAAGTGCATTTTCCAATCCTTCGGGGTCGCTGCTTAATTGCAGCGGACTTCTTTGACGAGGGGTGCAATGGGTTCCGTACAGAGGACGGCGAAGCCTATGATATTGTTATTGGAAACCCGCCGTGGGGGAAGAAGACTGCTACTAAGTCAGCACTTGCATGGGAGTCAAAATATGGCTGGCCGCTTTCATACAACGATGTTGGCCCCTTATTCCTTGCGAAATCGTTAGCACTAACTAGAGCCAACGGCCATGTTGGTTTGTTGCAATCCAGTACTCTGCTCTATAAATCCACACTAAGCGCTGTCACTTTTCGGAACAACCTCTTCTATACAGCCCAAGTAGAAGAGGTCATTAACTTTTGTGCGCTGCGATTTGGTCTGTTTAATGACGCCATAGAGCCGGCCTGCTTAATCGTTCTCCGAAACTGTCCTCCTACAGGGGAAGCGTTTTGGTATACCTGTCCGAAGCCACTTCGCAGTCAAGAGGATAAGTTCAGAATCGTCATTGATCCTCAGGACAGTCATCAATTGTGGGCCGATGAAGTGATAGCAAGTCCGTGGTTGTGGTCCAGTTTGCTCTGGGGAGGACGCCGTGATGTTGCGTTTATTCAGAACCTAAGCTGCTACGATACCCTGACAAAGCTTGAAGCAGGCAAAGCGGTACAAGCACGAGAAGGAATCATCAGAGGAGATCAGCAGAAACGAGTCAGTGCGCTTGTGGGAAGGCCGCTTCTACCAGCAGAAGCTCTACTTGGCAGGTTGTCCTTGTTTGTTGAAGCTGCACATATGCCGAAGAACTCCAATCCGATGGTGGACTCAATAAACTCGGCTAACTTCGCTGCATTCGACTTGCCACAAGCAATCATTCGTCAAAGTTGGCTCAAAGATGAAGGGCGGTTTCGAATTGCTCTGGTCAATTCAGACGATAATCTTGGGGGCGTTCTCTGTTCTCAAAGTTACCTAAGCCTTCATACGGACGAAGATAACAAGCTTTATTTGGAGGCAGCTTGCCTCATATACAACAGCATTTTTGCTGTGTATTATCTTCTGCTCACCAGTGGGCGCTTTGCCATGTATCGGCCGGAGCCGGAAACGAGAGACTTCCGCAGTGTCCCACTACCTGGAGTTCAATCCAATCTTTTAGAAGGAGTGACAACGGTTGCCGAGGTAGACGAACGTGTACGGGAGGTGTTTGAGTTCAAGGAAGCCGAGTGGCTACTAATTGAAGATTTGGCGCAATACACGCTGCCAGACTTTAAGGGGGGAAGCGACTCACCGGGTCGTTTGGCAACACAAAGAGGCGTTTTTGGGAATGGAGCAATGCAACAGGAGCCTGAACTGAGCCAATACTGTGATATTTTCCGCCACGTCCTTCAAGCTGCCTATGGCAAAGACAAAGCTATAGGCGCTGTGATCTTTAGCGAGCCAGAAACGACCACAAAACTCCCTGTGCGATTAGTCTCAATCTACCTGAACGTATCGGACCGTAGCACAGTTGATATTGACGCGATGGAGTCCGAGGTATTACAGCAGCGATTGTCAGCGCTTTACACGACAATGCTATCAACTGAGGAAAACAAACACAGCTTCTACCAGCGTTGCGTCCGTACTTATGACAGCGTCTCGACACCATCCGCAGAAGGCGGTATTTTGATTAATCTTATCAAGCCAGACCAAATCCGTTACTGGACCCGTTCTATGGCCCTTCGCGATGCGGACGAGGTCGTCGCGGATTTAATGATCTGGAGCCGAGGTTTGCTTAAAGAAGACCGAGAGCGCGAGGCGGTTCTTGTTTAAAAGACAGACGATCCTTGAAGCCCGCCTTGGTCCTCCGCCTGGCTCAGATGCGCTTGTAGCGTTTTGGAACCTCACGCTGGTGAATAATCTTCTCGGTCTTGTCTGGCAGGCTTATGACGATACATACTCGACCGCCTGGTCCAAAGATGTCTGGACACAAGACTACGACGACGAAGAGCGCCTTCTCTCCGAGGAACTGGAACGCGCAATTCGAAGGGCCAGTGATGGTTATCTGTCTGTGACCATTCAGCATGGCCCGTGCGAGCGCGAGGCTCGCAAGCTGGCACCGGCTGCCCCCCCGCAGTACGACATGGCTTTTGTCTGGACAGGCGACACGCGAATTATGTGGCCTTTAGAAGCTAAGGTGCTGGACTCCGACCATGACACAAACAAAAACCTTGGAGATTATGTCAAAACTGTGCAGCAGCGCTACTTGACTTGCTATTACGCCCCGTTCTCAAACAGTGGAGCGATGCTCGGTTATCTGAAATCAGGCAGCCCTGAAACAGTCGTTCAGCATATCGCGAAGCGAGTGGGGGTTCATCTCGCAGATTATAATGCCTTCCCCGCGCAGTGTCACAAGACTTCTGATCACCATCGCCCTGTTCCGGCCGGCAAAGATTATCCGGCTGAGTTTCGACTTCATCACTTAATCATGCCCTTACAGTGAAATCCACCCGTCTAGTTGGAAACCTCAAACACCTTTACAGCCATGCCTCCCCCAGCGTACTTACGTTCTCATCCAAAGCCTATAACCATGACTCCTATCGTTGCGTAGCATCTGAAATAAACACCTTCAACTTCTTAATTTCAGTCGAATTTTTCTCATCTGATAATACTGCCGTACTCAAAAAAGAAATCATTCCGGCAGCCCGCTTGGGAACAGCAGCGCCGTTGCCACCACCTGTCCCTTCTCCGGGTAGTTGACAAGCCCCAGAGACCGCAGCGCTCCCAAGTTGTTGGTGAACGCCGAGCTGGTGCTGCTTGCCTCCGCAAATTGTGCCAGCACATCCCGCGCCATCGCTCCGGGGTAGCACGCGATCAGCGTCTCCACGATGCGCCGCTGCGGAGCCGTCAGCCGGGCCAGCCATGCTCGTTGCAGATCCCGCACGGTCAAGGGGCGGCCCGTTCCCTGCGCGAGTGCGCTGCCCCGGTCGGTCAGCATCACATAACCCCCCACGGGATAAGCCAGCAGGCCGGCAGTTCGCAGTGCCCCGAGATTGTTGGTGAACGCGCTGGACGACGGAGAGACGCCCGCGAACAGGCCGACGTGAACGCGCTGGGGCTGTTTAATGCCAAGTGCCGCGAGGTCCGCCAGTGTGTTCAAGATGATCTGCTGGGGGCGTGTGACACCTGGGCTTGTTCCCCCATCATTGTTTATCTTTTGATTGGGGGCGGGGCTTTTGGGGGCTTTCACCACGTTTCTGCGCGTAAATGGGGCTGTTTCCAGCGCATTATCCGTGTTTTCGCCGCCTTCAGGCGCAGCAATCTGCTGGGCTTGCGCCACTATTGGGGGCTGGGCATCCGCCTTGAGCGGCAGTTCTGGTTCCGAGGTCAGACGCACGCGCATTCCATGACTGATGTTGATGAGGTCCTTTCCCAGCGAGGCCATGTCGTCCGCAACCGCCGACAACCGCTCCACTTCTCCTTCTCGAAAGACCGGCACTTCCACCACCTTTTCTACTTCCACCCGCTTCTCGACGATCTTCTCCACTTCGACGAGTTTTTCGGTCACCTCACCTGTCGGTCTGTCCCGCAGTTTTTGTTCCAGTGCAGTGATCCGCTTCTTCAGCTCTTCGGGATCGTTCTCTCGCTCGGCCTCTATCGCTGCCGTGAACCGCGCCGCCAGCGCGGACAGGTCCACATCGGCGCGGGCCGTGATCGTCCGCCGGGCGCTGCCGGCTTTGGGCGTGGCGGAGCTGTCGAAGGTCGTGGGCAACGGGAACTGCACCCGCTGGAACGTCTTCATCCAGGCCGGGGACACGGCAAAGCATTCGCCTTCAGACAGAGAGGGCAGCGCGGCCAGCGCCGCGTCGCGCTGGGAGGGCGAGAGGTACGTCCCCAGCCACTCTTTGACCCGGTCCAGATCGTTGTAGCCGGCGAACCTGAGAAGGAACACCGCTTCCATCTGGTTCAGGATCGACGTTGCCAGCCCCACCGGACGCTGCGTGATGACCAAAAGGCCCAGCCCGTCGGCGCGGGAGCGTTTGGCGACGTTGATCAGCGCCCGCTGGCTGGCGAGTTCTTCCTTGCGGGCGGTCTGAGGCGCGATGAGGTCCGCTTCGTCTACCACGAGCAGGATCGGCTCATGGTCGGGGTTTTGGCGAAAGCGCAGGCGCGAAATGAAGTCGCCGGCCACGCGCAGGCCGTCTGCGTCCACCTCAAACGCGGACAAGTCCAGGATGACGGGCAAGCCTTCGTCCATCACCAGGTCCGCCACCGCCGCGCCCGCCGTGGCTTCGAGCGGCACATCCCCGTGCCGCCCGCCGAACACGACGAACGGGAGGCCGGGGCCTGTTCCATCGGCGCTTGTTTTGAGGCCGTGCCAAATGCCGTTCGGATCGACGACGGCGACGCGCCTTCCCGCCGTCGCCAGATGCTCCACGATGACTTTCGCGCAGGAAGTCTTGCCGCTGCCGCTCATGCCGACAAACGCGAGGCGCCGGGCGTCGGCGTCGGCGGGCAGGGTCAGGGCCGGCGCGATGGGAAAGTCGCCGGGGAAGTCCAGGCCGGGAAGGTTCATGGCTTCTTGTTCTCCTTCGTCCACTCTCCATGCTCTCTCGGCGTCAGCCAAACGCGGCACACCGAGCAGGTGCCGGTTTCCGTATCGTAGCACTGCTCCAGGCGAAAGTCACCGGGGGACCTTTCAATGGCCCGCCAGAAGATGTAGTCGCGCTGCTCGCTTTCTTCGCGCATGAAGACCAGCAGCGTGTCCGTGTCCAGCATCATCGGCAGGGCGGAAGCCTCAAACCGTTCGTAATGCCGGCGCAAATCCATCTCGGCCTGTATGCGTGTCATT
>CAXTER010000025.1:0-58134 GCA_964243345.1 uncultured Armatimonadales bacterium
ATGCCATGCTCACGCCAGCTTCTGCCCTCCGTATGGTAATTGTGCAGCAGCGGCATCAAGCGATCCAACGCGGCGGCGAACTTGGCGTCCGGACTCTCCCGCGCCTCAAACTCCTGCCAAAGCTGGGTCATCTCGGCGTCTTGGTCCGGCGGCAGCAGGCCGAAGATGCGCCGGGCGGCGGCGTTTTCGCGCTCGGCTTTGGTGTCGTTCCCGGCGGCGTCATAGATATAAGTATCGCCGGAGTCGATCTCCACAATGTCATGCACCAGCAGCATCTTGAGGACTTTGAGCGCGTTGACCTCGGCAGCAGCATGTTCCGCCAGCACCAGGGCCATGACCGCTAGATGCCACGAATGCTCCGCCGTGTTCTCATGGCGCGTTTCGTTCAGCAAGTAAGACCGGCGCAGAATGCTCTTCAGACGGTCAATTTCTAAGATGAACGCAATCTGCCGCTCTAGGCGTTCGGTGTTCAAGTCCTGTTCCTTCAAGAGCCGGCTTCCTTTTCTGCTTTTAGACGATCAACTAACTTCGCACACTCATTTGGATGCACCTGGCGCAGACGCCGCCAGTCAGCGATGTTTTGGTCATCAAGCAGCACGTCGGGCTTGGGCAGGAACGCTTGAAAGAAGTCCGCGACGCCGAATTCTTCTGCGCTGGCGCGGGCGTACTCGGCTCCGCCGGAACTCCAGCAGTAGAGCGTCGCACCCTGCACGTATATCTGACGAATGGTAGCAATGACGGCGGGCATTGGGATACGCTTCGTGCCGTAGCTGCGGACAAACGTGTCGTCCACGTCTACATAGATCACAAGCGGAGGCATAAAAATTGTCCTAGAAGTAACCTTCTTTTTTCCGGTCTTCCATAGCGGCTTCGGAACGCTTGTCGTCGGCACGGGTTCCGCGCTCGGTCTGGCGGGACGCGGCAACTTCCTGAATGATCTCTTCCAGGCTGTTAGCGGGAGATAAGACCGCGCCGGTGCAGGTCATGTCGCCGATGGTGCGGAAGCGGACTTGACGGATTTCGGGCGCTTCCGTCGGGCGTTTGTTCAGATAGTCGGAGTCGGCCAGCAGGTTGCCGTTGCGGTCCACGACTTCGCGCTGATGGGTGAAGTAAAGGCTCGGCAGAGGGATGTTTTCCTGCAAGATATACTGCCAAACATCCATTTCGGTCCAGTTGGAAATGGGAAACACCCGGAAATGCTCGCCCAAATGCTTGTGGCCGTTGAAGAGGTTCCAAAGCTCAGGGCGCTGGTTTTTGGGGTCCCACTGGCCGAACTCGTCCCGGTGCGAGAAGAACCGCTCTTTGGCGCGGGCTTTTTCCTCGTCCCGGCGTGCGCCGCCAAGCGCGGCATCAATTTTCAGCTCTTCCAGGGCATCTAAAAGTGTGACGGTCTGGAGCAAATTGCGGCTGGCATTATAGCCTTTTTCTTCGACGGCCCGGCCCTGGTCAATGGAGTCCTGCACGGAGCGGACTATCAGCTTTGCGCCAATAGTTTCCATCCATTCGTCTCGGTAAGAAAGCGTTTCGGGAAAGTTATGCCCCGTATCAATATGCAAAAGAGGGAAGGGGATATGGGCAGGCCAAAAGGCTTTGCGGGCCAAATGGCTCAAAATAATGGAGTCTTTGCCGCCGGAAAACAGCAGCGCGGGCCGCTCAAACTGCGCGGCCACTTCGCGGATCACAAAAATCGCCTCCGCTTCCAGCTCCTGAAGATGGGAAAGCAGGAGGGAGCGGCTCGGTTCAGAGTTCAGCATGACAGTCATAGCCTTTATTCTACCACAACAGGGTGGTAAAGAAAAAAGGCTGCGGCCCGCCAAAAAGTTCCCTTACTCCGATGCCTGCTTAATTGCAATGGCTTTAGCGTGTCTGGAACAGATAGGAAGGATACCCATCTTTTTTCAGCAGCCGCACCTGCGCGTCAGCGTCCGCCTTGCTGGGAAAGTCCCCGGTTTCCACCCGGTAGCTCGGCTTGCCGTTGCCGTCAGTGCCGGAACGCACAAATGCATGGAAGCCGCGCCCGCGCAGCGCCGCAGCAAGTGTCGCAGCAATGCGCCGGACTGGGAACACTGCCGCCGCCACATGATACGGCACGGCAGCAGGTGTAGGATGCCGCGCCGGCGCTGGCCGTGCGGCAGCCACTTTAGGTTTCGCCGGCGCCGGCTGGACGGCGACACGTACTGGAACGGCTGGTTTGGACACCAGCACCCGTGCCGGTGCGTCTACGAAAATCAGGACCGGATGAGAAAACGCGCCGTTCTTGCGGCTGTCCAGGGCGCTTGCCATGAACAAGTAACGCCCCGGCAGAAATGGTGTCCAGGTGGTGCTGGAAAGACTGCCCTGCGCCAGCGCCAGCAGGGATTTTGGGCCATTGTCCTTGCCGTAGGAAACCGCCAAAGTGGCGCTTTTTCCAGGCGGCAAGGCAGCATACGCCGAGAGCGTGACTGGGGTTCCGACAGCGACATGCTTGTTCCGGCTGGCGCTGTACAACGTCACCGTGAGCGGCACGGGAGCCGCGCTGACCGGAACCGGCGCGGCGCCCTTCGGCGCGGACTCCATGGGAGGAGTGCGCTCGCTGACGCGGGGCTGACTTCCTGACGCGCCGCTTGCCGCAGCGCTGCTGACTGCCGGATGGGTTAAGGCAGGGCTGAGAGGAGGCATCGCAGGGATCGTCGCAGCGGCAGACAGCGGCATCGGGGTTAGGCTCTGGGAGTGCTTCTGGCGGAGCAGGGGCGGCAGCAAAAGAAGCAGTGCTGCGGCCAGCAGGGTCCAGGGCAGGATTTGCCAGAGCGGAAAGCGCCGGTCGCTTTCCGTCTGAGGATTAGTATCTACTGGAGCGTCCTGCGGCTGGCCGCAGTTGGGGCATTGACGGCTGTCACCGGCTATTTCAAGACCGCAGTGGGAACACGTTCGGGGCATGACTTATTTTTCCCTGTTTGCCTCGATTTTTAACCTTGCCCGCCGCGCTCGCTCCTGACTGTCACTTGCCGTTTATCTCCTCGCGTCTTTTGCGGGTACACTGGCAGGCATGACACAGCAAACTGAAGGCCAAACTGAAGGCCAAACCGCCGGACAAGAGGAAGTCCCCGCGTGGAACCTAGACGCCGCGCAGTGGGAGGCAATCCTTCGGCGTGCTTCCACGCATCCGAGCGCCCTGGAAGACGGCGCGTGTGTTGGTCTTGAAAGCGATGCTGACCCAATCTCGCAGACGCTGGTTTTCTTTGCAACAGCCCGCAATAAGCCGTCCGGCTGGGCTTACCCATTTTTAGAGGCCATCCCGCTCGGCAAAGCGTTCGGCGCGTCCATTGGCCGGGTCTGGCGCGAGCCGGACACGGGAGAAGTTCAGTTTGAAGTGTCGCTGCTTGCCGCCGCGCAGGAGTTGGCTGCCGACTACGAAAGCGGCGCATCGGATTTAGACTTCGTGACCTACGAGCAGGCCGTAGAACAGGCCGTGCGCGGCACTCTTGCGGATTTGGCCTGGCTGCATCAAGAGTTTGGCCGCCTCGCGCTTCTGACCGTCAGTTAGGACAGCCTGCGTTGTTTGTCATCCTAAAACCTCTCTTTATGTGGAACGCTGCCGGCTTCCAGTCTCTCAAAATAGTCGCTGAACGCTGTGATGGAAAAATTGCGCTTTCGCAGGGCTGACAACGGCGTGACATAAGGCACTAAGAAGCAGGCGATACCAAATAGAAAGAGCCGAGATCGCAAAATGACATGCTGCATGGTATGCGTTGTCGTCAAATTATGGTTGTCGCGGGGGTGGGGGCCAAACCGTCTCATCAGGGACAGTTTTAATAGCAATATACGTTGCTAACTGTGCTACTGTCACTAATTGAGAGGCATCCTCGTCTGGAATCGAGATGTCAAACGCTTCCTCACATTCCATTATCATCTCGACAATGTCCAGCGATGCGCCTAAATCGTGAACAAACGACGCTCCGGGTGTCACCAGATCAATGGAGACATTAAGGCTCTCAGCCACAATCAGCCTAATTCTCTCGTACTGTGACAATTTTGTGGCCTGTCCTCGTTGAAACGTCAATCTGCCGAAGATAACTCCGACACGCAGTTCATTTCTAACGTGCGGACGTAGCGGGTGAAATCGGCTTCGAGGTCGTGCTTGAAGCGGCGGGACAGGCCGAGCGACTCGGCGATGTCAGGCAGGAAGCCGGGCGGGTCGTAGGCGACGGTGAGTGTCAGTGTGACGCCGCTGCTCTGCTTAGGTTTCTCTAAATGCAGAGACAGGACGTACAAAAACAGCGAGCCGACGGACTGCCAGCAGAGGATCTGATCGGCGCACATGGTCCTCTCTGCGGCAAACGCCACTTCCCGGCCTTCCAGCAGCACGGTCAGGCAGGCTCGGTTATCGTCCAGCGGCTCGGCGGCGCGGATATGGGACAGCAGGTGCGGCAGGCGGGTGATTGCGTTCCATTCGGCCCAGGCCGTGCGCCAGGGTGCGTCGGCGGTCAGCGTAATTTCGTGCGTGTATTGCATAAGCGTCGGTTCTAAGCAAAGTTTTGGCGGGCGACTGAAGTCGCGGCAACAAGTTCCCAAAACCTGCCTTTGCAGGTTAGGAAAAGAATCTCTGTCCTAGTCCGCGCAGGCGGACTTTGAGCCTTTGTTGCGGCGGTTTCAACCGCCCAAAACCGCAAGGCCGCCGAGATAGGGACGCAGCGGCTCCGGGACGAGAACGCTGCCGTCGGGCTGCTGGTAGGTCTCCAGCAGCGTCGCCATCAGGCGGGGCAGGGCGGTTCCGCTGCCGTTCAAAAGGTGCGGGAACTCCGGCTTTGCGCCCGGCTCACGCCGAAAACGAATGTTGCCCCGGCGGCTTTGAAAATCTTCGCAGTTGGAACACGACGACACTTCCAGCCACATCTCTGCACCAGGCGCGTAAATCTCGACATCGTAGCATTGGGACGCCGCAAAGGAAATGTCGCCCGCCGCCAGCAGTTTCACCCGGTACGGCAGGCCCAGCGCTTCCAGGACATCGGTGGCGTCGTTCAAAAGCGTTTCCAGTTCAGCATACGAAGTTTCGGGCAGCGTGTACTTGACCATTTCCACCTTGTTGAACTGATGCACGCGCAGCAGCCCGCGCGTGTCCTTGCCCGCCGCGCCTGCTTCCCGACGCCAGCAGGGCGAATAGGCCATGTAGTTCAAGGGCAAATCGCGCCCATCCAAAATCTCGTCCCGGTGAATGTTGACCAGCGCCGGCTCGGCAGTCGGCAGGGCGAACAAGTCCGCCTCGGCATCGTGGTACATTTCCGGCTGGAACTTCGGCAGGTGGGCGGAGGCCGCGACACTCTCCCGCGACAAAAAGAACGGCGTCGCCCATTCGGTGTAGCCATGCTTGTCCCGGTGCAGGTCCAGCATGAATTGGATTAACCCGCGCTCTAGCCTTGCGCCTAAGTTTTTATACAAGACAAATCCACTGCCGGACAGCTTGGCCCCGCGCACAAAGTCAATCAATCCTAAATCCGTGGCAAGGTCCCAGTGCGCTTTCGGTGCAAAGTCAAAGCGTTTCACATCGCCGTGCGTTTTGACAATCTGAAAGTTTTCTTCCGGGCCGGGCGGCGTCGTGGGCGACGGCAGGTTCGGGATATAAAACAGCAGCCGCTCCCGCTCCGCTTCCAGCCGCTTCGCTTCGTCGCCCAGGGCGGCTTTACGGTCGCCAAGATCGCGCAGAGACGCCTTCAGCGCTTCGGCTTCCTCGCGCTTACCTTTTTTCATCAACTGCGGGATAGACTTGCTGCCGCGTCCCAATTCCGCCTGCAATTCTTCCGCTTCGGCAGTCGTCGCCCGCCACTTGGCATCCGTGTCCAGCACCGAGTCAATCTGCGCCGTATCCGCCAGCCGGTCTTGAAGCCGCGCTTTGACTGCGTCCGGCTCGGTTCGTATTTGTCTAATATCCAGCATAATTTGTTCTGTTTCGTTCGTGATAGAAAATGGGGTTGAACCGGGCAATGAATTACCCGTCTGGGAAGCCTACGGCTGATCGTCCAGGGGACGAAAGACGACTCATATCTTCCGTCCCCTGGACGGTTGGCGTCTGCGCCTCTCAGACGGGTAATTTATTGCCCGGTCTTCAATGGCTTAACCCATTGACTAAATGCACCAGCAGTGCGGCCATGCCCTGCAAGTCGCTCACAAAAACCTGCTCGCGGGCGGTGTGCGGAGACTTTTCGGGAGCGCCGATGAAGACCCAGTCCATTGGGACGCCGCTGCGGCTGATGCCGTGGCCGTCGGAGCCGCCGCTTGATTCCACTTCGCGCTGGAACGGCAGGCCGCTGGTTTCAGCAAGCGCGAGAATCTGGTCTAAGTAACGCTGACGGGGCAGGCTGCTGTCCCGGAGCGAAACGGCGACGCCGCGCCCGCGCTTGATATGCTTGGTGTCCCAGGTCAAATCGGCGACAAGCGCCTGCGTAATGCCGTGCGCTTCGTACAGACGCCGGGCACAAAGCTGTGCGCCTTGGCTGCCGGTTTCTTCCTGCACGGTAAAAGCGGCGGCGATTTCCGGGCAGCGGGCCAGCGCGTGAAGCGCGGCCCAGACGCCGACCCGGTTGTCGAGGTACGGGGCCGTCATTTCGCCGCCGGACAGTTCGGGAACAGCCGCATAGACCCAGCGCGAGCCGGGTGGGGCGTCAGTTTTGCCGCCTACTTTCCACGAGTCGTCCTTGCGCCGGGCAAGTGTGTTGCCAGTGTGCAAACAGCGTACAGGCCGGACAAGATCGCCCGGCTTGCCGTCGGGTCCGCCGATGCGGATCAGCCGCTTGTCATAGCCGAGCGTCCACCCAGTTGTGTCTAAATGGGCGAAAATGGCGACAGATAGCTTCGTACCGCGTGTCACAATAAGAGAATCGCCGAGGCGCTCTAGTCGGGCGTCCGGGATTTCCCGCGCCAGCCAGCCTTCGAGCCAGTCTGCAAGCGGTCCTTCGTCCCCCGCCGGGCTGTCCTGTTTCAGCAGCTCCCACAGCAAATCCAATGCGTATTCTTCCGGCATCTCTGGAAAGCATTGTATCTTATATGCGATGGGGTTGTCAAACCGGCAGCCAAGTGTCACACGATTGCAGCGCAAGCGGGTAACATACCGGGAAGGAAAGATATTATGCCCCGATTTACCCGAAGCCTCTGGGCTATCCCTGCCGCCGCGCTGACCCTCGCTGCCGCCCATGCCGCGCCGCCGAGTGTCACACCCGATCCTGCCCCGGCCCGGTACGCGGTTCACCGCGAGCCGAAGCTGACTTCGGCACAGACCCTGACCCTGCTCCGCGCCCATATCAAGTATGTGTTCGTGCTGTATCAGGAAAACCGGTCGTTTGACTCTTATTTTGGGACATTTCCCGGCGCGGACGGCTTGTTTTCGCAGCCGCCCGGCAAAACGCCGGGCTTCACGCAGGCGTTGACCAATACCGACGGCACGGCAGCCACAATTCAGCCATTTCGGATTGGCCCCAAAGAATACGGTTCGGATACCGACGACATAGACCATTCGCACCCGCGCATTGTCGCCAAAATGGACATTGTCAACGGCAAGCCTCTGATGGACCGCTTTGCTCAAACCGAAGAGCAAAAGTATAGTCCCAGCGGCAACCCAACGCTGAAAGCCAAACAGTTCGGCGAGCTGGCGATGGCTTACGAAGACGGCGACACGATTCCTTTTTTGTGGCGCTACGCCAATCGGTTTGTGCTGTTTGACCACATCTTCCAGCAGATGACCGGACCCTCCACCCCCGGCAACCTGGCGATTATCGGCGCACAGACCGGCGCGACCCAGTGGATGCTGCACCCGGACGAAGGCTACCCAGATAATGGCGGACGTGCGCCCGGTCTGCCCGTTCTGAACGACAATGACCCCTTGTGGGGTTCACCGCTGGATCCAAACCCCGCCGCAAGCCGCTTGCCGGTCAACCCTGAAGACTTTCCCGGCTACGATGTCCAGAAGAACCTCACTTACGCTACCTTGCCGCTGTCTTTGGCCGGAAAAACACTGGCAGGCGTCACAAAGTCCGACCGCGACCCGAAGGGCGACTTGGACGACGTTGCCGAAGATGTCGCAGGCATCACGCAGTCCGGCAAAAATCCTGTGTCTTGGGGCTGGTACGAAGAAGGCTACGACAAAGAGCCGACCGATAAAGAGCCTGCCAATGGAGCCGACCCGGTTGATGCCAACGGAACCCATGCATCCTATATCACCCACCACAACGGCCCGCAGTATTTCGGCTACATCGCCAACAACGACCAAATGAACTCGCACCTGCACGGCCTCAAAGACTTTTTCGAGGCGCTGAAGTCCCGCTCGCTGCCGCCGAGCGGCGTGTTCTATGTCAAAGGCGGCTACCGCAATTTGCTCGGCCTCCATCCCGCCGACCCGGATCCAAAAGTGCAGGCGAATTTTTTAGGCGACGACGACCATCCGGCGTACTCAGACTCACAGATTAGCGAAGCGCTGATTGCTGAAACGATCAACCAGATTGCCGCCAGCCCATACTGGAACCAGTGCGCGATTGTGGTGACCTGGGACGACTCCGAAGGCGACTACGACCATGTCCCGCCGCCGATCCGCAGTGTCGGCGCTGACGGCAGCCTGGTTTCCGACGGCCCGCGCGTGCCGCTGCTGCTGATTTCCCCTTACGCCAAAGTCAGCGCCATTGCCCACGAGCCGGGCGACCACGCTTCGGTGGTGAAGCTGGTCAACACGCTGTTCAATCTGACGCCGCTGGCGGACCTGCCGGACGAAAAGAAGGGCAGGATGATCGGCGAAAAGCGCGGCCTCAAAAACCAGGGTCCGTTTGACGACTTGACCCCGGACATCACCAACTTAGTGTCGGCGTTTGACCCGGCGCGTCTTGCCGGCCAGGCCGCCCCGCTGCCGCCGTCCTACGCCGAGGTTCCTGAGCGCCTCATTCACACGCTGCCGCAGACCACCGGCTACGGCTGGCATCAAATCGGCGTGGTCCCGACGGACTACCAGCAGGGCATTGTCAACCCGCTTCCCGCCGACTTCAACCCACGTCCAAAAACTCTGCCGACAAAGTAAAGAGGAATTCGCCCATCACCGCCGAACAAGCAGAAGAATTAAAGACGCGAAAGGAACAATCATGCCCACTGCGACTATTGAAAACGCAACCGAAGATGTTGTTGAAGAAACCGAAGCAGGAAGGTCTGTCGAAGGCCACGCCGCCCATTCCAAGTCCGCCGAAGCTCGCGGGCTGATGGGAACCATGCGCCGCCCAATCAAGCTAACCATGATGGGGGCCGGCTCCGGCTTCACGCCGACTTTGGTGCGGGACGTTCTGCAAATCCCCGGCAATCGGGGCGGCACCATCGCGCTGGTAGACATTGACGCCGACCGGCTTCGGACCATGCACGGCCTGATCCAGAAAGTGCTGGACACTTGGGGCCGGACCGACTGGAAGGTGGAGTCGTCTACCGACCGCGCTCAGGTGCTGGGCGGCAGCGATTACATTATCTGCTGCGTCGAAGTCAGCGGCACGGCCTGTGTGCGGTTTGACAACGACATTCCCGCCAAATACGGCGTCAGCCAGTGCATCGGCGATACCATCGGCCCCGGCGGCTTATTTAAGTCCCTGCGAACGATTCCGGTCTGGCTGGACATCCTGAAAGACGTGGAGCGCTACGCCCCGCAGGCTCTTGTCCTGAACTACACCAACCCCATGTCCATGATGTGTCTTGCCGCCCATCGCACATCGTACCTGCCCGTCGTCGGCCTCTGCCACAGCGTGCAGGGAACCGGGCATCTGCTGGCGGGCCGGGCCGGAATTCCCTACGACGAAATGACTTGGGAGTGTGCGGGCATCAACCATTTGGCCTGGTTCACCAAGCTTCAGCATCAGGGTGAGAACTTATATCCGAAGCTGAAAGCGCTGGCCGAGCGCGATGTGTACGGCCCGGAAGACGCCGAAGGCCGGGAAAACTCAGACATTGTCCGCAAAGACATGATGCTCCATTTCGGCGCGTTTATCACCGAGTCATCAGGGCATCTTTCCGAGTACCTGCCCTACTACCGCAAGCGCAAAGACCTCATTGAGCGCTACTGCCGCTCCGGCTACGACGGCGAAACGTCGTTTTACGCCGACAACTGGCCGACATGGCGCAAAAATGCCGATGAAAAGCGCCTGCAAATGCTTGGGGGCGAAGCGTCTTTAGAACAGGAGCGCTCCTGGGAATACGGCTCGTGGATTATCGAAGCCCGCGAAAAAGACTCGCCCGTGCGAATCCACGGCAATGTCCCGAATTCTCTAGACGGCGGCGCGGCAGCGCTCATTACCAATTTGCCCGCGAACGGCATTGTGGAAGTTTCCTGCATGGTGGACGGCAACGGCATCAATCCCACCCGCTACGGCGCATTGCCCCCGCAGATGGCGGCGGTGTGCGCGTCCAACATGGGGATGTATGATTTGGGCGCGACTGCCGCGATTGAGCGTTCTAAAGAAGCCGCCATTTACTCCCTGCTGCTTGACCCTCTCTGCGCCGCCGTATGCAGCCCTGCCGAAATCAAAGCCATGGCCCTGGAAATGTTCGACGCCGAAGCCGAGTACCTGCCGGGGTACAAGTAGCAAAGAACGTCGAGACATTACAAAGCTGGCAAGTTGGAACCCGGCACTGGAAGTGCCGGGCTACTATCGCATCAAAGTCGCTCCGCGACTGAAAAGTCTTCAGTGCCGGAGGCACTTTCACTCTCTAGTAGCCCGGCACTTCCAGTGCCGGGTTTTCTTACGCCGGAGCGCTTCCTATCAGGTACAATAGCCGCATCATGCCTCTTCTTGAAGTCCAGAACCTCACCAAACGCTTTCCAATTACCCGCCAAACCGGGCCGTTTTCGCGCGTCACCGATCAAGTCCGTGCCGTGGACGGCGTTGACCTGACGCTGGATGCCGGCGAGACGCTAGGGCTTGTCGGCGAGTCCGGCTGCGGGAAATCAACGCTGGGCCGCTGCATTCTGCGGCTGATTGAGCCGACAAGCGGCAGTGTGACATTTGACGGCCAAGACCTGCTGGCCCTGCCGCCGGAATCGCTGCGCCGGGCGAGACGCACAATGCAGATCGTGTTCCAGGACCCGTTTGCATCCCTCAATCCGCGTCTGAGCATCGGAGCGATCTTGGAAGAGCCGCTCCGGGTGCATGACATCGTGCCTTCGGGCGAAGTTCGGGCCGAAGTTGCGCGTCTGCTGGACCAAGTCGGCCTGCCCCAAGCCGCCGCCGCCCGGTATCCACATGAGTTCTCCGGCGGCCAGCGCCAGCGGGTCGGCATCGCCCGCGCTCTGTCCCTGCGCCCCAAGCTGATTGTCGCCGATGAGCCGGTGTCGGCGCTTGACGTTTCCATTCGTGCCCAAATTCTCAACTTGTTCCGGCGCTTGCAGTCTGAAACTGGCGTCGCCCTGCTGTTTGTCGCCCACGACCTCGGCGCAGTCCGTTCCCTTTCCCACCGCGTCGCCGTCATGTACTTGGGAAAAATCGTTGAAATAGCCCCAGCCAACGAGCTGTACGACAATCCGCGTCACCCTTACACCCGCGCCCTCCTCGCCGCCGTGCCGAGCCTCGACGGCGTCAAAATCGCCGCCGAAAAAGTGGAAGGCGATGTACCGTCTCCGATTGACATTCCGAGCGGCTGCCGCTTCCGCACCCGCTGCCCCTTCGCCGAAGCCGTTTGCGCCGAGCAGGAACCGCCCCTCGTCGCGTTCAATGGCGGCCCTCCCGGCCACTTTTCCGCCTGCCACTTCGCCGCGACATTGCCCCTGCTGCAAACAAACCCGCTTCCATTGTGATATACTAGACGCATTCATGGAGGAAGCCAATGCCGACACGCGAGGAAGAAGCCGGACCGTGGCAGGCGATTAGCTTCAACAGCCGCAAAGCCGCCCAGCGTTTACTGGAAGCCGAATGCTACCGCAGCAGTGTCAGCCGTTCGTACTATGCGGCTTATTCTGCCGTCACATCCGCCCTTGTCCGCCAGGGAATTACGCTTGGTCACGGCGGCAACAACCCCGGCCATGCTGGGCTGCCGGTTTATGTCCTAAACAACTTGACGCTGCTTCCGCTGGTCACGCGCTTTGAGATAAACAAAGCCCTGCGCCGTCTTTACCGGGCACGGGCAGAGGCGGATTATGTCGCGGCGGCTACTGTAGACAATGCGGCAGCCAGAAGAATGCTGCGTGACTTAAACCGTGTTTTACAGCTTTTGGGGATAGAGCGCAAAGAAGGAAACTAACATGGCAACAATGACTGTCAAAATCGAGCCGGAAACAATCGCTCAGGAAGTCGTGGCGCGTGTCCGCCCGTACTTGGAGCGCAACCCGATTGACAACAGCGTGCCGGAGATATTAGAAGACGCCCTGCATTTAGAAGAGGACTGGTGGTATGTCCCGATCCGTATTCTGCCGGGCGCGACGCGCACCTATGACTACTACGATCTACTCAGCGGCGTCGAGGACGAAATCAAAGAACAGGAACATCTGAAAGTGATGTTCGTCCCCGCTAATTAGAAAACAAAAAGCGCAGGCCAAACAGCCTGCGCTTTTTTACATCCCGCTTACTTTAGCGGCCCCCCCCGGCCACTTCTCCGCCTGCCACTTCGCCGCGACCTTGCCCGTGCTGACTACGGCTGAGTCGGTTCCAACGCGACATTCTTGAACTCAGTCCACTGGTAGGGCCGCGCGACAAGCCGGAACGAGGCGATCCGCTTCAGCAGCGCGTTTGGAATCAGCATCTCATTCTCAGTCTTCACCCGGGAATAATTGCTTGGCTTGGATGCGGCGTCGGTCGAAGTATGTATTGTGATGTGGCGTGTCCGAATATCGATTGCGGTCACAACCCGGCCCGCGCTGTCCAGAGCATAAACGGCCTGATCAAAATTCATGCCGTCAGATTGGGCCGCCTGCCTCGGATTATGTCCAGGCGGACTAGGACTGTGGAAGTGATCCGACACCATAAGCAGGGCATCGCCGTGTGCGAGTTCCGCGAGAGGCATATGATGTGGATGGGGAGTCAATGTAAAAATGACTTCGCCCGATGGTCTTTGAAGATATACTTTGCCGATGGTTTTTGGGCAGTTTACAGTTTCCGTCCAGGGACCGGAAGTGACGCCGACTTGAAACGTCGTCTTCAAGAGCGGCGCAGGGTATGTTTCTGCAAAAAGAGCCGCGTGGCTGGAAATCGGCCACTGATAGCCGTCCCCGGATGCCGTATCGTGGAATACAATGTTGTCGTCCTGCAAAGGCGGCGTGCTATGAATCGCAAAGAAAACAATTTTTTGTCCGGGCTTTGCAGACCCCACAAGTGCCTCCCGCTGCCCGCTGTTCGCCACTTGCACGGATACCTTTTTCCCATTTGCGTCCCAGCCCTTGCCGCCTAAAGATGTCCTGTCCGTGATGCCTATAAGCTGCACCACGCCATTGCTGAAATTTTGCGCCGGTGCGGAAGCGTCTTGCGCTTTTGCCGTCGGCTGAAGCATGGACAGCGGCACAAGTGCGGCGGTTCCGGTCACAGCGGCCAGCAGCAGAAAGCGGCGCGGCAGCGTCCGGCGGCGGTTGCTGTCTAAGATCATTTTAATTCTTCCTTCCACTTTGGACGTGTGCGCCATCGGCAGCGCGGCCCAGAGGGCAAGGTCAAACGGCGTCAGATTGTGTTTCACGGCTGGCTTTCTAATAGAAGATGCTTTTGGCAACCCCCGCCCGCGAAGGCGGGAGCTTGCACTTCAAAGCACGGGGGTTCAGCCCCGTGTCCTTCCCTATCGTGCCTACTGCACCGGCTTCAAGGCTACGTCTCTGAACTCAACCCACTGGAACGGGCGGGTCTCGACGCGGACCTCTTTGATTTGCGACAACGTCAAGGTGGTGAACTGAGCCGTGATTTGGTCTAAAGCTCCGACGCTGTTGTCACCAATCTGGTCTGGCAAGACGACTTGCCCCTGAGTCGTGACAGCGACAACACGGACATCCTCTGTAGCATTATTGGAAATGCAGAGCGTCAGGCCCTCTTTGGTCACAGCAACTGAGCTGAACAAAAACGCCGTTTGATTGCCGTAGCCGGAGGTTCCCGTCAGGTTGCCGTCAACGGCAGCTGTCTTCCATGCCCCTGAAGCAACTCCAACACGCAAGCTGGCCTTCGTGAGTGATGGCGGAAATGCAGCGGTGACAACGCGGGTGCCGCTCGTCTTGGAGAATATCTGAGCTTCAGTGCGCTGCGCGTTCTCGGCGAGTTTCGTGGGCCAAGAGCCATCGGAAGAGGAGCTAAGACTTTGCGGCAGCTCATAGCGAACTGTCATGTCGGTGGCGCTGGGCGGCAGACGAAAGGCAAAGCTGATGTTGCGGGTGTCCGGCCCGGCATGGTTTTCTGCGTGGTAGGTATCCGTGTCATAAACCGGCGTCGGCAGGACTGCGCCGGCTGCCGACCACCACGGGCTGCCCGGCTTGTCGGCCTCAGTCATGCCGGCAAAAAGCGTTGTGCCGTTGATTTTGAGGTCGGGTGAAAAGACATATACTGTTCTGCCTTCTGTGTCAATAGTGGTTTGCAAAGTTGTGGACTCGGTTTTGATAGAGCCTGCGAGTTGAGCCGGGACTGCCTGTGGCTCGGCTTGAGCCGGAGCCGCCTCTGCTTTGACGCTAGGACGCAGGGCGGCGAGGGTCAGCAGAGCGGCGGCACTGGGAATGAGGGCGATTAAGAGGGCGCGGCGGGTGACGGCGCGGCGGCTTTGAGTTTTGTCCAAAATCATAGTAATTCTCCCTTTGATACGTGAGGTCTGGGCCATTGCAATGGCGGCGGATTGGGGCGGGCGGGACGTTGGCGGCAGGGCCTGGGCGATGTCAAGTAAATGCCGGGCGTAGTCGGGCGCGGGGATGCCGGACGCCAAAACTAAATCGTCGCAGGCGATCTCGCTTTCGGCGCGGAGGCGGCGGGCCGTCAGCCACACAAGCGGATGGAACCAGTACAGGGCGCAGGCGAGATCGGCCAGCCGGTGGCTGAGCCAATCCCGGCGCTTGACATGGGCCATCTCATGCAGCAGCACCGAATGCAGCCGGCCTTCGGGCCAGTCGCCGGACCCCAGCGGCAGTAAAACCACAGGCCGCCGCCAGCCCCAAGTCATCGGCACGGGAACGTCTGCCCGGCACAGGCGCGGCAGACGCTTTAGTTTCAGCGCGGCGGCGCAGTCCGCCAGCACGCCCAGTGCCGGCGCGTCAGGCACATCAACGCAGGTTCGGCGCAGGTGCGCGATGCCCCATAGGCCCAGCAGCGGACGCAGGGAGGCAAGCGTGACGCCGAGCAGATAGAAGGCGAGAAGCAGGAGAGGCCAGGAGAACCCACCTTCTTGCTTCGCAGGGGTCCTCTCTGTGAGGGAGGACTCAGAGAGGGAAGGCGCAGCGGGAACCGATAAAGCCTCTGGACCGGCCTCTTCGCCCTCCCTTGCAGGGAGGGCCGGTGAGGGACGAACCGGGGTGGGTTCTTTTCTTTCCTGTGCCTGCGTCACTGCCACATGCCAGGCGGGAAGGGTCAGCGAAAACAGCGGCAGGGCCAGCAGCGCACACAGTGTCACCAGGCAGACCAGATGACGGGCCGACGCCGACGCGCGGCGCAGGCTAACCAAAACCATGCCGGACAGGGCAAGCACAAGCAGGCTCTTGAAAAGCAGCATCAGCAGCAGTGTCATCGCGTTTCCTCTTTCTCTTTTGCCGTGTCACTTTCTTTTGCACTGTCAATTAAATGAGAAAGCCGCGCCAGCTCTTCGGGCGACAGCGGCGTGTCGGACACCGACAGCAGGGTGGCGACAGTCTGCTCCACCGAGTTGCCGAAAAATGTCTGCATCACCGAGCGCAAAGCAGATTTCGCTGCATTGACGCGGGGGCGGGTCGGCAGATAAACGTAGCGAGGGCCGTCTTTGACATGCTTCAAGTGGCCTTTCGTTTCCAAAATGCCGAGCAGGGCGCGGACCGACGAATACGAAGGCGGGTCGGGCAGGGCCGCCAGCACGTCTGCTGCGGCGGCACGTCCCAACTGGTACACGATGTCCATGATCTGCCGCTCGCGGCGGCTCAAACTGGTGTCCGTCTGTTTGCTTGACTTCATGCTAATAATTTAGCACATCGCCGGCATTCTGTCAAGCATTTCTGCTAATTTTTTAGCAATTATTTTGGAGGAAACCACGAAGAAAGCCGTGGGTTTCATACCCACGGCTTCCACCTAATTACTTGTCCCTACAACTCCACAACCTGCCCGTCATACGCCAGCTCGACGCCGGGGGGAAGCTCGGCATTGGTGGCGGCGTAATCATAGTCGTGAGACAGATGAGTCAGGAGTGTGCGCTTCGGCTGAAGCAGAGCGATTGTTTCCAGCGCGGCATCCAAGTGGAAATGGGTCTCGTGCGGCTCGCGGCGGACGGCGTCCAGCATCAGCAAATCTAAGTTTTCTAAATGCGGCCAGGTTTCGGGGGGAATAGAACTGACATCGGTGACATACGCGAAGCGCGGGCCGAACTTGTACGCGAGTATCGGCAGGCGTCCGTGGCAGACGCGCAGGGGGAGAATGTTTAAATCGTGAAGCGCGAGTGCGTCGCCGGGCTGAATGGCAGACAGTGTCACTTGGGGCTTGCCGCCGCCGGCCTGCGTTTCCACAAAAATGTATTTGTAAATGCGCCGCAGATCGTCCAGTACGCTTTCCTCGGCGTACACCGGCATCGGCAGGCCCGAACGATAGTTGAAGGTGCGGACATCGTCTAAGCCAAAGATGTGGTCCGCGTGGGAATGCGTGTAGAAAATGGCGTCCAAACGGCGCACAGAGTTTGCGAGAAACGCCAGCCGCATCTCCGGCGGCGTGTCGACTAAAATGTTTGCGCCGTCATCCGCGGTGACCAAAATCGCCGGGCGCAGGCGCTTGTTCCGTGCATCCGAGGAGGTGCAGACCGCGCAGTCGCAGCCGATCATCGGGACGCCGTGGGATGTGCCGCAGCCGAGAACAGTAACTTTCATGCCCCAAATTGTACCCGATAGGAGGGCCAGTAAAATAGAAAGGGCCGCGGGAGCGCAGAAGTTGTCTGCGCTCATGCGGCCCCCAAGCTGTCCATGCCGAATGCGTAAAGACGCCTTAATTAGCCGCCGCCACCTCCAGCGCCACCGCCGCCGCCCGCACCGCCCCCGGCACCTCCTGCGCCCCCGGCTCCTGCCGCGCCGGCCCCGCCGCCGCTGCCGGCTGAACCTGACCCACCTCCCGCAGCTGCACCCGCGCTGCCGCTGGCTCCGCTGCCGCTTGCGCCGGAAGCGCCAGCACCGCTTGCACCGCCCGCCCCTGCCGCGCCGCCTGCCGTCCCAGCCGCGCCGCCTGTCCCTGCTGTTCCGGCACCGCTGGGACTGCCTGCCGCAGACGTGCCGGGAGCCGCTGACGAGCTAGTTGAGCCGCTGGTTCCCGCTGACCCGCCTGCACCTGACGCACCTGCTGCGCCGCTTGCGCCTGTCGTGCTGGCTGCTCCAGACGCGTTCGCTCCGGCGGCATTTGCGCCTGCCGTGTTTGCCCCGCCGCCTGCGCCTGCTGCGTCAGGGCCGGCAGCCGTGCCGCTCGCTTGTCCGCCGGTTGATCCGGCCGGGCTGGCCGCGCCGGATCCGCTGGCGCTGGCCCCATTTGCGGGCGTGGATGCACTGGAGCCGCCTTCCGGTCCGACCGAACTGCCGCCTCCTCCGGCTCCGCTTCCGGCGCTGCCACCTGGAGCCGCCGCAGTTCCCTGTGTGGATGCCGCGCCACTGGAGTCAGTTGTGGTGGAGTTCTTGTTGTTGGAGCGAAGGCCGTGCGTCGCGATGATTGCGATCAGGGCGACGGCAACGATGCCGGCGATGATCCAGGGCAGGGCGCGTCGCGCCGCCGCGTTTTTGGCGACAACGTCCTGCCCCTTCTGCTGATTCTCAGAGTTCGGGTCTGTCGAGTTTGGGTCTTTTGGATTGGGGTCTTGCTGATAACTGGTTGCCATTTGATTTCTCCTTGCTTTGCTTGGGTTTTCCCTGCATTGCATGGCCTGAAACCGAGGAAGCAGGAGTTATGGGTATAATTGCCCGCAGTACGCTTCTCGAAAAAGCCGCTTTGGAACATAGTTATGCCTGAACCCTCCGCCCATCGCCTGGAAGACTTGATTGGCAGTACGCCGCTGGTGCGTCTGCCCAAAATCGAAAAGGACGCGCCTGGGGTCGAGATTTACGGGAAGGCCGAGTTCTTTAACCCCGGCGGCTCAGTTAAAGACCGGGCTGCGCTGAACATGATCCTGGAAGGCGAAAAATCGGGGGCGCTTCGGCCCGGCAAGATCATTTTGGATGCCACATCGGGAAATACCGGCATTGCCTATGCCATGATCGGCGCGGCGAGGGGCTACAAAGTGCGCCTGTGTCTGCCAAAGAACGTCACGCCGGAGCGCAAAAAAATTCTATCGGCTTACGGCGCGGAGATTGTCTACACGCCGCCCGGCGAGCAGTCCGACGGAGCCATTCGTGCTGTAAAGCAAATGTACGCCGAAGACCCTGACCTCTACTTTTACCCGGACCAATACGCAAACGATGCCAACTGGCAGGCCCACTTCAAGACTACCGGCCCGGAAATCTGGAAGCAGACCGAAGGACGCATCACCCACTTTGTCGCCGGCCTCGGCACCACCGGCACGATGATGGGCGTCGGACGTTATCTTCACTCGGTCAACCCAGATATTCGGCTAATTTCCATGCAGCCGGACTCGCCGTTCAACGGCCTAGAGGGACTAAAGCACCTAGAAACGGCAATTGTCCCACCAATTTACGACCCAACTGTGGCTGACGATACTATCAAGTGCCGCACTGAAGATGCTTACGTCATGGTCAAGCGTCTGGCCCGCGAAGAAGGCTTGCTTGTCGGCATCTCGGCAGGCGGCAACGTCCACAGCGCTTTAGAGGTCGCCAAGACCGCCCTGCCCGGCAGCGTCATCGTCACCATCCTGTGCGACAGCGCAGACCGCTACTTGTCGGAGCGGTTTTGGGAAGACCCTCAAGACGAGCTGCGTTCACAAAATTGAGAAAGAAAAGTAGGTATGAGCATTTTTGACGGGACGCGGCTCCAAAGCGAGACGTTCAAGCTGGATATCACGCGGATGCGGCGCGGGTGGTACTCAGACAAGTATTTCGGCAACATTGTGACGCTGCTGTCGGCGCTGGCGGAAGAAGGCTTCGAGTTCGATGGCGTCAATACGGGCGATGTGGAAGTGGAAATGCAGTGGTTCACGCGCCGGCAGCCGTTCTCGGTCATCGCCGGCGTTGACAAAGCCCTGGCAATGCTCAAAGGCTGCACCGGGTACTTTGATGACGAAGACCGCTGGGTCTCTACCTATGAGAATCTGGAAGTGACGGCGGTGCAGGACGGCTTTGAAGCGCCCTACGGCGGGGATCCAAACCATGTGACGCCGGTATTGAAAGTGCGAGGCAGGTACAGAGATTTTGCCCAACTGGAAACGCCGACGCTGGGAGCGCTGACGCGGGCGACGCGAGTGGCAACGAATGTTTACGAAGTGCTGAACGCGGCGCGGGGCAAAGAGGTCTTATTCTTCCCGGCCAGGTTTGACGCCCACGAAGTCCAGGCCAGCGACGGGTATTCCTACCATCTGGCCGTGCAGCTTTATAATCATACGCACGGCCATGATGTCCAAAGCTCTGTGTCTACCGATGAACAGGGAGACTGGTGGGGCGGGGCGGGCGGCGGCACGGTCGCGCACGCCGCGATTGCCTGCTTTTTAGGCGATACAGCGGAAACCGTGCTGCAATTTGCGCGTATCCTGCCGCCGCCCATTCCCCGGATCGCGCTGGTAGACTTCAACAATGACTGTGTCGGCGACAGTTTAGCAACCATGCAGGCGCTGTTCCAAAGGCACATGGAGCTAGAAAATGCCGGGCAGCATGAAGAAGCGCAAAAGTATGTGCTGTATGGTGTCCGCCCCGACACAAGCGGCAATTTGATGGACCGCGCACTAGAGCCGCTGGGAGACAAGCGATTGGACCGAGGCGTCAATGCCCGGCTTGTTTACAAGCTGCGCCGGGAAATTGACTCGGCCTACGAGCGCTGGACCATTCCCTTCGCTTGGCTGGAGCGGGCCAAAGCCTACTGCCGGAACGTCAAAATCACCGTGACGGGCGGCTTCACGCCCGGCAAAATACGCGAGTTTGAGGAAAATTCCGTCCCCGCCGATGTCTACGGGGTCGGCTCCTATCTGTTCAGCAACTCAGTAGACGAAGGCACGAACAACGACTTCACGGCCGACATCGTGCGGGTCAAAGTTCATGGAGAATGGCGCGACCTTGCCAAAGCAGGCCGCCGCGCCGCCGAGAACCCCGCCCTGCTGCCGGTAGACTGGGACGCGATTTAGGCATAAATCTCTGGGTATGAGTCCGTGGTTATGAAACCCACGGCAGGAAAGTGCAGCCGACCTCCGGTCGGAGGAGTTTGGGTCTGAACAGCCCGAAGGGCGTCAGCTCCTAATTGCCGTGGGTTTTATACCCACGGCCTCTTCTTGACTTCCCATAACCCCTTCGGCTACAATACCGCAAGGCCCATGACCGGCCCAACGCTCTTTTCCTAACACTCTTTTAAGGATACGCCCATGACCACGCCGCCCCAGCAAAGAATGCTGTCTCAGCGGGCCTTAAACGCCGCGCCGTCGCCGACACTTGCCATCACTGCCAAAGCCAATGCCCTGAAAGCGCAAGGTAAAGATGTCATCAGCTTTGGCGCGGGCGAACCCGATTTTGACACGCCCCAGAATGTCAAAGACGCGGCCGTGGCCGCGCTTGCTAGAGGCGATACCAAATACACGCCATCGAGCGGCACGGTGGCCCTCAAAGATGCCATTGCCGCAAAGCTCAAGCGCGACAACAATTTGACTTATTCGCGCAACGAGATTATTGCCTCCTGCGGGGCAAAGCATTCCATTTATAACTTGATGCAGGCGCTGCTTGACCCCGGTGATGAAGTGGTCATTCCTGCGCCCTACTGGGTGTCGTACCCGGAGCAGGTGAAGCTGGCGGACGGCGTTCCGGTCATTGTCACTGCCGATGAAAGCACGGGCTTTTTGTCCACGGCGGCGCAGATTGAAGCCGTGCTGACGCCAAAGACCAAGATGGTGGTTGTCAACTCGCCGTCCAACCCGACCGGCGCGGTCTACACGCCACAAGCCTTGCGGGAGATCGCCGAGCTATGCGCGGGACGCGGCATCTATTTGATGTCCGACGAGATTTACGAAAAGATTTTGTACACGGGCAATGAGTTCGTGTCTCCGGCGTCACTTGGCGAAGACATCAAGAAGCTGACCATTACGATTAACGGCTTTTCCAAAGCGCACTCCATGACCGGCTGGCGGCTTGGCTACGCGGCAGCGGATTTGGACATTGTTGCGGCAATGTCCAAAATTCAAGACCAAAGCACGTCCAACCCGACTTCCATTGTGCAGGCAGCGGGAGTCGAAGCTTTGAACGGCCCGCAGGACTCCGTGGAAACGATGCGGCAGGCATTCCAGGAGCGGCGCGACTGGATTGTGCCGGCCCTGAACGCCATTCCCGGCGTCGAGTGCGCCGTTCCCGGCGGCGCGTTTTATGTCTTCCCGAACGTGTCCACGCTGTACGGGAAAAACTGGACCCCGGACGGCGACACGCCCCGCACGATTGGCGGCTCGGACGATTTCGCGGCGTACCTGCTGGAAAAATACGAAATTGCCGTTATCCCCGGCTCCGGCTTCGGGGCCGATGCCAACATTCGGCTGTCCTATGCAACCTCGATGGCAAACATCCAGAAGGGCATCGCCCGCATTGCCGAAGCCGTGCAAGCGCTGGAGTAAACAAGGGGAGGAAGCCGGGGTTTTCTACAACCCCGGCTTCCTTGTAACTTTGAGCCTATGACCGACCTGCCAATCCGAGACCAAGCCGCGCTGAAACAGGCGCTGACCCATAAATCGCTGGTTCCTGACCACACGCTGGACAGCAACGAGCGCTTGGAGTTTCTCGGCGACTCGGTTCTCGGCCTAGTTGTCGTGGAATACCTTTACGCCCAGTTCCCGCAGCGCGGCGAAGGGGAGCTGGCAAAAGCCAAAGCGCTGATTGTCTGCAAAGATGCCCTCGCCGCCGCCGCCCGGCGCTTGGACTTGACCTCGCAGATGCGCCTCGGACGCACCGAAGAGCAGATGGGCGGACGGAACCGGGCCTCCATCATTGCCGATGCGTTTGAAGCGCTGGTCGCTGTCATCTACCGCGAAAGCGGCTACGAAGCCGCCCGCAAATTTATTTTGGAAGCGCTGGCCCCGGAAATTGCCGTCGTCAACGCCGAGCGGGACTGGCGCGATCCGAAGACAGTCTTGCAGGAGCTGCGTCAGGCCGCGCATCTGTCATCGCCTGTCTACGTGGTCACGGCGGAACGCGGCCGGCCGCATGACAAGACATTCACCCTGGATGTTCTCTTAGACGGCACTGTTGCCGGAACCGGCAGCGGCAAAACAAAAAAAGAAGCCCAGCAGGCGGCGGCGGAAGCGGCGCTAAAAACACTATGACACACACGGCGGAAATCGGCATCTTTGGCGGCAGCGGGTTTTATGACTTTGCCGAAGGCGACGTGGAAGAAATCAGCGTAGACACGCCGTATGGCCCGCCCAGCGGTCCTATCGCGCTGATGACGGTCGCTGGGCGTCAAGTTGCATTCCTGCCCCGGCACGGCAAGGGCCATACGCTGCCGCCCCATAAAGTGCCGTACCGGGCGAACTTGTGGGCGTTCAAAAGTTTAGGCATTACGCGCGTCCTTGCGCCAAGCGCGGTTGGCTCTTTGCAGCCCAACATTGCGCCGGGCGACTTTGTCGTGAACGATCAGTTTGTGGACCGAACCAATAGCCGCGCCGATACGTTCTTTGACGGCCCGGAAGTCACTCACGTTTCGTCGGCGGATGCTTACTGCCCGCAGATGCGTCAGCTCGCCGTTGGTTCGGCCCGGCAAAACGCCGTTACAGTGCATGAAACAGGGACCGTGGTAGTCATTCAAGGCCCGCGCTTTTCCAGCAAGGCCGAGAGCCGGTGGTTTACGCAGATGGGCTGGAACATTGTGTCCATGACCCAATACCCGGAAGTCATCTTAGCGCGGGAAATGGAGCTGTGCTATGTGACCCTCTCGCTTGTCACTGACTACGACGCGGGGCTAGTGTCGGACACAGCAGCGGTTGAGGCGCATGATGTTCTGGCCGTCTTGGCCCAGAACACGGCAAATGTCAAGCGCGTTTTAAAGACCATGCTGGCCGAGATGCCTGCTGACCGTGTGTGTTCCTGCGCCCAATCGCTCAAGTTTGCCCGGATGTGACCCGGCGCTGTTCTCCAAGCGCAAGGGCGCGAGGGAGTAAACTCCTCTCGCTGGATAACGTCCTGCGGACGAGAGACTCGTGAACAATTGGCTTCTTGTCCTTCATCCGAAGGATGCTATTCAGCGAGAGGAGTTTACTCCCTCGCTTCTCGTAGGAGTACCTTATGAAAGCCCTACTGCTTGCCGCCGGACGCGGCACTCGCCTCGGACCTTTGACCGCTCATCAGCCCAAGCCGATGATCCCTATCGGCGGCGTCCCCATGATTGAGCGCATTATGACATCCATCGCGGCTAATACGCCCATACGCGAGTTCGTTCTCATTACCGGATACAAAGCCGAGATTCTGGAAGGTTACTTAGGCGACGGCAGCAAATGGGGCTGGCAGATTGAATATGTCCCGCAAGAAGTCCCGCGCGGTGTCGGCGATGCTGTCAACACCGCCGCTTCTGCTTTGGCCGATGCACCGTTTCTAATGACCTACGGCGACATCATGCTGGACCCCCTGAACTATGGCCGCTTCGCCGACGAGTATGCCGCCCGCGGCACGTCTGAGATCAAAGCTTATGTCGGCCTGAACTGGGTGGACGACCCCTGGGCTGGCGCTGCCGTGTACCTCAACGATGCCAACATTATCCAGCGCATTCAAGAGAAGCCCGCCAAAGGCACCGCGACAACCCACTGGAACAACGCCGGCCTCTTTATCTTCGACCCGCTCATCTTCACCTACACGTCCAAAATTGTTCCCTCGGCACGCGGCGAATACGAGCTGCCCGACGCCATTACCGCCATGATCAACGATGGCTACCCCGCCAAAGGCATCGCGCTGGAAGGCAAATGGCGCGATGTCGGCACCCCCGAAGACTACGCCGCCATCAACGCCGAGTATGACGCATGAGTTTCCTCTGGGACATACTCAAAGCCAGATCTAATTACCAGAAGCACAAAGTCTCTTTTGAGGAGGCACAAAGCGTCTTCCTAGACACTCTTGCTGTCACTTTCGATGATTTTGTGCATTCCGAACAAGAGCGGCGCGAAATCATTATTGGACACTCAAGTCAAGGCAGACTGCTATTTGTCTGCTTTTCGGAATACAGGGAAATCGTGCGCCTAATCAGCGCACGAGAAGCGACACGCCAGGAGCGCAAAAACTATGAAAACAACATCTCCTTCTGAAACGGCTGAAGACCAGCCCCTACCGGACGAACTTGTCGAAGAACTAATGGCTGATGACATGCTGCCGGAGTACAATTTTGATTACACTAAAGCCCGTTCCAACCGCTTCGCGTCTCGCCTCGCACAAGTCCGCATGGTCACGCTGGCCCCTGATGTTGCAGCCGCGTTCCCAACTGATCAGGCTGTCAACGATGCCTTGCGGAAGCTGCTCGAAACCGGCAATGTCCCCGCTTAACTTCATCACACCGAAGACTACGCCGCCATCAACGCCGAGTATGCATCGCTATAGGGATTACAAAGAACAGTGAAAGGCGTTCTATGCAAAAAGAGTTTCAGAGAAAGTTCCCGGCGCTTTGCGCTCTTGGGTTCCTGATTTTCCTTGCCTCCGCCGTTTCTGCCGCGCCCCAGAGTACGGCGAAGATGCCTCCTGCTCCGCCTTCGGCTGCTGAGATGACGCAGGCAGTCAAGAAGGTGCAGCAATCAGTTCTGCCTTCTGTCGTGCGTCTAAAAGTTGTTAATACGGACGGCTCGCCGGGGCTTCAGTTCACCGGAATTGTGGTCGGGAACGGCCTCGTCGCCACAAACCTGCTGTCTGCTGCGGGCAGCCATGCCATGACCGCCACCTACAAAAACGGACGCTCGGCCTCGGTCGCCGGAATGGCGGCGTTCGACGAGAACCATGCCCTTGCACTGCTGCGGGTCCCAACACTAGGAGTAGCCCCGTTGCCCTTAGAAGAAGCAGTCAGCGTCAGGCCGGGGGACCCAGCCTTTGCTGTCGGCGACCCAAACGCCGTGATTGTCGCTGCGACGTTTCGCCGGATGCACCTCGACAGGGGCTCACAGGTTCTTGAAATCGCCGGCGATGTCTCGCCGTATTCGTTTGGCGCGAGCTTTATCGACAAAAACGGGCGCGTTATTGGTTTGATGTCCACTCCCAGCACAACCGAACCCTCGGTGACTTTCGCTTATCCGGCGTTTTACCTGCGCCGCCTGATGGCACATCCGCTGGCCCGAACGCTGACCTGGCAGAAGAGCGAAAAGCAATTTGACCAGCCTTTGAAGAAGCAGAACCATCCCGCTATGGGTCACTGATATACCGCAGCTTGGGGCGGGATTTTAATTATGACAAACCCTGCAGTGTTGCTCAAAGTTTTTGCCGACCCGCTAAAGCTCAGGCTGCTGGCAGCGATTTGCGATGAGCCGCTGCCCCTGCACACGCTGGCGCGGACGGCGGGGCTGTCGGAAACTGAGGCGATGCGGCAGATTGACGTTCTGAAAGAGGCGGGCTTGCTGTCGGAGACGTTCGCAGGCGACGGGTTCCGGTGGCAGTACCTGCCTAAAGCGCTGTTTGAGGCATTGGCGGCGCTCAAAAACGAAGCAAAGCCAGCAGGTTTGAGCGAAGAATGGACGGCGGAAGAAGCGAAGGTACTGGGTGACTTCTTTGTTGTGAGCAGGCTGAAGACAATCCCGGCGCAGCGCAAAAAGAGAGACATTGCCCTGCGTTACCTGGCGCAGCAGTTTGAGCTGGGCCGAACATACACCGAGCAGGAAGTCAACTTCAAGCTGCTGAACTTCCACGAGGACTACGCCACCCTGCGGCGCGAGATGGTGGACACAAAGCTGATGCGGCGCGAGAACGGCATTTACGAGCGGCTGTCAACACAATAAGACGCGGTATAATGGGCAAAAGGAACACGCTATGCAAACTGCGTTCAAGTTCAACACTCACATTTTACCTGGACACCGTATTGAAATCGTGGTGCCGGAACTCGCTGTTGGACAAGCTGTAGAGGTATTTACAATCCTCCCGGATACATCGGGTTCGCCTGTACCCATCGCGGCGGATGGAGTGCCGGCAGAGCAGCCGAAAGACGAATAAAATATGACACTGGTTGAAAACGCGGTCGCGGCGTACACGCGGCAGTTTGGGAGCGCACCGGCGGCGGCGGCGGTGGCACCGGGGCGGGTCGAGATTATGGGAAACCATACCGATTACAACGGCGGCTTTGTGCTGCCGGCGGCGCTTGACAAAGCGACGGCGGTGGTTGGGACGGCGACCGGCGGGGATACAATCAAGATTTATGCCGCTGATTTCCGGCGTGAGGCCGTGTTCTCGGCAAGCCATTTACAGCGGGACCCGCAGAACTCCTGGGCTTCTTATATTCTAGGCGTCGTGGACCAGTTACAGCAGTCTGGGGTCAAAATCGGCGGCTTTCAAGCGGCGATCCACAGCGACGTTCCCGGCGGCGCGGGATTGTCGTCATCGGCGGCACTGGAAGTGGGGACGGCGCTTTTTTTGAAGCAGTTGTTCCCGTTTGACCTCGGCTCGATGGAGGTTGCTAAGCTTTGCCAGAAGGCGGAAAATGAGTATGTCGGGGTGCCGTCGGGCATTCTAGACCAGTTTTCGTCCGTGTTCGGCATTGAAGGCGGCCTGCTGTTTTTGGACTGCCTGACGCTGGAGCATGGCCTGGTCAAGATGGGCCGGGACGACATTGCGCTTGTCATCTGCGACTCCAATGTCAAGCACGCTCACGCAGGCGGGGATTATCCGACCCGCCGGGCCGAGTGTATGGCGGCGGCGGCCTTTTTTGGCAAGAATCTTCTGCGCGAGGTTTCCTGGGAAGAATTTATCGCCCGCGAGAATGAGATGCCTGAAAATCTGCGGAAGCGAGCCAAGCACGTTCTGACTGAGGATAAGCGCGTTCTTCTGATGCGGGACGCCGCGCAAAAAGGCGACACGGCGCAGATGGGCCTGCTGCTGGCCGAAGGCCATATTTCCTGCCGGGACCTATTTGAGAACACATCGCCGGAGATTGACCTGCTGGTCGCGCTGGCATCCCAAGTCCCCGGCTGCATCGGGGCCAAGATGACCGGCGGCGGCTGGGGCGGCTGCACCATTAACCTAGTCTACACGGACGCCGTCCCGGAGTTCTGCCGGTCTTTGGCCGCAGCCTACAAAGAGCGCACCGGCAGCCTCGCCTCGGTCTATGCCTGCCGCGCCGCGCAGGGCGCACACGCCGTCCCAATCTAAGCAAAGCGACTGAAGGCTTGATCATGGAAGATGCCTTGAAAATCTGGGACGAGGGGCTGAAAACAATTGGGGTGCTGGCGACTTGGCCGCTCGTTACTTTGTACCTGGTGCTGCTGTTCCGAAAACGGCTGGGGAGGGAGATACATCCTTTTTTCCAGAAGCTGGGAGCGCTGATTGACCGGCTGACGGCGCTGAAAGTTGGAGGCGCGGAGCTGAATTTCCGCAACTTGGCAGATTTCAATGCGAAAGTCAGCCTGCCGCTGGCGCAGGCAGTGAATTACAAGCTCTTGACAGCGCAGAACGAAGCCGCGCAGTCGCCGCCGTCGACCCTTCTCGGAAGCCGCATGGTCCAGCCGAGCCGCGTTCAGGGCCTCAGTTTCACGGACGCCAACGCGGCTCCTCTGGATGACAGCCAGAAAAGCATTGTCAATACGCTGGAAAGCGGCAGGCTTCATTGGCAGACACGCGAGCAGCTTTTAGCCCAAACTGGGCTCGAATCGCCCGTTTTGGACACGGCGCTGGCCGCGCTTTTAGAGCAGGACATCGTTATCCCAGCCTTCAGCCCCAATCACGATGTCGTTTTTGGGCTGCGGAAGCGGGTGCAGGAAAGTTAGACGCAGCAACAGAGGCAAAGGGCCGCACAATGTTTATGCCGGAAAATGAGCTGGAGCGGGTGCTGGTGCAGGCGGCGACTGACCCGGCGATACGCCCGCAGTTCTATGCGCTCCTCGCCCAGTCGGCGATTTTCGCGCCGAACTACGGCGCTGCCGCCGAGCCTGCTTTCCGCCCCGTGCGGAACGGCGACCGCGAGCTGCTGCCGATTTTCTCGTCACTGCCGCGCTTGCAGCACTTTGTCGGCCAAGAAACGCGCAGTTTGGAGATGCTGGTGCTGGAGTTTCTGCGTCAGACGCGGGGCGCGGAAGTTGTTCTCAACCCCGGCTCGGACTACGGCAAAGAGTTCACGGCGTCCGAAATCACGCAAATGCTGGACGGCTGGAATACGGTTACGACGCGGGTGACGGACCAGCCCGCGCAGGTGCTTCTCGGCCAGCCGGCGCAATATCCCCAGGTGATGACGGAAACACTTTCGCGGCTGTTCCGCACCCATAAAGAAGTAGAAAGCGCGTACCTTGCCCTGATGGACACGCAAAACCCGGAAGACCCGCCGCATCTTCTGGTCGGTGTCAAGGCCACAGGAAATTGGCAGGAAACTCTTACATCGGCGAGTCTCACCCTGGCTGGGCTAGAGATTCCCAATGCGCCGGTGGACTTTATCCACATTCTTGGCCCCGGCAGCCTAGAAGACTACCTGCTGACGACAAAGCCGTTTTATCAGCGAAAACTCTTCGGCATCTTTTAGAATGGAAACACCAATGGCAGACAAACCAATCGCGGTTGTGACCGGGGCCAGCAGCGGCATCGGAGCAGCGGCGGCGCAGCATCTCGCAGCCGCGGGCTATGATTTGATTCTCGGAGCGCGGCGGATGGACCGGCTTCAGGCTGTGGCTGAACCGCTCGGCGCAAAGGCGCTGATGCTGGACGTCATGGATGCTAAAAGCGTTGCCGCGTTCTGCGAGCAGGTCCCCGCTGTCAACGTGCTGATTAACAATGCGGGCGGGGCGCTCGGCACCGAAGCAGTTGCCGAAGCAATTGACGAAAAGTGGGAAACCATGTACGACTCAAACGTGCTTGGGACCATGCGAATGGTGCGCGGCCTTTTGCCGAAGCTGGAAGCCTCCGGCGCAGGGCATATCGTCAACATCGGCAGCGTCGCCGGCATTGAAGTGTACCCCGGCGGCGCGGGCTACACGGCGGCAAAGCACGCGGTCAAAGCGCTCACGGAAACGCTGCGCCTGGAGCTGGTAGGCAAGCCCATTCGCATCACGGAAGTCGCGCCGGGATTGGTGGAAACCGACTTCAGCCTGGTGCGCTTCGGCGGGGATGCCGAGAGGGCGAAAAAGCCGTATCAAGGCATGACGCCGCTGGTCGCAGGCGACATCGCCGACGCGATTGTCTGGGTCGTTACGCGCCCCGCCCACGTCAACATTGACACGCTGGTCATCAAGCCTTTAGACCAGGCAACTGCAACCCTTGTTTACCGAAAATCGGAGTAACCACCATGTCAATGCTGACCATTCACACGCAAGAAACGCTCGGCACGATCTCGCCGTACCTGCACGGGCATTTCGCCGAGCATCTCGGCCGCTGCTGCTATGACGGCCTTTGGGTCGGGCTTGACTCGCCCATTCCAAACACCGGCGGCTTTCGCACGGATATTATCAATGCGCTGAAAGCCGTGGGCGTCCCCCAATTACGCTGGCCCGGCGGCTGCTTTGCCGACTCATATCACTGGCGCGACGGGATTGGCCCGGCGGAAAGCCGCCCGCGCACCTGGGCGGAAAGCTGCGGCGAAAATGTCGTGGAAACAAACGCTTTAGGGACGCACGAGTTTATCGCGCTGTGCCGGGCAATCGGGGCTGACCCCTACTTAGCAGGCAATGTCGGGTCGGGGTCCGTTCAAGAGCTGGCGTCATGGATGGAATACTGCAACGTCACCTCTGATACGACGCTGGCGCGGGAGCGGGCGGCGAATGGACACCCGGACTCGATGAATGTTCGGTTTTGGGGCGTCGGCAACGAGAACTGGGGCTGCGGCGGCAACTACGACGCCGAAAGCTACGCCAAAGAGTTCAAGCGCTACGCGACATTTCTCAAAATGGTGGACAGATCGGCCCAGCTTGTCGCCTGCGGCTTCAATGACCGTGCCTGGAACCTGAAACTGGTAGAAACACTGAAAGACAATTTGGGACTGATGGATCACTTGTCGGTGCATCAATACTGGACACACGGCCCGGCGCTGAGTTTCACCGACGATGATTACTACGCGTCCTTCGGCGCAGCGGCTCAGGTGGAGGAAGACATTCAGTTCACCGACGACATCCTGCGCTTCTTCAGCGCGGGCAAGCATAATATCGGGATCGCATTTGACGAGTGGGGCATTTGGCACCCGGAAGCGAACGTCAGTACACAGTTTGAAGCACCCAGCACGCTACGGGATGCCGTCGCCGGCGCGGGTGTTCTGGACATCTTCCATAAGTGGTGCAGCCGGGTCACGACGGCCAATATCGCCCAGATTGTCAATGTCCTGCAGGCGCTGATCCAAACAAAGGGAGACAAAATGTGGCTGACGCCGACGTATCATTTGTTCGAATTGTACGCCCCACACCGATACGCCTCGGCAGTCCGCGCCGAGTTTGAGTCTGTCGAGACACGCGATTCCCTGCCGCTGCTTTCTGCTTCGGCGTCTCAAATCGAAGGCCAGGTCACTGTTAGCCTCAGCAACCGTCATAAAGACCAGCCGCAGGAAGTCACGCTGTCTTTGCGCGGCGCGGCGTTCAGCGGCGGCACTCTGCGGACCCTTTCCGGTGCGCCCTCGGCCCACAACACGGCGGATGAGCCAAACGCCGTCGGTGTCACCGAAACACTTGTCACCGCTTCGGGCGACGCTGTAACACTCACACTGCCGCCCTGCTCGGTGCAGACGCTGACGCTCAATCTAACCTAAACCCATGCTCTGTTACTATGTCACCGGCCACGGGTTCGGCCATGCCATTCGAACGACGCAGATACTCAAGTCCCTGCCGCCGGATGTGCCTTTCATTGTCAAGACCACGGCCCCGGAACGGCTGTTTCGGGAAGAGCTTCCGGGACACGCCTTTGAGTATATTGCTGCCGAATATGACTGCGGCTGCCTGCAAAGCGACAGCGTTTCCGTGCTGCGGCGTGAAACGCTGACCCGCTACGGCGAAATCGCCCGCCGTAATGAAGCGCGGCTGCTGGAAGAGATCGCATTTCTTAAACAGTACGGTGTGAAATGCGTCGCCTCCGACATCCCTTCGTTCCCGCTCCAAGCAGCCCGCGCCGCAGGCATTCCTGGTGTCGCCATCGGCAACTTTACCTGGCACGATATTTACTCCGAGTACGCCGAGACTGCCGAAGACGTTTCGCTTCTTGCTCAAATGGCGGCGGAATATGCGTCGGCGACAACTGCCCTTATCACGCCGCTGCATTTGCTGACCATGCCGGGGCTATTTCCGAGTGTCGAAGCTGTCCCGCTGGTCGCCCGGCAGGGCCGGCCTATTCGGGATGCGCTGACCTCGGCGCTTGGCATCGCGCCCGGCAAGCGCCTGGCCCTGCTGTATTTGGGCGGGTGGGGGCTGAAAATCGAGTGGGCGGCGCTGGAGAAATTCACGGATTGGGTCTTTCTGCTGGACCGGCCCGCGCCGCAGATCGCTTCAAACGTCCGCGTTTTTGACCCCCGCATCTGGCGCTACGCGGATGTTGCGGCCTCTGTAAACGCCGTGGTCTCGAAAGCCGGCTACGGCACGGTGACCGAATGCATTGCCAATTCCGTGCCGCTGGTGTACCTGCCGCGCTTCGGGTTTGCCGAGCATGAGGCGCTGGTTTTGGGTATGAAGCAGTGGGGCGGCGGAATTGAAATTTCGGAAGCAGCGTTCCATGCCGGCAGCTGGCGGGACGCGCTGGACGCCGCGCTGGACACGCTGCCGAACCCCAATGCGTTCGCCGTCAACGGCGCGGAAGTCATCGCGCACAAACTGAAAGAACATCACCAATGAACCAGCCAAAAATTACTGTATACACTCGTCCGGGCTGCCCGGACTCGACCAAGTCAATTTCCTATATGAACGCGCTTGGGCTGACCTGGGACGAGTTCGACATTGACGCCGACAAAGACGCAGAGCAGAAGGTTATCGGCTGGACTGGGCGGGCCGTCACGCCGACGATCTGGATAGGCGACATCATGCTGACTGAGCCGGAAAATGCCGAGATTGACGCCGCGCTTGCCCAAGCCGCCTGAAAGCCGTGGGTATGAAAGCCGTGGGTTTCATCCCACGGCTCCGGCGAAAGCCCACAGCCAAAACAATCTGGATATGCTATACTAATCCTGTGCTGAAAGAAGTGCTGGGAGGCTTCAAAGACCGCGTCGCGCTGGTTGGTCCAACGGCGTCCGGTAAAACCGCTGTCGGTATCCTCCTGGCTGAACGCTTGGGAGCCGAGATAGTTTCCGCCGACTCGATGCAGGTCTACCGCCGCATGAACATCGGCACGGCGAAACCGACGGCAGCGGAGCAGGCCCAAGCTGTTTTTCATGCAATTGATGTCGCAGACCCAGACCAGGAGTGGACGCTGGCCGACTTCCAAAGCCTCGGCGAGAGCGCCTGCCGGGACATTGTCCTGCGCGAAAAAGTGCCTCTGATTGTCGGCGGCACCGGGCTGTATGTGCGCTCGCTGACGACACTTTTAGATATTCCCGCTGCGCCGCCCGATGAAGCCCTGCGGCAGCGGTGGCGCGAGTTCGCAGATGCTCGCGGCAACGCAGCGCTTTTAGAAGAAGTGGCGCGGATAGACCCGGAGACTGCCGTGCGGCTGCATGTCAACGACATTGGCCGCCAAATCCGCGCCCTGGAAGTTCATGCAGCGATAGGCCGGACGCTGACCGAGCTGCACGCCGAGAACCGGGCGCGGCAGACTGCCGAAAGCCCGCGCTTGTTCGGCCTGCGGTTTACAGACCGGGAGCAGCTTTACCGGCGCATTGACGGCCGGGTTGATGCCATGATTGCTGCCGGCCTGCTTGGGGAAGTTCAGAGCCTTTTGGACGCCGGGTACACGCCGGCCCTCAGGCCGATGCAGTCGCTGGGCTACCGGCACATGACGACCTTTCTGCGCGGCGACTGGGACTGGCCTGCGGCAATCGACATGCTGAAGCAGGATACGCGCCGGTTTGCCAAGCGCCAGATGATTTGGTTCCGGGGCGACCCGCGCGTCCACTGGCTGGAAGCTGAGGGTCAAAGTGCCGAGCAGCTTGCGGATACTGCATTCAGTCTTATTCAAGGGTCGGCACGCGCTTTGTAACAATTTTTATTATGAACAAATCTCAGCTTAATCTTCAAGACACATTTCTTAATCAGGTTCGCAAAGAAAATATCGGCGTCATGATTTACCTGATTGGCGGCGTTCAGCTTCGTGGCAACGTGCGCGGGTTCGACTCATTCACCATTCTTTTGGACAGCCCCGGCAAGCCGACCCAACTGGTATACAAGCACGCCGTCACAAGTATTGTCCCAATGCGTCCAATCCAGAACCTCTACACCGAAGCCATGCGCGAAGCCGGCGTCGTTCCACAAAATGGCCCAAGCCCCACAGCCCCGCCCGCTGTTCCCGCCGGCAGCGCCCACCCGGACGCGGCGGTGACGGTGCAGACGCCTACGCCTGCACCTGCGTCTGAAACACCAGAAGCGGCCCACACTGAGCCGATTTCTTAGCTTCAAGCCGGGCCAGTATATCGATTTGTTGAAAACCCCGGCATGGATGTGTCCTTCGGGCAAAAAATAATTTGTATTTCTTCACCCGAAGGGTGTTTCTTTGCCGGGGTTTTCAACAATTCCAGTCTCCTCAACTCTACAGGAACTCCTATGCACTTTACGAAAATGCACGGCATCGGCAACGATTTTGTCATGGTGGACTGCCGCGGCGCAGACGGCCCGACGCTGCTGGCGGAAGCCAAACAGCAGGCTATTTTCCTATGTGACCGCAAGTTTGGTGTCGGCGGTGACGGCGTCATCGTGCTGCTGCCGGGCCAGAACGCCGAGTTTGAAATGCGAATGTTTAACCCCGACGGCTCCGAATCCGAGATGTGCGGCAACGGTATCCGCTGCTTCGCCAAATACTTATATGACCGGGGCCTGACGCACGGCAGCCGCGAGGTTGCTGTCCAAACCGGCGCGGGGCGGCTGCATTTGCAGGTCACACCGGGGCCGGACCACAAAGCCGCCACGGTGCGCGTGGATATGGGCGAGCCGGTCCTAAAGCCGTCCCAAATCCCGACGGTGCTGGCGGAAGGCGATGCGCCGATTATCAACGCCCTGCTGGAAGCCGGAAATTTGACGCTCGGCATCACGGCCGTCTCAATGGGCAATCCTCACGCCGTGACATTTGTGGACGATGTCCAAAGTTACCCCATTGAGGCTGTCGGACCGCAAGTCGAGCATCATCCGGCGTTCCCGCGCCGAACCAACACCGAGTTTATCCAAGTGGTCTCAGAGCGCGAGATCATTTTCCGGGTCTGGGAGCGCGGCGCGGGCGCGACTTTGGCCTGTGGTACGGGAGCCTGCGCGGCGGTGGTCGCGTGCGTTCTGAACGGCAGGACCGGGCGCAGCGTGCTGGTGCATCTGCCGGGCGGCGACTTGGAGATTGAGTGGTCTGAAGCCGACAACCATGTTTATATGACCGGCTCGGCGACGGAAGTTTTCTGCGGCGAAGTGTAGCTTCAGTAGCAGCAGAGCGTAAAGTATGATACAATAACCAGATGCGTGCAGTAGATATTATTCAAAGCAAGCGGCGCGGTGCGGCTCATTCCCCGGCGGAAATCAGCTTTCTTATCCAGAACTACGTTCATGGCGCAATTCCCGACTATCAAGTCAGCGCCTGGCTGATGGCGGTCCTCTGGCGCGGCCTCACGGAAGAAGAAACCTTTGCATTGACTTCCGCCATGATTGCGTCAGGCGATACGCTGGATCTCTCGTCGCTGTCCGGCCCCTGCGTGGACAAGCACAGCACGGGTGGGGTGGGGGACAAAACGACGCTTGCTGTGGTTCCCATCCTCGCGTCGGCGGGGGTGCAGGTCCCGAAGATGTCCGGGCGCGGCCTTGGACACACTGGCGGAACCCTAGACAAGCTGGAGTCGCTGGGCGGGACCCGAACTGAGATGGCAATTGACGACATTCTGGCTCAGGTTCAGGCAGTCGGCGCGTGCATCTGCGCCCAGACTAGCCGTCTGGTTCCTGCCGACCGCCTGCTGTATGCGCTGCGCGATGCGACCGACACGGTCGAGTCCCTGCCGCTGATCGCGGCCAGCATTATGAGCAAAAAGATTGCCGGCGGCTGCCCGTCCATTGTGCTGGACGTGAAAGTCGGCGGCGGCGCGTTTATGAAGACCTTGCCGGAAGCGCGAGCGCTGGCGGACTTGATGATTAAGATCGGCACGGCCCACGGGCGCAAAACCGTGGCCGTGCTGTCGGATATGGATGTCCCGCTCGGCTACACGGTCGGTAACCGGGTGGAAGTGCGCGAGGTGGTTTCTTTGCTCCAGAACAACGCCTGGACTGAGCCGCGTCTCAGAACTGTCGTCTGCACTCTCGCCGCCGCTGGTTTCCTGCTCGCAGGCCGCACGAAAAGTCTGGAGGAGGGAACTGCGCTGGCACAGGCACAGATCGCATCCGGCGCGGCTCTCCAAAAGCTTTCGGAGATTATCGCCGCGCAGAGGGGTGATCCTGACTACCTGATCCATGCGTCTAAGCCGCCTGTCGCAAAAATCAAGCGGGATGTGCGAGCTGAAAAGAGCGGCTATGTACAGGAAATCAATGCGGAAGCCATTGGGCTTGCGGCAATGCGGCTTGGCGCTGGCCGGGCCGCCAAAGAAGACAGCATTGACCCGACAGCCGGCGTCGTTCTGCGGGAAACAGTCGGCAGCTCGGTGACCGAAGGCAACATCATTGCGACGCTCTACACCGGCAGCGAGATTGCGGCGCGGGAAGTCACCCCGCAGGTCTGGGCCGCGTTTGAGGTCGGCCCGGAGCCGCCGCCCGCCCGCAGCGTGATTCAGGAAATCATCGGCCTTGACGCCTGAACAAAAGCTGACGCCTGAACAAACTGCTGTCTGGAACCTGCTGCGCGAGGAATTTGACCGGCTGAACACGGCCCACTTTGAAGGCAAGCTGTCGATGCCGGAGATCGTGCTGTCTTCCCGCAAGACATTCGGGGGCTACTACCAGCCAGCCCGCCACCGAATTGTTTTAAGCTGGCAGGCTTACTCTGAACATGGCCTTCCGGAAACGCTGAACACGTTTCGGCACGAAGTCGCACATATCGTTCATCCCAACCACAGCGCAGCCTTCTGGCGCGTCGCGCTGTCGCTCGGTGCGACTCAGCGGTACGCCCGCCCGCCGCTGCAAGTGAGCTCGCCCCGTTATATTTATGCTTGCCGGGCCTGCGGACGGCGCATCGAGCGCCGCCGCCGTCTCCGCGCCGCTTCCTGTGCGTCCTGCGACCGGGCCTACAACCCTCGCTACGCCCTGCAGTTAGTTTCTGATCTGAGACAAAATCCGGCATTGTAGCGAGGTTTCTTCTTGTTAGCCGCCGGGGTAACATCTTTTTGAGCTTGGCCGTAGTCACAGGCCGCTCAAGGAGTATTTCATGCAGACACGCTTTATTTCCCGCCTTGCCGCCGCGGCCCTCGGCGCTGCCTGCCTCGCGCTTTTGACGGCAGGCTGCCACGACGACACCCCGCCGCCTACGACTGTCGTAACCCCAGCGCCCACCGCGACAACGACCGTGACCCCCGGCACAACTACATCGGCCCCGACGGGAACAGCCACTGTCCCAGACACGAAGATCAACACGAACGCCGGGCCGGGCGGCTCCACAGGAACCGACGGGGCGCTGGCGGACCAGGTGAATACCGCCATTGTCCATAACAAGCAGATGACCGGCTCACGAGTGGAAGCGCTTGCCTCAAATGGAGTTGTGACTTTGAACGGCCAGGTTCAAAACCAGCAGCAGAAAGCGCTGGCTCAGTCCACCGCCCAGCAGGTTCCCGGCGTCGGCAGCATCAAAAACAAGCTGATTATCGTGACTACCGGCGGGGCCAAGCCCAAGCCGGTGGTTGTTACCAAAACCGTCATTGTCCATGACCAGGCTCCTGCTGCACCCGCAGACACGTCAGCGCCAGCGGACACATCAGCCCCGGCCACAGATCAAACTGCGCCTGCCGGCGGCGCGGGAACCGACCAAACAACCATGCCCCCAGCCAGCGGCACGACAGGGCAGTAGGTTCTACCGCCGGGCATTGAAGATGACTTTCGTGCCGTCGCGCTCCAGGCTGAACGGCAGTTCTTTCATTTCGGCCAGCACCTCGCGGACCGCCGATTGGCGGTCCGGGGGGCAGTAAAGCAGCAGAAAGCCGCCGCCGCCGGCCCCGGCAATCTTGCCGCCGGTTGCGCCGGCATCTAAAGCGCTCTCGTACAGAGCGTCAATTTCTGCGCTGCTGATGCGCCCCGCCATCTGCTTCTTCCAATCCCAGCCCGCCTGCATTAGCCTGCCCACTTTGTTGATATTGCCCTCAGTCAGCGCGGCTTCCACTTCGGCGACTTGGCCTTTCATGCGGTCCAGTGAAAGCCGCTTATCTTCAATGTTGGCTTTCTGTTCGCTCAAAATGGTATCCGCCTGCCGTGTGATGCCAGTGTAAAACAGCATCAGGGACTCGCCGAAGCGGCGGCGCTTTTCTTCAGTCAACTCTACGGCAGACGCCGTGACCGAGTCGTCTGCATGGAACTCAAAGCGGCGCAGGCTGCCGTAAGCGGCAATATACTGGTCCTGCTTGCCGATTGGCTTGCCGAGAACGTCAATTTCAATGTGGCAGGCTTGCTTCGCCAGAGTTTCCGCCGTGACCAGAACGCCTTGATACGCATACATCGCGTGCAGCAGGCCGACCGTAACCGTGCTGGACGATCCCAAGCCGCTGCCTTCCGAGGGAATGTCTGCCATTGTCGCAATTTCCACGCCGCCCTGAATGCCGGTCAGGGTCATGCACTCGCGCACCAGCTCATGCTCAATCTGCTCTACCCGATCCACCATTTCCGTGCGCGTGTAGCCGACCCGGATTTTGTTATCAAAGCGCTCTTTGATGACAACATAAATATACTTGTCAATCGCCGACGAAATCACGGCCCCGCCGTCTTTCTCGTAATAGCCCTTAAAGTCCGTCCCGCCCCCGGCAAAAGAAATGCGGAGCGGCGTCTGCGTAATAATCATAAACTAAGCTTTCTGCGGAATAACTGCGTGCTGTTTGGCTTGAGCGGTGGGCTTGGCATGAGCCAGGATTGGATCAAGCCAGATTTTCTGCTGCGGGTAGTCAATAGTTGTTCTATAACCTTTTAACAGATAGGGAGAAAATACAGCCTGCTCTTCTGGAGCGAGAGTATTTACAGTGAGTGCAGGGCTTGCCTGAGTAATATCGCCAAGAGACCATGAAACACGACTGATAGCCATAGTCCCGGTTGTACCAAACACTACATTCATGGCTTTCTCATGCACTTTAACACGACCTGCTCTAATTTGAGTACGAAGTTGATGATAAAATCTATTGGTGATCCCGATGCTGCCGCCATACCACCCTGTGTCAATCGTCATGTTTACAGGCTTCAACATTACGGTTCCGCGAACGCAAGGGACGCCTGCCTCACCTCGTTCATCAGGATTGAACCACCGAAAATTTAAAGTATGCCTGTAATCCTGCACTCCTGCTGGGACTGTGTTCGGGACAGAGGGCTGTATGATCAACTCTCGTTTCGCGTAATCAATGGTCAGCACAGTATGTGCAAACAAGACATTACCCAGTGTCAGGTATGCAGATGATTGTCGGCTTGCGGCGACTGCATAAGAAGGCAGATTATGAAGCTTCAAGCCGCCTATCTGTACAGTGTCAAGAATTGCTTCCTGAGCGTGTGCGGTATGGCTGCCGGCATCGCCGATAGATGCTTCAAGGCCGGTACGTTGATCCGTCAAGTGTAGCCAGGAAGCCCAAAACACAATCGGGCATCCTGTGTCTACTACGCAGTCCATAGGTTTGCCGTTAATGTGAGCGTTGATTATGATCACGCCGTTGGATAAGCGAAAGGGAATATGCGTTGCTCCATGAAGGCCGCCACCGTGAAAGGCCCAGTTTTCCACTGAAACGGGCGGCAAAGCGGAAGTCTGCTCCGCGCTGGCCTTTTGAGGCTGGCTTGCTGTCTCAGGCCGGCTTGCTTCTTCCGAAGAATGACTCAGCACGAGAGCAAGCAGAATTGCCTCAGTTGCCGCGACTGCACCTAAAACAACAAGGGAAAACGTAACAATGACCTTTGCTGCCGCGCTGTTCCATTTCAACATGGCTAAAGTGTAAACCCCACTCCGACTATCGCGTTGTGAATGTTTGCACCGGGGGCAACTTTCGTGCCTGGCAGGAGAATACTGTCCATGATGCTTGCCCCGTCGCCGATCTCGACGTCTGCATCAACAATGTTTCGGCCTAAAAAAGAGACGCCGCTGCCGACTTTTGCAGTTGGCGCGATCCAAAGATTTGAATTGTCAAATTGAACCCCGGCGCGGCCTGCCAGCAGATCAAAATTCGCCTGCCGGTAGGCTTCCGGTGTTCCCGTGTCCTGCAAGTAGCCGCCGAGCGGAGTTCCGTACAATGGTTTGTTTTGTGCCAGCAGGGCCGGAAAGATGTCCCGCCCGAAGTCTGAGGCTGCATTTACGGGAATAAACGGGAATACTGCCGGTTCCAGCACATACACGCCGGCATTGGCAAGGTCGCTAAAGACTTCTCCGGCAGGCGGCTTTTCGACAAAGCGCGTGATGCGGCTGCCTGCGTCCAAGCCCACAATGCCAGCCGCCGTGGGGTTGGGATGATGAAACAGCGCGACCGTGCCGAGACCGGGATGGGACGCATGGAATGCCGCGAGACGCCGCAGATCGGCATGAATGAGATTGTCGCCATAAATCACGAAAAACGGCGCGTCTCCTAGAACGCTCTCGGCGGCTTTGACGCCGCCGGATGTGCCGCGCAAAGTCTCCTCAAAGAAGTAGTGCAGGCGGATTCCAGCAAAGAAGTCGCCGAAATAGCTGGGAATCATTTGGGGCCGGTGGTACAGATTGATCGCAGCTTCCATGATGCCCTCGCCTGCCAGCCAGACCAAAGTGCGCTCCAGCAGCGGCGTTCCGACAATCGGCACCATCGGCTTCGGTAAAGTCTCGGTCAGCGGGCGCAGCCGCGTTCCTTCTCCGGCGGCCAAAATCATGGCTTTCATCGTTTGTCTTGTTTCCGTGTGGACAAATTATAGCGTCCGAGACCCAACAGCAATTAGCACTGTTTCAATCGGATCAAACGGGCTGCCCGCAGTCGAAAGATGGTATGTCCTGCCGGGGCTGACTTTAATTAAAGGCTGAGTCGTCTCAGGACCCACTTCTCTTGAACCTGGTTTACTTATCGTATCGCCTCTTGTGTCTGAGGCATGTTCCTCAATTACGTCTACAACGCTGTCATCAAAAATTGTGTGGGCGCTGTCGTTGCGAAGGGCGATCCAGCAGCGGTAAGGATATTCTGTCTCCAATTCTTTTTCACTGTCCCCCGATTGCCTACTGGAAACCGTCATTTGGAATGACATCGGGGAAATGGCGGAGTCAGGCGCGAAGTTTGGAAACGGGAAGCCGTGGATGTTGTCTTCTTGATCGGCAAGCGCGTTGTCATAGTGCAGTTGCAGCACCCGATGCTCCCGGTCCCATTCATAGCGGATGCCTAACCCGCTCGCAACTTCTTCGACCGGCGCGATAATCTCGCCCGTCCGATGCCATCGGAACGGGAGAGAGTAGAAATGAGGCTTGATCCCCGCCTGCGCGGGTATGACGGCTGTGAAGACAACCGTGTGGCCGTTCCCAGTCAGTGTGACCATATTGCCATCCATCGTCGTTTTCGCGTCTACACCGAGCAGAGCCGCCAAATGCTTTACAGGAGCCACAAGCATCCCCCGTTTGTCCTGATAAGGCGCGGCTGGGTTAAGATAAAGGACAAAATAGTCGTTAATTTTCAGGAATGGCGGCCTGGTCTGAACCCTTTGTGTTGTCCTATACGGCACCGCCGTAGCAGAGGCTTGAAGAACCGCCGCGATAAGAACAGCACGCAGGATGGAGAAAAGCACTGGCATGGCAATTTCACTATTGTAGCACAAAGGTCTGCCGCGAATTGACTTGTCGGCAAATCCTCGCCATAATGCTGTCATGGAAAAAAAAGCGATACACACCGAAGCCGGACCCTTGCAGGGAGCGCCGTATACACCTGCCGTTCGGGTTGGCCCGTTCCTCTACATTTCCGGCCAGCTCCCGCTTGACCCGGCAACCAGCATGATTGTGGAAGGCGGCTTTGAGACACAGGTGCGCCAGTGCCTGCGAAATTTGGCATCCATCTTGAAGCAGGAAGGCCTCAGCCTGGACAGCATTATCAAGACCACGATTTTCCTCAAAGACCTTAATAACTTCGCCGAGCTAAACAGCGTCTATGGCCCGTATTTTACAGGCGTCAAGCCAGCACGTTCGACGGTTGAAGTCGCCCGGCTGCCGCTTGATGTCATGGTGGAAATTGAAGCCATCGCGCTTGCGCCGGATGCTTGAAGACCCAAACACAAAATGCCCCGGAGACTTGCTCCAGGGCATTTGCTTTAACAGGCAGCGTTACGCCGTAATGTCTTTCTTGGAAGGCCGGCCCCGGCGGCGCGGCGCGTCCGGAGTCGCAGGGGTCTCAGTGGCGGGGTTGGCACTCCGCTGGGCTGCTGCCCGCTGACCGCGCATCTCGCCACCGCGACGCCCAATTTCAGCATAGAACTCGGTGCCGCGCTCACGCTTGACCGTCTCGCCGCCCTTGCGTCCAATGCTTTGGTAGAACGACGGCCCGTAGCGGTTCTTGACGGTCTCACCACCCTTGCGTCCGGCTTCGCGGGCGAGGTCGGGGTTTGCGGCGAAGCCGCCTTCTTTGTCATGATCGTGGGAGCCGCGGTGGGCTTCGGCGATTTTCTTTGCTCCTTCGGAGCCTGCGGTTGGTCCTGGTTTAGCCATAATAATATCCTTCAGGTACTGCTTTCTTGAAGATTTTCGTTATGCGTGTCGAGTTTGAAGCTTACTCCGCCTGCGCGGTAAGCTGTTCCTTGGTGTCCTGGGCGGCTTGCTTGCCTGCATCAACAGCCTCAGAGATCCGAGATTTCTGATCTTCGGCAATGAACTTGCCCTTGTCCACCAAATCTTGAGCGTTATCTTTTACAGAAGTTGCGGCACTAGTTGCTTGGCCCGTAATGCTCGTCACTGTTGCTTTCGCCGTGTCGGCTACTTCGGCGGCTTTTGCCTTGACAGCGTCCGCTGTCTCTGCGGCCTTCGCCTTTGCACTGTCTACCGTGTCATTGGTCTTATCAGTAATGTCTGCGACTTTCGCTTTCGCGGCATATGATATATCGTTTGCCCTGCTTTTGGTCAGGTCAGAATAATCGTTTGTCTTTTGCTTAATCAGGCCGCGCGTTTCATCCCCGCCCTGCGGCGCATACAGCAGCGCAATCAGCGCTCCCAATGCACTGCCAAGAAGAAGTCCCCCCAGAAATCCGCCTCCGGTCTTGACCGGCACTTCTTCCGGGACGCCGACGACAATGACTTCTTCCACAATCGTCCCTGATTTCGCTTCTTCTTGTTCCACCATAACTTCTCATGCCTCCTCTATCACTGACTTTTTCCTAGTCAGTTTTCTCTTTATTCTTGTATTGCTTTGCGTTGTTGTGGGTGCCGGGATGCGTATAAACATCAAAGCCTCTGGAAATGCCGCTAATGATGCTGCTGACGTTAATCAGCGGCCCAACAACCGCGCTTTGCACCACGGCCGCAGTCTTTTCCACTCGCCCGGAAACATCATCGGTAAGCGCTTCCCCTTTGACCAGCACCTGATCGGCTCTCACGCCAATATTGGTCGTGACTCGCTGCACAGTATCAATCGCGCTGGTTGTTTTGAGGATGACCGGCTCCAGGTCCCGCGTGACTTTATCCACCTGCGATACCAGCTTACTCAGCGCGAAGGCGATTGCGCCAAGAAAGCCGACTGTTACCAGCGAGAATATCCCGCCGAAAATCAGCAGCGAGATTTCCGCCCACGTCTCTAAATGCATCTGTTCAATCACTCCACGTCGTCAAGCAAGGTTGCTTCGATATACCCCGCCTGTTGTCCGACTTAAACGGATACCAGCAGCCGCCTTGCTTCTGTCTGCCTGAGAAGCGCCGCCACTGCCTGCGCCCGGTGGCTGACCCGGTTCTTTTCCGCCTCTGTCAGCTCGGCCATTGTCCGTCCGAACTCCGGGACTAAAAACAGCGGGTCATACCCAAAGCCGTTCGTGCCGCGCGGCATCCCCAAAATTACGCCCTCACATATCCCTTCGGCTTCGGTGCTTCTGTCACCAGGCAAGGCCAGCGAGACCACGCACACATACCGCGCCGTGCGCTCCTCTGCCGAAACCCCCGCCAGCCGTCCCAGCAGTCGTGCATTCCGTTCTTTATCAGATACGCCTGCGCCTGCCCACCGTGCCGAGTGCAGGCCCGGCTCCCCGCCGAGCGCGTCCACGCACAGCCCCGAATCATCCGCCAGCGCCGGCAGCCCCGTCGCCTGCGCCAGCGTAACTGCCTTCAGCCGCGCATTCTCCGCAAACGTCGCCCCTGTTTCCTCCACCTCCGGCAAAGGCTCCGGCCAATCTTTCGGGGTAAGCAGCGTTACATTTTTAAGCGTCTCATACTGCCTCAGCAGGGCCTTGAACTCCCGCACCTTGCCCAAATTTGTTGTTGCCAGCATAAGCTTTTGCATAACGCACACCATAAAGGCCGTGACCTTCAGGTCATGGCCTCGCTTTGTTCGAAGGCACGCTATCTTTGCGGCTTCCACCACCTGAAGTAATCATAAAAAAGACTTGTCACAATGGAAATAGCAAAACCCACCCAACCAAGATGAACCCAATGTCCGTAACCTTTGTTCGGAACATCGTCTACGATAATCCCAACAACTGCGGTAAGAACTGAGGTGATACTGATGCCAATAACTGTTGGAAGATTTTTCTTGCTCATCTGTGTTCTCCTCGCTTGTCTGTTCCTCTAAGAGTCTCTGTCACAGCAGCCCGTCTAACACTTCGCGCTGCTTTGTCAGCATTTGGCGGATGCCGCCGTGGGCGAGGTCGAGCAGGCGGTTCAAGCGGTCGCGGTCAAAAGGCGCTCCTTCGGCGGTTCCCTGAACTTCCACAAAGCGGCCTGTGTCGGTCATTACGATGTTCATGTCGACGGATGCCGACGAGTCTTCTTCGTAGGCCAAATCTAAGCGCTCCTCGCCGCGCACGACGCCGACCGAGACGGCGGCAACCCATTCGGTGATCGGCAGGGTCTTGAGCTGGCCTTTGCCGCGCATCCACGACAGCGCCTCGACAAGCGCGACAAACGCGCCGGAGATGGCGGCGGTGCGCGTGCCGCCGTCGGCCTGCAAAACGTCGCAGTCCAGCGTGATGGTCCGCTCGCCGAGCGCCTCCATTTCGACAACCGAGCGCAGGGAACGGCCCACGAGACGCTGGATTTCCACGGTGCGTCCGCTGGGCTTTGCCGTGTCGCGCGACGAGCGGGTGTGGGTAGCGCGAGGAAGCATGGAGTATTCAGCGGTCAGCCAGCCCTGGCCTTTGCCTTTCAAGAACGGTGGGACTTTGTCTTCGACACTTGCGGTACAAAGAACTTTCGTATGGCCGACTTCGACGAGGCAAGAGCCTTCGGCGTAGCGGGCGTAGCTGCGGGTGAGTGTAATCGGGCGGTATTCGCCGAGGGCGCGGCCATCTTCGCGGGGCATAGGGAACCTCTTCTTGTCAAAGTGGGGCTAGTATACCCGTTAAAGAGCAAGAGGCGCGACAAAATCAATGGGTGTGCCGAGCAGGAGGGAAGCAAAGCGGCGGAAGCCTTCGGGGTCGCCGGTGGCGGCAAAAGAGACTTGGCCCGCGCCGTCATCTGCAAGCGCTAATCGCGGCAGAACTTCACGAACGGCAGCAGCGGCAGGGTCAACGAACTGAGGCTGAAACGCGGGGTCGCCGATTTGGGCGACGGCGTGGTGCAGAGCATCGAGCAGGAAAGGGAAATGGGTGCAGCCGAGAATGATGCTGTCTGCCCCGGCGGCGCGGAGCGGGCGCAGGTACTCCAGCGCAGCGGCCTGGGCATCCGGCGTGTGGGTTTGGCCTGTTTCAACGAGCGGCACGAACTTGGGGCAGCCGACTTCAACAACTTGGCGCGTCGGGTCTAACGCTTGAACGGCCTGCGTGAACGCGCGGCTTTGGGCAGTGGCGCTGGTGGCGAGGACTCCGATTGTTCCTGACGAAGCCGCAAGCGCTGCACTCGCGCCCGGTTCAATGGTGCCGGCTATCGTCAGTTGGGGATGGCGGCTGCGGGCGGCGTCTAAGCCTGCGACAGTAGACGTGCCGCTTGCCATGACAACCATCTGCACTCCGGCTTCGACTAAATGGTCCGTAAGCCGAAGCGCCAAATCACGGACAACGGAGATAGGCTTGTCGCCGTAGGGGACATTGGCGGTATCCGCAAGGTACAGCACGGAGGCATGAGGGGATTGGCACTGGATTTCGCGCAGGACGGACAGGCCGCCGAGGCCGGAGTCAAAGACGCCGATGTCGGCTTGGGGAAGGGCATTCTGAGAAAGGGTGATTTGAGAAAGCGTCACTGGCCGCTGCCTGCCGCCGTCTGCTCGCCGGGCCGGATGACATCCATCGGGCCATCGGTGGTGAATTCGCCGAATGCTTTTACAAGCTGCCCCTTGACTTCCACTTGATATGAATTGATTTCCGGGAACTGGCCCAGCGTCCGGGCCAGTGCGTTCAAGGCCGCGCTTTCGGCGTCTTCGCCCCGGTTCTCTTTAATCGGGCTTTGGGAAAAGTCAACGGTTGCAACGCCTCCGTTCACCGACAGCCCGCGCAGGGTGGTCCCAAGCGCCATCGGAGAATTGTCTGAATCCAGCAGTGCGGTTATCGCGTCCCGCGCCGGCTCTTTTGGGTGCCGCAGCGTGACTTCCTGTGGGCGCAGCAAGTCTGAGTCGCCGGTCGCTTTCGGGTTGACAACGTACACGACAATTTTGGCGGGCGCGGTTACGTGGGTAGGCGCTGATGATGCCTGGCCTGTCGCCGCCGGCGTGGGGCTTGGCGCGGAAGGCGGAGCGGCTGGGTTGGTCTGATCATGGCAGCCGGCAGCGGCGACGCCGAGCGCCGCCGCGAGGGCCGCAATGTGGAGAAACTTCCATTGAAAGAACTTCAATTAGCGCGGACTCCTCATGTCGTCTGTTGAGTCAGGGGAGGCGCTGCTGGGAACAGTTCGCGCCGAGCGCAGCAGGCGCACTTGGTCAGAAATGAAGTCGCGCAATCCGGCGGTGATGCCGACGGCGATTCGCTGCTGTGCACCGTCATCCCGCAGCTTCGCCAGATCGTGGTCGTTGTTCATGTAGCCGGTTTCCACTAAGACTGCCGGCATCTCGCTGCCCCGAAGAACCGCAAAGCCGGTGCGGAACCGGATGGTGTCGGACTTGACGCCGTTGTAGGAAATGCCCGATGTCTCGCTGATGCGGCGGCCGATATCGGCGGCCATCAGGCGGCAGATGGAGTTCTGTGCGTGGAAGTAGACCGTCGTTCCCGCCAGGGTGTTTCGGCCCAAGACACTGGAATCAGCATGGATCGAAATAAAGTAATCCGCATGGCGGCTGTTGGCAAGCGCCGGGCGGGACTCCAATGCCGGGAAGCTGTCGTCATTACGAGTCATCACCACCGTCGCGCCGTTCTGCATCAGCATGGACTGTACCCGGCGGCCAATGGCAAGCGTGATGTCTTTCTCGTAGACGTCAAACGGATGCAGCTCTGCCGATGCCCCCGTGTCTTTGCCGCCGTGGCCGGGGTCAATAACAATGATCTTGCCCGCCAAAGACGCATTGGTCGGCACGGACGGCGTGAACGGGGCCACAGGGGCGACAGGCGGCACAGCGGCGACGGGAGCCGACGGCTCCGTGGTGATGACGTTAATGATGTAAGTCATGCTGCTGCCGCCGCTGTCTGCCGTGCGGCTGTCCACGGAAAAGCCGACCATGCGGGACAAGTCCAGCACAACCCGCCCAAACTTCGTTTGGGGCGTCAGCAGCCGGCCCACCCGGATTGTCTTGATGATGGAGTCGTCTACCGACTGGGCCGTCTTGACGCCTTTGTCCAGCACTGCGCCTGCGAGGTCAAACGCCAGGCGGTTCGGGTTGTCCAGCGCTTCCGTCCGGTACTTGGCCGGGCCACTCGTTGTCACTTCAATTTGGGTCAGTGCCGGGCTGACCACTTTATAATCGACATTCGTAATTGTCACCGGCCCGGCATTCTGGGGCAGGCGCGGCGCGGGCGGGCTGACCACCATACGCGGCGGCGAAAATGCCTGGGCGGTTTGGGGCAGGGCGGCGGCCCCGCTGAGGGCCACTTTGACCTGGTCGGTATCTATCCCGCTCAGCACCTGGAACGGCACTGCGCCCTTTAAATCCACTGTAATCCGCACCGTCTGCGGGTTAATCTGCCCGCTGCGGATTTGGGTGATCGCGCCGCCTGACGCCGGGACATTGGCCGGGGCCGTCGCCAAATCCAGCCCGTACAAGTCCACATAGAGCCGCTCCGGGCTGCCGATGTGCCGGACGGTGTAATACACCGGATACGACGTATAAATCGAGAGCTGATTTGAGTTCTGCCGCACCATCTGAAGCCGGGCGCGAACAGTCAGCGTCGCCGTCGTCGGCTGCCAGTCCGCGTCGCCGCCCAGCGCCAGCGCGACTTTCTGGAATGGCACGCAGTAGCGCCCGTCTACCGGCTCATAGGGAGTCGTTACCTGCCGCCCGCTCGATGCCGTAACCGTCACCGTGCCGTTTGCATTGGGCTGGTACTTCGCGCCCATCAGCACAACTGCATCCACCGGGGCCATAACCTGCCCGTCCTGCCCGACATACGGCTTGACCTGGAACGGCACGACGCGCCCGCCAATCAAAATCGTTGCTGGCATTGGGGCTGCGAGAGCTGGAAGCGCTGAAAGAAGTGCAAAGGCCGCAAATGGGAGAGAAGTGCGCGAGAAACGTAAGGAAAAGAGCTTCATAAACGATGTCTCCTGTACAAGCCACTGTCAATAAGTACAAGCGTTAGACCTATCATAACACAGGTATGACTCATCGGTCAAGCAAATCTACCATGTTTTCGCCGTTAAATACAACTTCCTGCGCTGCAAACAGCATGTATTCTACATTATTGACATCCGGGTCACTGCCCATCGCCTCGAATCCCGCCTGCCATTCCTGCTCTTTGGCTTTCTCCAGAAACTCATCGTCGGGTTGCAGTGGAAACACAGCATTCGGCATTGTCCAGCCCTTCTGTCGATGCATTCACATTCTCATACTGTATTCTCATATTGAACCTTGGTATGACCGAGCCGTTCTAACACAGGTTCGACCCATCGGTCAAGCACAAACAAGAGAAGAGAAAGGAATTGAGGCTATGCTTTTATATATGGGCCAAACGCTTTAGCCGCGACTGCCGGTAGATGAAGTTCAATTAAAGGTGCCTGCCGAAACGAAAGTGAGATTGTCGGGCAAATTGTGACACGGGAAGAACGCATTGTAATATCGTGCCAGAGAATCAGCAATGGCTGGAAGCCGAGCCACTCTTGATACCGCATACTTATCACTAACCCATTTCCGATGATGCCCAAAGAAAACAAAGGACCCAATTGGTAGGGTATGCCTACCCCCAAGAAAGACCCCGGCCAAAGGCCGCTCACTCCCGTATGATTTTCTGTCATTGCGTAACTCTGTGCTAGTAGCCGCCATCCACTCAAGTATGAGAAGGCGTAGCTTAGTATCTCAGTAAAGATGAGAAAGCAGCATAAAGAAAGCCCTGCATAAAAGAGGAAATCAGGCCAGGGAATGGTGGAATTAGTCATAGTTTAGTTGTTGGCAGACAACCGGCTTTAAAGTAGATTATAATGACAAGCAATGGAAGCTTGATTTGTAGCAACTACTCCACTACGACCCCAGCAAACAAAAAACCGCTCTGCCGAGTTGACAGAGCGGTTTCTTAACATGGTGGAGGCGGAGGGAGTTGAACCCTCGTGTCGAGCAGCGAAAACTCAGGCTTCTACAAGCATAGCCGGTTGTTTGATTCTCGCACCGGGGCCGCCAAACGGCAGGCTGCCCCAAGCGCTCGCTGTCCTTTGGTTCCCGCGTCTGCCGGACGGCAGCTCAGACGCAGTAGCCCGCATATTTGACATCCTAGCTTCTACTGGCGGGCGAGAAAGAAGGGGACGGGCCGCCCGTGGGCAGCGCTTTAACCGTCGAGTTTAGCCCTTGCGGGAAAAACTAGGCAGCCAGCGCGTAGGAACGTGCTGTGGTGAACGAAGTATTCTTCGCGTTTGTTTTTTTGCCGCTTTTAACGAGGCCAGCGGCGCCTCGACTTGCGACCTGCGATATCAATCTCCCGATCGAAACCAATCGCCCCCATGTTCGTGCCGCGTCGGCTTGGTAGACCGCCGCACACCTATTATAACCCATTTTGACGCGAAAGTGTTCCCATTCGGGGAAAAGAACCCTTCCCGCTCGTACCTCGCTCCCTCCCCTGTTAGGGAAGGGCCAAAAAGATAGTCTTCTGGTGAGAGCCTATGCCTCCTGATGGAGGGCAGAAGCTTTCGTTCTCATTCTGTATGGCCCTTCCCTAACAGGGGAGGGAGCGAGGTACGAGCGGGAGGGGTTCCTTACGCATCACCCAGGCCCTTCTCCAACTCCACTTCTATCACAAGCTGCCGGGCATCGGTCAAAATGTCTGCCAGCACTTCAATGGGGGTGCGGCCCGTGTCAATGCGGCGGACAATCTTTGGCGAGTAGTAGCCCAGCACCGGCGCGGTTTCGGCCTCGTACACATAGAGGCGGTTTTGGATGGTCACATCCGACGCATCATCCAGGCGGTTCTCGTGGAGGGCGCGGCGCTTCAGGCGCAGGACAACCTGCTCTTTGTCAGCGCAGTCCAAATAGTACAGACGCCGGACATCAATGTGATTGTCCATCAGCCGGGCCTGCGCGACAGAGCGCGGAATGCCGTCTAAAACTAAAATGTCCGTGTTCGGGTCATACTTGCCTGAGTGGGCCAGGCTCTCGACATGCTCCTGCCAAAGCTGCACCGTGAAATCGTCGGGAACTAAGGCACCCCGGCTGCTGTAATCCAGGAACACGCGGCCAAGCGGCGTCCCAACCCGCAGGTCTCGGAAAATCTCGCCGCAGGCCACATGCACCAGGCCCGGAATGCTGCCTAGAATGCTGCCCTGCGTTCCCTTGCCGCTGCCGGGCGCCCCAAACAGAAGAATGGTTTTGAATTTCATCACGAACTCACTTTGAGTGAGATTATGGCATATTTGGCTTGGATTATGGCACAGGCGGCAGAAGGTATCAACGCGGGTGTAAGCGAATTATGGAGCGCTTTATCGACATGCCACCGCACAAAGTTTGCATTTACGACGATCCAGAGGAAGATTTAGAGGACAATTTGCTGCCGGAATACGATTTCAGCAACGCAAAGCCCAATCCCTACGCTGCTCGCGCCACGCGGCGCAGAGCAATTGTCTTGGAGAAGGACCTTGCAGAAGTGTTTACAACTTCAGAGCAGGTCAACAAGGCTTTGCGGGCGATCCTTGAAGCCGTGCCGGCGCGGCCTAGTCAAGAAGAAGTTGCTTAATGCTTCACGCCCAAATGGGTATACTTGCTGTCTATGGCACAACTTTCTTATAGTACGGCGACGGAAGAGCGGGCGCTGGTGGTTTCACTGTCTTTGGCGGGCGGCGAGGACGATATGGCAATGCGGCTGTCGGAGCTGCGGGAGCTGGCGATGACGGCGGGCGCACGAGTGGTCGGCGAGTTCTCCCAGTCGCGCCGCGCCCCGGATATGGCAACCTACATCGGGCCGGGCAAAGTGGAAGACCTCAAAGGCGAGCTGGCAAGCACCAACGCCGAGCTGGTCATCTTTGACGATGAGCTGTCCCCAACCCAGCAGCGGAACCTCACAAACGCTTTGGAGCGGCGCGTCCTTGATCGGACCCAGCTCATTTTAGACATCTTTGCCCAGAGGGCCAGAACGCGCGAAGGCAAGCTGCAAGTGGAGTTGGCACAGCTCAATTATTTGCTGCCGCGCTTGTCGTCGCTGTATACCAAGTTTGAGCGGCAGCAGGGCGGCATCGGCGGGCGCGGCCCCGGTGAAACCAAGCTGGAAAGCGACCGTCGGCGGGTCAAGGAGCGGATTTCTCTGCTCGGCGGCGAGATTGACGAGATGAAGGAGCAGCGGGCGCAGCAGCGGCAGATGCGCCACAAGCTGCCGTTTCCAACCTGCGCCCTCGTCGGGTACACGTCGGCAGGCAAGTCGACGCTTCTCAATTTGTTGTCCGGCGCGGAAGTGCTTGCCGACCGAATGCTGTTCTCGACGCTTGACCCGACCACCCGGCGCGTTGTTCTGCCGCACGGCGGCTGGTCGGTGCTGATGACCGACACGGTCGGCTTTATTCGGAACCTGCCCCATCATTTGGTGGCGTCGTTCCGGGCAACACTGGAAGAAGTCGTGCAGGCGGACTTTCTGGTGCATGTCGTGGACACGGCGCACCCGGAGCGTGAGCGTCAGATGCGGGCGGTCTCTGAAGTCTTAGCCGAGCTTGGGGCGGGGGACAAGCCGATTATTACGGCTTTTAACAAGGCCGATTTAGTCAAAGACACTTATGCGCTTCAAGACCTGATTTCTGAGACGCCCAATTCCTGCTACCTTTCGGCAACGAAACGCGAGGGCATTCCGTTTCTCATGGACCGGATGGAAGCGACTTTGCAGTCTTTGCTGGCAACGGTGACGTTGATTTTGCCCTATGACCGCTCGGACATTGTCGCCCAGTGCTACGAAATGGGCCGCGTGCATTCGGTAGATTACGGCTCCGAGACAATTACTGTCCATGCCGACATCGCCAAAGAGCTTGCGGGGCGTCTCATGCGCTTCACGCCGGGCTATTTAGAGGATTAGGCATAATGCTGACGAGGCAAAAGGAGGGCGCAGCAAGCAACTACGGGGCAAAAGAAGGGCGCAGCAAGCAGCGCACCCTACATCTTCTGCCCCGTAGGGGCGTCGCTTGCTGCGCCCTTTTTCCCCCGCCCTTCCCGCACCCATGGGGTATAATCTCCCCGTGTGCGCCTTTAAACCCCAGCCTGCAACTTCACCCACCGATAGCCCGCCGCTGGATGCGCTTGAAGGCGTCATTGAGCGCATTACGTTCCACAATGAAGATAATGGCTACACCGTAGCGCGTCTTTTGCCGCCGAACGCCCGCGATGTTATCACCATCACCGGCAGCTTTTCCAACCCCGTCGTCGGCGAGTCGCTCTTATGCTACGGGACATGGACCAACCATGCCCAGTGGGGCAAGCAGATGACTGTCGCCCGGTACGAAGTGGTCCGGCCTGCGACGGCGTTTGCAATTGAAAAGTATCTCGGCTCCGGCATGGTCAAGGGGGTGGGGCCGGTGACGGCCAAACGCATCGTGGCGAAGTTTGGTGAGACTTCTTTAGATGTTATTGAGAATCATCCTCGCAAGCTGCTCGGCGTCGGCGGCATTGGTGAAAAGACGCTTGCCAAGATTACAACGGCGTGGAAAGACCAGCGGGAAGTCAAGAACATCATGCTGTTCTTGCAGTCCCACGGCGTCTCGCCCGCCTATACCGTCAAGATTTACAAGCATTACGGCGGCAAGGCGATTGAGATTGTCGAGCGCAACCCGTATCAATTGGCGTCCGACATTTGGGGCATCGGCTTTAAAAGCGCAGACAAGATTGCGCGAGCTATCGGCATCGCCGAAGATGACCCCCGGCGCATTGAAGCAGGCGTCGTGTATGTGCTGAATGAGGCGGTTGAGTCGGGAGGCAATGCGTTCTTGACGCAAGCCGAGCTGACCGACAAAGCGACGGAGATACTCGGCGCGGGTAATGTCGGCGCGGCGATTAAGACGCTTGCCGAAACGGGCCGCCTGGTGCTGGAACCCTACACACTGCTGGGCGAAACTGAAATCGCCATTTATACGCCGTCGCTGCATAAAACAGAAATCGGCGTTGCCGAGCGCATTACTTCTATTCTGTCCGCGCCCGTGCCTCCCCCTAACACCGACTTTGACCGCTGGCTGTCGGCGCTTTTAGATGCCCAGTTTTCGCTTTCGGCGCAGCAAGGCGAAGCCGTCAAGATGGCCCTGCTGTCGCGCTTTTCCGTGCTGACCGGCGGCCCCGGCACAGGAAAGACCACGTCCACCAACGCCATTGTCGCAGCGTTTGAGGCATTAGAAAAAGATGTGCTGCTGGCGTCGCCAACGGGCCGGGCGGCGAAGCGCATGGCGGAAGTGACCGGACGGGAAGCCAAGACCGTTCACCGTTTACTGGAGTTCGACCCGGAGCATCACGGCTTCAAGCGGGGCCTAGACCAGCCTCTGGAATGCGACGTGCTGATTGTCGACGAAAGCTCGATGCTGGACATGGTGCTGACCTATTCCCTGCTGAAAGCTGTTCCGCCCGAAGCGCAGGTCGTGTTTGTCGGGGACGTGGACCAGCTGCCGTCGGTGGGGCCGGGGAATGTCCTGCGCGATTTGATTGACAGCGGCTCGGTGCCTGTCGCCCGGCTGACGCAGGTGTTCCGGCAGGCCGCTGAAAGCCTTATTATCACCAACGCCCACGCGATCAATCAGGGCCGGATGCCGGAGCTGCCGCCGCCGTCCGCTCTCCGCGACTGCGCCTGGCTGAATGCCGAAGAAGCCGATGAGCTGGCGGAAAAAGTGGTCGCCGTGGTCGCCAAAAGCCTGCCCAAGCGCGGTTACGCCCCCGGCGATATTCAGGTTCTGACCCCCATGCAGCGCGGCTCGGCAGGCGCGGCCCATCTCAACTCGCGCCTCCAAGAAGTCCTTAATCCCCCGCGTCTCGGCGTTGACGAAATCCAGCGCGGTTCGCGCCTGTTCCGGGTCGGCGACCGCGTCATGCAGATTGTCAACAACTACGACAAAAGCGTCTACAACGGAGACATTGGGGCAGTGGTTGCCGTCAATCACGAAGACGAGATTTTGACAGTCGCCTACACCGACGCCCAGGGGACAAACGAAGTCATCTACGAGTTCAGCGATTTGGACGAGCTGACACTTGCCTTCGCCTGCTCCATTCATAAGTCCCAGGGAAGTGAATACCCGGCCGTCGTGCTGGCCGTGCATACGCAGCACTATATGTTGTTGCAGCGCAATTTACTGTACACGGCCCTGACGCGGGCCAAGAAGTTCGCCGTCTTAGTCGGCCCAAAACGCGCTATTGCGATGGCAGTCAAGAAGCAAAGCGACATCCACCGGCACACCCGCCTTAAAGAGCGCTTGCAGGGGATGATTTAGGAACCTCACCCCGCAGCAAGCTGCGACCCTCTCCTTGTCAAGGAGAGGGTGGGCGCGAAGCGACCGGGTGAGGTTCGTGCCGCCATCTTCAGTCAAAGGAACCCCAACCCATGCCATTGCCCGACAGCGTTGCCCAGCTTGTTGACAACTACGCCGCAAACCGCAGCCAGTACCGGCGTGGCGACTACAACGAGACCCTGACCCGCATTGATTACGTTAATCCCCTGTTTGCGGCCCTGGGCTGGGACATGGACAACCATGCCGGCTTATCCGAGCTGCACCGGGAAGTCATTCACGAAGACAAAATCAAAATCAGCGGACGCACCAAAGCGCCGGACTACAGCTTTCGCGCCGGCGGGAACCGCAAGTTCTTTCTGGAAACCAAGCAGCCGACGGCGTCACTGGACCTAGAGCAGTCGCCCGCGTACCAAATCCGGCGCTACGGCTGGACGGCCAAGCTGCCGCTCTCACTCTTGACGAACTTTGAGGAGTTCGCGGTCTACGACACGCGGGTCGCGCCGGAACAAAAAGACTCCGCAAAGGCCGCCCGCTTGGACTACTTCAAGTACACGGACTATGCCGAAAAGTGGGACAGCCTGGTGGCCCGGTTCTCGCGGGACGCCGTGTTTTCCGGCGCGTTTGACCGCTATGCCGAGGAAGCCCGCGCCCAGCGGATCACGGTTCCCGTGGACAAAGCGTTTCTTGCAGAAATCTCCGGCTGGCGGGTGAAGCTGGCCCAAAACATTGTCAAAAACAACCCCGGCTTGGGGTCACGCGAGCTGAACTACGCGGTGCAAATGATCATTGACCGCCTCATCTTTTTACGCATCAGCGAGGACCGGGGCGCGGAGCCGGACCATCTTTTGCAGCCGTTGATGAACCGGGGCGGGCCGGTCTACCCACGCCTTTTGGACATCTTCCGCCATGCCGACGCCCGCTACAATTCCGGCTTGTTCCACTTTGAGACGGAAAAAGGCCGCACCGGGCCGGACGATGTCACGCCGCACCTGATTATTGACGACCGGCCCCTCAAAGAGATCATCGCCAGCGTTTACTACCCGGAAAGCCCGTTTGAGTTTTCGGTCTTTCCCGCCGACATTCTGGGCCAGGTCTACGAGCAGTTCTTGGGCCAGGTCATTCATGTTTCCGGCAAAACCGCCGAAGTTCAGCCGAAGCCGGAAGTCAAGAAAGCGGGCGGGGTTTACTACACGCCCACTTATATTGTCGATTACATTGTCCGCCAGACCGTCGGCAAGCTGGTGGAGGAATGCACCCCCGCCCAGGTCGCAAAACTGACAATTCTCGACCCCGCCTGCGGCTCCGGCTCGTTTCTCATCGGCGCGTACCAGTTTTTGTTAGACTGGCACCTGCGCTTCTACTTGGACCATGCCAAAGAGAAATCCGCCAAAGGCAAGAACGCCGCGATTTACTTGTTCCGCAGGACCGACGACGGCGGAAAAGAAGCGCATCCTCCTCAACAACATCTACGGCGTGGACATTGACACGCAGGCCGTGGAAGTAACCAAGCTGTCCCTGCTACTCAAGGTGCTGGAAGGGGAGTCGGCGCAGCTCATTGACAAAACGCTGGAAATCTTCAAGGAGCGGGCGCTGCCGGACCTGGAGTCCAACATCAAGTGCGGCAACTCGCTGATTGGCCCGGACTTTTACGAAGGCAAAGACATGGCGCAGTTTGACTTAGACGCGCAGCTTAAAATCAACGCCTTTGACTGGCACAGCGCCTTCTCCAAAATCATGGCAAGCGGCGGCTTCGACGCCGTCATCGGCAACCCGCCGTGGATTTCACTAAGCGGAAAATTTGGTGCTGAAGTTTATTCACATCTCGAAATTGAGTATCTTATATCCCGCTTTTCCGGCAACACATATATGCCCAATATGTATGAGTATTTTGTTGCTCAGGGATTAACCCTCACCAAAAACTTGGGCCGTTTTAGTTTTATTGTGCCGGATCGTTTGGGCTTTAATACACAATTCGTTAGTCTTCGGCGGCGTCTACTGACGGAGGCACAAATCCATTCGCTGATGTATAAACTACCTTTTCCGGGTGTAACAGTTGATACTATGGTCTTTTCCATTCAGAAAACTAGCAACACAAAAGAAAATACAGTAGAAATCTCTGAGTATGACAAGCCAACCATACCTATCCCGCAAGAAGCATTGATGCAATCGCATGACTTTGTGTTTGAGTTTTTCGAGAAGGCAGAAACTATGGAATTAGTTTCCAAGATTTTGTCCCTAGCTCAAGTGAAGCCGCTGGCAGAAATATGTGAGACAACATCTGGGTTTGGAGGAAAATCAAGTTTAATTAAGTCTTACCAAACTTATCCTGACCAAATAAAGATGATCAAAGGGGACAGCATCGAGCGTTATAAAATTAATTCGTTCTATTGGTTTGCTTTCCAAAAAGAGAACATTACAGGCAGAACAACAGACAAAAGAAAACTCGGAGCATCGCCGAAAATTCTGCTCCGAAAGACTGGAAAGTCTGTTATTGCAACCTACGATGACAGTGGGATGTTTCCAGAGCAGTCTTTATATTTTCTTTTCGATAATGCCTCCGAATTAGATATGAAGTATCTGATGGGTCTAATTAACTCAAAATTAATGGCTGTTTACTATCAAGCGAAGGCATTAACAAACAAAAACAGCATTGCACAAGTAAAGAAGGTTGATCTTGACAGGCTTCCAATCCGAACCATAGACTTCGCCAAGCCTGCCGAGAAGGCCCGGCATGACAAGATGGTAACGCTTGTGGAGCGGATGCTGACCCTGCACAAAGACAAGGCAGCGGCGCGGCTGAACGCCGAGAAGGCCATGATGCAGCAGCAGATTGAGGCCACGGACAAGCAAATAGACGCGCTGGTATATGCCCTGTACGGGCTAACGGACACGGAGATTGCGGTGGTGGAAGGGACGGGGTAGAGCGTGGGAAGAAGAACGTGGGAAGAAGAGCGTGGGAATGAATTCCTACGCTGTGGGGCGAAGCGCCCAGTAGCCGCCTGCGCGGGTACGGAGCAGAATAAGAGTGTGGCGTGTGTCTTCTCCTTGCCCGCGAAGGCGGCCAATGGGCGTCCGCGCCCCACAGCGTAGGAGTTTACTCCCACGCTTCTAACGCCCACGCTTCTAACGCCCACGCCCCCTCCTTCCCACGCTTTCCCTACGCACCGTTCCCATAACACGGTTGCATAACGCAGCAGGGTAGGGTATAATCATTCGCACACGGCGCGAAACGCCGTTCATGCCTGGAACCTGGCGGGGCCGAACGGGGTTAATACTTGCAGCAGTGCAGCCCGGATGGCAGGGGTTCGATTCCTTAGACGGGCGCCAAAATTACGACCACTACTTTTTAACGAAATTCGCGAGGAAGCTAAACATTATGGCAAAAGCAAAGTTTGATCGTTCGAAGCCGCATGTGAACATCGGCACCA
>CAXTER010000026.1:0-58008 GCA_964243345.1 uncultured Armatimonadales bacterium
CTGAAACACATTTTCTTTGAGTCAACTTATTACTTCATTCGATACCAATAATGCCGCTTATCAGTACCGGATAAAGGAAAACTGGAAAGCGACGGCGAACCTCTTTATATGGACCGCATCGTTCGCATTCTGACTACCGGCAAGCCGCTTGACCTCATTGATCAAGGCGTCGTCGACGCCATCTATGGCGGAAGCCGTGTGCTGGTCAAAGCTGGCAGCCTCACGGCAAACTTCTTGGAACTTAATCCCATAGAAGTTAATCCCTTGGAAATCAATCAGTCGCAGAGGCTGGACAGTGAGAATAGCGCCATCGCAGGCTGGGCGGAGAAATTGTCCCAGGAACATGGCCTCGTCTGGCAGCGCGTTGGACCCGACGTGCTGTTCACAAAAACTCCGGCCGAGACCCTGAGGAGAAGATAGACCTGAAGAAGAAATAGACCCGACTGCTTCTGGATGACATCGCCAAAAGCGGGGGTGAGTAAAGTGGGTCGAGCATGGTAGCCTGTCGGAAGATGGTTCAAGAGGCGGGAACAGCGATGGTTCAGTCCGTGGCGCTGGGAAGCGATGGTTCAGTCCGTGGCGCTGGGAAGGGCGATTGCTGACCTAGGGCGATTGCTGACCTGGGGCGATTGCTGACCTGGGGCGATTGCTGACCTCTTGGGCTGCGTTTTAGGAAACATCTGCGAGATTTCAATTCGTCAGTTTTGCCATTGTCAATAGCATTCACGGCTCAAAAAAAGCACGTTTTTCGAGATCAGAACCCCGGTATTCGGCAGAATCCGGTTCAACCTATCGTGCAGGCACCTTGACTTCGTCTTGAAAACCTGATATATTATATTCACGTTCGCAAAAATGAACGACAGCGAGAGGCAGTAGCCTCCCGCTTTTTTGTTGTCTCTCCCATTTTTTGTTGTCTCTCCCAGATACCAAACTGCGGGAAAGAAGTATTGTCTTCAGCACGCCGCTTCTGCCGGGGCAATCAGCGGGGTCTGACAATCATTGGAACGAAAACGTACGCTAAGCGGTTTTTCCGGCTTTCCCTCTCACAAAATGGTGGTTTGCAGGGTTACACCTGCAAACGTACAACCCCATGTTTCGGTCTTCATACCCTGCGAAGTTGGGGAACGGAGAAATCTAAAACGTCGGTTGGATGGTCAGCTGGCGGTACCGCCAGAAACTGGGAGACGAAGTAAGCTCGAAGACAGCCGCCCTCGCTCCCTATCTAGCTCCCCGTGTGCGGAGCAACTCTTTCAACCGAGTCAGATCCAGCCGTCTCCGATGCCGGCAGCTTAAATTCAGCCAGATCCGATCTCAAGCGCTTTCGGGCACGCTCCACATGCTCTTTAACGCTTTCCGGCTTGCAGTCTATCTTCTCTGCTATCTCCTCACGGGAAAATCCTTGCAGTAACAGTTCCATGCTGCGCCGCTGCTGGGGAGGCAACGCACAAATACGCTCCCAAATATGCTCTGTTGTCTCCGCTTTGATCACAGCCGCCAGGGGATCAGCTGCGGGCGTATTCGCGGCCAGGAGGCAGCGCCTAGCTTCCGGCGCCAAGCGATCAACGTCTTCGCCAGCGCTGCTGCACAGTTCCCGTACCATGGCTGCGGCAGTTGTCGGGAGGCGGCAAAATGCCGGAACTGTGAGCCGGTGCGCGTGAAGAGAGAGCACAGCCCCCCAGATTTCGAGGATCAACTCCTGCCGCCTCTGCTCCAGGGCTGCCTCCGGGCTAAGCTCCGCCATCAGTGGAAGCAGATACTGCTCGCCGACCTCTGCCGCAACCCAGGCCGTCAGCCAGTCCATACAGCCTTCTGCAGAGGCTGCTGGCAACTTTCTGCCCGGGCTTGTTTTGCCCCGGATAGACTCGGCGGCGCCTTCCGGCGCATCTTGTGCCGTGGCTGGCTTCCCTGCATCCGGCTTCTCTGCATCCGGCTTCCCTGCATCCGGCTTCCCTGCATCCGGCTTCTCTGCATCCGGCTTCTCTGCGTTTGGTCCTTCCATCAAGAAGATTTCCAGCGGATATCCGGCTGCGATGGCGTCTCGAAGAAGGCCGACATGCGTGCTCCAGGCGGAGCCTGCACTCCTGAACCGGCGGCGGACACGCGCGGTCTTTTCGAGCGCCTCCTGCCACGAGCGCTTTTTCTGCAAGGCGGAGGCTGTGATCGGCTCGATCTCTCGCTCTTCGTAGAGCGCGTGGAACCAGTGCCGCGCTGCATCTTCCAGGGGGAACTCAACGCATTCCGAGGCTGTGAACAGCTTTGAGCTGGTGAAGGGCACAAAAGTCATGCCCGGCGGGACGGCAAGGTCCGGCAGAAGGTCCCAGAACTTCTTTTCAGCCTCCTCAGCTTGGAAGACAGCCTCCTCGCGGTGCATTGTCATGCGCTGCTCCGCATTCTTCTCTCGCTCCGCATTCTTTTTCCGCTCTATCGTATTGATGTCCGGCCTCTGGTCTGCGGGAGTCTGATCTGTAGAAGTTTGGCTTGCCAGATGCGCGGACTTTTGGCGCTGTTTTTGGTCAGCAACTGTCTCCTGCTGCCCGTTGCCGATCTTCTCGGTACCGATCTTCTCAGTGCCAATTTTTGCGGCATCAGCACACTGCTTGTTGATTTGCTGCCGCTGCTCTTTGATTTGCTGCCGCTGCTCTTTGATTTGCTGCCGCTGCTCTTTGCGCCATCCTTCAATGTTCTGCAGCCGCTCTTTGTCGCGGGATGGGGGCGCAGAGTTTAAGTAACGAAAAAGCCGCACGTAGGGGAGCGCAAGCTGGGTGCTGGTGTTCTTGATCGCAGTTAAATCCACCGGCGTCAATTGATAATCCACCGGCGTCAGCTCGGCTGAATCCTCTGGTGGTAACTCGGCCGAGCCGTGCTGAATGAGCTTAGATGATCTTGGTTCAGGCCTCATGATTGTTCCTCCAAGCACTAGGTTCTTTTTGACGGTCGGCTTTTCCTAAAGACTTGTACTTTTCCTAAAGACTTGTACTTTTCCTCTTCGGGCCTTCAAAGAAAATCTCAGAAGAGAAAATCTCAGAAAGGGGTCTCAGAAAAACTTAAATGTTTTTGAAAAACTTTCATTTTCTTGTCCCCCATCCGCTCCATCTCCTGCGAGAGAGGTATGAAACATCCCTCAAACTTCAAAGGTATGGAGGCCAAGAAGCGCAAAGCGGCCCCCAAATCCCCCGCCGAGATCCTGGCATCTCAGGCTCCGGTTCTTCATACGTCCGCCGAGAAGCTGCCCGCATCTGGGCCCACATCAGTCCTGAACGTAAGCGCGGTTGATCGCATTGGCAGTCCTGATGCGACTGGTGTCAGCGCTGCAAGCTTAAACGACCCCTACAGCCGAAGCTCCCCGTGGTTCGATTTCTGGCGCAAGATTTTTGATGTCGCACAGGAGTTTGATCTGAGCCTGGAGTTTGATCCAGGTTGCGGTGATGACGCGGACGCCCAATAATGGAAAGCGAAAACTACGGAAAGCGAAAAACTCAACAAGCAATCAATTCCCGCAATCAATTCTATTGCGGCATTCTAGAAGTTCGCCTGGCAGCAATAGAAACGGTCTGCCTGGCAGCAATAGATTATACCAGTTTGCACCATATCTTGTCTGATTTCATCCATGTTTGGTCTGACTTGATGTTTGGTCTGACTTCATTCAGCAGCGAGAAAGAGAGTAACTATGGCCTCCCAAAATGATCCCCAGTTCCCCAAGGATTCCCAGTTCCCCAAGGATTCCCAGTTCCCCGAGGATTCCCAGTTCCCCGAGGATTATGGGACAGATCTGACTTCCGACACACTTCCGTTCGCTCAAGACTTAGCCTTTAAGCAGGATCTTTCTCTTCACCAGGATCTTTCGCGCCTGACAGGCGTCGCTGACGCCAATATCCTGCGCTTGGGAGAAGATCTACGCCGGTGGCAGGCTGAAGCACGCCGCGCCGCTCTGCGACCCTTGTTTATCCCAATTCTTATGCTCGCCCGGTTCCTGCTGGCAGCGCACCGGGACTGGGAAGTGCAAGAGCAGGTGCATCTCGATTACATCAGCCTCGAAGTGCGCGTCCGCCCTGGCGCAGAACCCATCCTGATCGAATGCCGCTGGCCGGAAGATGTGCAGCTGCAGGGTATGGGGGCGCTCGAACTTCGCCTCGCCGAGCCGCCCAGCTTTGATATTCCCGCGTGCATGCTCTTTTTCAAGGGCTGGGGCCAAATGCCGCTAAGTTCTGAAGCCGCAGAAGACGCTCACCCAGAAGACGCTCACCCAGAAGACGCTCAGTCAGGATCGTCAGAAAGTGGCGACCACTTAGAAAAGCTCACGAGCTCTCTCGAAGGTTTCCTGCTTCAAGTGCTTGACGCGGCAGAATTTGGCGCGGCAGAATTTGGCGCGCCGGCTCAAGCAGAAACTACAGTTGAAGCAGAAGTCGCATTGGAGTAGGGGAATCGATTAAGCCGCCGCGCTCAACCACCTAATTAAGTCGCCGCGTCCAATACCTAACACTGCAGAAATCACCCTTCAGCGGATGCTGGCCTCGACTGGGTCTTCAGTAAATTACCCCGACCAGTCGTGCGTGAAAGATTGAGTGACGGAAGCGATCGTGCCTATCAGTCGTCAGGCTGATTTAGATTCTCCGGCTGATTTGGATTGTCCAAACGAGCTGTGATATCAGGACTACTTATGGATATTCTCAATACAACTTGCATCTGTGTGGGGTACTGCCAGACATGTCTCGCGCAGATGATTGCCCGCATCTGTGCAGCCGATGTGGATCAGTTTCACCCGACCGCGTGGGAGCGGAAGGACGACATTCTTGAGGAGCTTGACCATCTCTCCCGGCTGCCTTACGACCCGGACAATTTGGCGTTTCTCGAATTCGTTCGCCGCGTCTGCTACGCTTCGCGGTAATGGCTTCTTACAACTTCTAACCCGCTGATGACTTTTTCTCGCCATCTTCTGCTCTAAGCGGCATCGTTTTCTGCTCTAAGCAGTACAGGCCTTTTGCGGAGCTGGGCTGCGAGAACCGAACCGACCCATTCCTCAACCGTCGGCAAACGCCGCAGGATCCGCCGTCCGCTTCCCCAGACCTTCATTGGCACCGGTGGAAGCTCCCGTCCGCCGCGCAAAATCATGACCATCTCAAGCCGTCTGTCTGAGTCGCCTAGTTTTCGGAACTCCCAGCGGTCGAAGATGCGGAGCAGCAGCTCATTCTTCTCCCAAACTGCCATCTCTTCCCAGCGTGTAATTCTGTCTTGCAGCGCCGCGACCTGCTCCGGCGGTGCGAAATCTCTCAAATTGCGAACCAGGCGCTCCCGCCGTTCCTGAAGCACGCGAAGATCCCGACTTGCCTCGTTTTTGAACAGAGAGTTTTTCACGAGGCCGCTGACCACATCGTCCCACCCGGCGTCATCCGGGGAAAACCCGAGCCCTGCCGCCTGCTTGGTCGCCTTGCGTTCGATGTCCTCTCGCTGCTGCGCGGCCTGCGCCTGCGCCTTTGGGATTGCCTGCTCGGCTTCTCTTAGCTCCGCCTGAAGCTCCTGGTACGTAGTATGCGCCTTGTGTTCTCCTAGGAAAACCTGCGGGTCCGTCGCCATCAGGCCGTTGATGAACTGATGCACGTTCTCGTCATTGAGAATAATATGCTTCTGGTCTTTCTTGCGCCGGGCATTGCCGCACACGTAGCAGCGCCGCTGAGGGTCCGCGCAGGGCCGGTAGGTCATCGCGCCGCCGTATCCTTCCCGAAGCGTCGTGACCGCGCAGGTGCAGCGCATGAGGCCCGTCGCGAGATAGTTTGTTTTATGGGTGGCAGGGCGGTAATCAAACCCCTGGGTCCATTCAAGGTTCACGCGGTTGTCAGGCCGGGCGTGCCATGCGCGGCTGAGCTCCTGCCAGCGCTCCTCCGAAACCACGGGCTGAAAGACGGGAAACTCCAAGCCGAATTCTGTTTGATAGCCGGCAAGTGCGCGGCTTGTGATCATGCTTTTCGCGATGTCCTGCGTCCAGGTGCCATGCTGGGACAGGCACGGCACGCGAAGCTCCATCAGGCGATTTGTCAGCTGATAAGAGCCGAGGCCCTCGGTCAGAAAAACGTCATGCACCTTGTCAATCACTTCCTGTGCCCCGACTTTAAGCCGCGTCCCGCCTTTTTGCGGTCCGGCTTCGATGCGCTCGATCCAGGACGGAACGCTTCCGATGGCTTTGCCCTGCTCCAGCCGCTCCAGCAGCCCGCGCAGGTCGCCGAGCATCGTCTCCTGAAGCCGGTGCTCGGCCATCGTCGCAAGGATCCACGCTTGCAGCTGATCGCCAAACCGCGTTTCGTGCGAGCTGCCGTTCAGGAAGTCCAGGTTCTCCATGACGCCGACGACCTTCGTTTTGTGCTGCTCGATCGTGTGGGCGATTTCCGCAAACAAAAACTGGTTTCGGGCAAGGCGGGTGAGGTCGTTGACGACAAGCGTATGCACCTGCGGCATGTCTTCCATCAGGCAGGACAAAGCCGGGCGAAACCGCACGCGCTGCTGAAACCGGGGCCGCAGCGCGAGCTGCTCGGCCGGGTCCGCTCGCCGCAGCTTGGCCGCTTTTTGCGCGAGGTACTGGCGGACCGACGCTTCCCGCGCCGGCGAATAGGTCTGCAGGCGGAGAGGCGACAGGAACACGCGCTCAAACACGGAGGTGTATAGCCGGATCTTGGCTTCGACCAGGCGGGCAATCAGCGCTGGATCGTTGTAGGGCAGGGAGCCTGACATCGGAGCGTCATTGTAGATGCGAAACGCCTGCTTTTTGTCAAGGAAGTGCTTGATGACGTTTTTGATCTGGTCATCCACCGAAAAGCCGTCACTGTACTGCGACGGGGTGGACACGCGCACATAGCCGGCCCCGAAGCGCTCCTGACCACCAGAATCCAGAAGCGGCGTCAGCTCAGCTTCGCCGCTTGCGGTGCTGACATACCGAAAGAGGGGAGTCACACACCTTGGCCGGTTCACTTCGCTGAGAGTCACCGCGCTTTGCGGACTAAGCGAACTTGCGATCGAAAAGATTTCGTCAAACGTGTATACTTCCGGCATGGGTGCTGGCACTCCCTGTTCAAAGCTCTCGACTCACTTGAGCTTTTTGAAGGCTCTTAACTCACTTGAGCTAGAAGTATACCGCATTTACTCCATGACGTCAAAGGTTGCCCGAAGTCACGACATCGTCCACCAGCAGCAGCGTTTTTTCCATGACCGACGCCTCCGGCTTGACCGCGAACGCCCCGCGCAGATTGGTTCGCCGCGTTTCCGCACTGAGGCCGACCTGCGGGCGTGTTGAATGGACGCGCACGAGTTTGTTTGCAGACAGCGGCAGGCACAGCTCCCGGCTGAGAACTCGCGCCAGCCGCTCCGACTGGTTGTATCCGCGTATTCGCTGCCGGACCGGGTGCATTGGAACTGCCAGAACCGCATCAAACTGAAGGCCGTTCAGCGCGGGCGCTTGCTTTTGGGCAAACGCCGCCAGCAGCAGCCCCAACGGCACGCCAAGCTGAGGGCGGTCGCGGTACTTGAACTGGTGGATGGCATGGCGCAAAACGCCGTCATACGCGCCCATTGACCGGGCGCAGGCGTAAGCCGGCTTGCGCCGATGGCAGTGCCAGCAGCCACCGTCATCCGGGGCAAGTGTCTGGCCGCAAACCGCGCAGTATGGAGCAGTCACGGGAGCGATTTGGGCGGTGCACCGAGCGCAAAGGCTCCTTTCGCCCAGTGTCTTGCAGACTAGGCAGCGCGGGGGGTAGAGTAGGGAAAGAAATGGGTCAAAGAGGGCAGCAAGCATGGGGTATCCCTTCCGTGGGTGAGAGGCAGAAAACCGGCGCTTTGACGCTAGGCTATGGTTTCACGCCGTAATGGTCAAGGACTTCCTGCGCGATTTCCTGAAGCGCTTCTTCGTCTTCATTTTTTGGTGGGGTGTATGCCATTTCTCGAATGTTATCTTGTACCGCCTCAAAGATTGCAGGCGATGTTTTTACCAACTCCTGCATCACCCACATCTTCCAGACTTCGTCATCTGTTGCAAATACTTGCTGGATGTATGGAACTAAAGGCAAGCCGATGGTTGCCAAAAAGGGCGCGATAACATGCGCCACCGGCCAGTTAATGTCCTGGAGCCACATCATCAGTTCCGGCAGGACTGGCGCGGCGGCAGGATAACCGAGCGCGACCAGTGCCTTTGCCCGTTCTGAGTCCATTTTATTCTGCGGCAGCAGCGCACGAACATCATTCATTGGTTAATTATGCCTGCGCGTCGTCCATTGCCTCAAAGTAGGCGATTTCTTGGAAGGCGCGATAGCGGGCGGCGATGTCGGCATCGGTGAGTGTTCGCAGACGGTTCAGGGAGAAGTCCTCGACGTTGTAGGAGGCCATAACGCTGCCGTAGATGACGGCGCGGCGCAGGGTTGCAAACGACGTGTCATTTTGAGAGGCGACGTAGCCGATGAAGCCGCCGGCGAACGAGTCACCTGCGCCGGTCGGGTCGGCGATCTCTTCTAAGGGGTAGGAGGGTGCGGCGAAATGCTGGCTGCCGCTGAACAAGAGCGCCCCATGCTCGCCTTTTTTGATGATGACGGTCTTTGGCCCCAGCGCCATTAAGGCTTTGGCGGCCTTGATGACCGACAGTTCCCCCGTGAGCTGCCGCGCTTCGGCGTCGTTCATAAACGCGATGTCTACGCGCTTCAGGACTTCCAAAAGGGCATCGCGCTTGCCTTCAATCCAGAAGTTCATCGTGTCGCAGACGGTCAGCGTCGGGTTCTCCACCTGCGACAAGACTTCAAGCTGCAACGCCGGGTCAATGTTCGCCAGAAACACATACTTGGCCTGCTTGTAGCTTTCGGGAAGCGACGGCTGGAAGTCGGCAAAGACATTAAGCTGCGTGTCCAGCGTGTGCGCGATGTTCAGGTCAAAATCGTAGTAGCCGGCCCAGCGAAACGTCTTGCCGCCGGGGACAATCTGGACGCCCGCGAGGTCAATTCCGCGCGACTTCAGAAAGTCCAAATGCGCCCGCGGAAAATCGTCGCCGACCACACCGACCATCTGCACCGGGGCGAAGAACGACGCCGCGACGCCGGAATAATCGGCGGCCCCGCCAAGCGTGTCTTTGACTTCCCCCGTCGGCGTTTTCACCGAATCCAGAGCCATCGAGCCGACAATCAAAACAGGCGATGCAGACATAAATTGTTCCATTTTCTAAAACTCAAGGTTGAGCAAAAAGAAAAGCCCGCCGCAAGGCGCGGTGGGCTGAGCTGAGAGTACATCGTGGTCGAACAAAAGTAAAAATAACAGGCCTCGATGGGATTCGGACCCATGGCCTTCTCCTTCGGAGGGAGACGCTCTAATCCACTGAGCTACGAAGCCTCGTCGTAAGTTCGCCACGAAAGATGGTTGTAATTCTTAATACGGTGGCAGTTTGAATAGCGCACGTCGCATTTTTCAATCTCTGTCTGAATGGTTTCCCAGCAGAAATGCAGACTTTTTAGGTCGCTGACATTGTGTTTTTTTACCCCACGGACATGATCAAAGTCAAGTACGCGCGGATCTGAGTTTCCACAATCCACGCAGGGATGAGTTCTCAAATAATCCCAAACAAACTGCCGCGTCTTTTCCCAAAGCGCATCGTTGTAACGCTTGGCCTTATCCACATAATACTGCTTGTTGTTTGCGTAATGGCGACGGCCATACTCCAAGTAGCATTTCTTGCATGGCTGCTGATGTTTACCGCGCCGAACGCGGAACACGGACAGCAGGCGAAACTCGCCGCATTTGGTGCAGTGCATCCCGCTCGTCTTCTGTGTCTCTTCCATGATAGCGCGATTGTACTCCAAACCTACGCCGCTTGTCAATTGTCCAGCAAGCAATTTCTTGACAAGCGGGCGGGAAATGCGATATGATGAAGGCGTTCTTGGTCTTTAGTTTCCCCCGTATTCTTCCGAGGATAGGGGTACTATGACCCTTCGTTTAGTTGACACGGCAGAAAGCCACACGGGAGCCGGTATGAAACATGTAGACCTGGTTGTCATCGGCAGCGGGCCGGCAGGACAAAAAGCGGCCATCCAAGCCGCCAAGCTCGGCAAACAAGTGACGCTGATTGAGCGCAACCGAATCCTCGGCGGAGCGTGTACGCACACCGGCACGATCCCCTCAAAAGCCCTGCGCGAAGCGGTTCTGCACCTGTCGGGTATTCAGCAGCGCGGCTTTTACGGCGACCGGGACGGCGGCGGGCGCGGCAAGCCGGAAATTACCATTGAAGATTTAATCGCACGCGGCCAGCAGGTTATCCGCACCGAAATGGAAGTCATCCGGGAACACATGGTTCGCAACGAAGTGGAGATTGTCTGCGGCGAAGCGAAATTTGTCGGCCCCCACACTATCAGCATCACCCGGCAGAACGCGACGGAGATGCTGGAAGCGGACCATGTCGTAATTGCGACGGGAACAGTGCCGGCACGTCCCGTCAGCGTCCCATTCGACAACACGCACGTTTTAGACAGCGACAGCCTGCTGGAGCTGGACCATCTGCCGAAAAGCATGATTATTGTCGGCGGCGGTGTCATCGGCACTGAATATGCCTGCATGATGGCGACGCTGGGTGTCCGGGTCATCTTGACCGAAGCCCGTCCGTCGCTGCTGGATTTTGTGGACTCGGAAATCAGCGAAGCCCTGCAATATAGAATGCGGGCAATGGGCGTTACCCTGCGGCTCGGCGAGCGCGTGGACGACATCCAGGTACAGCCGGACGGCTTAGTGCAGGCGACGCTTCAGTCCGGGAAGCACCTGCGGGCGGACACGCTGCTTTACTGTATTGGGCGTCAAGGCACGACCGACACGCTGGGTTTAGAGACGGTCGGCATTGTCCCGGACAACCGAGGCCGGCTGAAAGTCAACGAGAACTACCAAACCGAGGCGCCGCATGTTTACGCCGTGGGGGACGTGGTCGGCTTTCCGGCGCTTGCGTCTACGTCGATGGAGCAGGGCCGCCGCGCTTCCTGCCACATGTACGGCGAGCCGACAACGTCCATCCCGGAGCTGTTCCCGCTGGGCATTTACGCAATCCCGGAAATCAGCATGGTTGGCAAGACCGAAGCCCAGCTCACTGCCGACGGCATTCCCTACGAAGCGGGCGTCGCCCAGTACCGGGAAATCGCGCGGGGCCAGCTTTTAGGCGACGAAGTTGGAATGCTGAAGCTGCTGATCCACGAAGAAACCCGGCAAATCTTAGGTGTCCATGCCATCGGAACCGGCGCGACGGAGCTGATTCACATTGGGCAAGCCGTGATGACATTCAACGGGACCGTGGATTACTTCATCAACAATGTTTTTAATTACCCAACCCTCGCCGAGTGCTACAAAGTTGCCGCTCTGAACGGCTCCAACAAGCTGCGAATGCTTTGGCACGATGATTACGTCAGCGGCTCCCGCGACGCAGTGGCAGCATGAACCGGCTTCACCTGGAGTATTTAGACGGCGTGCGCGGCCTGGCTGCGCTTTACGTTGTCGCTTTCCACATCCGGGTGTATTACCTGGACGCCTCCCCGGCAGTCCTGCGGCTGACCTCGCCGCTGGGCTTCGGCTCTCATGCCGTCGCCGTGTTCATCGTGCTTTCCGGCTTCTGCCTGATGCTGCCGGTCGTCCGCTCCGCGGACGGCTCTCTCCGGGGTGGTGCGAAACGCTTTTTTCTGAGCCGGGCCAGGCGCATTTTGCCGACTTATTACTTTGCCGTAGCATTTACGCTGCTGCTCATCGCCCTTTTCATCGGCCACAAAACAGGCTCACCCTGGGACGACAGCGTTCCCGTCACTAAAGCTGGGCTGCTGTCTCACCTGCTGCTGCTGCAAGACATCGGCCACGCGACCTGGAACCAGATTTCCCCGCCGCTGTGGTCAATCAGCGTGGAGTGGCGCATTTATTTTTGTTTCCCGCTGCTGGTGCTGTGCCGGCGGCGCTTCGGCCCGTGGCTGACAACCGCGTTTTCGTTCTTTATCGCCTACAGCCTTGTGTTCGCGTTCCTGCACGTTCCGGTCCTGACCCGTTTCAACAGCGAGTATAACGGCGTCTCGCCGCAGTATTTGGGCCTGTTCACGCTGGGAATGCTGGCGTGCGAACTCGCATTTCCTGAGCAGCCGGCGCTTTCCAGCCTGCGCCGACGCCTGCCGTGGGACGCGCTGGCCGCAGGCGCGTTCCTGCTGCTTGTCGCGGCCAGTCTCTACGTTCCTTCGACTTTAGAGGGCCGCCCGCGCCTGGACTTCTTTGCCGGCCTGTTTGCGGCTTGTCTTCTAGTGGCCGCGTCGCGCGGCGGCGTGCTGCAGCGGGCGCTGTCCTGGAAGCCGCTGGTCTTCATCGGCTCGTTCGCGTACAGCCTGTATTTGATCCACTTTCCCCTCGTGCAGATGGAGTGGCTTTACGTCATCCGCCCACTGCACTTGGGGCCTGCTTCCAGTCTTGCCCTGCACTGGCTTCTAGGCATCCCTCTCTGTGTTCTCGCCGCCTACGGCTTCCACCTCGCGTTTGAGCGCCCGTTCATGTCCAAGCCCGGCCAGCCCGCGCCCCACACCGAGCGTGAGGCTGAGACTGCTGCAATTGAAAGCCCTGCGCCATAAGCCTAAGTCCTTCGACATAAACCTGAAGACTTTGACAATGCTTTTGTTGAATGGTATACTCGCTCTACGCTGAAATAAGAGAGCAGGAACAATGCAATGGCAAGACAAAAATCAGCACCGCCGCAAAAGTCAAATGCGGAAAGTCCGAGGCGGGCTGCGATTTCGCCCGCAATTAAACTTGATCCTATCAAGAAAGAATCGACATTGCCGGAAGTCGTCGTATTCACTTCTTTTGATGGAGCCGTGCGCGAAGTCAGCGATCTGTCGATGCCTTTGGGCCGGGCAACCGCCTTAGCCAGTGAAAGAGCGATAAACAAAATTTGGGGATCAGAACAGGAGGCAAAGGATTGCCAAAGTATGTTCGAGGAGATATAGTCTGGGTTCCTTTTCCCTTTTCTTCCGAAGAAGAGTTTAAACTACGCCCGGCGATTGTCCTGGCATCGTGGCCTTGTAAGGGAAGCACGGACTACCATTTGTGCATGATTTCCACGCAGCCTGAGACAGACCTATACTTGATGGAGCTGACCAACGCCGATTTGGTCGAGGGACATATCAGCCGAACTTGCTACATCAGGCCGACTTACAATTTTTCTGCCGATGAGGATTTCATTGAGAGCCGCTTCGGCAGGCTGAAACCTGACAAGCTAAAGGCGATTGTTTTTACGCTTTTCACCGTTTTGACCAAAGAATAGAACGCCCCAACGATACCTAGACAAAAGTGTCATTGGGGCATTTTTTACAATTTCGGTCCAGAAGCCTATCTGCTCAAGCCAAGATGCGTCAGAAGAAACGCATAGTCGAAGGCGGTTTCGCGGAGGGCGTCGTAGCGGCCGGACGCGCCGCCGTGGCCTGCGCCCATGTTGGTTTTGAGCAGCAGCGCGTTGGTGTCGGTCTTATGGGCGCGGAGCTTGGCCGTGTATTTAGCGGCTTCCCAGTACATGACCTGGCTGTCGTTCAGGGACGTTTTAACCAGCAGATTGGGGTAAGCTTTGGCATCAATGTTCGTGTACGGGCAGTAGGTTTTCATGTACTCGTAGTCGGCTTGGACGTTGGGGTTGCCCCACTCCAAATACTCGCCGACTGTCAGCGGCAGGGTGTCGTCAAGCATGGTGTTCAGAACGTCCACAAACGGCACCTGAGACAAGACGGCTTGAAACAAGTCCGGGCGCAGGTTGATGGTCGCACCCATGAGCAGTCCGCCTGCGCTGCCGCCCTGGATGGCAAGCCGGCCCGGCGACGTGTACTTCTCGGCAATCAAGAACTCGGCGCAGGCGATGAAGTCGGTGAACGTGTTTAGCTTGACGTGCATTTTGCCGGCTTCGCGCCAGTCTTCGCCCATCTCACCCCCGCCCCGGATATGCGCGACGGCAAAGATCATGCCCCGGTCTAATAAACTGAGGCGGTTGGATGAGAACGCCGCCGGCATGGAAATCCCGTAAGAGCCGTAGCCGTACAGCAGCAGAGGCGCATCGCCGCTCTTCTCCACGCCACGCTTGTAAACCAGCGAAATGGGAATGCGCGTGCCATCTTCGGCAACGGCTTCCACACGCTCAGCGACGTAGAGGTTCGGGTCGTAGCCGCCCAGCACGGGGGTCTGCTTGAGGAGAGTCTTTGCCTGCGTGTCCATGTCGTAATCATAGACCGACGCCGGGGTAATCTGCGATTGATACCGATACCGAAGCGTGGTTGTATTGAACTCCGGGTTCATGTCTAAAGACGCCGTGTACGACGGCTCTGGGTAGGTGACTTTGTGCGAAATCCGGCTGCTCATCTCAATGACCCGAAGCTGCTCCAGGCCCCCTTCGCGCTCTGAGATAACTGCGTGGCGGACAAAAAAGGCCATGCTTTCCCGCGTGATTTTGGAGTCGTGCGCGAGAAATTCCGTCCATTCGTTCGGCGTGTCAATCGGTGCAGAGACAATACGAAAGTTCTTGGCATCTTTGTCGGTGCGGACAAAAAACTGCTCCCCGTGATGGTCCACATAATAGCGGTGATCGGTCTCGCGCGGGCGGAACAGGGTCCACTCGGCGTTAGGGGTTTCGCTTGTCAGGTAACGGACTTCCGTGGTCTTGGAGCTTGCCGAGGTCAGAAACAGAAACGCTTTGCTGCGGGAGCGAGACGCATAGACCGAGAACAAGGCATCGGCTTCTTCATAAACCAGCGCATCATCACCCATGCTGCCAAGCGCGTGCCGGTACAGGCGATAAGACCGTTTGGCGTCGTCTTCTACCGTGTAAAAGAGCGTTTTGTTGTCGGCAGCCCAAACCGCCGAGATTGTTTTTTCGACTTTATCCGGCAGCACCTCGCCGGTCCGCAGGTTTTTGACTTGCAGCGTGTACTGCCGGAAGCCCGTCACATCAGTAGAAAATGCCAATAAATTGCCGTCATCACTGACTGTGTATGCGCCGAGACCCAAATAAGAATGGCCTTCGGCGAGTGCGTTCAAATCTAGAGTGATTTCTTCGGCGGCGTCTAGGCTGCCTTGCTTGCGGCAGGCAATCGGGTACTGCTTGCCTTCCTCGGTGCGGGTGTAATAGAAGTAGTCGCCGAGCTTGTACGGGACGCTCAGATCAGTTTCCTGAATGCGCCCTTTCATCTCTTCGTAGAGCGTTTCCTGAAGTTCTTTGGTCGTTTCCAGCACGGCATCGGCGTAGGCGTTTTCCGCTTCCAAATAGGCAATCACTTCGGGATTGCTTTTCTCGCGCATCCAAAAGTAGTTGTCGGTGCGGGCGTCGCCGTGCATCGTATCGGTCTTGGCAACAGTCTTGGCAATGGGAGGCGTAAGCGTTGAATTGGTCATAAGCCCAGTATACCCAACCTGCTGCCGTTAGCCAAAAGACCGTATGGAAATCAAGAACGGGCGGTTGAAACCGCAGCAACAAGTTCACGAAACCTGCCTTCGCAGGTTAGGATTTTTATCCCAGCCCACGAAGGTGGACTTTGTGCCTTTGTTGCCGCGGCTTCAGTCGCCCGACACGCTTGCCTAGAGCGGCTTGCCGTTCATTGTGGCGCTGACAGAAATCTCCTGCTCGCGGGTGAGCATCCAAATGCCGGCGTGTTTGGCCCAAACGTCCTGATAAGTGCCGTTTAGCACGACCGTGCGGCTGGCGTGGGTCTGGGGGTCGATCAGGTTCAGGCTGCCGAGCCGGTGCAAAGAAACGTCGGCTTCGGTTCCGGCTTTCAGGAGGGTCAGCTTTTGGATGGTGGACTGCGTGACGCCGGGCTGGGCAGGCAAGGAGAACGTCGCCAAGAAATCGGCTCGCTCTTCCGCCAGACCGTGTGTCTGTCCCGTGCGGCTGACCGCCACGAATCCCGGTGCGTAATGTGCAAGCGTTCCTGCGATGTCCCGCCGCGCGACGGCTTTATTGCGGGCATCGTAATCCGCTTGCAGCGTTTTCTGCACCGACGCTGCCGTGTCTGCGGCGAGAGCGGACACCGGCGCGGCAATCAGCAGGGCAGCGAGAACGAGATAGGCTTTCATAGAGGCGTTCCCTTTCTAAACTTCGGAAGGCTCATGGCACTACGATTCTCTTTTAGCGCGGTTTGTTCCTTCTTCAGGAGACCTACCGCACCGCTTTGTAACAAGTTACTTCGCCTATAGTCTTCCCTAAAGGGAGGACCCTGTGACCGAGGAACGAGGAAACAAGGAGGTAGCCCCCAAAGCAGGATATTCGGGCGCATTGGCGAACATAGCCCTATGGAAATTAATGAAGCGGCGATTACGCAGTTTAAGGGCGACTTCGCGCGGGTGCGGGCGGAATGCGGAAAAGTCATAGTCGGCAACGCAGACATTGTAGACGGTGTTCTGATTTGTCTACTGTCCGGCGGCCATGCTCTGCTGGAAGGCGTACCGGGGCTGGGCAAAACTCTTTTGGTGCGGACACTGTCACGGGTTTTAGACTTGTCTTTTAACCGAGTCCAGTTTACGCCTGATCTGATGCCTGCCGACATCACCGGCACGAACATCCTCATGGAAGATGACGCCGGGCGCAAGATGTTTCAGTTCCAGCCGGGGCCGATCTTTGCCAACATCGTGCTGGCGGACGAAATCAACCGGGCAACCCCGAAAACCCAGTCGGCGATGCTGGAAGCCATGCAGGAGCATTCGGTGACGGTCTCCGGCAGGATGTACCAGTTGCAGGAGCCGTTTTTCGTGCTGGCGACCCAGAACCCGATTGAAATGGAAGGCACTTACCCGCTGCCGGAAGCGCAATTGGACCGTTTTTTGTTTAAGCTGATTGTGCCGTCGCCGACCCTGGCCGAATTATCTTCCATTGTCGAGCGAACGACGGGCGCGGAGACGCCGCAGATCAACAAAGTCCTAGACGGGTCTCAAATTATGGCGATGCGCCAAGTCGCCCGCGAAGTCCCGATTGCGTCTCATGTCCGCGACTTCGCCGTGCGGGTCATTTTGGCGACTCATCCGCGCTCGGAAACGGCGACGCCGATGGTGAACCAGTTTGTCCGGTTCGGCGCGTCGCCGCGCGGCGCACAGGCGCTGGTGCTGGCCGCCAAAATCCGGGCGCTTTTAGATGGCCGCTACAATGTGGCCTATGATGACATTGTTTCCATCGCGCCTGCCGCGCTGCGTCATCGCCTGATTCTAAATTTTGAGGGCGAAGCCGAAGGCATCGGCGCTGACGCCGTCGTGCGCGACATTTTGACCCGGCTGTCCACGCAAAGCACGGCGCAGATGGCAGCCGTATAAATCGTTGTAGGGGCGCTGCTTGCTGCGCCCTCCTTCCCTGTTTGGCTTGTGTGCGGCAGGCAACAAAGCGGGCGCAGCAAGCAGCGCGGGCGCAGCAAGCAGCGCCCCTACGTTTGCATTCGCTGGCGCATGACCTCAAAGGCGATGATCGCTGTGGCGGAGGCCGTGCCGAGTGAGTGGGGTAGGGGGCGGCCATAGGGGATACGCAGTTTCAGATCGGCTTGGTCTAAAAACGAGCGGGTGATGCCGCGCTTCTCGCCGCCAATCAAGAGAAACAGCGGGCAAGTGAGGTCGGCGTCGTACAAAGACACGCTGCCCGGCTCATCCGTGGCGCAGGCAATAGTCAGGCCAGACGCGCGGAAGTATTCGGCGGCGTCGGCGGCGGTCTCGGCAAGGGCCGTTGGGATTAACTCGGATGCGCCTGCCGAGGCGCGGGCGACAATGCCTGCCGCAGACAGCCAGTTGCGCGGACGAAGAACCAGGCCGTCGGCTCCGGCGGCATACAGGGAGCGCACGGACGAGCCGAAGTTGAAGGGGTCTTCGACGCCGTCAATCATGGCAACAAAAGGGCTTGTCTTGCCTGCGGCGAGACTGTCCATTGGGGCGAACTGGTACGGGCCGACCTGAGCCAAAACGCCGCCGTGGGTCTTGCCGCCGGCCAGTTCTTCGATTTCGTCTGCCGAAACACGCTGGATAGGAATGCCTGAGTTTCGGGCTACGAGCTGCAAGCGCCGCGTTTGGCTGTCTTCCTTGCCGCTGCGAAGTTGGATGCCGTGGACCTGCCGATGCCTGCCTTGCAGCGCGGCAGTCACGGAGATGAAGCCTTCTAATTGAGCCGTTTCCTCGGAGACATTCTCTTCAGTCATAGGAAGATTGTACCCGGCGAATGAGACGGGACAAAAAGAAGCCGCAGCGGGAAGCTGCGGCTTGAACAGTTAGGGGATGAGCAATGGAAGGTCTTTCAACCTCGGCCATGTCGTTATTATGAAGCGGCTTTATTAAGACAGCGTTAAGACAAAGTTAAGTTTGCGTTAAGTGCTCAGGCCGCTACTTCGGGTGCCGGGTTCTTCTTTGTCCCATGCCAGGGCAGTTGCCTGTACGGCGAACACAAACAAGAAGGGCGAGCAAGAGAAGGAAAGGGCGAATGGGAGAAGGAAGGGCGAACACAAGGTTCGCGCCCTACATCCCATTCCCTGGCGCGATGTCCTTGTCCCGTTCGCCCTTTCTTCTCCCGTTCGCCCTTTCCTTCTCTTGCTCGCCCTTCTTGTTTGTGTTCGCCCTATACGCTGCGCTTCTTGAATTGACTTTGCGCCTTTTCGTATGCTACACTTTGCCGTCATGTCTTTACCGAACACTTCTCCCTTAACCGACCTTTCCATTGATCAGCAGATCGCGCTGCTTCAGCGCGGCACGGCGGACATCGTGCCGCTGCCGGAGCTGAAAGCCAAGCTTGTGAAGTCCGCCAAAGAGGGCCGCCCGCTTCAAGTCAAGCTGGGGCTGGACCCGACTGCGCCGGACATTCATTTGGGTTTTGCTGTTGTTCTTCGGAAGCTGCGGCAGTTTCAGGACCTGGGTCATGAAGTGGTCATTATCATCGGCGACTACACGGCCCTGATTGGCGACCCATCAGGCCGCTCAACCACTCGGCCCATGCTGTCATCTGAAGAAATTGAAGCGAACGGCCGAACCTATGTGGAGCAGCTTGCGAAAGTGCTTGACCGCGAAAAGACAATCATTCGTTTCAACAGCGAATGGCTGGGGAAACTTAGCTTTGCGGAGCTTGTCGGGCTGGCATCCAAAATGACCGTGGCGCAGGTGCTTCAGCGCGAAGACTTTAAAAACCGCTTTGACGCAGGGCTGCCGATTAGCCTGCATGAGCTTCTCTATCCGCTGGCGCAGGCGTATGACAGCGTCGCCATTCACGCCGACATTGAGATGGGCGGGCAGGATCAAACTTTTAACAATTTGGCGGGCCGCGCTCTGCAAAAAGAACTGGGGCAGGAGCCGCAAGTTGTTCTGTTGATGCCACTTCTGGTGGGTCTGGACGGCGTTAAGAAGATGAGCAAGTCGCTCGGCAACTATGTGGGCATTTCGGAGCCGCCTGCTGAGATGTTCGGCAAGCTGATGTCTTTGAGCGACGCGCTGATGCCGATGTACTACGAGCTTTGCACAGATGTTGCGATGGATGAAGTTGCCGCGCTGACCGACGCGGGGCAGACCCATCCCCGCGAGGCGAAAAAGCGGCTGGGCCGCGAGATTATCACGCTGTACCACGGCGCAGGCGCGGCGCAGGCAGCGGACGATGAGTTTGAGCGGGTGCACAAAGAGCATCAAGTCCCGGACGATATGCCCGATTTTGCCGTTCCCGCCGAGATTTGCGATGCCGACGGTCATGTCCGCGTCTCAGCGCTTTTAGTCGCTGCTGGCCTTGCGCCGTCGTCGGGCGAAGCCAAGCGCCTGGTTTTGCAGGGCGGCGTCAGCATCGATGGCGAAAAAATCACAGATGCTGCGGCGTCCGTTTTAGTCCAAACCGGTCAAGTCATTAAAGTGGGCCGCAACCGCTTTGTCCGGCTGATGGCCCCCGCCGGAGCCTAAAGTTACTGCATTTATAGGAAGCCGCATGGCTGAACTGGAAACACAACCGATGACGCTGGAAGAAGCCCCGCCGGCAGAACTGCCAACAGAACTGCCCGCCGCCCCGCCTCCGCCGACAGACCCGGCGCTGTTTGAGGCGGAAATGAACCCGCACCTGGACGCCCTGTACCGCAATGCTTTGCGCCTGACCGGCAACGCAAACGACGCTGAAGACTTGCTGCAAGATACTTACCTTCGCGCCTATCGCTTTTTTTACCAGTATCAGCCGGGAACCAACGCCAAAGCGTGGCTGTTCCGAATCATGAACACGGTTTTTCTCAATGACTACCGGCGCAAATCGCGTCAGGGCGAAACTGTTTCTTATGACGGTCTGGAAGATTTCTATCTTTATAACCGCCTGAGCGAAGACGGCCTCGGCGGCGATCACCCGGAAACGGAGAATCCGGAAAAGGCTGTTTTGGAAAAGCTCGACATCGAGATTATCCAGCAGGCAATCCAGGCGCTGCCGATTGAGTTCCGGGACACGGTTGCTTTAGCGACACTGGAAGAAATGTCGTACCAGGAAATTGCAGATACGCTCGAAATCCCAGTTGGCACGGTTCGTTCGCGCTTGTCGCGGGGCCGGAAGCTGCTGCAAAGGGCGTTGTGGGAGTATCTCAGCGGCGAAGAAATCCGCGTGGGCGAGTGAGGCATGAATGTGGAACAGGAATTGAAAGACTCAGAAGCGGAAATGCATGCGGCTGAACTTCAGGCAGCCGAGCTGAAACGGCAGGCTGATTGCATCAGCGCGGACTTTTACTCATGCGAGGAAGCGGTGAAGCGCCTCAATGAGTATTTGGACCACGAAATGACACCGGAAGAACGGGTCGTGGTGCTGAAACATTTGGAGCTTTGCCGTCCGTGCCTCAAGCGTTTTTCTTTTGAGCAGACGTTGGTAGTTTCGCTGCGCCAGAAGGTAACAGCTTTGTGTCTGCCGGAAGCGTTTCGGGTCAAGCTGCATAGCCTTTTGCGTGAGGAAGAGTAGATAAGCAACCGGCACTGGAAGTGCCGGTCTACTGTCGAGTGAAAGTCGCTCCGCGACTGCCAACGCCTATTGCTCTTCAGTGTCGAAGACACTTTCATTCACCAGTAGACCGGCACTTCCAGTGCCGGTTTGCGGATGCTAAAAGCCCCTGTCTCTAAAAAAGAGGCAGGGGCTTTTGCTTGTTAATTATCCGCGAAGGGATCATCCATGTCGTCATCTGCCGGGGGTTGGTAGCGGCTGCCGCCGGCTGCCGGGCGGGCGGGTGCGTTGCTGCCCCCAGCGGGACGCGGCGGGGCTGCCGCGGGCCGAGCCGGGGCGGGAGCGCGGGCTGGGGGAGGAGGCGCAGGAGCCTCATCGCCGTAGCCGGTATCGCCGCCGGGATCGGCGTCGGCATAGTCATCGCGTCGTCCGCCCCCCCCGCCGTTGCTGTAGCCGCCTCCTGCCGGGCGGCTGTAGCCGCCTGCGCCGCCCTGCGATGCACCTTCTTCGCCTTCTTTCGGACGATCCAGCGACTTCAGGTTGTCTACCACCACTTCTGTATCGCGGCGCTTCTGGCCGTCCTGAGTGACGTATTCACGCACCTGCAAGCGGCCTTCCACAGCCACTAAGCGGCCCTTGCCGAGATAATTTGCAGCATACTCGGCAGACTGACGCCACGCGACAATGCTGAAAAAGTCCGCCTGTTTTTCCTGTCCGTTCGTGCGGGCTTCCGCCGACATCGGGCGGTTGACGGCAAGGCGAAACGAAGTCACGGCAATGCCGCTGGGCGTGTATTTGAGTTCGGGGTCGTTGGCGAGGCGGCCAATCAAGATGACGCGGTTGAGGTCCATTTCTTTAGCTCCTTTTGTCTGTTCTCGTAAACCAATGCAGGTCTCTGTGAGCGATGATGAAAGTATGACGCGCCGGGTTAGACGACTGGGTCCGGCGTTTCGGCGGGTTCTGTAACGGCCTCGGTCGTCGCGGCGGCGGGTTCCGGCTGGGCCGCTTCGGCGGCTTGCGCCGGTTCCGGGGCGGTGGCTGCCGGGGCAGGCGTGGGCGCTGCCGGGGCAGGCGCGGCGGGAAGCAGAGCTTCGTCGTCATCGCGCCGGATAATCAAAAAGCGAATCTGGTCTTCGCTGATTTGGAAGATGCGCCGCAGCTCGGCTTCCACCGGCGGTTTGGCTTGGAACTGCATGACGACATAAATGCCTTCGGTGCGGCCCTTGATCTCGTAGGCCAAGCGGCGGCGCTCCCAGACATCAATCTTTTCCAGCAGGCCGCCGCCGCTTTCGACAATCTGCCGGTATTTGGCGGTGATGGCGCTAATGCGCTCGTCCCCTAAATCGGGGTCCACAATGTAAACTGCCTCGTAAGGCTGCGTAATGGCGATGGATGGCATCAATGCCTCCTCTCTCTGGGCTTGGATTTTTGGCCTGCTTCGCGCCACCGAAGGCAGGCAGAGAGGAACTAAAGACAGCCGCCGGCAGTGCCGGCGTTTCAGAGTCCCGTTCAACAATCGGGATATTATAGCACGGCGCGGCAGAAAATACAACGGAAGATACAATGAAGAACACAGCAGCTGCCGCGGGTATCAAACCTACGGCAGGAAAGTGCTGATGCCCTTCGGGCTGTTCGGATTTAAGACTCGCGAGGCGAGCACCCGAAGGGCGGCTGCTTTCTCCTGCTACTGCGGGCGGCGGGCCAGCAGCAGGCAGACATCGTCGTGGAATGCGCCGCCGGCCCAAACGCGAACCGACTCGATAACGGACTGCCCGAATGCCCGCAGGTTTTCGCCCGGCAAAAGCCGGACGGCTTGAGCTTGAAGAGACTCGAACCCGAAGAATTGGCTGTCGCGGCGAGCTTCCGTCAGCCCGTCCGTCACGATCAGCAGCGTGTCGCCGGGGTCAAGCCGGGCTTCGCTGGCGGTGTAATCAGTCTCTCTTTGGACGCCCAGCAGCAGGCCGTTTGTGCCGGTAGCCTCAGCAGTGCCGTCCGCCCGCAGCAGCAGCAGCGGCTCACCGCCGGCGGTCACATAAGACACGCTGCCGGTTTGGGGGTCAAAGACGGCCAGCGACAGCACGACCTGATGGTCGCCGGAGAAATCTCCCTGCTCCTGCGCCTCACAGATAAAGTTGTTCAGACGCACCAGGGCGGCTTCCACCCGCAAAGTGTCGCGCAGGATCACGCGCAGTGCGTACTTTACTTCGGCAATCAGCGCTGCTGCGCTGAGACCTTTGCCGGAAATGTCGCCGACGACCAGCGCAATTTTGCCGTTGTCGTAGGGAAACGCATCGGAAAAGTCGCCGCCGATGGCGGCCTCGTCCGAAGCGGCCTCGTAGAACGTCTCAATGCTGAGGCCGCGCGAGGCACCGAGGGAGGGCGTGTGCAAAAGCGTCTGCTGCAAAGTTTCGGCGATGCGCCGCTCCCGCTCGTAGCTCGCCCGCAGCGCCGCTTCCGCCTCTTTGCGCTCGGTCACATCGGTAGAATATAGGGCCACGCCGCTCTGCGAGGGGAAGACGCGCACCTGGAACCAGCGGTTGAACCGCCCTGAAAACGCCTCAAACTCCACGGTTTGCCCAGACGCAACAGCCCGCATGGTCTCCGATTCAAACTCCGGCCCCATTGCGGCTGGGTCAAGGTCCCAAAGTCTGTGCCCAATGACTGCGTCCGTGTCCTGTCCGATGGACTGCACGAGGCGGACGCCGCTGGCATTCAGCGAAACAATGCGCCATTCTGTGTCTAGGGCAATGAAGATGTCGGTGATGCTTTCCAAAATCTCTTTGGTGCGGCGCTGCACTTCCTCCGCTTCGGCGCGGGCCGCTTCGGCGCGGGATAGGGCGGCCCGCGCTTCTTCGGCCTCAAGCCGCTCGGAAATGTCGCGGATCAGCCAGCGCAGGGTCGGCTCCTGTCCAAGAACGCCCTGGAACCGGACGGCGGTAACCGCGGCGCTGAAGGTGCCGGTCGGACGGCGGCGCATCTGCACGATCCACTCCGGCAAAACGCTGTCGCCGGACGCGACCAGGGCTTTGAGGCGCGGCTGGAACTCCGCGAGGCTTGAGACGGCAATCAGCGTGGCAAGACTGCGCTTTTTGAGAAAGCGCGTGGAGATGCCCAGCATCCGGGACGCGGCTTGGTTGGCCTCTAAAATTGTGCCGTCGGGGGACGTGACCAAGTAGCCGTCGGGCGCGAAATCAAACAAGTCCTGGTAGCGCAGCCGCTCGGCTTCCAGGCGCAGCCGCCCGCGGCTGAGTTCTTCGTTCTGAACCCGCATTTCTTCGTCGGCGACACGCAGCTCTTCCACGCTGAGCTGAAGCTCTTCCAGGGCCTGCGGCAGCAGGCCGCGCGTGCGGGCCGGCTTTGTTTCGCTTTCGCTCGGCATTTCTTCCTGATCGTTGTGCGTGGGTTCCGGCATGGTGGACTCTGGCATAGTGGACTCTGGCATAATAGTGTGTATCAAGACTTCTTATCTCTCGTCTTCAGCGCTGGAAGGGGACTGCTGCTCCATGAGCAGGATCACGCCGCAAATGACGCTCTGCGGGTCGAGCATGGGCGTGACAGTCACCTGACAGACAATCAGCCTGCCGCGCCGGTTGTAGGCTTCCACGATGATTTTCTGAGAAGCGGCGGCACCGGACAAGCAGGCCCGCACCGGCTGCATCAGGCTTTCCACGGGGAGGCCGATATCCAGGGTCAGAAACTGCCGTCCCTGGACTTCTTCCGGGCGCAGCCCCCACAGTTCCTGCGACTGGCTGTTCCAGATTTGGACCATCAGGTCGCCATCCAAAACAATGACCGCGCCGCGCAGGCTGGTGAGAATGGACTCCATGAACGCATTGACCTGGTTCAAGGCGGATGAGCGCTCTTGCAGCTCTTCGTTGGTGGTTCGCAGCTCTTCGTTGATGGACTGGGCCTCTTCGCTTGTGGTTTCCAGCTCTTCGTTGATGGACTGCAGCTCTTCGTTGGTGGTTTCCAGCTCTTCCACCGTGGATTGCAGCTCTTCGTTGGTGGTTTCCAGCTCTTCATTCGCCGACTGCAGCTCGGCGTAGGCGGTTTCCATCTCATGGTTTGCCGCCTGCAGCTCTTCCGACAGCGTCCGGTAGCGGGTGATGTCGCTGAACGAGATGCTGACCCCAAGCAGCGTGCCGTTGTCCTGCAGCGGCACAAACAGCGCCTCTAAAAAAACGGTCTTGCTGCCTGCCGCCCACGGCACGTCCTTGACACTGACCGTGCGCCGCTCTTTTTCGACCAGGGCGATCCGGGAGCGCAGCTCTAAAGGCCGGTAGGAAAGCTCCAAGTCCTGAAGCAGCCGGCCGATGTCCCGGCCGGACAACTGGAATAAAATGCGGGCGCGTTCGTTCGCCATCGCCAAAGCGCCGCTGAGGTCCACCACAATCTGGGCGGTCGGCGCAGTCTGGAACGCGGCTTCCCAGAGCCGCACCGGGTTGTCAATCGGCAGAGCGGCGGCTTCAATGCCGCTTTGGGCCATCAGCAGAAGCTGGTCGCGCAGGCTGGGCTTGGCGATTTTGACAAAGACGCGCCGCCGCAGGTCCAGCGGCAGGAATAAGCTGGTGTGGGAGAAAATCATCTCGGCCTTGCCGAGAAACAAAAAGCCGCCGTCGCGGATCGCAAAATGGAACCGGGACAGGATGCCGGACTGCACTTCAGCGTTAAAGTACATGACCGTGTTGCGGCAAGCCAACAGGTCAATGCGCGAAATCGGTGCATCCTGCAATAAATCATGCCGCCCGAAAATCAGCGCCCGGCGCAGCTCTTTGTTGAAGACATACCGGCTCTCTTCCTGGTCAAAATATTTGGCAAGCAGCGCGGGCGGCACGCTCTGGACTTCACGCGCCGAATAGGATGCCGCCCGCGCCTGGGTCAGCGCTTCCTCGTCAACGTCGGTGGCGTAGATTTTGACCCGGTCCCGGACGGCGTCAATGCCCATCGTTTCCGCCAGGGCCATCGCAAGAGAGTACGGCTCCTGCCCGGACGCGCACCCGGCGCTCCACAGGCGGATCGGCTCTTCGGGCGTTTTGGACGCAAGGATGCGCGGAATGATTTCCGAAGACAGGTAATCCCATGACGCTGCGTCCCGAAAAAACGTCGTGACATTAATTAAAACGGTGTTGAACAGCAGCACGAACTCGTCGGGATGCACTTCCAGGTAGTCGGTGTAGCCGCTGTAGCCGCTGATGCCGAGTGTTTGCAGCCGCTTGTCCATGCGCCGGCGCAGGGAAGCCCGCTTGTAGCCGGTGAAGTCAAATCCCCGGCTGCGCTTGAGGTAGTCCAGCAGGCTCTCAAACTCCGGGTCGCTTGGCTCGCCCTCGGTGAGATCGTCGGTTAGCTCTACTTCTTCGTCGGCGCTTTGGGCGTCATTCATATCTCAGGCTCGCTTGCTTTGGGCGGGGCCGCCGAAGCGCTTGGATTTATCTCAGGCTTTGAATTTGTTTCAGACTTCGGGCTGAAGCTGGGGTCGGCGATAATCTGGCCGCCGGTGAGAACGTCGTGAACAAGGGCGGCGCGGGTGCGGGCGTCCTGAGCCTGCTCGGCAAACCGCTGCGCCGACAGCACATGGCCGCGCTCCGCCGACCGCGATTGCAGGCGCTCGGCCAGGGCCGCGCTTTCTTCCAGCGCCCGCAGCGCCGCCCAAAGCGCCTCCTCTAAGCCGGACGACTGGGACGCAAACAGGCTTTCGGGAGAAAACGCATGGCCGACCCGGCAGCGGAAGCGGATTAAATCGCCCTCGGAAATTTCCCACAGGACGCCGTGGCAGTCAGGGCAGCTAAAGCCGGAGGGCTTTCCTTCCGTGCGTCCTTCCAGCGCGTCCAGGCGCATTTCCGCGACTGCGACATCTTCTTCCAGGTCCGCGGTCCCAAGATCAGCAATATCAGAAGGCATAGGGTCAGGCACCACAGGAGGTCCTTCCAGCGCTGCCGGATGACCGGCCAGACGCACCACAGTTTCCGCCAGCGCCGCGACCGGCAGGACGGCATCCACCGCAACATTTTCCAGGGCGCTCCGGGGCATTCCCGCAAACATCGCTTCGTCGGGGTCCTGCACCAGCGCCGCGCCGCCGCGCGTCTTAATCGCCTGCAATCCCGCCGTGCCGTCATCCAGCGTGCCGCTGAGGACTATGCCGGTGACGCGCGGGCCGTAAGCGCGGGCGGCAGAGCGAAACAAGGCGTCGACGGCAGGCCGGTGGTTATTCTCCGCAGGGCCGCGCGTCAGCAGGATGCGGCCCGCCCGCACCAGCAGGTGGTAATCGGGACGCGCGACATAGATTCGTCCGGTCTGGATCGCTTCCCCGTTTTCGGGATGCACGGCGGGAAGCGGCCCGCGCCGGTTCAGAATGTCAGGCAGGACGCTATGCCCGTAAGCGGGCATGTGCAGGACGATGAAAATGGCGGCGGGGAGATCGGCGGACAGGTGGGAAGCGAACTCGGCCAGCGCTTCCACGCCCCCAGCGGACGCGCCGACAACAACGATGTCATGCCGGCCTGGGCTGAGTTCAAGAGAGTGTGAGGAAATCGAAGTGTCTTTGGACATAAGAGTTCACCAGAAAGTTCTGCCGAAAGAAAGTTCTGCCGAACTTGCGTTTGTGTCGTTGTTATTGTACAAGTTATACCCGTATCTGTCAAGGAAGCGTTGAAAGTCTCAGGAGACCTTGCCCCATGCCGGGCAATAACCCTCTCCTCAATTAAAAGAGTGAAGCTCTTGTTTCTCAGTCCTTTCGGTGCTGCCGGCGCGAACTCCTTCCGCTCAATCAAGAAAATCTTTTCTGGGGGTCTTTCCCTGTAAACAGCGGCTGCCTCAGAAACGTGGTTCTTGTCGGATTAGCGCAGCAAAAATTTAACATTCTCTTAACATAACTCTCAGGCATTACGCAGTATACTGACGGCGTTTCTTGTGCAAACAAAAGTCTTTCTGCAAGCCTTGGCTGACTTTCCGCGAAGACAATGCTTTAATGCACCTTATTTTTATATAAACTGCTTTCTGCTGATGATTAAAGGAGATTTACTGATGTTTCGTTCCCAAAAACGCCGTTCCGGCGGCTTTACTCTGATTGAACTGCTCGTCGTCATCGCCATTATTGCGATTCTCGCCGCCATTCTTTTTCCCGTCTTTCAGCAGGTGCGCGAAAACGCCCGTGAGGCCACCTGCCAGTCCAACTTGAAGCAGCTTGGGCTTGCGTTCGCGCTGTATGCCAACGACTACGATGGCAACTTCCCCGCCCCGATTACCAACTACGGCGCTCCAGGTCCTGTTGGATCAAGAGTGCCTCCTCCTACTTGGGTCACGGGCGACCCAAACGTCACAACATCATATGTTGATACGGGTGGCATCTTCCCTTACGTCAAGCAGCGCGGTAATGGCGGACTTGGTAACACCTTCGGCTGTCCAGACGGTGTCGCGCATGGAACCGCAGCCTATGGCTATTCCAGCCCGCCCGGCCAAAATTATGTGATGAACCAGTACCTTCAGCCGAGCTGGGGCGGACTATATAATCCGACAACAGTAAACACCATCACTACGCAGAAGAAGGCCGCCGATAACCCAAACACCGGCCAGTTTACCCCGTTCAACCCCGACCAGGCGCTGATGCCTTCCAGCACTATCCTGTTGTTTGAGGCGGCTCAGGAAGTTTCACCAGGACAGTCCTATGACGGCAGCGTCAACCGTTATGGGACACCGTTCTTCCAGGGCTTCACAGGAGCCTGTACTTCTTACTTCAATGACAGCTTCGGCAATGTCCCGTGCTTGCAGCCTGCCGACTACCACCATAGCATGTCCGACTTCCTGTTTATTGATGGTCATGTCAAAGCGATGCGGCCCAGCATGACTTACACGGCGGCAACAGCAGCTTTCGTAGAATCGAAATCGGGTGCCAGCAACCCGTCTATTCCAAGCGCGGTAGATTACTACTCCTACAAGCATGGACAGGGAACCGGAACCGTAGACATGTGGAACCCGCAGTGCTGCTCGATTACCTTCCCATAGTGCTGTGACAGATCATGCGGCGGCAGGCTTTCCAAGTGAGGCGAATCTGCCGCCGTTTTGCTGTCTTGCTTTTGTTCATCATCAAAAAAGATAAAATAAAAAATCGTCCCTTGCTGCTCTTTTGTCTTAAGTTTCGCGAAAACAGTGTTATAATGCATTGGCTTTTTATATAAAACTGTTTTTCTGCCGACTGACCAAAGGAGATTTGTTTATGTGCCACCCCCGAAAGCGCTGTTCCGGCGGCTTTACTTTGATTGAGCTTCTCGTCGTGATTGCCATTATCGCGATTCTCGCTGCCATTCTGTTCCCCGTCTTCCAGAAAGTGCGCGAAAACGCCCGCCAGATAGCGTGTGCCAGCAACTTAAAGCAGATTGGCTTGGGCCTTTTGATGTACACGCAGGATTATGACGAACACTTGCCGTCGCCCTATATCATGCAGTATGTTGACCCAAACACCAAAGACTTCGTGCTGGATGCCTATATCAAGAACTCGTCTTCTTCTCAATCGGCAACGGCTTCTGTCTGGACCTGTCCGGATCAATCTCTTTTTCCGATACCGGCTGCGGGCGGTAGTCCCATACTTGATCGCTCTTACGTCCTAAACCTCTACCTAGTCGGTGCCGGTCCTGCTGACTGCGGCCTTCCCCACACGAACGGGAATGTATCTGCACAGTGCGGCAAATACTTCAGCCAAAACCCAAACATCTCCGATCCCGACTCATATTACTCGCGCTCTTCGGATGATACGAAAAAGTGTTTCGGTTCAGGCGGCGTCTGCACCCCGACTCCTGTTTACTATGATGACACCCCAATTGGGGCAAGCGTCATTGTTTCTCCGGCTCAGACCGATATGCTCTTTGAATCCCTTTACGAAGATGCCAGCGGCGGCACCAAGTATCAGGGCGGCACTCCTTCTGACGGCGACTGGACGGTCTCGCAGGGGCATTTCAACGGCGCGACCGGCGTAGCTGACGAGAAGCTGCACTGGTATTCTGCTGTAACGCCCAACCTCGCGCGTCATGGCAGCGGCCTGAACAATTACTTGTTCTGCGACGGCCATGTGAAAGCCCGCCAGCCGGAGCCGGAAGGCTATGACATCACTCAGCACCTTCAGGACAATATCTGGCTGACGCATGACGGGCGCGACGGGACGGCACTGCCGACCACACCTAACTAAACCGCACTTGCTTTCATGCCCCGCAGGCAATTTCGCCTGCGGGTTTTTCTTTGAGGAGGACTTTTGATGCTGTTTCCGCGTTACATTGCGGCAAGCCTAAGCGCCGCCGCGCTGCTGGTGACGGCGGCCCATGCCGCCCCATCTGCGCCTGCTGCCCAATCCGCACCTGCCGCCGCGAAGCCTGCCCCGGCCTCGGCAAAAACAAGCGATGCGGACGACGAGGACAAAGTTTACCCGGCTCAATCTTCCGTCGCCGCCAAGACGGCGTTTGGCACGGTTTCGGCGTCGGATAAGGCGCTGACGACGGCCTTAGATGCTAAAGCGCTGGCGGCGGCGGCGAAGCTTGCGGGCCAGCCAGGCGCGTTCCAGGGAACCGTTGTCAGTGTCTACTCCCCCAAAAGCCACGGCTTTGTCGCGCTGGATTTCGCGGCGCACTACAAGGATGCGCTGACCGCCGACATCGCGCCTGCCGATTACGCGAAGTTCCCAGATTTAACCCAGCTTGCCGGCAAGCATATTCTTGTCAGCGGCAAGTTTGTCGCCCATGACGGCCAGACCCAGCTTGCCGTGACCAGCCCGGACCAGATTAAGATCGTGCCGTAGACAAAGAAACAAGCCTTTTCGCCCACGTTGTCAGGGACGAAAAGGCTTGTCTCTTGAAAGCTTAATCTTCTCTTAACGCAAGCTTAATCTTCTCTTAACATAAACTCTCCAAACTCAGTGTATCATAAGCAGAACTTTTATATAAAGTATTGCTGTCTACTGCTGATCAAAGGAGATTTGTTTTATGTTCCCTCTTCAGAAACGCCGCGCAGGGTTCACCCTGATTGAGCTGCTCGTCGTCATCGCCATTATCGCGATTCTCGCCGCAATTTTGTTCCCCGTCTTTCAGAAGGTGCGCGAAAACGGACGCCGCACGGCCTGCTTGTCTAACTCCAAGCAGTTCATGCTCGGCATTCTTATGTATGTTCAGGACACCGACGAGGCCATGCCGATCTCGTATGCCGTCAACAACTCCATCGGACCGGTCGCGTCCCAGCTTCTCGGCGGCGTCCCGACAACCGGCGTTCCCGCAGAGATCATGCCGTATATCAAAAGCACCCAGGTGTTCCACTGCCCGGATGACAACGGCGGAATGCAGGCGAACGGCGACGGACCGACCAACGGTCTGACTTTCGCCCAGGAATCCGGCCATACCTACGCTGATATTGTCGGCACATCGTACAAGTTCACGCACCAGAACTTTTCTAATCCCTATACGTCGGGCAGCGCCGGCGCGACTGCGACCGGGTACTCCGTTCCCGGCACGACCGGCGGCAAGGACATTGAATGGTCCACAGCGGGAGAGCCGCTGAACGGCGCGTCCACCTATGTCGGTTCCACCTACGGCCATACCGCTGTCGGTGCGGCGTTCGGCACATTGACGCTCGGCAGCTTTGCCCGGCCTACCGAGACCCGTGTCTATGCGGACTTCCCCAAAGTCTTTATTGATAAGCCGCTGGCCGCAGGCAAAGTTGGCTTCCATCCTGACGGCACGACTATCGCCTACATGGACGGCCACTCTAAGTTCATCAATCGCTATAGCCTCTACACGTCCGGCTGCGACGGCGTAGACTGGGCCTGGGACAACGCCGGCACCTGCAACACGCAGGGAATCCAGCGCCAAGCAGATTAATCTGCTGCGTTAAGAACCCAGCACTGAAAGTGCCGGTCTACTCCAAGTGAAAGTCCCTCCGGGACTAAATGCCGGCAGCGTTAGGCTTATCTTCAGTCGCGGAGCGACTTTCACTCAGGAGTAGACCGGCACTTTCAGTGCCGGTTCTTGTTTTGCTTTCCTCCTTATTTTTGGACCACTTCACCATGATCAAATCCCTGCTTCTGACGGCAGCGCTTGCCGCTGCTTTGACACCGCCTGCCGCCGCCGCGCCGTCGGTCCTGCTCCTGCCAACGCCGACGCCTTCCGCCGCGACAGCGCCGCCGGCGGACCCGGATCACTTTCTGTTTGTTGTCGGCGGCGACAACCGCTCGACGGGCCACGGCTACCCGATGCCGCCGGTGTGGGCGACCATCTGCCGCGAAATCGGCCTCATCCATCCGGCGTTCGTGCTGACTACCGGAGATGCGATTGAAGGCTACGGCGATACGCCCGCCGAAGCGAACGCCGAATATGATGTCTTTTTGTCGGATGTCGCTCTGTGCGGCGTTCCCGTTTACTGCGCTCCCGGCAACCATGAGTTTAGTTTGGACCCGGCCCTGCTTCCGATCTACCAAAAGCGCATCGGCAAGCTGTACGGCTCGTTTGACTACGGCCACAGCCACTTTATTGCAGTCAACTCAAACCCTGTCGGCGCAGACGGCACAGTCAAGGGCGGCAGCATTGACGACGCCGAGTTTGCCTGGCTTCAGGCTGACCTGGAAGCCAATAAAGGCGCAGCAAACACATTTGTATTCCTGCACCACTATGTGTTCGGCCCGCCGGACCCGGACACGCCTACCGGCCCCGGCAGCGGCTTTGTAGATTTGGCCGCACGGGACCGCCTCCACGCGCTGATGGTCAAGTATAAAGTCCGCGCCGTGTTCTGCGGCCACAACCATATCTACTGGCATAAAGTGGTAGACGGCGTGGATTACTTTATCTCCGGCGGCGGCGGTGCGCCGCTGGATGCAGCCCCGGAAAACGGCGGTTACCTGCATTACGTGGAAGTGCAGGTAGACGGCAGCGCCATCACAACGCAGGTGCTTCAGCCGGAGCATTTGGAAGAGATCTACCCGGACGGAGAAGCGAAAATCGGCGCGTCCCAGCGGGTCTGGGTGACCAACACCAATTTCGAGCCGGTCACTGCCAATCACATTGTTTTGCATGTCGCCGCGCCGCCCGCCGGGGTCCCGCTGACGGTGACATCCGTGTTGGCCTACAAAAAGAAGCCGAAGCCCGGCACGGCGACTATCCTCAGTCAGTCGCCCGGCGCGACGCCGGGAACCGTGGACGTGGTTGTCTCGGCGCTGCTCCCGAAAGCCCGCACAGCGGAAATCACGGTTGCGCCGGCAGGCGCTGGAAAGTAGTAAGCCGTGGGTGAGCCGTGGGTATGAAACCCACGGCTTACCTCTTGGCTCGCCGATTATCTCTTGGCGGCTTACCCCGCGTCTGCACACATTCAAAACCTGCGAATCCGTGCTACAATAGACCTATTCCAATCTGCGGGGACTTTAGACGTGTTACGATGGTCACGGGTGCGGCTGTATCTCTCAATTTTGACCTGCGAGGGTCTGTTCGCGACCCTGCGCGAACGGGTCCAATTTGCGCCGCCCTTGCCGGTTAAGCCTAAAGAAGAGCGCGGCGGCAAAATTTTGGGTCTGCCCCGCTTCTACGACTACGCGGGGGCCATGCATGTCCATTCCACTTACAGTGACGGCGCAGGAACCGTAGAAGAAATCGCGGCGGCAGCGAACCGAGCGGGCCTGGACTTTCTGGTGCTGTGCGACCATTCCACGCTGCAAGCCCATACCGACGGCAAAGACGGCTGGCGCGGAAAGACGCTGGTGCTGATCGGCACCGAGATCACGACCGATGCCGGGCATCTGCTGGCGCTGGGTGTCCCGGACAGCTTCGTGCCGGCTCCCCATGAGGCCGAAGCCGCCCAGATTGCCATCCAGCAAACCGGCGGCCTCGGCTTTGTCGCCCTGCCGTGCGATTTGAAGGATCACTGGCGCAATTTCAGCCGGATGCAGGACGGGATCGGCCTGGAAGTCTTTAATCTCAGCGCCATCGCCCGGACAAAAATTAACTTGCCGGGTCTGGTGGAAGTCTGGCGGCGCTACAAAAGCCGCAGCCCGCAGCGGGCGTTTCATCTAGTCGCCGCGCGTCCTGCCCCGGAGCTTCGGCTGTGGGACAAGCTGACCGCTGCGCCGGAGCCGGGTCTGCCTGCCCGCCGCGTGGTCGGGATCGCATCGCTGGATGCCCATGCCGTGATGAAGTTTGCCCGGCGCTCGTATCCATTCCCCACTTATGAAGAGACATTCCGCACCCTCCGTACCCATCTGCTGACGACCGAGCCGCTTTCCCACGGCGAGTCCGCCCGCAAAGAAGCCGGCGAAAAAGACAGCGCTTTGGTTTACTCTGCGCTGGCGCAGGGCCATTGCTACATGGCGTATGACAACTACGCGGACCCGACCGGTTTTACGTTCGAGGCCGGACCGGAAGACAGGTCTACAAGCCGAATGCCGGCGGCGCTGATGGGGGATGCGCTGACATTTCCGGCGGAAAAGGCTTCTGCGTCCGCCGTCTTCGTGCTGACTGCCCAAGCGCCGCGCACGCGGTCTTTAGTGCGGCTGTATCATGACGGGCGGCTGGTGGCGGCGGCACGCGGCGGGCGTCTGGACTACGCCGTGCGTGCGCCGGGCGTCTACCGCATTGAAGTCTTTTTGTACCGCCGCCGCATCGGCAGCTTGTGTTTTGGCGCGAGGCCCTGGATCTTCAGCAATCCGATTTATGTTCAGCCGGCAGCACTGCCTTCTCCCGCGCCTTCCCCCCAACACTCCGCTGACTCTTCCGCCCAAACACGCGCAAATTAACCAAATTTGCTCAATCTCTTAACATTTTCTTAACATAAAGCAGGTAAAATCGCCGCGAACGGACAGGCTTCCGCGCTGCCGTCAAGCATTTTGCTCACCTTCACAAGGAGACTTATTCACAGATGAAAAAATCGTTTACTCAAACGCTGAAAGCGGCAGTCGCCGCCGCGCTTGGCCTCGCCGTTCTCGGCGGTGCCTCAGCACAGGCGCAGGACCTCAATGCCGCCGGCGCAACTTTCCCCGCGCCGCTATATCAGCAGTGGTTCCAGGAATACAAAGCGGCAACCGGCGTCCAGATTAACTATCAGGCTATCGGCTCCGGCGGCGGCATCAAGGACATTACCGGCCATGTGGTTGACTTCGGCGCATCCGACGCGCCTATGAACGCGGACGAGCTGCGCGGTGCGCCCGGCATCCTGCATATCCCGACTGTTGCCGGTCCGGTCTGCATCTCGTACAACATTCCCGGCGTCGGCTCCGGCATTCGCCTGACGGGCGATGTCGTTGCAGACATCTTTTTGGGCCAGATCACAAAATGGAATGACTCGCGTATCACGAGCCTGAACCCCGGCACGAAGTTCCCTAACCTGAACATCTCCACCGCGCATCGATCGGACGGTTCGGGAACGACCAACATTTTCACCACTTATCTGAGTGAAATCAGCCCGGCGTGGAAATCCAATGTCGGCGCGGGCAAATCCGTCCACTGGCCGGTCGGCCTGGGCGGCAAGGGAAACCAGGGCGTCGCGCAGCTTGTCCGGCAAAATGAAGGCGGCATCGGCTATATTGAGCTGAACTATGCCGTCAAAAATGTCATTCCTTACGCTGCGATCCGCAACGCCAAAGGCAAGTTCATTTACCCAAGCGTTGAAACTACAACACTGGCCGCGTCTGGTGTCACCCTGCCGCCCGACTTCCGCAAAGTGATCACCAACACGGAAGCGCCCGGCGGCTACCCGATCACCGGATTTACCTTCCTGCTGGTTTACCGCACCGGAACCAAGCCGGAAGTAAAGAAGTTCCTGAACTGGATGCTGACGACCGGACAGAAGGATGCCGCTGCCCAGCAGTACGCCCCGCTACCGGCGAATGTGGATAAGCGTGCCTTAGCCGCCGTCGCCACCATTCAGTAATTAGGTCAATGCAGACCAGCGCCGCCAGTTGCACCGGCACTGGAAGTGCCGGTCTACTTTGGAGTGAAAGTCCCTGCGGGACTGAGTGCCAACAGCATAAAGCTTATCTTTGTCTTTAGTGTTGGAGACACTTTCATTCAAGAGTAGACTGGCACTTCCAGTGCCGGTGCAACCGATGTGTCGGTCGCGAGATTTTAGGAAAATAACTTCATGGCTGACCGCGCTCCCAGCGTTTCTGCCGGCAGCACCCCCGCGCCGGAAAAAGCCGCCGTTCAGGTTCGCCCGAACCGGGTTCGTCCGGCCTCGTCGGCGGCACGGATTGGCGACTGGATTTATTCCGCCGTCACGTTCCTTGCTTCACTCAGCATCTTTGTCATCATCCTCTGGCTATTTTTCCAGCTTGTCTCGGCCAGCCAGCAGTCTATCCATCACAGCGGGTGGAGCTTTATCACGGGGTCGGACTGGAACGAGGAAACCAACAGCTTCCACGCGCTGGCGTTTATCTTTGGTACCCTGTACTCCTCGTTTATCGCGCTCGTGCTTGCGGTGCCGGTGAGCATTGGAGCGGCGATTTTCCTGTCTGAACTCGCGCCGCGCTGGATACGCACCCCGGCGACCTTTTTGATTGAGCTGCTGGCCGCGATCCCCAGTGTCATTTATGGCCTTTGGGGCATCTTTGTCCTCATCCCGTTCCTGAAAGCCACGATTATCGGGCCGATCTCGAACTCACGCCTGCCGCACACGCGCATTATCGGCGGCCTGTTTGCTGGCGAATCGGCGGGATATTCCATGCTGGCGGCAGGGGTTCTGCTGGCGATTATGGTCATCCCGTTCATTACGGCGGTGACGCGGGACATCCTGCGAGCTATTCCGCGTGCCCAGCGCGAAGGCTCGTATGCGCTCGGCGCGACTCAGTGGGAGACAATCGCTCAGGTTGTGATTCCGTATGCGAAGTCGGGCATTATCGGCGCGGTCGTGCTGGGGCTTGGGCGAGCGCTCGGCGAAACAATGGCAGTGACGATGGTGATCGGCAATCAGGCCCCAAATACGCCGTCCGGCATTTCCCCGTCGCTGCTGTCATCGGGGTATACAATGGCAAGTGTCCTGGCGAACAAGTTCAATGAAGCGGCACCTGGTTTAAACTTGTCCGCGCTGGTGGAGATCGCGCTAGTGCTGTTCGGGGTTACAATTCTCGTCAACATTGCGGCGCGGGCGCTGGTTTTCTACACCGCGAAAGACGTACAGGGACGGAAATAATGAGTACCACTCTTTCAGACAGCCCAAGTTCAGATGATCCAGGGCGGATGCTGCCGCGCCGGGGCGACAATGTTGCAAAGCGCAAATTCGTCAACAGACTCATGCTGGTTTTGTGCGTGCTGGCCGCCGCGCTTGCAATTGGAATTTTAGGCTTGGTGCTGTTTTTTCTGCTGTCTAAAGGGTTCAGCTCGCTGCATCTTCGTTTGTTCACGCAGCTCCCGAACAACATTGACACCAGCAAAGGCGGTATGTCACAATCCATATTCGGGACACTCGTGCTGCTTGGCATTGCGTCGGTGATTGGGCTGCCGCTGGGAATTCTCGGCGGCATCTACCAATTGGAGGCGCATGGGCGGTTTGCGTTCCTTGTCCGGTTCTTTACCGACGTTTTGAACGGCATTCCGTCTATTGTCATCGGCATTTTCGCGTATGCCGCCGTGGTGTACCCCGCCGCGCAGTATGCGTTCAAGCATCAGACCGGCGGTTCCGGGTTTTCCGCGTATGCCGGCGGCTTTGCGCTGGGGATACTGATGGTGCCGACTATCATGCGGACAACGGAAGAGATTTTGCGTCTCGTGCCGTTCTCGCTCCGCGAAGGATCGCTCGGCCTCGGCGCAACGCGCTGGCGGACCATGTGGAGCGTCGTGCTGCCGGCGGCCAAAGGCGGCATCATCACCGGTATCATGCTGGCGCTGGCCCGGATTGCCGGAGAAACCGCGCCCCTGCTGTTCACAATTTTGGGCAGCGAGTTCTTTGCGACCCATGCAGTTCTTGGCGGCAAAGTGCATGTGCCGACCTTGAGCGCCCCGATTGATGCCCTGCCGCTTCGCATTTATAACTATTCGCAGGACGTTGATTTGAACCACAACGCGCAGGCTTGGGCCGGGGCCGTTGTTCTTATCACGCTCATTTTGGTCCTGAGCATTGCCGCCCGTTTCGCAACGCGCGGCAATGTCATGGAAGAAAAATAACGGAGACTCATTATGGCTGACGGCTATTCCACCGAGCCGCTTTCACTCGATCAAAAGACGGGCGACATCGCAGATTTGGCCCGCGCACAGACGCCGGTCTCAACCACGCCGAAAGTCGTGGCCGACAGCGTAGACTTCTATTACAGCGACTTTCACGCGCTGAAGAACATCAATCTAGTCGTCCCTGAGCGCCAGATTACCGCACTGATTGGGCCGTCCGGCTGCGGCAAATCCACATTCCTGCGGACACTGAACCGCATGAATGACCTTATTGACGGCACGCGCCTGACCGGCAGGATCACGGTGGACACCGACGACATCTACGACAAGCGCGTGGATGTGGTGGACCTCCGCAAGCGTGTCGGCATGGTTTTCCAAAAGCCGAACCCGTTCCCGATGTCTATCTACGACAACATTGCTTACGGCCCGCGCATCCACGGCATGAGCAACCGCAAAAATCTGAACGAGATTGTCGAGCGTACTTTGCGCGGCTCGGCGCTATGGGATGAAGTCAAAGACAAGCTCAAAGCCTCGGCATTCGCCTTGTCCGGCGGCCAGCAGCAGCGCCTGTGCATCGCCCGAACGCTGGCCGTGGAACCAGAAGTCATTTTAATGGACGAGCCGTGTTCGGCGCTTGACCCGAACTCGACCTTTCGCATTGAACAATTGATGGAAGACCTCAAAAAAGACTACACGATTGTGATTGTCACGCACAACATGCAGCAGGCCGCCCGTGTTTCCCAGCGCACCGGCTTCTTTCTGCGCGGCGAGCTGAAAGAGTTCGGCGACACGGACCAGATTTTCACCAATCCAAAGGACAAAGACACCGAAGCCTACGTTTCGGGCCGGTTCGGATGATTTTCGGTTTCGCCCTGCTGGTTTCGTCCTACCATGTAGGGGCGAAGCTTGTCTTCGCCCTATGACTTCTTTCCTGTACATAAGAACGGGCGAAGACAAGCTTCGCCCCTACATGATTAAGATATGCTTGACGCGGCTCGGTGTGCTATAATAGCCCATGCCCGGCCTGCAAATTATTCTTTGCGATACCTACCTGCCGCTGGTTGAATCGTGGCAGGCATACTTCACCGGCCTGCCGAACCTCTCCATCACCTGCGACAGCATCTTCACGCTGGAAGCTGATGCGCTTGTCTCTCCTGCAAACTCGTTTGGACGCATGGATGGCGGCTTAGACGCCCAGATTGCCGAGTTTTTGGGCGAAGATGTCGAAATCGAAGTCCAGCAGATGATCCGCGACAGGCACGACGGAGAATTAGTTGTCGGGCAAGCCGAAATCGTTATCACCCAGGCCACTCAGTTCCCATTTTTAGTTGTCGCCCCGACCATGCGTGTCCCGCAGAACATCAGCCGCACGGTCAATTCCTACCTCGCTTTCCGCGCCGCCCTGCGCTCCGTTTTGGACTTCAACGCCCTGCACGGCGACCCCATTCAGACTCTCCTTGTCCCCGGCCTCGGCACCGACAACGGCTTCATGCCGCCCCTCCGCGCCGCCCGCCAGATGCGTGCCGCGTATGAAGTCGTGATAAGCGGCGCATCCCCCAACTTAGACATCTCGCTCGACGCCGGAGCCGACAGCGATGACAAAAGCAAAGTCCGCGCAAGCGAGGCAAAGGCATCCCAATGAAGCAAATGTTTAGCTTGCTCTTGCTGCTTTGCATCCTGCCCTCTGCTTATGCTGCAAACCCAAAACTTGATGTCGCACTCGTCAAGACTGTTGATCTCAATCACTGGTCTAACATCCGAGAACTCGTCGCGCAGGGTGCAGACGTTAACGCCCGGAACGACATTGGCCAGACGGTGCTGGAAGGGGCCGCTCAGTACGGTAATTATGACGCTGTTAAGGTTTTGCTGGATTTAGGAGCGAATGTTAACAGTACCAGCAACTACGGTGGCCCCTTGACCAGCGCGTCTAAAGATATGTACGGCAACAGCCCGATTGCCGTCTGCCGCCTGCTTCTGAGCCGAGGCGCAAACCCAAATGGGCAGTCTGACAAAGAAACTCCTCTCGTAGCTGCCCTGCGAGAAGCCGTAGGCGCGGAAGATAACACCAATTCTCAAATAATATCAATTGCAGTGTCAACGACTGATCATTCGTCTGCCGGTCAGCAGCGTGCGAAAGCATGGGCGAGGACAGAACAAGAAAAGCTACGCCAGAACTTTGTCAAGCTCGGGCGTGAGCAGGTTATAAAAACTCATGAAACTGGCCTGCAAATTGTTCGCATGTTGATTGCCAGTGGAGCGAATGTCAATTTGATCTCTTATGGCAGTACGCCTCTCATGGCAGCGGCACAAGCAGGAAGCGTAGACGCGATGGGCATTCTTATTGACAACGGAGCGAAAGCCGATAAAGCGAGCCTTGATGCCGCTCTTGGGCCGGCATCTACTAGGGGTTCGGCGTCTTCTGTCGCTTTCCTGCTGTCGCGCGGAGCAAGTCCAAATGCAGTTGGCATCAACCAATCTCCCGCAATCACGTCAGCAGCTCTTTCGGATGCCGCTGAGACTATCCGCGTATTGGTGAACGCCGGGGCAGATGTTAATGCGCGGGGAGTTGATGGAATGACGGCTCTCAATCTAGTCATGCTGCGGGCAGATGTGCCTGCGGTGAAGTTCCTGCTGACGCATGGTGCTGACCCAAACATTCCTGACAAAGACGGCAAAACTCCTTTATATTGGGCCAAAGAATCAAAGAGCGCTGAACTAATGACTTTGTTAGAAAACGCCGGAGCGAAATAAAGTTGGCGGAGCAAGACCAATTTTCGCGGGACTTACTCGCGTGGTACGATGGGTGCAAGCGGGATTTGCCGTGGCGGCGGCTGGGGCATGACCCGTATGCCGTCTGGGTGTCGGAGATTATGCTTCAGCAGACGACCGTGGCTGCCGTTATTCCATTTTATCACAAATGGATGGCACGGTTCCCGACGGTGCAGGCGCTGGCGGACGCGCCGTTAGACGATGTGCTGAAGCACTGGGCGGGGCTAGGCTATTATGCACGGGCGCGTAATTTGCATAAAGGGGCGCAGAGGGTGACTGCTGAGTTTGAAGGGCAGGTTCCAAGCGACCCCAAGACGCTGCTGTCGCTGCCGGGGATTGGGCGGTACACAGCGGGGGCAATTTTATCCATTGCGTTTGGTCAAGATGCCCCTATTTTAGATGCCAATGTCATCCGGGTCATGGCCCGTGTCCATGCCGTGACGGGTGATCCAAAAACCTCTGCCCAAACGCAAAATGAACTGTGGCGGCTGGCGGAAGAGGCGATTCCAAGCGGCAGGGCCGGGGACTTCAATCAGGCGCTGATGGAGCTAGGGGCGCTGGTCTGCGAGTCTGGTGCGCCAAAGTGCGGCACTTGCCCGGTCAGCGCAGAGTGCCGGGCAAAGGCGCTTGGCGAGCCGACGGCTTACCCGCAGTTTTTGGGCGTCAGGAAATGGCTGGATGTGGAAGATGTGTCTGTGGCCCTGCGTGACCCGCAGCAAAGGGGTAAGACGCTCATTGTTCAGCGCTCCCCTGACCTGCCCTTGTGGGGCGGGCTATGGGAGCTGCCGCGAGGGACTCGTCAGGACGGCGAGACGCGGGAAGTGTGCGCGGCGCGAGCTGTCTGCGAAAGTGTTGGTCTAGGGGTCCATAAGCTGAGGCCGTTCGGCGTCGTGAAGCATGTCGTCGCCAATCGCCGGGTGACGCTGCACGGGTTTGAGGCAGACAGCGACGGCCTGGTTTTAGACAGTGTACGTCATGCGTGGGTGTCGGCAGACGACCACGCCGAGTATGCGCTGGCGACGCCGCAGGTGAAGCTGATGGAGCTGCTGCGGCAGCAGGACGCGCAGGGGCGGCTGGAGCTGTGAGGGAAGCCCCCACCCCCGGAACTTAGTTCCGGGGGTGGGAGGGCATCCGTAAATCCTTATGAACGCTGCCCTGGCCCTCATCCTGCATCCATCAGACGGCACAATCCTAATCGCGCAGCGCAAAGACGGCGTCCACAAGGCAGGCTTTTGGGAATTCCCCGGCGGCAAGTGCGAGGACGGCGAGATGCCGCAGCAGTGCGTCCTGCGGGAAACACGCGAAGAGACCGGCTTGGAAGTAACTGTTTTGGAGGCCTGGCCGATGATCACGCATGCTTACCAAGAGCGCACGGTTGTTTTGTATCCGTTCTTGTGCCAAGCCCGGAGCGGCGACGCCCAGCCGCATGAAAGCAAGCAAATCGCCTGGGTGCTGCCGGAAAACCTCAGCCGCTACTCATTCCCCGAAGCAAATGGGCCGCTTTTGGAGAGACTGCAAAACAATCCACGCGGCTTTACCGGGTAACGGCGTCTAGTCGCTGTTCCCATAATAAGAGAATAATGAATGAGCTGCTGTCCCCAAAACCACGTGTTCTCGTCGTAGACCATGAACCTATGAGCCGGACGCTGCTGGACGCCGTTCTGCAAACCGATCAGCGGTATGAGGTGCTGGCGGAGTGCGCGGGACATCCGGCGCTGGAAACGGCGCGTCGGGTCCGGCCCGATCTTGTGATGATCAGCCCATCGCTGCCCGGCGAAGTAGATGGTCTGGCCCTGTGCCGGACGCTGAAAGCGGAAAGTCGGACGCGCCGCATTCCTGTCTTGTTCATCATGGCGCAGACAACCTCTCACGACCGGGTTCAGGGCTTTGAGGCTGGGGCGGACGATTTTGTGGTCAAGCCGTTCAACCGGATCGAGCTGCTGGCCCGTGTCCGCTCCCTGCTGCGGATCAAGGCGCTCAATGACCAGCTTGATGAAGTGGAAGATGTTGTTTATTCTCTTTCTCGCGCAATGGAAGCCCGCGATGGGGACGATCCCGGCGGCTCGGAGCAGGTAACGGCGTATGCCCAGACACTGGGGCAGGCGCTCGGCCTGTCCGATGAGGCGCTGCGGCTGCTGGGGCAGGCGGCCATGCTGCGCGACATCGGGACAATTGGTTTGCCTGACCGGCTGCTGCGAAAGCCGGGGGCGCTGAACGAGACTGAGCACCGGCGGATGCAGACACACACTGTTTTGGGCGAGCAGATTATGGCTCCGCTGCGGTCCACCGCTGCGCTGCTGCCGATTATTCGGCATCACCATGAGCGCTGGGACGGCAAAGGCTACCCGGACGGACTGGCGGGCGATCAAATCCCGCTGGGCGCACGAATTGTCGCCATCGCCGATGCTTACGATGCCATGCTTTCCTCCCGTCCTTACCGCCCCGCGCTCACACCCGAAAAAGCGCAGCAGACACTCCTCGCCGGTGCCGGGCGTCAATGGGATGCGGCACTGGTCTCCTTGTTTGTTGATCGAGCCTGCTGTATTCCCCGCCCGGTTTCCGCTTCACAGTAACTCACCACGCCCCCCTTTGTTTTATGGTTAAATGCCGCCGGAAGTGGGTACTAACCCATTTCAAGAAGCAAGCTGACGGAAACATTTTTTATATAAACGTAATCTAAATCACTGAAATAAACGCAGTTTTTTGTGACAATTAAGGGCTTAGTCCCGTAAAAGAAGCGTAAGCAAAACAAAGATTGGAACTGAGTTTATTGCTTTTGTGTTAAGTGAGTAGCAATAATTAACGGTTTCTGTTTTTTTGCGCGACTCAAGAAGCAGCATTTGAGACTTGACTTGGACTAGATTATGACTGAGACAAAGGGGAAATCAATGGGGAGCAACACAGCATTAAGGGACCCGAACACGGCAGTGTCGCCGCACGGACTCGCTGGTTCAAGCGAGCGGCGGCCGGGATCGGAATTTGGCGGCGATGAAGCGGCACTGGCGGCAGGCGGAGCGCTGGATGACCCGGATGCGATCCGGTTTTTAGCGCTGGCGGCTGGGGGCGATGATGACGCTGCCAACCCGCTGATGGAGAGCGCTTCGGGCGATGATGACGCTGAAGACCTCGCCGAAGACGAGCCGCAGGAAACGGTCTACGCGCCTGTTGAAGAGAACCCGCGCGACGAGTCGCTCCAGATGTGGATGCGAAAGACCAAAAGCACCAAGCTTCTGAGCGCCGCTGAGGAGATTGATCTGGCACGCCGCGTCGCCGAGGGTGATCAGCGGGCAAAGGACATTTTGACCGAGGCAAACCTGCGTCTGGTTGTTTCCATCGCCCGGCGCTACTCGGTTCCCGGCATCAGCCTGGCTGACCTGATTCAAGAGGGCAACATTGGCCTCATTCGTGCGGTCGAGAAGTTCGATTACACAAAAGGCTACCGTTTCAGCACCTACGCAACCTGGTGGATTCGCCGGGCGATTGCCCGCGCCGTGATTAATCAGGGCCGGACTATCCGCATTCCGGTCTACGTGGCTGAGACGATCCACAAGCTGGTCCGTACTGAGGGCCTGCTGCGCCAGCAGTTGTCGCGTGAACCGACTCAGGACGAGCTGGCTGCCGAGATGGAAGTGCCGGTCGAGCGCGTCAACGAGATCAAGCGGATTGCGTCCGAGCCGCTGTCGCTGGAAACGCCGGTGGGCGAGAAGGACTCCGCGCAGCTTGCGGACTTCATTCAGAGCAACACCAACCAGTCGCCGTCGGACGCCGCCGTCAACCTCATCCGGCGTGAGCAGCTTGACGCGGTTTTGGACAAGCTGACCCCGCGTGAGCGCGACGTTGTCCGAATGCGCTTTGGTCTTGACGACGGCTACGCGCACACGCTCGAAGAAGTCGGCCAGCGCTTCGCCGTCACCCGTGAGCGTGTCCGCCAAATTGAGCTTCGCGCTTTAAAGAAGCTGCGCCGTATGGGTCCTGTTGACATCCGGGCCTGACTAACAAAGAAGCAGCCTCTGTTCTAAAATAGGAACAGAGGCTGTTTCTTCAAAAAGAGGATGACATGAACGCAGTCTCTCCTGAGAACGAAACAGATAATTTACGTTCGAGCAGCAACGGAACAAGCAACCAATCTGCATCTGCCGAAAATCAATCTGCATCTGCCGAAAATGGACAACCTGTGCATCAATTCCAGCCGGGCATGGGCAGCCATCCATTGTGGCAGATGTATGTGGAAGAAATGGAAGCACTCCGGCAAGCGGATATCGCAGAAGGAAACCGTTTGGCGGATTTGGAGCTGGGGCTGTAATTGTCCTACTTGCTAGATACAGATTCTGCATCGCTGGCTTTTCAAGGTAACGAGCGTGTCCGCCACCGAATACTTCAAGCTTCCGGTGTCTGGCTCAGTTCCATTGCCGCCGAGGAGCGGATACGGGGTGCGCTGAGCTTGATTCAGAGAACCCGTGACAAACCGAATTTCCCTGCGGCACAAGTTTTTCTGATAGACTTGCTTGCGGACATTTCCAACTACGATCTTCACCCATACAGTGATGAGGCCGTCCGCGTGTATGAATTGTTTCCTGCCTCAGTCAAGCGCCTCGGAACGCAGGACTGCCGGATCGTGGCAAGCGCCATTGCCGCTGGCTGGATTGTCGTCACTGCGAACTACAGGCACTTTTCGCAGATACCGGGTGTGCAGTTTGAGGATTGGAGCCGCTAACTTCTTCCCAGCGACATACGTTTAGTCCCGTTGAAGCCGACACCACCAGAGCATGTTTATCAGCAAGAAGATAGCTCCAGTCAGAAGCGTGTGCCAAACTGAGCGGCTGTAGTAAAAGCTGACGATACTAACTCCAGGAGCAGTAAAGAGCGATTCAATAAAGATTTGCTTTAGAGTAAGCGCTCGAACTCTCTGATTAGCTCGGTGAAAAAAGTTCCACATCCTGTTTCCTCCTTTGTCTCAAAGTAAGCGCCGCTACTCTTTGCGCTTGATTAGCAGGCGATACAGCCAAATGCCCAGTGGTTGATGAGGCGAAGCGTTGAGCATGACCAGCGCAGTTCCTGCCTTAGCCAGCGCCACCGGCAGCATAGAGAAAACGAGCGGCTCATGCTTTTTTTCGGCAGGCTGCTCTGCTACAGCTGGCGGCTTCAGCATTCCCTTTTTGGACAGTCCACGCATTACTTTCGAGACTTTGATAAACTTTACACGTCTCCCTAAAGTCTCCCTGCACTTGCGCTTTTGTATTGTACCACAACAAAAAGCTCCTCTTGTTTTCAGTCCAAAATACCGATGCTTGAGTGTGGAAAATAGATAATTATACTGTTGACAAAAGTGGCATTGATGTTGTATAATTGTGTCAATGCCAAAGAATGATGAACTCCAAAAGCAAACCCTGCGCGTTTTGTCCGAGTTAGGAAGCCCGGAAAAGCCGCTGTCCGCCCGCGCCGCTGGGGAAAAGCTCAACATTGGCTACAACCAGATCGCCGACATGGCGAAGGGGAAGTCGCCGGGCGAAAAGACGCTCATTCGGTTTGCCGGCGCACTCGGTGAGTCCCCGGCGGACTGGCTGCGCTACGCGGGAAAACACGATTTCGCCCGGAACATTAGCAGTGAAAGAGCGTCTGAGATACAGCCGGAACAGCATTTAGTCCAGCAGATTATTCGGGAGTTGGCGGAAGTGCCTGCTGAAAGACAGCCCCTGCTGCGAAAACAGATTTTGGCATTGATACGGGTGACTCGGAGTGAAGATTGACCAAGTAGAAGTAAGAAAGAAACAAGACTATGAACACGACAAGGCAAAGGATGCTCACACAGAGGTTTTTCGCAAGCCTGCATGCGTTCTGGAGCCGCATGAACGAAGGGCCGCAGAAGGATTGGGACCGCGTATACCTTTGTTCTATGGCACCGATGAGCGCGGAAGCACTGCGCGAGAATGTGGAAGCGGGGCGCAGCCACAACTAACTTTATTGAGTTAGTTCTATGCCGTCTGCCTGAGTAGTGGCGCTCAGGCAGTTTGGCTTAACACTGTTGTTTAATTGCTATAATTGCAGCACAAGCCGATAGATAAGAAAGTGGAAATAGGAAAGTGATGAAAGCGAAGTTTATGTCGTTGTCGGTTGGCGGAGTTCCGCTGGCAGGATTAGCAGGGCTGCTGATCTGCCTGTGGCACCCGCAGGCTGGCTTGCAGGCCCAGGCTCCAAGCCAAGACATGCTTTATTTAGTTTCTCCCAGCCCAAAGCTGGACCGGAGCATGACCCTGTTTCTGCGCCAGGAAGCCAAAAATGTCGCATACAGCCGGCTGCACGATGACTTCGCCGGGCAGGCCGTGAAAGTTGCCAATTACAATCTGATTGCGCGGGAATGTACCCCGGCAGTGTTTGCGGCGACGCACTTGCCGTCCGCGCTTGCGTTTTAAGCCCGCTCGTGAAAGCAGCATCGCCTCTGCGTCTTTAAGACGCAGAGGCTTTTTTGTTGACGGCCTGCGCTGACCTATGTTATAATGCACTTAGCCCACTACATCTTGACGTGGGAGTAGGATAAGGCGCGAAATATGGCAATCAGCAGCGGCAATGGAAGCAATGGCAATGGAAGCAATGGCAGGGGAAACGGTGTCGGCGGGCTGCATTATGCCCTGCCGCCGGCGGACACAGCCCCGCGCGTCCGCGCGGCAATGGGCAGCATCGTGCGCGGCTCCCTGCAAGCCGGAATGCAGATGAAGCTGACCGGCTCGGTGGAAGAAATCCGCGCTGGCAAGTTCGTTGTTGTGGACGGTCAGCGGCATGAGTTCTTCGCGATGATTACCGATGTGTCGCTTGATTGCGCTTCGCCTGCCGTATTGGCAAACCCGCCGGCGGGCGCGGAGCCGGAGAATGCGTTTCTGCGGTCGGTGCTGGCCGGGACCTCAGCGTATGGCACGGTGACGCTGAAGCCTCTCTTGATGCGGGTGAAAGGACTAGGTGCAGAGTTCGAGCCGGTCAAAACCGTGCCGACCCACTTCAGCGGGGTAGGGGAAGCGACGGAAGATGACATTGCCGACATCTTCGGGGCGGAAACAGAAGGCGGCAAGCATTTTCATGTCGGTTCGCCGCTGGATATGGAAGATATTCAAGTGTGCCTTGATTTAGAGCGGCTGGTGGAGCGCTCCAACGGCATCTTCGGAAAGTCCGGCACGGGCAAGACGTATTTAACGCGCATTTGCCTCTGCGGCATGATCAAGCACAAAAAGGCCGTCAACCTGGTCTTTGATATGCACGGCGAGTACGGCTGGCAAGGCACTTCGGAAGACCCGAACCGGGCGGGCGTGGACGGCCTCAAAAAGTATTTCGGCAACCGGGTCAGCGTCTTTACGCTAGACCGGGAGTCCTCGCAGCGGCGCAAAGTCCCTGTCGAAAACGACGTTCGCATTCCCTACAGCCAGATCAGTGTCGAAGACATCTTACTTTTAGCCGATGAGCTGAACCTCAACCAAAGCGCTGCCGAGACGACGTTTCTCTTAGAGCAGCATTACAAAAACAAATGGCTGGCAGCGCTTCTAAAAATGGACAGTGAGACCTTGAAAGAATTTGCCGAAGCCAGTGGCGCGAACGCTATGTCCCTGAGCGCTTTGAAGCGCAAGCTGGGGCGCATGGTAGAGGACTGCAAAGGCTTCTTAGTTGAAGAAGCGGACGCCGCCGACGATGCTGTGAAGCAGATCATGGGCTGCCTCTTAAAAGATGTGAATGTCGTGCTGGAGTTCGGCAACTACCACAAGCCGCTCCAATACATGCTGGTCGCAAATATTCTGACGCGCAAAATCCACGCGGAATACATCAAGCTGTCGGAGAATGCAATGGGCGACAAGGCTAAAAAGCCGACGCCTTTAGTTATCACAATTGAAGAAGCGCACAAGTTCCTTTCTCCACATTTGGCCCACCAGACGACGTTCGGCACGATTGCCCGCGAGCTGCGAAAGTACAATGTCACGCTTTTAGTGGTAGACCAGCGGCCTTCCGGCATCGACTCGGAAGTCTTGTCTCAGCTTGGCACGCGCATTACCTGCCTCCTCAACGATGAGCGGGATATTGACGCCGTGCTGACCGGCATTTCCGGCGCGTCCTCACTTCGCAGTGTTCTGGCATCACTTGACAGCAAGCAGCAGGCGCTTCTGATGGGCCACGCTGTACCGATGCCGGTTGTCATTCACTCGCGCACCTATGACGACCAGGCATTCCGGGATAGTGTTGGCAGCTTCAATAAAGCGTCCGCAAGATTGGACCTCAGTGACTGGAAATAGGCACTTTCTCCGAAGTTTCCTGCTGCTCCTCGCTGCTGCTGCGCCTGCCTTCGCCCAGCTTCCAAACGCCACGGGGGCCGGGCCGGATGCGCCCCCGCCGGTAGCGTCTGCGCCGGAGCCGCCGGCAGACGACACTGACGGCGTCCCGGCAATCTTGCCAATAACTGCCCTGCCGCCGACAGTAGAAATCAGTCACGGCGGCTCACTTGGCCCGACCAGCCTTAGCCATCCGCAGCTTAAAGACGTACACATCACCTACGGCGGCGAGCTGACACTGGATGCCGACAAGGCCGACGCCGACCTCGCAGGCAAGCGCTATGACCTGAGCGGCAATGTCCGGGTGCATGAGACCGACACAACGCTCAGGGCCGAGTCTTTAACGCTCGGCGGCAAAGACCAGAGTGCCGAGGCCACAGAAGCCCTGCTGCTGCGCTCCTACTATTCCATTCGTGCGCCGCGCATTGCTGCAATACCTGAAAAGATTGCCGCTTACGACAGGGGAAAGATTGTCACCTACGATGGGGATAAAATTGTCGCTTATGACGGCGACTTTACGACTGTCCCGAACGGCGGGCGGGCCGACTACTACCTCCACGCGCAGACCATCACGCTGGATTCGCTGACGCACCGGGGGACACTGCGGAACGCAACCCTGTATTTGTTCGGCAGACGTCTTCTGACGCTGCGCCGCCTGACATTTGGCTTCAACAAAGGCAGCGGTTCCAGCCAGCGTCATCTTGCCTTGCCGACTGTCGGCGTTTCCTCACGCTACGGCACGTTCCTTGCCTTCGGCAGTGATACACGGATCATGCGGCTGCCGATCCGGTATCAAGTGCTGCTGCCGACACGTCAGACTATTCAAGCAGTCGTCACCAGCACTCAAACTCTGTACGAGCCGCCGCGCCGGCAGCCTGCTGCCGTGCCGGACACCGGTCCGCAGACGCTGCTAGGGCGTATCCGGGCGGCGGCAACCGTGCTGCCCGGTCCGCTGCCGGAAGGCGATCCGCTGCGGTTCCGGGACTTCCTGCCGGACCCGGACCCGATCCAGCTTTTCAATGCGCCCTCGCATGGCGGCCTGTATCTTGCGGAAAACCTGTCCACGCATGTCGCCGCTAGTGGGAACCTTCGCAACGACCTGTATGTCAGCCGTCTCCCGGAAGTAACACTCAGCGGCAACGTGCCGCTTTCGCCGGTTCCAAGCGCTCCCATCGCGGGCGATCCGCAGTCGTTCCGGGCTTATCTGCGGCATATTGTCTTGTACGCTGAGGCTCAGGAAACGGTGGGCGAGTACCGTGAGCAGTTGTCGATAGCCCCTTACAGCACGACCGCCCGGCGCACCCAAACCCAGGCGGGTCTTGCGACCCGCCCGATACTGATTGCCCCAAATACCGTCCTGCTGCCGAGCGTTGCTGTGACCACTAACAGTTACAGCCGCAGCCAGTCGGCGTATCGCTATGACCAGATCAATGTCGCTGTCAACCACTACTTTTCCGACGTTTCCGCCGTCGGCATCCAGTTCCTTGCCAGTGCCACGAGCGGCAGCTCGCCATTTAATTTTGATGTGCTGGACACAACGCGCGAGCTTGACCTGCGGTTCCAGACGGGAAACTCTCGCCTGGTTGCGGCGGGGCGCATTCGATACGACCTAGTCAGAGGCGGGGTCATTGATTATCAGGCGGCGCTTGGCCCCTCTTTGCGCGGCTTTACCCCGGTACTATCTTACAACTTCCGTACCCGCAGCCTGGGCCTAGGCATCCAGGTCAAAGGTCTAACATTCTAAAATAATGCTATTCTGCTATTTTGTAGCATCAGCCTTGACAAAATATGTTTCCTAAGATATACTAGCGTCAATGCAATCACAAGCCAAGAAGTCCCTCGAAGCGAGAAAGTCTCTGCGGGAGCGCCAGTGGACTGCTCTGCGTGCGATCAGCACCGCGTTTGTCCTCGGAGTTTTCGGCAGCGCCGCCGCGTATTTTGTCCCAGCGCCGCATCTGACAGCTTCCTCCGCTCCGGTTCCCTCCGCTGCCCTAGCCGCACTGCCGAGCGTGCCGAAAGTGGCCCTGCGTGACGCGCAGGTGGGGACTGATCTTGCCAACCCGCAGTCGCCGCTTCTTGTCATACAGGCCCGAAAAGAGGGTGTTCCGTTCATCTTGATTGAAGGCGGCATCCCGCAGACACGCCGCGCTGCGCTGCGCCGGGGCGTCGATGAGATGGTGCAGGAAGCCGGGGCGCAGGCGGGCCTGAACGGGACTTACTTCGTGGATGCCACGGTTGCCGGCACCGACAATACGCTAATTGGCCCATCTTTATGCGGCAACGAAACAAAAGCCGTTTTCAATCCCGAAGACCGGACTCAGCTGCTGGTCGGGCGGCCTCTCGTGCTGCTGTCTAAAACGCAGACCCGTCTTATTCCATATGACCCGGCCGCAATGCAGACACAGGCGGCTTTAGAGTCCTGGCTGCCGGGCCTCACGGATGTGTTTCTTGGCGGCGTCTGGCTGGTCCATAATGGCAAAGCTGCCGACCGCGCCAAAATTGATACGTTTCAAGTCCACGATGCCGAAGACCCGCGCCGCCGCGCGTTCTTTTGCCTGCTGCCGGATGGCCGCCCTGCGCTCGGTGCAACCACTTATGTCACCCCATCATCTCACCTGGCCGTGGCCTTGCAAGCAATAGGCGTGCAAGAAGCAGTCCTGCTGGATTCCGGCTTCAGTACCTCTTTAGTTTATGGCAAGAAAATTCTTGTGACCGGCCACACATCCCCTGGAATCCCCAGCCGCCCTGTTCCCCATGCACTCATTTTGTTCGGCAAACCTGCGCCAAGTCTCCCGCGCTCGGTGCTGGTGGCAAACAATTGAGGGTTCTGAAACGGGGGTTCCTACAACCTATGCACCCGCTTGACTTGTTCCAGCAGTGCCGTGATGTCCGGTTCCTGGGCATGTGTCGGTGGCGGGCCGAGCGGATCGTCAATCGCCGTGTCGCCGAGCCAGACACGCAGGGTCCCAAGCACCCCGTAGGCGAGGGCTTCCAATTCGTATCCACCTTCGAGGATACCTACTAAACGGCTGGGGCAATGGGCATCGGAAATCTCCTGCAAACTTTGAGACAGCGCCGCCAGGCCGCGCACGGTCAGGCGCTCCCGAATGCCCTGCACATAGCGAGAGTTGCGCCAGTGGGCGTCGTACCCTGCCGAAACGATCACTATCTCCGGCTGGAAGCGGCGGGCTAATGGGCGCAGGATGGTGTCAAACGTCTGCAAGAAGCCCGCTTCGCCGACATCCGGCGGCAGAGGGACATTGACGGTGTAACCAGCGCCGGCGCCCTCACCAGTCTCCTCTACTGCGCCGGTGAATGGATAAGCAGGTGATTGGTGCGTGGAGAAGTACAGGACAGCCGGCGAACCATAAAAGCAGTCCTGTGTGCCGTTGCCGTGGTGGACGTCGAAGTCTACCAGCAGAACGCGCGACAGGCCGTACTCAGTAACGGCATGAGCGGCGGCGACGGCAGCATTGTTGAGAATGCAAAAGCCCATTGCCTGGTCCGGCGGCGCATGGTGTCCCGGCGGGCGCACAACGGCAAAGCTTGCGTCCATGCCGCCGGTCATCACGGCGTCCACTGCGCCGATACTTGCCCCAGCGGCGGCTGTTGCCGCCTTCCAGGAACCCGCAGACGCCACAGTATCCCCAGCGTCCAAGTAGCCGCCCCCCTCGGACACAACCTGCTCCACAAAGTCCAAATACTCCGGCGTATGCACGAGTTCAAGCTGCGCCCGCGTCGCAGGTGTCACCGGCAGCCGTATCAGCCGCTCCAGCATTCCCGACTGCTGAAGCAGGTCCATGACGGCCTGCACCCGCGCCGGGCGTTCGGGATGTCCTTCCGGCGGACGGTGTTCCAGCACGGTGGGGTCATACAGCAAAGCCACTTTTTTGTCGGTCATAGAACTCCTCACAAGAAAGAACCCGGCACTGAAAGTGCCGGGCTATTATGGAATGAAAGTCCCTACGGGACTGAACGCCGATAACTGCTTGCTAATCTTCCGGGCGCTCACCGGCGGGAATGCCGCGCTCGCCGGCGCGGTCGGGCGGGTCAATTGTCATGTCCTGAGTGACGCGCACTTGGCAGGACAAACGGTACTGGCCTAAAAGGCCGTCTTCCTCCAATGTCTCGCGCTCGGCTTCGACCATTTCGGACGGCTCGCCGCTCAAAAAATGGACTTTACAGGTAGTGCAGCGGGCGATGCCGCCGCAGCGGTGCAGGATGTCGTAGCCGGAGTCTTCGATGGCGAGAACCAGCTTTTTGCCGCTCTCAACCTCAAACGCGTCCCGGCCTTCAATAGCAACTGTAGGCATAATGTTTTGTCACTCCTCCAATTAGTGGCGAATACGAGATTCGCCACTACTATATCCCAATCATGTAGGGCGCGAACCTTGTGTTCGCCCTATGGATGTTCGGCTGCCGCGCTTTTGTCAGCGGTTCCACCAGCTTCGGCCGGAGTCGGTCAGCATTTTGTCGGCTTCTTCGGGTCCCCAGCTTCCGGCGGCATAGTTCGGCAGAGCGGAAGGCTGATTTTCGGCCCAGTTTTTCAGGACTGGCGTAATCAGGCCCCATTCGGCTTCCACTTCATCATCGCGGGTGAACAGCGACGGGTCGCCGAGAAGCGCATCCATGATTAAACGCTCATAGGCATCGTGTATGCGCTGGCCGAAGGACGTGCCGTAGGTGAAGTTCATGTCTACGGGCTGAACGACAGTCTTTTGGCCGGGCGGCTTGGCCCCAAGCCGCATCGAGATGCCTTCGTTTGGCTGGACGCGGATCGTGATGACGTTCGGCTCTTCCGGCTTGTTGTCGGCAGTGGCGACAAGCACTGTCGGCAGGTCTTTGAACGTGACATTGACTTCCGTGACCCGCTCCGGGAGCCGTTTCCCGGCGCGGATATAGAACGGAACACCGGCCCAGCGCCAGTTCTGGATTTCCAGCTTCAGAGCAACAAACGAGTCGGTGACCGAATCCTTCGGCACATTCGGCTCATCCCGGTACGCCGGAACGTCTTTGTCGTTGAGCTTTCCTGCGCCGTACTGGCCGCGCACGACGCATTTGTCGCAGTCATCGCCCATGATCGGCCTGATGGCCCGCAGGACTTTTGCTTTCTCGTCGCGAATGTCGTTTGCATTCAGCGTGTTCGGCGGCTCCATCGCAATCAGCGCCAGCATTTGCAGAGCGTGGCTCTGCACCATGTCCCGCAGCTCGCCGGCATGGTCAAAGTAGCCGGCCCGCTGCTCGACGCCGACAGTTTCCGCGACTGTCACCTGCACGTTGTCAATATATTTGGAATTCCACAGCGGCTCAAACAGCAAATTCGCGAACCGAAAGACAAAGATATTTTGGACAGTCTCTTTGCCCAAGTAATGGTCAATGCGATAGATTTGGTCTTCATCAAAGACCTGCTTAAGCTGTTCGTTCAGGGCGTTGGCGCTGTCCAAATCCGAGCCAAACGGCTTTTCGACGATAATGCGCGTAAACCCGGCACTGTCTTTGTCCGTGCCGGTTTTGACAAGCCCAGACTTGCCGAGCTGCTGAATGACCGTAGAGTAGGTGGAGGGGGGCGTTGCCAAATAGTACAGGCGGTTGCCTTGCGTCCCTTCCGATTGGTCAAACTTGTCTAAGCGCTCTTTCAACCAAGTAAAGCCGGCGGCGTTGTCAAAATCTGAGCGGTGAAAGACGACCCGGCGGGAAAAGCGCTGCCAAGCATCCTGCCCTTCTTTCCAAAGATCAGGCGCGAACTCTTGCAGCGAGCCTTGCAGCTCGTCGCGGAACGAATGGTCGGAAAACTCGCGCCGGGCGAAGCCGATAATCTTGAAATGGTCCGGCAGTAGGTGTTGCGCTTCCAGCGAAAACAGCGCGGGGATCAGCTTGCGGTGGGTCAGGTCTCCGGTTGCGCCGAAGATGACAAGGCAGCAGGGCGGAATCGGCTTCTCGATAAGAAGCGGGTCAGGCGCGGCCTCGTCCGACGGTTTCGCTTGTTCCGCCGGTTTGGGCGCGTTCATTTGCATGGTCATAGAAAACTCCCGTTACTCTTGAAAATGTCACTTTAATTAACAGCAAAAATCATTCTAGAGACTGAATATAAGCGACAAGCGTGTTAATCTGAGCCGCACTGAGCTGATTTTTGTAGGCCGGCATCCGCCCGGCAAACCCATTCGCGATGTTGCGATACACTTTGGCGTCCGGGTCGCCCAAGTGGTGCAAGGTCGGGCCGATGCCGCCGCCCTGCGCTTGTGCGCCGTGGCAGCCGACACAGGCCAGCGAGCTATAGAGAGCCGCACCGGACGCAACAAGCTGGGTGGAAGCCGGCTTGACGCCCGGCTGCGCGGCAACAGGCTTTGCCGACGCGACCGTTTTGCCGGCTTGCCCCTGCACGGCAATTGCAGACACGCCGTAAGACGCGGCGACAACGCCAATGCCGGCAGCAAGGCCAGCAATTAGTCCTCTAAGTTCTCTCGCCAATACTTCTCAGCTTCCTAAAAACTAACTGCCCGTCAACTCGCCGCCCCAGTAGCCCGCCGCGCCCATCAGCACGGCGGTCAGCGCAGCGAAAGCCAAGTATATTCCAAAGGCAGGGCGCGTTGCATCACCCCGCACGACCAATCGCCAAACGGCAAGGGCGATCATCAGGCCAAATGCGGGCCAAACGAAGTCATGGTGTTTGGCAAGCGTTCCCGCGCCAAAGAACTTCCACCCGGAGATTGCCAAGCCGGACAGCACGGCGGCAAAACAGCCTGCCGCGCCGAGCAGCAGCGTGTAGAACCCGGCCGCGTGCAAATCTCGTTTGTACGGTTCCCGGTTTAAGAAATACGCCAGCGCATCAAACAGCACCGACGCAATCATCATGCCGACAGGAAAATGCGTACTGCCGCCGTGTAAGTTTGCCCACAGTTTCTCCAAGGGAAATTGTTATCCCTTTGCCGGTTCAGCGGCAGGATCCACCGCAGTCGCCGGGTCTGCTGAGTCAATCGCTTCTGCAACTTCAGCAGCGGACGCGCCGGGCTGGATCTGATCTGCCGTGCTGTCGGATGTTCCGCTGTAAACCGCCGACTCACCGGAGCCTGTGGTCGCATGAACGGTGCTATCGGTAGATTGGACGGCATGGCCGCCGAACTCATTGCGGAGGGAAGCAATAACTTTCGCCGCAAAGTTCTCCGGCTGGCGCGAGTGGAACCGCTCAAACAAAGATGCCGTAATAACCGGTGCTGGGACATTGTGGTCAATGGCTTCCTGGATCGTCCAGCGGCCTTCGCCGGAGTCTTCGACGTAGCCGCGCACTTTTTGCAGGTTGTCGTCGCTTTGGAATGCAAGTACCAAAAGATCCAGCAGCCAGGAGCGAACCACGCTGCCGTAGCGCCAGGCCGACGCAATGCCCGTTAAATCTAATTTGTATTCGCTGGCATGAAGAATATCAAAGCCTTCACCGTAAGATTGCAACATTCCGTACTCAATGCCGTTATGCACCATCTTGACGTAATGGCCCGACCCGGAAGCGCCCGTATAAATATAGCCGTCTTTTGGGGCCAGCGTCTTGAAGACCGGCTCGCAGAATTTAGCGGCGTCGGGGTTGCCGCCGTACATCAGGCAGTAGCCTTCTTTGAGGCCCCAAACGCCGCCGGACGTGCCGCAGTCCAAGTAGTGGATGCCATGCTCTTCCAGCATCTTGCCCCGATGCACCGTGTCTTTGAAGTAGGAATTGCCGCCGTCAATGATGATGTCGCCTTCAGACAAAACGCCGCGGAGCTTTTCAATGGTTTCATCCACCGGCTTGCCCTGCGGGACCATGATCCAGACCACTTTGTGGTCCTGCTGCTGGTTTTTGACCGCTTCGCCGAGGTCGGTAACCCCTTTGCCGCCGCGCTTTTCCACATCCGGCATTTTCGCCGCATCGGTGTCAAAGCCATAAACCGTGTGTCCGTCTGCGGCCAGCCGCTCCAGCATGTTCATGCCCATGCGTCCGAGGCCAACAATCGCGATCTCCATGCAAACGCTCCCTTTGGGCCGATCTCTATGTCAGCCGGCCCATATTTGTGTCGGTATGTCAGGTTTTATATTCCCCGCCTTATTCGGGTCTAACCCATGAAACTCCTTCCAAGTTCATAAATCATACAAATCTTAGGTTTTCGCAAAAAAGCCCAGACACTGTGGGAACAGTATCCGGGCCTGTGCGGCACAGAGGGTAGAGGCTTGGGACGTTAATCTTGGGATGCTGCTAAGGAGTGTCAGTCAAAAGGTGGTTGAGAGTGCGAAGGTCGTAAGGGTCGGGGGCGGGCGTCGGATGCGCGGGAGTAGGGTGCTGGGAAATGGCCTGGTTGCGCTGGGCCATCAGCTCGGAGACGGTTTGCAGCAAGGCGCTATTGGCTTGAACCAAGTTTTGGATAGACGACACCAGTTCCTGCCACTCGCCCTGTGTCAGCGTGATGACATCATCCGCACGGAAATACTCTGTATCCATGATGCTCTTGTACCCATCCAGTGTGTAAGCGTGATCTGCGAACGTGACGAATTGGAAACGCAGCAAGGCGATTCCGGGGCAGGGATTCGAACCCCGATAAACAGCTCCAAAAACTGCGGTCCTGCCATTGGACGACCCCGGAGTAGGCGGCGGCGCACAGACATTATACCCGGCGCTTTTTGTTTGTCAACGCTTGTCATACCTGATTTCGTTTGCTCACTTCCCCGTCTCTAAAAAAGTGCTATACTGTGGCTATGAGACTGCCCCGACTTTTTGCCGTTCTGCTGCTTCTGCTGTCTGCGCTCCGCGCTTCTGCCGCGCCGCCGGCGCTCTCAATTGTGCCGGGTTCCGGCACGGTTCCGGTCAGCACCGACGCAGCATACTGGAACTTCCCCACGCGCTCTTTGTCAGACGAAAAGCCGATTGTCCACACGTTTTTACTGCGTAACGACACCAAAACGACGATGACAA
>CAXTER010000027.1:0-3160 GCA_964243345.1 uncultured Armatimonadales bacterium
TGCGGCGGGGTGAGGTCTCTTGAGAGGGTCGCCGCAAGCGGCGGGGTGAGGTCTCCTACTCCCCCAGCACGCCCGCGTCAACCTCAGACTGCCAGTACGCCTGGTCGTCTTCGCTCATGTTCTGCCCACCTCGCAGCGCCTCGGCGAAACTTGGCCGCATCGCCTCAGACGACAGAGACGGCGCACGGCGGGCGCGGTACTGGGCCTGTATGGCAAGGCGCGGGCCGCCGCGCAGGTAGGCGGCGACTTCGTCCGTTGTGCGCCCCAGAAGCTGGGCGATCTGCCGAATGAGGCTCATGGGAAGTGTGGCGGCATCTAAAAGCCGCTGCTCCAGACGCCCTAAAAGCAGGCGGTCTAGGCGCAGGGCCGACGCCATCGCCCCGGCGTCGAGGCCCCGCGCGGCAGCATCTGAAACCAGGCTGGTCAGCGGCGGCCTTGACGCTTGGCGGCTTTTGGCAATGATTTCCCGGCCCAGCGCCGTGATTTCGGCATCTTCCGGGCCGTCTTCCAGCGCGTCTGTGAGCGTCATGCCGGTCATCAGCCGGGCGTAATCGACGGCGATGAGTTCGTCGGCAAACTGCGGGTAGCGGCTTGTCCAGAAGCGCAGCAGCGTTTTGTCGTCCGGCGCAGCCTCGCGGGCCTCAGAAAACGTCAGCAGAACGTCGTCTACGTCTTCCATTGTTTCTTCTGTTCTCAGCATATCTGCTCTTCCTGCCGCCTTTGCCGCAGCCAGGCGGCGCGGGCCTCGGTAATCCAGTTGCGAAGCGTCCGGCTAGTGATGCCTACTCGCGCGGCGATTTCTTCGTCGGAAAAGCCGGACGTTTTCAGCAGGATCGCTTGGGCTTTTTTGGCGCTGCCGCCGCTGACCAGCGCGGCCAAGTCGCGCAATTCTATCTCAGCCAGCGCATCGGCGGGGTGGGGCTGCTGCTCTAAACGGTTCAGCGTCTCGCCGTTGTGGCTCTGTATTTCTGCGGAAACCGTCGCAACTTTGCGTTCCGTCAAGCTGCGCCACAGCGTAATCAATCGCTTGTTGAAGCAAAAAGTAAAATTGCATTCCCAGAACTCAGCCCTTGGATGGAGGCTGCCGACCTGTTCGCAAATCTGCACAATCATCTGCCTTTGGGCGTCTGCTTTGTCTTCCGAGGTTAGCCCAGCCCAGCTTGAGACTGTTCTGCCCAGCGCAGGGCCGACGCGCTGGATGAGCAGTTCCAGCACGGCATCGGCGGCGTCCGTGTCTCCCGCCCGCTCGTAGCCGCGCACCAGCGCGACCAGTGTTTCACGCGCCAGCCGCCGGTCCGGGTCAGTTTCGTGGGCTTGCCGCAACACCGCGCTGCGGCTCAGGCGGCTGAGTTCCGTCAGCTGCGCCGTGACTGCTTCGTTTCGCGTTCGCTTTTGCAGCGGAAACAGGAAGTCTGGGGCAGCGCTGTCGTGAATTGGCCTACTTGTGTTACTCATAAGGTTCTGCACAGACCGGAAATCCGGCAAAGACATTCCTATCTTAACACAGGCTCCCGGAAGAACGCAACCCGTCATGGCCTGCACGGGACAGAAAGTGCAAAAGCGGCAAAAAAGCAGGAAAACGAGCCGCGCGGGTATAATTGGCAGACATGTCCCTGATGCCTGATAATGCGACGACTCCTGATAACCAATCTCCTGCCGCTGCCGCCAAGCCAATCCTGGAAATGCGTGGCGTTCGCAAATCCTTTCCCGGCGTGCGCGTTTTGGATGATGTCTCGCTGTCGGTTCAGCCCGGACAAGTGCTGGCTTTGATGGGCGAGAACGGCGCAGGCAAGTCGACGCTGATGAAGATTTTGGCCGGAGCCGTGAAAGCCGACGCCGGGACCATTCTCTTGGACGGCAGGGAAGTGGACATCCACAGCCCGCAGCAGGCGATGGAGCTTGGCATCGGCATTATCTACCAAGAACTCAATTTGGCCCCGCACCTTTCCATTGCCGAGAACATCTTTCTGGGCCGCGAGCCGCGCCTTGCGCCCGGCTGGATCGACCGGCGCAAAATGCTCCGGGAAGCGTCCGCGCTGATGACGGATTTGGGCATGACCCTCAATGTGAGCACGCTGGTCAGCCATTTGTCCGTCGCCCAGCGGCAGATGGTGGAAATCGCCAAAGCCACCAGCCGCCGGGCGCGGGTGCTGGCGATGGATGAGCCGTCGGCAACCCTCACCGCCCACGAGCTGGAAAACTTATGGCGCTTGATTCGGCGTCTGCAAGCCCAGGGCATCGGCATCGTGTATATCTCGCACCGGATGGATGAAGTGTTCCAAATCGCGGACGCCGTGACGGTGCTGCGCGACGGCAAAATTGTGGGTCATGCGCCCGTCGGCGAAATCAGCCGGGACGATGTCGTGAAACTGATGGTTGGACGGGATTTAGACGAAACTTATCCCAAAGTCGTCATCGCGCCGGGCCGGCCAGTTTTAGAAGTCAAACACTTAAGCCGCCGGGGCGTCTTAGACCATATCAGCTTCACGGTTCATGCCGGCGAAGTGGTCGCGCTGGCCGGGCTGGTCGGCTCAGGCCGGACCGAAATCGCCCGCTGCCTGTTCGGGGCGGATCAATGGAGCAGCGGCGAAGTGATCTTAAATGGCCGCCCGTTCCACCCTGGTTCCCCAAACGATGCCATTGCCGCAGGCATCGGCTTCGTGACTGAAGACCGCAAAGAACAGGGCGTCGTGCTGAGTTTGTCGGTGCGGGAAAACATCTCCCTGGCTTCTCTTAAGAAAGTCTCCAAACTCGGATTTGTTCAGCGCGGCGCGGAGCGCACGGAAGCGAGAGAAAGCGTCTCGCGCCTGCGCGTGCGGACACCGTCGGTGGAGCAGCGGGTCGGCAACTTGTCCGGCGGCAACCAGCAGAAAGTCGTTTTAGGCAAGTGGCTGGAAACGCCGCTGAAGCTGCTGATTTTAGACGAGCCGACGCGCGGCATTGATGTCGGGGCCAAGCGCGAGATTTACGGCATTATGAACGATTTGGCCGCGCAGGGCGTCGCCATTTTAATGATCTCGTCGGAGCTGCCGGAAGTCTTAGGCATGGCGGACCAGATTGTGGTCGTGCGCGACGGGCGCATCGCCGGGCAGTTGTCCCGCGATGAGGCCACGCAGGAAAAAGTCGGCCAGCTTGCGCTGGCGGGGTAGGCGAACGCGAA
>CAXTER010000027.1:3260-55954 GCA_964243345.1 uncultured Armatimonadales bacterium
ACGCACCGGGCGAACGCGAAACGCACCGGGCGAACGCGAAACGCACCGGGCGAACGCGAAACGCACCGGGCGAACACAAGGTTCGCCCCTGCGGGGATGGGCTGCACAGGTCAGAATGTAGGGCGCGAACCTTGTGTTCGCCCTCCCCCTTGTCCTGCCGTTAATGCGGCCTGTTCTTGAATAATGACGGAGCAACCACAAAGGAGCAACCATGCACAGAAGCACACACACAAGCAAATTATGGGTCGCCGCCGGCCTCGCGGCCCTACTCACGGGCTGCGGGCAGCACAACACGGCCTCGAACAGTGGCAGCGGCGGGGCAGCGCCTGCTCCGGCAGCGCAAAGCGGCGGCGGCCAGACGCTGCAAATCGCAGTCATCCCGAAAGGCACGTCCCACGAATATTGGAAGTCCATTCACGCCGGGGCGATGAAAGCCCAGGCGGATTTGGCGAAGCAGGGAACCAACATCAACGTGCTGTGGAAAGGCCCGGAAGTAGAAAACGACCGCAACGGCCAGGTCAACATTGTGGAGACCTTCATCACCCAGCATGTCAACGGCATGGTATTGGCCCCGCTCGACGAGACCGCGCTGATGACGCCGGTGCAGGATGCCGTCAGCCGCAAAATCCCCGTGGTCATTATTGACTCATCGCTTGGCGGCACGGCCTACTCATCGTTCTGCGCGACCAACAACGAACACGGCGGCGAGCTGGCCGGCGACGACATGGGCAAGCTTTTAAATGGCAAAGGCAATGTGGTTGTGCTGGCCTATGCCCAGGGGTCTGCCAGCACCGAAGCGCGGGAAGCGGGCTTTTTGACCGCTATTAAGAAGTATCCCGGCATCACGGTTCTGTCGTCCAACCAGTACGGCGGCCCGACCACCGACACCGCCTACAAGACTTCTCAAAACCTGCTCGCCCGGTACGGCAAGCAGACCAACGGCGTGTTCGCGTCCAACGAGACCAACACGCGCGGAATGCGGCTGGCCCTGAAAGACGCGGGCCTGCTGGGGAAAATCCAGTTTGTCGGCTTTGACGCGGCCCCGGATTTGGTCACTGCGCTCAAAGCAGGGGAGATACAGGGGTTGGTGGTGCAGAACCCGTTCAAGATGGGCGAAGTGGGCGTCACCACCGCTGTTGATGCTGTGCAGGGCAAAGCAGTCCCGAAAAGCGTGGATACGGGCGTCGCCCTGGCAACCGCCGCCAATGCGGGCCAGCCGGACATGCAGGAATATCTCAACCCGCCGATTGACCAGTATTTGAAGTAACAGGAAGGGACCCGGCACTGGAAGTGCCGGTCTACTGGTGAATGAAAGTCCCTGCGGGACTCAATGCCACTGGCATCATGCTTTCCTCAGTCGCGGCGCAGAGACGCAGTAATGCCGTCTGCGGCATACTTTCATTCACCAGTAGACCGGCACTTCCAGTGCCGGGTCCTAGCTTTTCCAGAAAGAAACGCCCATGAGTGTCAGCTCGCCAACCCGCACCATGCCGGAAGACCCGGAAACAAGCCCTTCGCCGCGCTCCTGGCAGCAGCTTTTGGCCCTGCTGGGGCCGTTCATCGGCCTGGCGCTGGTCATAATTCTGTTTTCCACGCAGTCGTCCATTCGGGCGACATTCCTCAGTTTAGACAACTTCCGGCAAGTGGCGACCCAGACCGTCATTGTCGGCCTCGGCGCTCTGGGCATGACTTTGATTATCATTAGCGGCGGCATTGATTTGTCGGTCGGCTCGGTCTTTGCCCTCACCAGCGTCGTGGTCGCCATTCTCATCAACAAACACGTCCCGCCGGCCCTCGCCGTGGCGGCGGCGATTGCCGTGGGCGGCCTGACGGGAATGGTCAACGGGACGCTGATTACCAAGCTGCGCGTGACGCCGTTTATTGTGACTTTAGGAATGCTGGGAGTCCTGCGCGGCATCGCAAGCTGGCTGGCGAATGAGCAGGCAGTGAGCGCGTCCGGCGGCTGGATTTCCAGCCTCGCGGCGACTTTCCCGGACCCGGCCTGGCTGCTGGTGACGCCGGGGGTGTGGATTACGCTGGCGCTCGGCATTGTCACGGCAATTATTTTGCGCCAGACCGTGCTGGGCCGCTACATTGTCGCCATCGGCTCCAATGAAATCACGTCCCGCCTGTCCGGCCTGTCGGTAGACCGCCTCAAAATCGTCATTTATGCCCTCGCCGGCCTGTTCTTCGGCCTGGCCGGAGCGCTTCAATTCGGGCGACTCTCTCAGGGCGACCCGACCGTAGACGTGGGGGCGGAGCTTGACGTCATCGCTGCCGTGGTCATCGGCGGCGGCTCTTTGTCCGGCGGCGAAGGCTCGGTCTTGGGTTCCCTTTTGGGCGCACTGATCATGGCTCTTTTGCGGAACGGCTCCCAGCAGATGGGCTGGCCGGCCTACGTCCAGCAGATCATCATCGGCATCGTCATCATCGCCGCCGTCGCCTTAGACCGCCTCCGCCACCGCGTCCCCAGCAAATAGCTCCCCACCATGTAGGGGCAGGCCCCCGTGTCTGCCCCTCTTTCAGAAAGAACCCTATGGAATTTGACATTGAGGCTTTGGACACGGGGCAGGCGTATAAACTGCTGGCGAGCGTAGTGGTTCCGCGCCCGATTGCGCTGGTGTCTACGCTGGACGTCGGTGGCGGGGTGAATGCTGCGCCGTACAGCTTTTTCAATATGATCGGCAGCAGTCCGCCGACAGTTGTTTTGGGGGTCGGCAACAGAGAGCCGGGGACGGCCAAAGATACCCGCGCAAACATTGAGCGCACCGGCGAGTTCGTGGTCAATCTGGTGCATTACGAACTCGCCGACGCCATGAACCTGTCCGCGATTGAGTTCCCGGCAGGGGAAAGCGAGCTGCCGCACGCGGGGCTGACCCCGGCGGCGTCGGCGCGGGTCGCCGCGCCGCGTCTGGCCGAGGCGCGGGTGAGCTTAGAGTGCCGCCTGCATTCTGTGGTCGAAGTGGGGGACAACAAGATCGTGCTGGGGCAGGTCGTGTTCCTGCACATCGGCGACGAGTTTGTGGACAGCGAGAAGATGCACGTCAAGGCGGATGCTTTGGACCTCATCGGACGGATGCACGGCGGCGGCTGGTATGTTAAAACGACGGACTTGTTTGAGCTGCCGCGCCCCAATTACGCCGATTGGCTGGCGAAGCAGGAGTAGGGGCGGACAACAAGCAGGGGCGGACAACAAGCAGGGGCGAACAACAAGCAGGGGCGGACAACAAGCAGGGGCGAACACAAGGTTCGCCCCTACGCGCCTCATTATAGGTTCCTAGCTACAGGTTCCTAGCCGAGCCGCTGGCGGGTCCAGGCGACAAGGTGCTGTGTCTGTTCTTCGGTCATCTGAAGCGAGGCGCTGATGATGCGGACCTGAGACAGAAACTCCAGAAACGAGCAAAGCGGCTCCATCCGGCTTTCATCGGACAGGCGCAGCCAGACCAGCCCCTCGGCGTTGCGCCGGATTTCGGCGATGGCCGGGTCGGTGGGGGTCTCGCACAGCCAGCCGATAACGGCAATGCAGAGGGGTGTCGCTTTGACGCCTGCGGCGAGGCGGTCTTTTAAAACGGCCAATGTTTCATCGGTCAGCGGGTCGGCAAGCATGGTCTCGGAATACTCTCGTCGTTTGTTCTGTTAGTATTCTACCAGGGAACTGGGCCGTTTTCGTCAAAATAACCGCCGGTGGGGCCGTCATCCGGCAGGGCCGCGAGGCGCACGGCTTCCGTGGCCGCCTGCGCGACCGTGCGCGAGCCGCTGTGCCGGTTCAGGTCGGTAGCCGTGTAACCGGGGTCGGCGGCGTTGACTTTGATGCCGGTGTCTTTCAGCTCGGCGGCAAAGATGACCGTCATCATGTTCAGGGCGGCTTTGGACGAGTTATACGCCAGCGGCTTGGCGAACGCATACTCGTAGTTCGGGTCGCTGTTCTGGGTCAAAGAGCCGAGGCCGCTGGACATGTTGACAATCCGGCCTGCGCCGGACTTTTTCAAAAGCGGCAGGAAGGCTTTCGTGACTGCAAATGCGCCGAACACATTGGTTTCGTAGGTGCGCCGCAGGGTGTCTAAGCTTGTTTCGCCGGCAGGCCCGGTGTCGGCGGCAATGCCGGCGTTGTTGACGAGAACGTCCAAGTGGCCGCAATCCGCTTCAATCAGATGCGCGGCTTCGGCGATGCTCGCTTCGTCGGTCACATCTAGGCGCACCGCGCGGGCGTCGATGCCTTCCCCACACAATTCTTCCGCCGCCGCCGCGCCGCGTGCATCGTCGCGTGCGCCGAGGAAGACCGTCATGCCCGACGCTCCCAGCCGCCGGGCGATTTCCTTGCCGATGCCTTTGTTCGCGCCGGTGACAAGCGCTGCTTTTTTCTCTGCCATCTCTTTCTCTGTCATCTCTTTCTCTGCCATTTTCTCGTTCTCCTTCTTTTTGCTGCCTCATATGAAGACCGCCACCGAGAGTATAAGCCAAAAAGGGCCGCGCTGTCGGTCACATTCCTGCGGCATTTGAGCAGAATCGTGCGATTAAAACAAGGACTGACGGCGAAACGCCGATGGGGACAGGCCGACGGCCTGGCGGAAATGGCGGGCTAAATGGCTTTGCTGGGCGAACCCGACCTTGCCGGCAACCTCCCCGACCGACATTTCGCTCCGGCGCAGCAGGCTTTGCGCGGCTTCCACGCGGCAGCGCGTCACAAACCGGTGCAGGGTCTCGCCTGTGGCCTGCTTGAACAGCCGCGCGAAGTGAAACGGACTGAAGCCGGCGACGGCGGCAATCTCGGCAAGCGACAGAGCGGCATCCAGGTGACCGCGCACATACTCTTTGACGCGGCTGATCTCTGAAACCGACAGACCGCCCGCCGTCAAGGTTTCGCGCATCGGCGCGTCGCCGTAATGCCGGAGCAGATGCGCCGCCAGGGCCGTCGCCAAGCTGTCCACAAACAGCGTTCCGCCCGCGCCGCCGGTTTCCGCTTCCGCCCGCAGCGCCAGCCCCAGATGCAGCAGGTGCGGGTCAGGGACACCGAAGCGGCTTCTTAGCGCTCCGGACGCATTGCCCGTGCCAATCTCCGCCGCCGTCCGCTGCACCAGCGCCCGGCTGATAAGAAGGTGCAGGACATCCGCCGGCATGTCCCAGCGGCCGCGGAGCGGCTGACCTGCCGGCAAAAGCAGGGCATCCCCGCGTCCCTGATGCCGCGCCGGCGCGTGCCTCGCCGGCTCCGGCCAAAGCGTGCAGGGCGCACCGAGATTGAGGCAGATAAAGTGGCTGCTTCGCGCCGGTCGGTCCACTTCGCCGGGCGAAAGCCAGCGCTGCTCTGTCAGGGCCAGCTCGCCCCAGTCTGCCTGGCACCTGATAGCTGCATCCGAGAGCGTCCTGCCCGGCGCGGAGTCTACCGATAAGTCGTTCATAGCCAAATTGTACCCCAAGCCGGATTGTATCCCAAAAACGAAGGCCGCAAAATCGCTGGGGTTCCAATCGGGCGCGAGTGGGAATATAGCTCTCGAAGCGGCAGCCGATGCAGAGTAGGAGCGAGGGAAAACAGAATGGCCGGACAGGATATTATTGTGATTGGAGCGTCCGCCGGCGGCATCGAGGCGCTGACGGGGCTGTTTGCGAGCCTGCCTGCCGACCTGCCTGCTGCGGTCCTGGTGACGGTGCATGTCCCGCCGTATGCCATAAGCAGCCTGCCCGACATCCTAAGCCGCGCCGGAGCGCTTCCCGCCGCTCATGCCCAGGACGGTGAGCCGCTTCAAAACGGGCGCGTTTATGTCGCCCCGCCTAACCATCATCTTTTGGTGGACGACGGCGCGGTGCGCCTGTCGCTTGGCCCGCGCGTCAACTATTCACGGCCTGCAATTGATCCGCTTTTTACCTCGGCGGCCCGCGTGTACGGCCCCCGCGTCGCCGGCATTCTGCTTTCGGGAATGCTGGACGACGGCACGGCTGGGCTTCAGGAAATTAAGGCGGCAGGCGGTGTTGTGCTGATTCAGGACCCGGAAGAAGCCCTGAGCCGCTCGATGCCGAAAAGCGCTTTAGAGCATGTCGCCGTCGATTACGTTTTGCCCGTCTCAGAAATGGGACCTGTCCTCTTCCGCCTCGCCCAATCGCCGCACGAGCAAGAGCTGTTACAGGAACAAAAAGGAGACCCTATGCCAGACGAGACGCCGCCCGCCCAAGAAATTGTGGAGGAGAACATCGCCGCTCAGGAGCAAGGCGAGCGCAATGAAATGCTGACAGTTTATACCTGCCCTGAATGCGGCGGCTCGCTCTGGCAAACCAACGCCGGGACACTGGTTCGGTTCCGCTGCCACACGGGCCATGTCATGTCGGGCGCGACGCTGTTTACCGAGCAGGCGGAGAATATCGAAAAGTCGCTTTGGTACGCGGCCCGCAGCCTGCGGGACAAATCCCGGCTGGCACGTCAGCTTGCCCGCGACGCGCGGGGACGCGGCTCTGCGTTCACGGCGGAGCGCTTTGAGGAAAAAGCGCAAGTGGATGAGGCCCACGCCGATACTATAGAGCGCATGATCCAAGCAAATGCCGAAGTGGATCAAACTCCATAAATCCACCTCGGAAAGCGCCTGCGCCGCCGCTCAGACGGCTGAGTTTTGCTTGTCTTTCTTGAGTTTTTACCCCCCCCCCCTCCTTCATCTTCTTCTGCTTTTGCGACATGCTTGCAAAGGCTTATTACTTGTTGCCAATGTTTGCTAGTTAAAATCTTGTGATATAATAAAGCACGACTTCTTCCGCTCCGCCTTCATCCGGCAAGATTGAGATGACACCATGAGATTTGACAAGGAACGAGACGAAGCTCTCAGCGGGCTTTCCCAGCAGGTGCACAGCCAGCTTGAACGCATTGTTGCCGAAGTGCAGCAGGACCGGCCCGCCCCCCGTCTTTTGAACTCGATGATGACCGAGCTTGGCGTCACCATTGAAGAGCTGATGGTCGCCGAAGAAGAAATGCGCGTCCAAAACGATGCCCTCGGCGCGGCGGGTCAGTCCCTGGAAGCCGAGCGCCAGCGCTATCGTGACCTCTTTGAGTTCGCCCCGGACCCGTATCTCGTGACTGATTTAAGCGGCGTCGTGCTGGAAGCAAACCAGGCGGCGTTTACCCTGCTCGGCCTCGGCCCCCGCAGCCTTGTCAGCAAGCCGCTGGTCGTCTTTGTGGCCCCGGAAGACCGGCTGGCGTTCCACACGGGGCTGACTGAAGCCAAGCAGGCCAGCAGCCGGAGCGGGCCGGCGTCCGAAGCGCAGGAACACGATCTCAAGCTTCAGCCGCGTAAGCGTCCCGCTGTCAGCGTTGTGGCCCGCACCGCGCTGATCCGCGACGCCCAGGGGCAGCCGTCCGCCATGCGCTGGCTGCTGCGCGACAACACCGTCCGGCGGCTCGGCGAGCTGGAGCGCTACCGGCAGATTATTGAAGGTGTCCACGATTACGCCATCTTCACGCTGGATTTGGAAGGTAATATCACCGGCTGGAACGTCGGGGCGCAGAAGCTGATGGGCTACTCGCCTGCCGAGGCAATCGGCCAATCCGGCGCGATTATCTTCACGCCGGAAGACCGGGCCGCCGGTGTTCCCGCCGCCGAGCTGTCGCAGGCCGCCGCCGAAGGCCGGGCGCTGGACGAGCGCTGGCATCTGCGTAAAGACGGCTCCAGGTTTTGGGGCAGCGGCACCATGATGGCCCTCTACGATGACCAGGGAGCGCTGCTTTCGCTGGCAAAGATCATCCGGGACGGTACGGCGCTGCATTCCCGGCGTCTGCGCGAACAGACAGCTGCAACCCAGCTTCAGGCCACGCCGCTGCCGGACCTGCCGCGCGAAACGCCGGGCCTGGGGGTCGCGTTCTTTTACCAGCCCGCCTGGGAGGAAGCTGGCGTCGGCGGCGACTTCGCCGACGTGTCGCGCCCTGAAAACGGCTGCACGGCGCTGGTGGTGGGGGACATCGCCGGGAAAGGCCTGGAAGCGGCGGCGCAGACCGGCACCCTGCGGAACATGCTGCGCTACGCGCTGTACCGGGGACGCACCGTAAAAGGCGCGGTCGGGAGCCTGAACAGCCTGGTCATCAACCAGAACCTGCTTCCGGGCTTTGCGGCTTTGTTTGTCGGCACCTTTGACAAGAATGCGGGAACTCTCACCTACGTCAACTGCGGCCAGGAACCGGCGCTTGTGTGGCGTGCGGCGACCGGGGACGTGGAAGAACTTGGCTACACCGGCCCGCTGCTGGGGATTCAAGCGGACGCCGAGTTTGAGCAGCAGACGGTCCGCCTGTCCCCCGGCGACAGCATTGCGATCTTCACGGACGGCCTGACGGACATCGGGGAAGACCGCCAGGCCATGCTCGGCACGGCAGGGGTTACGGCGCTGCTGAAACAGCACAGCGCCGGCCTATTAGAAGAAGGAACCGCTTCAGAGAGGGCGGCGCGTCTGGCCGAGCGTCTTATGGCGGACGCGCTCAGTTCCGGCCTTGTGCGCGACGATGTCTGCCTGCTGGCCGCAGTAGCCGAATAGCATGCTCAACAAGATAAGATTGCTGAAAAAGGGGCGCATGAACGGCATGGGAAACCTTACTGAAACAGACTGAGGGCGACCGCATCGGCTACCCGGCGGTAGCCCAGCGGGTTCAGGTGCAGGTGATCGCCGCTGTCCGCGTCGCCGCGCAGACGGGAGGGGTCCTGTGGGTCGCGCACCGCCGCGTCGAAGTCCACCACTGCGTCAAACGACCCGCTCGTCCGTACCCATGTGTTGATCGTCTGCCGCGCCGCTTCGAGTTCCGGGGACGCATAAAAGGACCCGCCGCAGGGCGTAATTGTCGCCCCGTAGACGCGGATGTCCCGTGCGTGCGCCCGTGCGACAACCTGCGCGTAAGCCCCAATGATGTCCTGCGCGGGCGCGTGTCCCCCCAAATCGTTGATGCCCTCAAACAAAATCATCCACCGCACTCCCGGCTGCGCCAGTACGTCCCGGTCCAGACGCGCCAGCACGCTCGGCCCCAGCCCGTCATGGAGCAGATTGTTGCCGCCAATTCCGGCGTTCAGCACCGCGACATCCGCTGTTTCCCGGTTCGCCCGCAGTCGCCGGGCCAGCGCATCCGGCCAGCGGTCGTTGCCGTTCGTGGTAGACCCGCGCCCGTCGGTAATCGAGTCGCCCAGAGTGACGACGGCGGCGGCGTGCGGGTCCGCCATGACGTCTACGCTGAATAAGTAGTACCAGTGCGCGACCGTTAGCGCGTCCGGCAGGGACGGGGCAGAGACAGCGTTCCCCGGAGCCAGATAAGACGTAGTCCGCGACCCCGGATGGCCTGTGACGTGCGAGGTCGGGTCGCGGACGTAGACGGTGATCGCCAGGTCGGACTGCGGGGCCAGCGGGAAATCCATTGGGTCGGAAAGCATAGGCGCACCGGGAGGGATGGTGATGGAGGCTGCGCCGTGGAAGGTCAGCGCCCGGTCGGTGCCGGGGCGGATCGCGCTGCCGCCCGCCGACACGGCGACATGGGCGCTGAGAAGAGACAGGGGGGCGCTCCCGTAAGCGTTGGAAAACAGCACCCGGATTTGCCGTCCGCCCAATGTCACATGGATAACTTGGCGCAGGGTCGTGTCGGTCAGTCCGGGAGCAGGGGGAAGGTTGTTCGGCTCGACAAGCTGCGGCGAAGTCTGCCAAGTTCCCACCCAATGCGGAGCCTTGTCCGCAAGGGCAGTGAGTGGCAGGCCGACGAGTGCCGTGCAGGCAAGGAGCGGCAGGCAAAATTGTAATATGTTTTTCAATGGCTTCCTCTAAGTCTAATGCTTTCCGGTGGACCCAGGTAGCTTGGCTTGACGCCGCCGAGGTCCACGACCAGTTTTTGCAGCACGATGCCGGGGTCCACCATCCAGAACTTCAGCGTGTGGACGCCGGGCCGGTCCACCGTCAGTACTGTTGCCGCGGTGCGGCAGTTGTCAATCACGGACTTCTGCCAGGCTGAATGGGTCTCATGCGCCATAATGTCCACGATTTCCGGCGGCCCTGCGTCAAGCGAAACAGCGTAGCGCAGGCCGCGCCCGGCAACAAAATTCAGCGATGGGGCGAGGATAGCAATGACGTTCACCGGACCGGCATCCGAAAGGAACATCTGGTATTCCAGACACGGAGCATTCTTTCCAGGCATCATGCTTGGAGCAGTCACGGGGGAAACCGTCATGGACGACAGGGTGCGCCCGTAGTTCGGGATTTCTGTCCACCCGATAGGACCGGCGTTCACCTTTCGGGTAAAGTGCGCCGCTTCCATCGAGACAGTGCCCTGCGACTCGACGAAGGTCCCGGCGCCAAGGGCGGGCGGCAGCAGGGAGCGGACGGCGCTCACGCGAACAATCACCGGAGCGCTGCCCGCGCCTGAGACAGTCACTGTTCCTTCAGAATTGGCCCCCATCGGAACTTGTGTCCAGTTGATGCCGACTTTGACTTGCTGGTCCTCGGAACCCACTGTTCCGGCCGGGGCGCTGACCCGAATCCAGGGAACGCTTGGCGTTGCCGTGTACCCAAAAGCAGCCTGACCCCGGTTGAAGACTTCAATGTTCTGGGACGGCGGCCCGTGCAGATCGAATGGCGCAAGCGCCGCCGGTGTTTCTGCACCGGGCCAGGCGGCTTCTGAGCCTTCCACGGCGACGCCTAGGCTAGTAGCGGCGGGAACATCGAGTCGGGTCAGCGAGGGCATATTATTGTGGGGCGGCTCGTTCCAAAACGTGTAGCCGAGGTGGGTTTGGTCCATCATGTGGTCCCACTTGCCTCCGGACATGGTGTGGTTGTAGTCGTCGGCGAGGCGGGCATCTTCCCGGAACAAGGCATCGGCCTGGTTTGCCATCACGTTGGTGCTTGCCCGGCCTTGCCGCGCGTACAAATGGTTCTTCGCGGCGGCAATATAAAGCTGGGTGACGATGCCCGACGCCTTCGCCGGGTACAAGACGAGCTGATAAAACGCATCTTTCTCATCAGACGGCAGCTTGCCGGAGATGCTTTGGGCCTCATCGGTGAGCGCCTGCCATTCGGATAAGACGCGGTCTGCTTCCCGGTAGTTCGTCAGGCTGTAAGACTCGGAGTCCATCTCTTCGGGCTTGCGGCGGCCATTGTACTTGGTATATTTTTCAAGTACGTCGGCGATCTGCGGCGCATACTCCGGCCCGAACTGCTGCTGCGCCCAAAGCCGGGTAAAGTCGCCGAGGCGGTTCTGGGGCCAGCGCTGCGGGTTCCAAGCGTAGCTCATCAGGAAATTGATCGGCAGCTCCATCGGCTTGAGGTCGCCGACATTGACGACCCAAATGCGCCGGGCATCATACGCCAGCGCGTTGTGCATCTGTTCCCAGACCTTCTCGACTGGGACGGTGTTGAGCCATTTGTAGTCGCGCGGGTCGCCCACGTAGTCGAAGTGATAGTAGATGCCTGCGCCGCCGCGCCGCTTCCGCTCAGCAGGCGTCGGCACGCGGCGCAGGTTGCCGAAGTTGTCGTCGCTCCAAAGCAGTGTCACGTCGTCGGGGACGCGCAGGCCCTGATCGTAGTACCCTTGCACTTCTTTGTAAAGGCACCACATCTGAGGCACTTGGGTGACGTTGGGATTGACTTCACGGGCGAGAATTTGCCGCTGGTCGGTGACGACCTGCTCCAGCAGCGAGATGATCTGGTCCGGCTTGGCGTTGATGGCGGTGTCTCCGGTGCCGCGCATCCCAAGCGTGTAGACGTTCTCGTTGTTCTTGACCCGATGAACGCCGCCCTGCCAGAACGTGTCAATCGCGTCGCGGTTCTGCGCGTAGTCATATGGCCCTTTGGACTTGATGTCGTCGTTGATCTCCTGGTCCGAACGCATCATCGGCTCCTGGTGCGACGTACCCATGACGATGCCGTAAGCGTCGGCCATCTGCGGGTTCTCCGGGTCATCCACATCGAACTTATGCCCCCACATGGCCGGCCAAAGATAATTGGCCTTGAGCCGCAGCAGCAGCTCGAACATGTGGGCGTACATTTTGTGGTTGAAGCCGCCGAACTTTTCGTAAGCCCAGCCGGACATCGCCGGAGCCTCGTCGTTGATAAAGATGCCTCGGTATTTGACTGCCGGCGGCCCTTGAACGTAGCGCCCCGGCCGGACAAACAGCGCGTCCCGGTGCCGCGTCGGCACGTCCGCCCACCAGTACCACGGAGAAACGCCGATCTCTTCGGACACGTCATAAATGCCGTAAATCGTTCCGCGCTTGTCGCTGCCCGCAATGACCAGCCCGCTTGCCAAACCCGGCATCGGGTGCGGCACAACCTGAATGAGAAACGACTCCCACTTGCCGCTGATTGGGGCGGCGTTAATCTTTCCCTGCCGCACCAGCCGGTCAATCAGCGCACTCCTGCCGAGGGTACCGACAATAATCGCGCTTGCGCCGAGGCTGCCCGCGTCATGCGTCAAGACGGGCGTGACATCCGTGACACGCCTCACATCCGCCTGAAGGTCGTGCGTGGCCCGCACCACGCCCGGCCAGTCGCCGGCATCTACGACTAGGGGCGCGGCATGTTTGTTTTGGGCGATGGCGAAGCTGCCGCTGCGGGGGGTGCTTTCCACATACTGCGCTTGTCCAAGTGCGTGACCCACACGGGACAAAAGCAGAAGGCTGAGTACAGCCGAAAACACTTTCACCAATTTGCTTCGTTTCATTGCTGTCGTTTCGCATCCTCACTCAGAAGATTTGTGGCCTTGAGTTTCTCTAATGTCTGCTGCGGCTTGTCCACGCCGGCTGGGAACGGGCGGTGCGAAAAGGTCTGGAAGTAGAGAAGACACGCATCGTGCCAGCACACGGCATCGTGTTCCTGAATGGCGAGTTTCGCGGCCACTGCGGCGTGTCGCTGTGGGTCAATGTCCCTGGAGCGGGCTTCCCAGCTCACTCGTGCCGCTCGCACCCAGTCCACCCCAGACTGGTAGTGCAGGCACAGCGCGTCCCACAGCGTCCGCCCCGAACGCATCCGGTGGTCCCACGGCACATGATGGAACCAGAGCAGGTATGCTTCGGGGCAGGCGGCCAAGTCGGCGAACTGATCTCGGACCGGCGGATAATACTGGCTCACGGCATTGCTGCCGGTTGGGGTACGGTCGAAGCCGAGGCCCACGGCATCTGCACCGTTGTAGTAAGGCGGGTTCCAGTCCGGCCGCAGCTCCGGCACTCCCCACGGCTGCGGTCCGTAGTGGTCGCCTTCCGACATCTGGTGGGCCAGGCCAAGCGGCGTCATATAATTAACAGCCGCTTCGCGCGACCCCAGCATCAGGCGGGTAATGGCCTCCACCGCCGGGGGAGACTGGGTGAAAGTCATGCGGACCCACTCTTGGGCGATCTGCCGCGCCGGGAGGTCGGGGTTCCAGGCAAGGCGGCCAAAGGCATACCAGTTCGCCTGCGCGAAATCGTGGCCGGTCCAGTTGGTGTCCGAGCCGGTGTTCGCTACCCCGGCAATCCCGGTGAGCTTTTGGCCGGTGAGGCTGCCGTCCACCACTTTCGCAACTGTCGAGCCTGGGCCTTTGGCGTATGTATCCGAGTCCAGAAACTCCCGCCACATCGGGGCCAGGAAGACTAGATGATTTGAATGGCCTAAATACTCCTGCGTGATCTGCACTTCAGGCATGAGCGCTGTTTGAGGCATCGCCCCAAAAAGCGGGTGGAAAGGCTCGCGCGGCTGAAAGTCCAGCGGCCCGTTTTTTACTTGAAGAAGCACGTTTGGGGCGAACCGTCCATTAAACGATTTCAGTGAGTCATATGCCTGCCCAATCCGGTCGGAGCCGGGCTTTGCGTCATAAACAAACGCCCGCCACATCACGATGCCGCCGTGCGGCGCTACTGCCGCCGCCAGCATGTTGGCACCGTCGGCATAGCTGCGCTTGTAGGTGAGCGGCCCCGGCTGGCCCTCACTGTTAGCTTTGACCAGAAAGCCGCCGAAGTCGGGGATGCGCGTGTAAATCTCGTCGGCTTTGGCCTTCCACCACGCCGCCACCTGCGGGTCGAGCGGATCGGCGGTCGGCAGCCCGCCCAGATCAATGGGCGCGGAAAAACGAGCCGACAGGTAGACCCGCACGCCGTAAGGCCGGAACACGTCTGCGATTGCCGCCGCCTTGACTAAATACTCGCGGCTCAGGCTCTGGGCGCTTGCGTTGACGTTGTTGAGAACCGAGCCGTTAATCCCAAGAGAGGCATTCGCCTGCGCGTAGTCGCGCAGCCGTGGGGACACGGCTTCGGGCAGCGCCTTCCAGTCCCACAAAGAGCGCCCGGCGTAGCCGCGCTCAATCGAGCCGTCAAGGTTGTCCCAGTGGTCAAGCACCCGGAGGCGGAGCCGGGGCCTGTCGCTGACATTCAGGGCGTCAATCGGCTGCATCGTCTGCACGAGCCGCAGAAAGTGGAACGCGCCGTAAAGAGCGCCAATCTCACTGTTTGATGCAATCACCGTCGCCGTGTGCGGGCCGATCTTCACAGAACGGATGAGAAACCCTTCCGGCCCAAGCGCTTGGAGCGGCCCATCTAGTTTCAGAGCGGCAATAACTGCCGAGCTTTCCGGCGTTCCGACAAGCACCGCGCCGTCCCGGTCCGCTGCCGCCGTGACCGGGACCGGGCCGCCCAGCAGCCCGGCACAGCCGGCGGAAAGCTCCGCGCGGATTGCCCCAAGCGTCGCCGAGTGGCCCGGCACTACGAGCGCCGTGAGATGTGTCCTGTATGCGCCAATGCTTTGCACCGGCAGCGGATCGTAGCGCAGCCACAGGCGAGAGCCGTCTTCCGCCCGGACTGCGGTTCCGGCCAGCAGCGGGAGAAGAAGGGTCAGGCCGACAATCAGCGTCATGGCCTTGAGCGTCATAGCCTTGAGCGTCAGAGCCTTGAGCGTCATGGAGTTTTCGTGTCCCAAATCCGGAAGTTTCCACTGCAATGCAGCATACTCATGAGGTAAAGCATTCCGTCGAAGTAGCGCTGCTCGCCTACCGGAACTGGCGTCCTCCATAGCTCCTCCACAAAAGCCCGTTCGTTTGGCCCGGAAGTCGCGGCTAGGCCGCCCACGGTGGCCGCTGCCACCATGCCTGTAGAGTGCCGCGAAGACAGCGGCTGGCCGGCCAGCGTGTAGCGGTCGGCGAACGTGCTGATACCCTGGCCGATTAGAAACTTCTGGATGCGGTCGCTGAGTACCCGTTCCCGTGGGTCTTTATGCCACCAGCTATAGTCCACCGACCAGTTGCTGACCGTGCGCCACGAGTCATAGCTGAACGGGACAGGATGCTGCCCGTCCCAATCGGTCGCAGGCGACAGATCGAAATTGCTGCGGTCCGGCGAGAGTCCGGTGTTCGGCCCCGTTACCTGGGCGAACAGGTCGCGGCTGGCCCCGGCGGCTTCGCGCCAGAATTCCTGGTCGTCCGCCGGCCCCCAGCGTGCGAACAGCTCATAGAACGCAGGCAGATGGTAAGAAGCGTCAGTCATTCCCGGTCCCACATCCGGCACGAAGCGGATCATGCGGCGCTCCTCGTCCACCATTGGTCCGGCCGATACGGGGCGCGGCGTGCCGGGACCCCTGCCGAAGCGCCGCGGCGCGGCGGGACCGGGAGGCGTTTTGCCTTCTCCCTTAAGTTCAATCGCCAAATCCGCCTGCGCCTGCCGGTCTTCCGTCGTGTTCGGGCTGGTGAACGGCGCGGAATTCTGCGCCATCACGAACGGCGGGTCATCCGGGTGGATGTGGAACGGACCCGTCTCGGTCAGCACCGGATGATGCCTCATGCCGTGCAGGATTCTCTCGGCCTGCCGCTGGTAATTGTAGAGGCCCTGACCATTGCCCCAGCGCCGCGCCGCAAACAGCAGCGCCATCGCATAGTATTCTTCGCCATCGGGCGCGGGGCCGGTGGAGCGCGGGGTGCCGTCCGTGTTCATGGACCAGGCGAAGTATCCCACATTTGGGTTTTTTGGGTCGGTGATCAGCATGTAGGTGTTGGACCAGTTCCACAGCGCGTCGAACTCACGCTTTTTGTCCATCTGTACGGCGATCATCATGCCGTAGCTCATGCCTTCCGTGCGGGCATCATTGTTGGCCCAGTCGGTCATGTACGCCAGCGGCCCGTTCGCATTTGAACCCGCCTCAAAGTAGACGCGCTCGCTTACAGGGTCGCCGTGAAAGAGCTGCTGAAAGGCTTTGTCAATTTTCGCCTTTGTTTCCGCCGGCGTGTGGCCTTGTTCGGCAAAAAGGTCCCGGTAGTGACCGGTGTGGAATGCGCCGCTGCCGTCATCCGGCCCTTGTGCCAGCGCCGCCGGGGAAGTTCCCAGCGCCAGCGCTAACCCGATGCCGAAAATCCAGGCTGCCAGAAACTGGAAGAACGCTCCCGAACGTCGTTTATTGCCGCGCATAAAGTGCTCTCTTCTTTCCATCGTTTGGCGTCACCGGACCCAGCCTTTAAGAATGGGGGCGACAGCGGACGCCCAAGCTTCGTAGCCTTCTGCCACCGGGTGCAGGTTATCGGGGCGGAAGCCGACCAACTGTCCCTGGGGGTTGAGGAAGCTGGGATTGAGGTTCAGGAAGAAGACATGCTTCTGATCATCCAGCTTTGCGATAATCTTGTTGACCTCCTCGCACTTGAGACGCGCAGGGTCGGCGGGGCCGGCCCCGCGCGGGAAGATCGCCAGGAGCAGTATCTTGGCGTCGGGAAAGTCCTTGCGGGCCTCCAAAACGTCCGCGCCGACTCCTTCGGCGATTTCCGGCGCGGAGTCTCCGCCGCTGTTGTTGGTGCCGATCATCATCATGACGGCCTTGGGCTTGTGGCCCTGCCCTTCACCGTTCTGAAGGCCCCACAGCACGCCTTGAGTGGTGTCGCCGGCGACGGCGAAGTTGGCGACTTTCTGATCGCCGAAGTATTTCGCAAAGACGGCCTTGCCGCCGACATTGCCGTTCTGGTCTTGGTCCAGGTTCCACCAATCGGTGATGGAGTCACCCAAAAACAGCATATCAAAGTCGCCGGTGCTGGCGGTTTCTACAAACGCCGGATGGCGCGGGAACCGGATACCGGCAGCAGGACGGATACACGGGTTGTCGCGCGGGGCCTGCACCGTGACGAGCGATTGATATTTTTGCAGCAGTGCTTTTTCAGGCGAAGCTGCAACGAAGCGCTGCAAGGCCGAGTTTATTCGGGCCAATTCGTCTGCTGTGGGCCGAAGCATCGTGACTTCCGGCGGCACGGGTGCCGGGGGACCGGGAGGCGGGCCAAACCCGCGGAAGCCGCCGCCAAAGCGACCGAAACCGCCAGGGGCAGGTGCATTCTGGGCAGGTGCATTCTGGGCAGGTGCATTCTGGGCAGGTGCAGCACTCAGCGCGGCGATGTCCAAAACGGCGCACGCAACAAGAGTAAGTAGCACGTTTCGTTTCATAAAAGGTTCCTTTATCTGGCGGCGGAGCCGTGAGATGTTGATTCGGGTTGTCAGACCGCAGGAGCGACCGGACTTGCCGGGGCGGCGACTGGCTTGGGAGGCTCCGGGGCCGGGACGTACTGGCCCACCCATTCAAAGAACGCAGGCCAGTTGGGGGTGACGTCGTGGCCGCCGTCGTGCTGACGCCAGGCAAGCTCGCCGCCGATACGCTGGCCGACTGGGGGCATCACATCGGTCAAGTAATCGCCGGGGGTGCCTAAATCTTTCCTGCCCAAGAGCCGGTACACCGGCCCGGCAAGCACTTCGGCCATGAAGCTGCCGTGGGCGTCCACCCACTTGGCATCCCCGTGTTCCACCACTCCATAGCTGATAAAGCAGGGGCGGGGGGCGCACAGGGCGATGAGTTCATGGGAGTCCACCGGCAGGTCGGCAGCGGTTTTGAGCGGGTCGGAAGCGCCGTACTTGATGAAGTTGCCGGCCATCCAGTAATACTCGCCTCCGGCTAAGTTCTCGACCGCCTCGCCGAAAATGTGCCGGTGCAGCTTAGCGCCGCCTTCCCCGGAGGAGCCGATCAGGCCGACGGCGATGCGCGGCTCGAATGCTTCGGTCACAAGCGCCGCCTTGCCGTACCGGGACAGCCCTTCAATCCCGATTTTCTTCGGGTCTACCAGAGTGTCGGGATGCGCCTCGAAGTAGTCCACCATCCGGCTGACGCCCCACTGCCACGCCCGGAGTGCGCCCCAGTCATCCGGCTTGCGCGGCTGGCCTTTGCTGGTCAGACCGATAATCCCCGCCGTCGTCAGCTGGTTGTTGTCGGGCTGGATGCTGGTCGGGGTGATGCTGCCGTAGGCCCAGCCGTGGGCGATTGCCTGCTGCTGCCAGGTGGGGCCGCTGACGCGCCGGCCAAAGTTGCCGAACCCGCCGAACTCGACCATCAGGGGCATCGGCCGCTTGGCGCTGGCGGGGGTTGTAAAGCTCGCCTGAATGCTGACGGAAATCTGCGGGTAGGCGCTGTTATCTACATGGCCGACGAGTGTTCGGGTCAGGATGGGGACGCCGCCGCTGTCGCCCAGAGTGGTCGCTGTCACTTCCCAAGTCACTTTGGGGACATTCCTGGGGATACGCCCATAGACCTCGCGCTCGAAGTCTTCGGCGATCTCGGCGCGGCGCTTGGGCCACTGGCCGGCCTTTGTCACCTTTGTGCCGTTCTTTAGGCGAAGCACATCCGGCATGGTGTCCTTGTAGGGATTGGCGGTGGCCTCATCAAAAGTAGACTGGTTGTTGGGGTCCGGGCCGGGCCGCAAAGCCTTGACCCCAAGCTGATCCATCATGTTCTGGTGGTCATCAAACCCTGATGCCGGAGGCTGCCCCTGCGCGAAGCTCGGTGCCAGGCTCGCCACGGCCAGCACTGAAATGAGGCCGAGAGCGGCCATAATCAACCCTTTCATTGAAGCTTACCATTCCTTTCTATCTTGGAGCCAATCCGCTCGACTGGCGGGAAACAAACCCGCTGGCGAGCAGAAATGTCTGCGGAGAGGGATCAAAGCCCTCCGCGGCAGCGCGTATCAGCTGGCGCACCGCCGTTCGGCCCATTTCCTCCCAGGGCGACACGCAAGTCGTCAGCGGCGGGTCGCACAGCCTGGCTGCGCTGATGTCGGAAAATCCCACCACCGAGATGTCTTGAGGCACCCGCAGGCCGGACAGCCGGCAGGCCCGGATTGCGATCATGGCCGCTTCATCACGCCAGCAGAAGATCGCGGTCGGCCGCCCCGCCGGGTGCTTCAGCAGGGCCTCGGCAGCGGCCAGCGCCGTGGACACGTCCAGCCCTGCCTCGGCTTCCCGCCCGTATACCAGCATCGTCTCGTGCGTCACGTACCCGTCCGGCACGTCCAGCCCTCGCGCCGCCATTGCTTCAAGGAACAGACGCTCGCGCGGCGGGGCAGGCCGCGCGAATGGAAGATGGAAGCCGCTGGAAAGAAAGCCGATTTTCCGGTGTCCCAATTCCAGCAGGTGGGAAAGGGCCATCCTGCATCCGAGGGCATCGTCAGCCGTGACGCGCACGCCAAAGGGCTGCGGCAGGCCCTCATCCACGGTCACAACAGGGATGCCGGCGCGGCCGGCTTCCTCATACAAAGGGATCTTGTCTTGGCTGACGCGCACGATGAGGCCGCCGAGCCGGAGTTCCATGCACTGCTGAATCCGTTCCGCAAAGGTCTCGGGGGTCACCGACAGCACCTTGAGGGTGAAGCCCTCCTGCTCTGCCTCGGTCAAGGCACCGACGAGAGTGTTCCAATAGGGTTCATAGCGGGGGGCATTGACCAGGTAGCCGATCATGCGGGACTTGCCGGAGCGCACCGAGCGGGCGAGAGCGTTGGGGCGGTAATCCAGCTCGCGTGCGGCGTCCAGGATGCGCTGGCGCGTTGCCTGGGGAATACGCAGGGTCGCGTCCTGATGCTCACCCAGCACCCGTGAAACTGTCGAGCGGGCCACTCCGGCCTTCTTCGCTACATCAGCCATTGTCATCATAATGCTTGTCGTGACACGCTATCCTAAAGTTCTACGTCGTGTGCAATCGTGTTACCAGTATAGAGGATCGCTGCACTTCTGTCAATGAGGCGGCAGCAGTCATTTGCCGTTATCAGTGCCAGAAACAGGAGATTTGCTGCCCTGCGGCGAATACGCTTTTGTCAAACTTTTACCCCTTCCTGCCGGCCATGATGGCGGCGGCAAAATCTGAGGAGACACCGATGACCACCGAAGAAACTGCAACTAAAGAAGCCCTGCCGCGCAGCACGCCGGAGGCGCAGGGACTGCCCTCCGCCGCCGTGCTTGCTTTCCTCGATGACGCCGAGCGCCGGGCGCTGGGGCTGCACAGCCTGATGCTGGTGCGGCGCGGGCAGATCGTCACCGAAGGATGGTGGGACCCGTATCAGTCCACGGCCCCGCACATGCTGTACTCGCTTTCCAAGAGCTTCGCAGCGACCGCCGCCGGATTGGCCGCGGCTGAGGGCTTCCTGTCGCTTGATGACGCTGTTTTATCTTTCTTCCCCGCTGAGGCGCCTGCCGACCCTGGCCCGCACCTCGCGGCTATGCGCGTGCGCCACCTGCTGTCCATGTCCACGGGGCATGACCAAGACACGACGGGCAGCCTGCGGGCGGCGGCGGACGGCGACTGGGTCCGGGCCTTTTTGGCGCTGCCGGTGGAACACACGCCCGGCACGCACTTTGTTTACAACAGCGGCGCGACTTACCTGGTCTCGGCAATCGTGCAGAAGGCGACAGGACAGACTTTGCTGGATTTCCTCGGTCCGCGCCTGTTTGGGCCGCTCGGCATCACAGCCCCGACCTGGGAAAGCAGCCCGCAGGGGATCAATGTCGGCGGCTGGGGCCTGAGCATCACGACCGAGGACATCGCCCGGTTCGGCCTCCTGTACCTCCAGAACGGGGAATGGAACGGCACGCGGCTGCTTTCCGATGCGTGGGTGGCCGAAGCAACGTCCGCGCAGGTCGCAAACGGCGATGACCCGAACAGCGACTGGGCGCAGGGGTACGGCTTCCAGTTCTGGCGCTGCCGCCACGGCGCTTACCGGGGCGACGGCGCGTTCGGCCAGTTTTGCGTTGTCCTGCCGGCACAGGAAACAGTTGTCGCGATCACGGCAGGATCGAGCGACATGGGCGGCATTCTCGGCCTAATCTGGGAGCATCTGCTGCCTGCGCTGGGGCCGGATGTCCTGCCGGCGGATCCGGCGGCGCAGGATGCGCTCCGCCGACGCCTCGCAGCGCTGTCTCTGCCTGCGCCCGCAGGCGTGGCCGAGTCTCCGCGTGCCGCGTCCGTTTCAGGCCGGACTTATGCCTTTGAGACGAACGCCGACAGCGAATACCGGATAGAGACTGCCCGGTGGGACTTTGATGCCGACGGAGCAGTTGTGACTGTTCAGGCCGCCGGGGAAATCCACCGGATTGAGGCGGGCGCGTCGGCATGGCGGCGCGGGACAACGACCTTTGGCGCGTCGGGGGCGCGACCGGTGGGCGCACAGGGCGCTTGGGCTGCCGAAGACACCTACGTCCTGACAGCCTATTTCTGTGAAACTCCCCACGCCGTCACGCTCCTTGCACACTTCACAGACGACGGGGTGCAGCTAGACATCCGGCAGAACGTCTCTTTCAGCCCCACCGCCCGCCCGCCGCTGACCGGCCACTCACTCTAGCGGCACGGGGCATCTAGCGGCACGGGTATGGTTGGCCTGCCCCTTGCCTAAAAGAAAGGAAAGCCTGGGGTAGGGGTTCATGTGGGTGACAGTGGCAGCCCCTGATCTGCCCTCATTGAACCCCTCACATTTCTCGTAATCTTCTGCCGAGGCATCAAGCGGTCTTTCCGGCTGTTGAAAGTGACGCTCTGAAACCCCAACAAAGAAAGCATCTTTTCTCCGTAGCGCTTTCCAAACTCTCGGTAGCCGGCCGGCGTGAAATGCAGATGGTCGACGCGGCAGGGGCAGCCTGCCGAAGAAATCACATAGGTGTTTGGGATTGTCTTCGGCAAATCGTCAATAATGGCATTCATGCTGGCGCAGATGCCGCCCTGATCGGCATTGACGACTTCCCCTGCAAGCAGAGGCACTTGCTTGGGATCGAGGTTCAAGTCTTTGATCAGGTTGTCATAAACACCTTTCACCTTGCCCGGCCACTCTCTGTCGTTGGTATTGGATTCGCCCTGATGCAGAAGAATGCCTTTAATCACACCGTCTTTTTGCGCCAATTTCGCCATGTCCACAAGGCGCTGATAAGGGTCGCCGCCATAAGCCGCGATGGTGTTCTTCATCCACGACGGAGCCGTCTCCACATAAGACGAGTAGTGATCTTTATCGAACAGCTCAATCTTGCAGCCGCCGACGGCGACATTGATCACACCAACCTTGATGCCCGCCGGAAGATGGGCAGCCAGTGTCCGGCCAAAATAGTCGGTGGGGCCAATGCCCGTCCCAGGATGCGCCAGCGGCGGAATGGCCGGATACCAATGCCCCATTTGCCTCTGCTGTTCCGGGAAATCCACGGGGGCCATCGTCTGGAAGCGCGGGTCCACCGGCCCCTTGTCCTGGTCTTCAATCCCTGGAAAACCTTCCATGTTCGACTGCCCAAAGCATAGAAAAACATAGAAATTTTTATCCGGCCCGTGGTTTCCGGGAGGATTTTGAGCCTGCGCGGAAGCACCGACACTGAAAACGAGCAGTGCCGCCAGCGCTAAAAACATTTTTTTCATGGAAACCTTTCTTCAAAGGAAAACGCCAAGCTATTTCGCGCTTGCCGATTTGTTTTCGGCAGCACGGATTACCGCAGTAAAGGCGGGTTTCGGCTGGTCATTGCTGTCAAACAGCAGTGGCTTGCCGGCGGCACGCCAGGAAATGCCGTCGTTGACACCCCACAGGGTAACGACCTTTACCTGTTTGTGCTTCAGGAACGCTCTGAAGAGATTGGCGTACTGATCGGCGAGACGCTGATCGGCATCACTCACGAGGCCGCCCTGCGTGGTCGCCCCGTTGTTTGCGACATCCGCCCCGGCATTGCCCTGGCCGGCCTGAGCACCGTTCACGTCGAGTTCCGTGATGTGGATAGGCAGACCCAGGGTTTCCAGGTCCGTCAGCTCCTGGTCTTCTTCGGCAAAGCTCGGCGAGGAAACGCTGACATGGGTTTGCGTGCCAATCGCCATGACTGGGACTTTCTCCGCCTGTAGCTGCTTAATTAAAGCGATAAAGCGCTGGCGCTTGTCTGGGTTTTCCAGCCCATAGTCATTGAGGCGCAGTATCGCGTTGGGATCGGCTTCGTGCGCGTATTGGAACGCCTTGGCGATGAAGTCCGGCCCGATGATTTGCAGCCACAGCGAGTTCCGCAGAGGGTTTGGCCCGCCGTCGGCGACGCATTCATTGACCACGTCCCAGACTTTGATTTTGCCTTTGTACCGCCCGACGACTGTGTAAATGTGGTCGCGCATCCGCTGAAGCAGCTCGTCGCGTGTCGCACGCGGCCCGGTGTAACCGAAACGGCGGCCAAACCGGCGGCCCGGATTGGCGGGCGCTCCATTAGGCGGAGCTGCTGCCGCTCCATTGGCCGGAAGCGGCGGCGTCTGGGCAGGAGGATTAGCCGCGCCGGGGGCAGGAGGAGCGGCCGCATCAGGCGGCGGAACCGTTCCGGTGAAGACCCAATCGGGAGTTTGCCCATGCCAGACGAGCGTGTGTCCGACAATAAACATGTGGTTCTTGACACCAAAGTCCACATAGGCATCGGCCGGGCCGAAGTTATAGCCATTCGCGCCTTCCCGCGGCTGAATAGACTCCCACTTTAGGTCATTCTCCGGGGAAGTCTGGTTGAACTGCTGCTTGACTAAAGCGATGTCTTTGTCCACCTGCTCCTGAGTCCGATTTCCGTATCTCGGCACTTGACCGGTAGCAACGGAGCCATTAATCGCAACCCCGACATAAAAGTGGCCTTTGTAGGCATCTTTGAGGGTGGGCATCTGGCTGGACTGCGCTGTGACGCCAGCAGCCAAGAGGAGTGACGTAAGCAAGCCGGCGGGCAGGCCGAGGCTTGAACGAGAAGTCTTAAAAGTCATTACTGAAAACCTTTCTACACCGAGTCTCTATCAAGAGAACGCACTGAGCGGCGCACAAGAACGTCAATCATCTTGCCGCAAATTCGTAGATGCTCACGCTGAAACGCGGGAGCGTGAGTAAATTAGGAACCGAAGCCACGGGCGAGCTGCTGATGGCCGGGTTCTGACCGCCGGGTTCGGTGGACGCCAGCCGCCATAGGGTTCCGCTGCCCGTGAGATTGGCCCCTGTCATGTTCAGCGTGAGCGGCTGTTCCGCATCTGTGGGATTTAGGACCGCAACCGTCAGCGCGTGGTGATCGGCTGTCCAAGCAGCAACCACATCGAGCGGGAACGTGTCGCTGCCGGCATTGACGACGGGCTGCTCACCGCCGGGCGGCTCGGTAGGCTTCGGCTGCGGAGAGCTGCCGGAAACGTCCACGGGCATTGTGCCGAAGTGGTCACGGTAAATCTTGAAGACCTGCGCGTTGCTGTTCAGTGACTTGGTCGCCCCCTCCTGATTAAGCAAAGATGTCGCGAACGTATACGCGGCCATTTGCATGATGTCGCTGTGCCGGAACATCTCTTGGAACACAAAGGCGAGGGCCGGATAGACGGGATAACGGTTGTTGGGCGTGTACGCCCACTCGTCAATGTTCAGCGGCTTGGGATGGATGACAAGCTGCGGGAACAGCTTTTCGTATTCCTTGTATTCCTCGTATTTGAGGCGGACATGATTGGCCGGACGGCGCATCCAGTCTGTGATTGGCTCGTTGGGGTCATTGGGGACCTGACGACCCTCCGCCAGATTGAAATGGGTCGGGCCGTAGTTGTAATAATGCTCGCTGAGCAGGTCGAAGTCGTCGAAACATTTCGAGAACAGCATCCCGTCCCAGTCTCCAGGAGAAAGATAAGGCGGAACAAGGTCCTTGCCCAAGCTCAGAGACTCTTTGGAGCCTGTCATCGTGTCCGGCATCGCGCCGCTGGCGATCAAAACAATGGACGGGTCCACTTTCCGCATGGCTTTTGCGAACTCGTTTTGCTTGAACGCATATTGGTCGGGCTTCATGGCCCCATACTGGTAGCTGATGCCCCACATCTCATTGCCGATGCCCCAGAACTTCACATGGTAAGGCTTGGGATGACCGTTCGCCGCCCGCTCTTTGCCCATCGGCGTGCTGGCGTCGCCATTGGTGTACTCGACATACTGAGCGGCGGACCAGGCATCGCCGGTGCCGGCGTTGACGGCGATGTACGGCTCGACGCCGATGAGCCTGCAGAATGTCATAAACTCATCGGTGCCGATGTCGTTCGGCTGAAGTGCATTCCAGACCGGGTCTAAGAGGGGCGGACGCTTATCCATATCGCCAATCGCATTGCGCCACTCATGGGCCGAAACAAAGTTGCCGCCGGGAAAGCGGTAGACGCCGGAATGCAGACTTTTGAGCGCCGCAATTGAGTCGGGACGGAAGCCGCTGAGATTGTCCGCCGGCATCAAAGACACGGCTCCAACATGGAATGAACCGGCTCCCGTGCCGACAATTTCCACTACGGCGGGGCCGGACTGATCGGCCTGGAACGCGAAGGGAATTTTCTTGTAGCGCGACTCCATGTTACCAAGCAGGACGACCTGGCGCACGGCATTCGTACCCGCGCCCCAGACAATGTTGATGGCAACCTGCGCCGCAGGACCACCGGCAATCTGAATACGGCCGATGTAGCGTGTCCCCTGGGTAAATTTCACCCCCGTCTGGCGAATGCCGCGAGGCTCCGCACCGGCAAGCTGGACCAGCGGCGTGTGATCGCCGGTGAACGGATTATGCGTGTCCATGACGACAGAGTCGACCGGGCCGATAGGATTCCATCGTCCTGGGCCGACGCCGCGCCTGCGGCTGGGACCGCCCCCTAACCCGTTCTGATTCGCGTTGGGGTCTACCGGGGGCGCGGGCTGGACAGCATAATAAAATTTACGGTCATCCAGCATTTCGCTCCAAAGACCGGTGTAGATAAGATTGCCGGCATGTTCCAGAAACTGCCCATAAAGATAGGGGGAAATAGGCGCTCCGGTTTTTGAAGCATCAATGGTCGCGGTCACGGCCTGGCATTGGGCAGGCCTCTGGAATTTCGCAGCAAGAGTCGCGAGAAGCAGCAAACAGAAAAGGGTCGTCTTCATAAGCGAGTCTGTCTTTCATTGGTCTGAGATGCGGGTCTTGCGAGTGTGCCGTTATTCTGCCGTCACGGTAACGACTTGGCGGGCATGGATGTCGGCGGAGGAAGAGCCGATCTGAAGCTCATAGCGGCCAGGCTCCACCACATAGGCTTTCTTGGTGACGTCCCAGTAACGGAACTGCGCGGGAGAGATGGTCAGCGCTGCCGTTCGCGTCTGCCCGCTGGGAACAGACACGCGCTGGAAGGCGCAGAGGCTGTGCAGGGGCTGCGGAACCGCCGATTTGAGGTGTCGGACGTAGACTTGGACAACCTCGTCGCCGTCCCGCGCTCCCGTGTTGTGCACCGGCACTGTGACCTGGAGCGTGCCTGCGGGGCTGATTTGCTGGGCGCTGATGCTGGGCTTACCGTAGGAGAAGCTGGTGTAGCTCAGGCCGTAGCCGAAGGGAAACAGCGCCTTGCCGGTGTAGTAACGGTAGGTGCGGCCCGCCATGCTGTAGTCCTGGAAGTCCGGCAGGTCAGACGTGGACTTGTAAAACGTCACGGGCAGTCGTCCGGCAGGATTGTAGCGGCCCAGCAGGACATCGGCGACAGCGGTGCCTCCGTTTTCGCCGGGATACCAGGCTTGCAGTATGGCGGCCAGGTGATCCGTCTCCCAGGGAATTGCCATTGCGCTGCCGCTGCAATTGACAAACACGACAGGCTTGCCCACGGCGCTTAAAGCCTTGAGAAGGTTTTCCTGCACCTGCGGCAGCTCAATGCGCGTGCGGTCGCCGCCTGTAAATCCCACCATGGTCACCCGCATTTCTTCGCCTTCCAGCTTCGCGGAGATGCCGCCGACATAGATGACCACGTCGGCATTTCGCGCCGCTTCCAGCGCTTGCTGGTATTCAGGCGAGCTTGGGCCGAATGTGTCTGCGGCATTCACAGCCAGCGGACAGCCGCGAGCGTAGGTGACTTCTACCCCCGTACCGAAGCCGTTTTTGAGTCCTTGCAGGATGCTGATTGGGTGCGACGCCGTCCCATTGTAATTGCCGTGCAGCATCTCGGTATCGTCCGCGTTTGCCCCAATCACGGCCACCCGCCTCAGCTTGGCGGGGTCCAGCGGCAGCAGGCCGTTGTTTTTCAGCAGCACCATCGACTCATGGGCGGCCCGCAGCGATAAATTGCTGTTCTGGGACATGTCGTTATCCGCCGCCGTGATCTTCGCATAGGCATAGGTCGGCGGGTCGAAAAGGCCCAGCCGGAAGCGCTCCGTCAGGACACGCCGCAGGGCCGTGTTGACTTCGGCTTCGGAAATCAGCCCGCTGCGGACGGCCACGACCAGGGCGCTATAGGTGCCGCCGCAGTTAAGGTCGGTGCCGGCTTTGACGGCGTCTGCGGCAGCCTGTTCGCGGGTGCTGGCGTAGTGATGGCCGCCGACGATATCGCCGACGGCGTCACAATCGGAGACCACATAGCCCTGAAATCCCCACTGATCGCGCAGCAGGTCGGTCAGCAGCCACTTGTCCGCCGGGGCGGGGACACCGTTGATGGCGTTGTAAGCGCTCATCACCTGGCCGACATGGCCTTCGCGCACGGCGGCCTCGAACTGCGGCAGGTAGGTCTCGTACAGGTCGCGCTCCGGTGGGTGGGCGTCGAACCGGTGGCGCAGCGGTTCGGGGCCGCTGTGAACGGCGAAGTGCTTGGCGCAGGCAACCGCTTTCAAATATATCGGGTCATCGCCCTGCATCCCCTGGATAAAGGCAACACCCATCCGGGCGGTCAGGTAGGGGTCTTCCCCGTAGGTTTCCTGGCCGCGGCCCCAGCGCGGATCGCGGAAAATGTTGATATTGGGCGACCAGATGGTCAGCCCATTAAACCAGCCGTGATCGCCCTCGACTCCCTTTGCGTTGAACTTGGCCCGCGCTTCCGTTGAAACCACATCGCCGATGGCGTGGACGAGCGGCACGTCCCAAGTCGCGGCATTGCCGATGGCCTGGGGAAACACAGTCGCAATTCCTTCGTTGGCGATTCCATGCAGCCCCTCGCTCCAATAATTGTAGGCGGGGACGCCTAGACGGGGGATCGCAGGGGCGCTGTTCTGAAGCTGCGCGGTTTTCTCTTCCAGTGTCATTTGCCCAATCAGGCTGTCTATCCGCGCCGCCAGCGGCTGAGTCGTGTCCCGATACGCCTGCATTCCCGCCGTGAGTGCAGGTCCGGCGTCCTGCGCCCGGACAGGCAGAGGCCCGGCCAGCAGTGCGGTTCCCGCCCAGGCAAGAGATAATCCGGCAGCGAGAGCAAGCCTGCTGCCGGTGCGTTTTTTTCTGGAAAAAGTCATCGTCTTTAGTTTCCTTTAATTCGGTCCGTGTCTTTAGTGAGCGTCACGAAGTACACGTCGTTTTCCCGCAGCGGCAAGCGGAGCTTGAAGAGGCCATTGGGAGCAACGGCGACAGTCTGCGTCTCAAACGGCGCACCGCTGTTCTTCTGCTTGATTAGTGCGACCTGCGGGCGGGTGAGCTGGCTGGGAGAGCCGAGGTCCATATAGGTGGCGTAGGGGTCGTTGGCACGGTAGCCGACACGGGTGCAGCGGACAGTGTAGCGTCCGGTGGGCAGGTGGGCGATGCGAAGCGCAATCCCGCCTTTAGCCTGGGCGGGATGGTCCTCTTTATAGAACGCCTGGTCGTTCTCCGTGCCTGGCTGAGTGATGGTGAAGTCCCACAGGAGAGCCTGGACGCCGTGCGGGCCGCGAGTCACAAAAGATGCCGCGTCGCGGTTCGCCATCTCCATCGGGCCGAGTTCGTTCAGGAACCGATAGGCAAAGAAGGCCGGCTTGAGAATATCTTCATAATTGATCAGTCCGAAGCCGCCGTGGAACGGCGTGGCACGAGGGCCGGCCTCCTCAAAGATGTCGGTGAATGTCCAGTAAGACATGCCATCTACCGATGCCTCAGCGTTTTTGATCTTGTCCAGCACATACGCCGCTTCAAAGTAGCTGTCGTGAATGGGGTCCGCCGGCGTGTAGGAGGCGCTCCACTCGGTATAAAAAAGCGGCAGACGCGGCAAGGGCGAGGCGGCAATCTCGGCACGGGCGCGGCGCATGTCGCCGGAAACGGCGTTTGGATCGCGGCTGACAACCGTGCCGCGATTGCCTGATTCGTCCAGGAACCCCTGACCGACGCCGTAGGTGTGGGTGCTGACGAAGTCCACCGGCACATGGTTATCGGCGCAGTAGCGGATAAAGTCGGTAATCCAGGCGTTGCCGGCGGTCGCGGGGCCGCCGACACGGTACTGCGGCGAGACAGACTTGACGGCAGCGGCGGAGGCCGCATACAGCTTGAAATAGTCCGACTGGTCGCCGGTCCAGAAGCCGCCCTTCAGGTTCGGCTCGTTCCAGACCTCGAAGTACCATTGCTTGACTTCATTCTCGCCGTAACGCTCGGTCCAGTGGCGCACCGCCGCCGCGACAAGGTCATGCCACTTGCCGTAGTCTTTCGGAGGCGTGACATTGCCATGCCACCAGAAGATAGTCTGCGGCCCGCTGGCAAGGGCATTGGGCATGAACCCCAGCTCGACAAAGGGGCGGACATGGATACTGAGCAGGAAGTCGTAGAGCCGGTCTATATACTGCCAGTTATAGACGGGGTGACCCGCCTTGTCCTCACTGTAGACCCCCATGTCGTCGGTGAAAAGGCCATGCATACGGATATACTGAAAGCCGCATGTCCGCTGGGCGTAGGCAAGCTGCTGCTGCCAGTCGGCACGCAGACCTTCGTTGGCCCGGCCTGCGCCCACGCACTGCCGGAATACCTGACTCGTTGGCCCCTGAGTTTTAGCATAATCCACGGCAATCGTGCGCGTCGGGACAGGCGGATTCGCGGCGCGGGCGGACCCCGATGAAATCAGCATAGCGAGGCAAAGAGCCGCGAGTGCTTTACAGCAATATGTCATGTTGGTTCCTGTTTCTGTCCCGCTGCGCGGCTTGCGGGGAGGTCTGCGCTGTCCTCTTGGAAATAATCCACGTCGAGCCAGCCGCCGCTTCCCGCAGGGTTGTAGTCGAATATCCCAAAGCGCTCTCCCTGGAACGTCGCCAGCGTGAAGTGCATTGGAAAGTCGCCGCCCAGCGGCGTGAAGTTTTGGCCATCGGCGCTGTAAGAGAACTGGGCCGTGTTGGAGTTGAAGTCGCAGCGAGCCTTCAGCCAGAGCGTGGTGTCGGTCACGGCGGGAACCGTGTCGGTGATGTCCTCAGACGGAGCTTTGAGGTCGCCGTTCTTGTTTTCCACCCGCACAATCCGCTGACCGCCTGCATCTTTGTACACGGCCAGGCAGCCGAAATGCTGCTCCAGCAGGCACAGCCCTGCCCGGTCGCCCGGCTGCAAGTGGCTGGTGTCAATCTTGATGACGCCGGTGCAGACCGGGGCTTCCGTGCGCTGAGTCAGTGTGTTACGCGCGTTTGTCAGGTTGGGGGCGGTCTCCGTCTTCAGGCGCAGAAAGCCGGGCCGGGCCGACAGTGACCATTTCGCGTTGTCCGGGTTGTGGTTCCATTCCCATTGCAGGGCCAGCTTCGGCTCCGAAAAGTTGTCGGAGGCCGGCGGCGCGGTGACGGGAAACAGCCCGATTTTTGGCTTCAAGCTTGTTGTCGGAAACGCGGGCGCAGCAGGGTCGCCGAAGTAGGGCCAGCCGTCTTTCCAATTCACTGGACCAACCCACATCGCGCGTCCGACAGGGCCGGTGTCGGCAAGCGAGAAGCCCCACCAGTCGCCGTTGGAGAGCTGAACGATGCCGCCCTGATGGGGGGCGTGCCAGGGCATGTTGTTCGCGCAGACGGTGGTGCTGGTGAAGGGGCCATTGCGGTTTTGCGAGCGGGAACAGGCAATTGTGGCGTTCATGGCATAGACGGCGTTGAAGACATAGTACGTGCCATTAATTTTGTAGGCATGGGAGCCTTCGCCCCCGTGATGAGGCAAATCAAAGGCCGGGGTGTTGGAAAGGACGCGGCGCAGATCGGGGTCAAGCACAGCGACGGAAATGTGGCCTCCGGTGCCGTTGTAAACAAGTGGGGTGCCGTCGTCGTCGAACATCAAGCCGGGGTCAAAGAGGCCGGCATCAAGGCGGTTCATCTTCCACGGTCCCGCAGGGTTCCGGGCACGCAGCACGACCGCGCCGGCGTTCTGGATGTTGTCAACAATGTAAAACGTGCCGTCATGGCAGCGCAGGCAGGGTGCCCAAACGCCCTGCGCGTACTCGCTGCCATCGGTCAGATCATAGCGGGGGCCGAAGTCCAGCGTCGGCACGGCATAACCGACGATGTTCCAATTGATCAGGTCCTTCGAGTGCAATATCTCCAAGCCAGGAACACTCACAAAGGTTGTCGTCGCCAGATAGAAGTCTCCGCCGACGCGGATAATGTCTGGGTCCGGGTAGTCGCCGTTCAGAACGGGATTGGTGAACGTGCCGTTGCGGTTATCGCTTGTCCAGGCGAATGACGGGTGCGGCGCCGCAGCGGAAAATAAAACTGCCGCGGCAATAAGGGTACAGGGCAGCGCCCGTAACGTCAAAAGCATGTTAGTTGACCTGCATCTGTAAAACCGTGACAGAATAGGGCGCAGCCGTGTAGGTGAAGTCACGGCTAATTCCTGAAACGGGGGCAGTCATGGGAACAATCTTGGTGGGATCGGTGATCGTATTGACATCCGTGAGGCTGGCACCACTTAGGGTGAAAGCCGTCCCGTTCGCGGAGACTGACGCTGCGCCGTTCAAAGTGATGCGGACAGGCCGCGCCGTGTCCTCGGTGTTGACGATCCTCACGTAAACCTGTCCTGTCTTCGTGTCGCGCGTCACGCTCTCGAAGAGCTGGTCGCCGGTCAGGGTAGCCGGAACGACAACATCGCCGTGGTGCTGGCCGAACAGCGTCTGGACATAGTAGGACGGTGAACCGTAGCTGGTCAGGGCGTCATACCCGATGAGGTCAACATTCCATTGCCGCGCATCAAGGTTGACATTAACAAATAGCGGCGCATAGGCTTCCATAATGACCACGTCGCAGTTGCGCTCCATGCCGGTCAGCCATGCTGCGTCGCCGAGTGCCGAGCGGAGCGCCGGTGTCGGCAGAGCATCATGGGGCATCTGCCACGGAGGGACGGTGTCAAAAGACGCCCATTCCCCCACGAAGACCTTTGGACCGCTGCGGCTGTAAGCATCAAAACGATGCGCCTGGCGCTCCATTTCGTCCGCCGATTGGTAATAATGCTCATCAATCACATCAGGCGTGCGGAGCGTCATTTTCTGCTGCTGGCCCATCCCGTCCTGTCCGCCGGAAGTCGCAATCAGCTTCAGTGCGGGGTACTTGGCCTTAATGGCGTCGTAGAACTGGGCGAACCGGCCGTCGTAGCTGCGGGATTTATCAAAGAAATCCTCGTTGCCGATCTCCACATAAGTGAGTGGGAACGGCTTTGGATGACCGTCTTTGGCACGCTCGGCTCCCCATTTCGTGTTCACGCCGCCTGTGACATATTCAATTTCGTCCAGGGCATCCTGCACATACGGCTGCAAGGCCGGGCCGGCATCAACGTGTTCGCCGCGCAGCGAGTAGCCGGCATAAACGGCCAGCAGCGGCTCCATCTTCAGGTCTTCGCACCAATCTAAGAATTCCAGCAGGCCCATGCCGTCCGTCGAGCGGTATCCCCACGGACTTGGGTGGCCGGGCCGCTCGGTCAAGGGGCCGATTGTTTTCTTCCAATCAAAGCGCTCCGCGACCGTGTTTCCTTCCACATAGTTGCCGCCCGGAAGCCGCAAAAACGCCGGCTTCATGTCGGCCATCTTCTGCATCAGGTCCGGCCGGAAGCCGTCGGGCCGGTTCTTGTACGTCGGCGGCATCAGTGACACCAGGTTCAGCCAGACTGTGCCGGGCCGGTCGGACGTAACCACGAAGCGGCCCAGCACCGGCTCCGCCGGACTGTCCGCCCCGGTCCGAAGTGTGACGGCGTATTGTTTCCAGGCAGCCGTAAGCTTGGACTTCTGGGCCTGCGCGTAGGTCTGGGACCCATCCGAGTTTTCCAGAGAGACTGTGAGAGACCCTGCAAATCCTGGCGTAGTCCGGGCGTAAAAGGAGACCTGGTAGGTCGTTTTAGGCTTCACGGCCAGACCCCAGTAGCCCTCGTTAGCCGCCCCTACTTGGCCGCCGCCCTGGGTGATGTCAAGGCGCAAGCTGGCAGGCAGGGCAGCGCTGAGAGGCTGGCTGCGGTCCAGGGAGAGGCGGCCTGCGGCACCGCCTGTCTGCACCAGGGACCAGTGGGCAGGGCTGGCGGCATCGTCCTGGAAGTTGCGGTTCCGTATCAGTTCGGCAGAAAGCCCGCCATCATACGAGTGGTTGATTTCCTCGGTCATCAGGCCATAGAAGTTCGCCGGCACCGCCGGGCCTGGCTTGCTGAAATCAATGGCGAGCGCAGCCGGAGCCTGCGCCGGCGCGGCCATTTGGGCATGAGACGGAGCAGCGGCGAGGCTCGCAAGCAGAGAAGCGAACGCGGCAAGCGGCAGCATGATTTGGTTCTTTGTCTTGTTCATAGAGTCTGTCAAACTTAGGGAATTACTGTCTGGAATTACTGTCTGGACGCCGGGCATTTACGGCGCAAGCGAGCAGACTGCTTTCCAAGAGAAGCAAATCATTTAGGGGAAAGGGCAGTCCTCAGTGCCTGGCAAGCATCAAGCCGCTGGCTGCAAAGAGACAAAGGGGCAAGCGAGCCGGCCAGCATCCGGGCGTTCTCACTGCGCCGCGGCCTTGGTTGAGCTGGCGCTAACGCCCGACATGAACATTATTGCCCTGTCGTACCGGCTGGCGCTTTTGCGCCACCGGAAGCCTTATCTGCGGCTGCCGCCTTTGCGGCAGCCGCCTTTGCGGCGGCAGCCTGAGCGCCCTGAACGTCCTGACCGGGTTTCGGATTATTCGCCATGGAGGCCTTATCGGCAGCGTTCGGGCCTTCGGTTGCCGGATTACCAGAGCCGCTGGACTGACTACATCCGGCGAGGGCGAGGACGCTGAGGCCAGCCAAAACGGCGGCATATTGTTTCCAATTAAGCATAAAAGTGTTCTTTCAGTAATTTTCGGTGGTTTTTATCTGTGGTATGACCTGCTTGCCATGACAGGGTAAGGGGACCATGGCCATGAGCCTTGGTCCCACTGGACAGCGTGAGGCATCAGCAGCGACTATTGGATGCTGAATGTGGCAGAGCTATTGGTACAAGCTGTTGTGTCGGCACTCGCTCCAGGACCAGTGCCATAGTAATAGCCGCCGCAGGGGCCGTACATCCCATTGTTGTTCGCACCGGCGCTGACCTGTGACGGACGGAAGTATTTCGCATGCGTGTCGGCCATCAGGAAGTTGGACCCATCCGAGTGCCGTCCGGTGGCTGAATTGAAGTGGGCAGTAGAAGAGCCGGGGGCACCTGAGCCTGTGCCGGCGCGGCCTGTGTCATGATCGCTATAGTTCATGTAGCCGGTGGCATACTGAATGAAAGGTGCGGCGAACGGTTCGCCAGCCGGATCATAGAAACCACTGCCATTCCCACCCGCAGAGCCGCCGTTATATATGTTGTCGGGGTTGAAGCCGTTATATACACCAGTGCCATTGGAAAGGTCATAGCCTGCGCTATTGGTGACCTCGAAAAACATGACTGTGCTTGCCGGAGCTGTGAAATCCGCAAGAGCGTGAGCGCTTGCCTGTGCGCCAGCAGCGCCAGGATTTGCGTTACCAATCGTGAAATTGCTGTTCATCCCATAGGAGGAAGCCCGTGTTCCGTGGCTGGAGTCATCCGGGCACTGGAAGACAGCGATGCTCTTGACATAAGGGTACACCTCATTAGTCCAGCCTGACCCTTGCCCATAGGGGCTTGCGCCATTCGGCTCTTTTTCGTCAAAGTCCTGGTTGTACTGAACAATGGCGAGGCCGAGCTGCTTGAGGTTGGACAAGCAGGCGGTGCGGCGGGCGTTCTCGCGCACCTTCTGGAAGACGGGAAACAAAATCGCCGAAAGTATTGCGATAATTGCAATAACCACAAGCAGTTCAATGAGCGTGAAGCCGCGGCGGCTACAAGTGATGGAAGTTTTCATCGGTCGTCTCCTTTGTACAGCTCTGCTGTACAGTGTGCTGTCAGAACTCCGACAGACTAAAAATGATTCGTATAGCAAGCGATTGAAAATCTTCGAACTCCTTTCCCGCCTGAAGGCGTGCGGTAACAATGCAATGGTAACAATGCAGCAAGAGCTATCTGCGATAGGGCGGCATGCAGGTCGCCCCCGCCAGCATCTCTACAGGGATCGCCTGTGCCGGCAGCGCAGCTTCCAGGCCGTCGATCTTTTTGAGCAGCAGGCCGACCGCTTCCATGCCCAATCTCTCCATCACGTTGCTCACCGTCTGAAACGGCATAAAACAACGGTCGTCAATTCGGTTGTGGAACAGGACTATCGAGAGGTCCTGCGGAATTTGCAGGCCGAGAAGCAGGGCCGCGTGAGTTGCAGCCATCGCTTCCGCCATTTCGTAGGCCACAACCGCTGTCGGTCTGTCGCCCCGCGCCAGGAGCAGCCTTGCCGACTCAATGCGTGCATCCATGCCCGTCTGGCCGGGCATCTGCCAGTTCACCGGCAGCAGATAGGTCCAGGGCATTTTCCCAGCCGAGGCCATCATCTGCTCGTAGCCGGCTCGGCGGTCGAGCTTACTGAAATGCCTGTTCCCCGGATCGTCAGTATCGACATAAGCGATCCGCTCGTGTCCGAGGTGCAGCAGGAACTCGGCGGCCATGCGCCCGCCCATGATCTCATCGGGATGGATGCAGTCAAACTCCTGCCGGACATTCAGCGAGATCGCCGGAATGTGCATCTGGTGTATTCGATCAATAAAAGATTGTGACAAACCGATGTGCCGGTTAATAAGAACACCGTCCGCAGACAACTCGCGCACCGTATGCGGCAGGTAGGTTTCGTCATCAATGACCACATCCGGAACCTGAGTCAGCACCAGGTGCATATCCTTGTCCGAGATCGCCCGTGCCAGTCCAAGCATTAGCTCTTCGGGCAGGTACTGGCCCAGCAGAGACTGGACCAGAGCAATGTTTCCAAATCGGCCTGTTCGGATCGCCCGCGCTGAGGCATTGGAACGGTAGCCCATGTTCTGGGCAGCCTCCAGCACTCGCCGCTGGGTTTCCGGGCGGATACGCTGCTCGGTGGCCCGCCCGTTCAGCACATGCGTGACAGTCGCTCGCGACAAACCAAGCTGTGCCGCAAGAGTCGCAATAGTCGGGTGTTGAGTACGCAAGAAAGCTGCCTGTTCCATTTCGTTGCCATACACGCATTTAGAAACCCGGAGGGACTATTTGGAATTTCCATGAAACTACAGCGTAATAGCAGCTTGATACACGGCGATAGAAGACTGCTATCACCTGATAGTGAAATTATAGCAGGAGATTGCGATTACGTCAAGAGGTAACAAAATAAATGTCCGGGCGCTTTTCTGCAACCGTTCGTTTGTGAGATGGTGCGTATTGACCTGAGAGAGTGCGTATTGACTTACAGTTTACTTACTTCGGGTTCTCCGACCAGGTCGGCTGGGTAGCAGCTGCAAATGTCACCTTTGAAGATACTGGACCCGCACATGCGGCATCACCGTTCCGCTGGCACTGTCACACCGCAAGTGAGCAAAAGTGAGCAAACTGGCGCTGAGACCAATCCGTCAGCAGGTTCACGCCGACGCCGACAGCCTTGGAACGGGGCAGTCAAGGCTCTCTGTATGCCGCCCGTCGCGCCCTTGACAAACCGTACTCTCATCGGATACAGTGTCAACAAAAGCCGCTAAAAGTGCATACATAAAACTCAGGATATGCATATCTCAAGAAAGCCGTTCGAATGAAGGACAGAGCCGTTGGTCAACTTCTATATCGTCAAGTTTATGACGATATCCGGGCGAAAATCGTTTCCGGTGAGCTTGCGATTCAGCAGCATCTGCCAACTCTCCCAGAGCTTTGTGATCTTTACCAGGTCAGCGAAGCGCCGATTCGGCGGGCACTGGATGACTTGTCGCGGGAAGGTCTGATTTTAAGAACGCGCGGACGCGGCAAAGGGACCACAGTCATAAAGCGGCCGGTCGCAGCCACCCTGCGTGTCCTCCTGATCGCCGGCTTCAATCTTCAGAAAAGCAGCATCGAAACTTGTCATGAAGTTTTTGACCTGCTTGCCGGGATCGAAGCGGCGGCGCTGGAAACGGGATGTCGGGTGCAGCAGGTCTCCAGCAATGGCTTCGACAGTCTGCCGCCTGCCGATTCGATGACTGGCTATTTGATCATCGGCATGAACCGTGAAGAGTATCAACAGGGACTGCGCCTTGCGGCGATCCACCGTGTTCCGGCAGTGCTGGTTAATCCTCCCTCTGCCGGCGGCGCGGCGGTCAGGGTAGACATAGAGCAGGGTGGGTTTATGGCGGCTGACGCATTAGTTCAGATGGGGCATCGACGTATTGCGTATGTCGGAGGCACTCATAGTGAGTGGGGGTTGCCCCGTTTTGCCGGGTATCAGCGTGCTCTCGCAGAGAGTGCTTTGGCATTCGATCCGGCATTGGTGCGTGAGACGGAGGGCGTCGAGCCCGGACAAGACTGGCAGGCGCTTGAGTCGCTTCTGGCGCTGCCGGATCCGCCGACAGCCATCTTCACCGCCTCTGACTACCGGGCGCTCCATTTAATGGCTTACTGCCGCCAGAACGGCATTGCTGTCCCGCGGCAGCTTTCGATCTGCGGCTATGACGATATCCGCGAAGTCTCAGGGGTCGAACCGGCGGTCACGACCATCCACCACCCGCGTCAAGAACTCGGCAGGATGGCGGTCGCGCTCCTGACCGACATTCTTCTGCGGCAGAACGGCAAAGAGGCATCAAACGGGACACTCGCCGACCTCGTTATCGCCGACCTCGTTATTCAGCCTACACTTATCCTGCGGGACTCATGCGCCCCTCCATCTGCTGCTTCTCTGCATGACAGGCGCGAACCCCTTTCTGGCGGCACGTTTCGGCAGAAAAAGTCGTGAAAGATGAATAGTGCAAACCTCTTGACAAACTCTTTCTTATCCCGTAAACTGTATACAGAATAGGCTCTGACATAGACGCAGTGCTTTTCTCTCATGTCACCTTGGAACGCTCATCGTTGACGTTCTTTCCCCTGAAAGTCTTAGCAGTGCCTCTGCAAAAGGACAGAAAGAACCATGAAAAAACGGATCGTGCGTCAAGGCTTTACTCTGATTAAGCTCCTCGTTGTCATCACTATTACCGCAGTTCTCGCTGCGATTTTATTTCCCGTCTTCCTGAAAGTGCGCGAGAACACACGCCGTACCGTCTGCATCAGCAGCTGCGCCTCTAACGTCTCCAGCCCCTGCGGTTTCGGCCCTAGTGACGGCGACTGGCGGCTTGAGCGGCTGGCAGCCCGATCCTTCCAATGCCGATCCTGCCCTTGCTGCGGCAGGACTAGCGGGTCTGGAACGGCATCCAGCCCGGAGCCGCAAACTGGCCGGACGCCCAGAAAATCGATCTGACCTTCGATCCGCCCAACAAGTCCGGACCGGATTTTCAATCAGGAAACTTATGCAAGATGTCGATAAACGCCGCAAGAAAGACATATTCTATGAAGCCGTTACTTGTTCCCTATTTGCTGCTGGCGCTGCTGATCTGTGCAGCCTGTGCTGCCGCCGACCCGGCTTTCGAATCCAGCCCGCTCACAGTTCCCGCCGGGACCGCTTATTTCCAGCCCAACATTGAGCCTGATGGAGCAGACATCACATCAGAGCATGGTGTCACTGGATGGACGGACGCCAAAGAGCATGTTGTCTGGTACGGTTCCCTTGCCGCCGGCTCGCTTCAGATCAGCCTGTCTCTGCATCTCCCCGCGCAAGCTGTATCCCACCTGCGGATCACTGTCGCCGGGCAAAGCCGGGAAACGACGGCGATTGGAACTGGCACGGAGCCACTGACAGCCTCATTCGGAACCGTTCAGATTTCTGCCTCGGGTGTTTATCAGCTTGTCCTGACAGGTCTCACAAAAACGAGCCCGACATATGGCGAAATACAGGCACTCTCGCTGACTGGCCCCGCGACGACCGGTGCTCATTTTAGCCAGGCGGTCACGCGCGGGGCACCCTCCGTGCATCTCTTCTACGCCACGGCAAAGAACGCTCCTATTACCTGGTTCTACAACGAAGTCACGGCAAAGGCGGACCCGATCTGTTCTTACTACATGGCCTGTGGTTTTTCGCGAGGCTACTTTGGTATCCAGGTCAACAGCCCGACTGAGCGGCGGGTTATTTTCTCCGTCTGGGATTCAGGTGACGAGCCGGTTGACCGCACCAAAGTTCCCCTGGATGACCAGGTCCAGCTCCTCGGCAAAGGACCGGCTGTCTACACGAGCGGCTTTGGCAACGAAGGCACTGGCGGCCACAGCCACCTGGTCTATCCCTGGAAGACCGGCCACACATACCGGTTTTTGGTATCCGCCCAGCCTGACGGCACTGGAACGATTTACAGCGGCTACTTTTACTTCCCCGAAAAGAAGCAGTGGGGACTGATCGCAAGCTTCCGGGCACCGAAAGACGGCGGCTACTTGAAGGGTCTGTATTCGTTTAACGAAGACTTCAACGGAGCAAATGGCTTCGAGAAGCGATTCGCCGAATTTGGCCCGCAGTGGGTCAGGATGGCGGACGGTCATTGGATCGAATTGACAACGGCCAAGTTCTCCTGCACCAGTGACGGCAAATCAGACCGGCTGGACCGGACCGGCGGCACGGCAGACGGGCGTTTCTTCCTCTCGAACGGCGGCTTTGTACCGGTGCCGGATGTCAAATACGGTGACCTGTTCACCCGTACCGCTTCAGGCAAGATCCCTGTCACAACGCTGCCGACCCCACCCAAAATGGCGGCCCAGCCTGCTCGATAATTGACGTTGCTTTTCACGCTGGCCGCAGTGAAACAGAAAGAAACCTATGATGAAAATCGTGAACATCGGCGTAATCGGCTGCGGAAATATGGCGATGCATCTGCTCCGCCGCTGCGCTGCACTGGAGCGAGGGCGTGTTACTGCGATCTATGATCCCAGCCCGGAAGCCCAGGAGACTGCCTGGCGCGAGCTTGATGCAGTCTCGACTCCCGACATCGAAACGCTTCTGAAGCGGCCCGACGTCGATGCTCTATTGATCGGCTCCCCACCATCCTTGCACAAGGAACATGTTTTGATGGCCGCGGCTGCTGGAAAGCCAATTTACTGCGAAAAGCCGCTCAGTGTCACGACTGCCGATTGTGACGAAATGATCGAAGCCTGTCGAAAAGCGCGAGTTTCGCTTTTTGTCGGTCAGGTGCTGCGCTTGTTTCCTCTGTTCTGGAAGTCCCGCTTGCTGATTGAAGAAGGCAAAATCGGCACGCCCCGTGCCCTGACCGTCACGCGGGCTGGATACCACACGATGTTCCACTCCGGCTGGCGGACGGAAAAGGCGAAAGCGGGTGGGCTGCTGCTGGAAACAAATGTCCATGAGTTTGATTACATGCGCTTTATTTTAGGTGAGCCTGTTGAGGTCTATGCGCGTCTCGACAACTTGTACGGCGATTTCGATTACGAAGACCAAGCATTTGCTATTGTCACGTTCGCAAGCGGGGCAACGGCCAGCCTTCATGCTAGCTTGTCGTCACCAATGGGCAAGTATCAAGTGGAGATCCAGGGAACAGGCGGCAATATGACCCACAGTGGATTCAAAGGCCCGCTGCAATATCAGGCTCCTGGCGGCGACGTCCACGAAGTTCTGCTGGAAGAGCTCAGCACGCCTGACCCCTATGACTGGGAGCTGACTTCCTGGCTCGACTCGCTGACAACCGGCACCGCGCCGCTCTTTACCGGCGCTGACGGGCGCGTCGCCGTGGCGATGGCCGAAGCCGCTATGCTCTCATTCCAGGGAAACCGCCCGGTTCGTCTCTCCGAGCTTTTGGACTAAGAAATATGCTTATTGAGAAGGAGATGAGCGCAGAAAAAGAGATGAGCGCGGAAAAAGAGATGAAAATTGGGATCAATCGCTGGACAATGCCGCGCGACTGGACACTAGCACGCTGCTTTGCCGAAGCAAAAACAGCCGGGTTTGACAGCGTCGAAATCAATCTCGCTGAAGAGGGGGAGCTGAACCTGCTCAGCGCGGAGCGGGAAGTCCGGCAGATCGCGGCTTCCGCGAGGGAGGCCGGAATCACCCTTTCCAGCCTGTCAAATGGCCTCGGCTGGCCGTATCCGCTGACCTCAAACGTTCCAGCCACTCGGCAGAAGGGCATCGAGATCCTTCAGACTGCCCTGCGCTGTGCCCGCTGGCTGGAAGTAGACACCATCCTGTGTGTTCCCGGCCTGGTCACGGCTGAAGTCGGATATGACACTGCTTATCAGCGTGCCCAGGCAGCACTTCAGGAACTGGCGGGTGAGGCGGCTGCAGTGCAGGTCTCAATCGGGATCGAAAACGTCTGGAACAGATTTCTGCTGTCTCCGCTGGAGATGGCACGGTTTATCGATGAGGTCGGCAGCCCCTGGATCGGTGCCTACTTTGATGTCGGCAACATTCTGCTGTATGGCTTTCCCCAGCACTGGATCAAAATCCTCGGCTCGCGCATCAGAAAAGTGCATGTGAAAGATTTCAGTATGTCCGTCGGCAACATCCAGGGGTTTGGCAACCCCCTTCAGGGAAATGTCCCATGGGCTGCAGTCCGTGCTGCTTTAGATGAGATCAGCTATGACAGCTTTGTGACGGCGGAAGTGGACGGCTATACAGCGGCGCCGGAACTGGGCTTAAAGCATATCGCCGAGTCTCTGCGCCAAGTCTTTGGCTAAAGCCGCAGCGCGAAAAATTGTCATAGTGTAAGGAGCCTTTTCATGCTTGAGACTGCAGCAATTTCCGCCCCGGCTCAGGCCGCCGAGATGCCGCCCGGTTCGGCCCCGGCTCGCGGCGTGACCGCGCGTTCCATCCTCCTCGGAGCTGTACTCGTTCCTCTGAACTGCTTCTGGGTCATCCGTATGGAGCGCGTCTCGTTCGGCCCTTATCCCTCGACAGTCTCACTCTTTGCCAATGTTGTGTTTGTCTTATTTGTCCTGGTAGCTGTCAATACATTACTGCAGCGATGGCTGCCGAAGCTTGCGTTCTCCCAGCCGGAACTGCTGGTGCTTTATACCATGCTGGCCGTGTCGACAGGACTGGCCGGCCTCGACGGGGTCAGCTCGCTTTGCCAGATTATTCCGCATGGAGCCTGGGCGGCGACGCCGTCCAATCATTTTGATAGTATTCTGGGTGCCTTTCCGCCCTGGCTGGTGGTCAGCGATAAAGCGGTTTTAAGCGGACACTATCTCGGTCATTCGTCGTTTTACCAGCCCGCTGTTCTGCGAGCATGGGCCTCTCCGATCCTGGCCTGGACCGGTTTTGTCACTCTGCTGCTGTTTGTCGCTCAGTGCCTGAATGTGCTTTTTCACCCGCAGTGGGGTGACTCGGAGCGCCTGACTTTTCCGATCATTCGGCTGCCCATGGCGATGACAGAAAATGGGGTGGGGACGACATTCTTTCGGGACCGCATCATGTGGGCCGGGTTTGCGCTGGCCGCCGGCATGAGCTTCTGGAACGGACTGGCGCTTTTTGTCCCGACTTGGCCGGCCATTCATCTCGTTCGCCAGGGTCGTCTGGCTCATGTTGAGTTCGCGACGCCGACGACGGATCGCAAGCCCAACATAAGAAGGCTTTTCGCTGGACGTTTCCGATTTTTCCACGCCGCCAGTATACTCCGCCTCTGTCCGATCCTGCGATTTCTCTACAAGGGCGCACTGAATTCCGCCCGGAAGCTGGTGCGGTTGGCAGCAAGGGTCCGGGCGTGATGCGCCCTTAGGGGTTAGTTCGGGTGACAGATAGGTGAGAATCTAATCATCCAAATAGACGGCGCGTTCAGAAAACCGGGGGCAGCAAGGTTGAAGTCTTTGCCGCTCTTTGTTGTTGGTTTTTCATTCCTGGTGGCAGGCGCACTCACCGGTTATCGCTTCTCTTGATTCTTTCGGCAAAAACGGCACAATCACCAGCGACGCGGCGGCGTCCAGCCACCACCAGTGCAGGAAGGCGTTGGCGGCCAGACCTGCCAGCAATACCCAAGACAGGTAGCCACAGGTGAAGGTCTCCATCGCGTCAGCACGCAGAGCGCGGCTGCCGATCTGGTCGGCCACGCGCATCTTCGCTTTCGCCAGTACGGGCATTCCAAAGGCCGCGACCACCGCAATTGCAACACCGGGCCAGGAAGTGTCTGTGTGATGCCTGTGGGTAAGGCCATAAGCCGCCTGAAGGACAACGCAGACGCTCAGGGCGTATAGCAAAAAGCCGCCGATGCGGGATGCCTTGCGCTCAACGGCTTCTATAGCTTCGGTGTCACCTGACCGTGACAGGGCCTCAAGACGAAGCCGCCAGTAACAGACGCCTCAATGACCATCCAAATCAATGTTATGGCTTCGAGGCGAAGCGCAGGACGCATCCGTTCAGCGGGGGTTAAACTTTCACCGGACATTGTTTCCGCTGCCCAATCGTGAGACTGCGACTTATGACCAATGAAGATACCGTTGCGGTCGCCGTGCACAGTGAGCAACAGATCTATTATGGCACAAGCCCTCCAAGTTTGACTAACCATGAAATCAATGGGCTGCGCGGCAGTCATGGAGCGACGGTATTCGGCGTAGATAGGCAAAAGCCAGCCCCTTCGCGCTTACCGATGTGCCTGTACTAAGGGCGAAATATCAGTAGAGCAGCGGTAAAACGAGATTTCGTTGGTTCTGATGATCCTTGACCCATGAACCGCCGCTCCTGTTTTGGCCGCGACATATTTCCGTTAGTCAAACAACCAAGGAACCTATCTCAGGCTTTCCGGGTATAATCAGCCAGTATGCGGCACCAAACATACAAAAGAATCACGTTTGTCCTGGCACTGCTCGTTGCACTGTCGTCGTGGATGCCCATGCCCAGTCGTGCTGAGGCGCAAATGCGCTGCGTGGGCGCTTCGCCGCGTTCCACTCCTTGTGCCCAAATGGTGCTGCCCGCCGCAGGATTGACCGAGGCCCAGGTTTACGCCAAGCTGATGCCGTGCTGCCGCTCCATGCAGGCCAGCACCATACACTGCTCCATGCAGCATTCCGTTCAACCCACAGCGGCTCAGAGAACAGCGGCGCACCACTCAAACCTTTCGGCCCGCCGCTGCCTCGTCACCGTTCATGTGGCTGCCGCAGGTGCCACGGCTCCCGTCGTGTCCCGCACTCGCTGGTTCCTGACTGCCAATCCTGCGCTTGCTCCCCCGGTCGCGGTGCAGTCTGCTAGTGCGCCCGCTTTGTTCCTTCGTCCTGCTTTTTGGACATACGCTCCCACTCTGTCACCACACGCCCAGCCACACCTGCACGGCCTTCGTGCGCCTCCTGCCGCTTAACTTCATTCGCCTTTACTCACGTCAGCATCCCGGTACTGCACTGGGATGACGCTGAGTCACTTTCACACGCCTGTTCACTCAGCACAATTAGGAGAAACTCTCAATGAAGTCACAGATTGCCCTGGCGGGGCTTGTCCTTGCCCTGATCCCGATGACGGCTCTGGCCGCGCCCGCGAAGATGAAGCCTGCGCCGAAAACCGTTAAGGCTGCCGCTATGTACGAATGCACCAAGTGCCACATGAAAGTCACTGCCGCAGTCGCCAAAAAAGACGGCTACAAGGACTCAATGGACGGTGGCACGCTGGTTCCCGTCAAATCCGTTAAGCGTTAGAGTCTTAGTGAAAAGCCGCAGGGCGCGTCTTCGTCCTGCGGCAAACGCAGATAAATCGAGTTCTCAGACAGACAAAGACTATGAACAATTGGATTAAGAACGGGATCGGTCTCGCCGCCGTTGCCGCCGTGACTGTCGGGACAGGATGGGCTGTTCAGCATTACCATCGGCCCGGACAGCTTGACGTGCTGACGGCGCAGGCAATGGATATGTCCCAGATGCGTCCGCCGGCTGGCGCAGCACCCGTGGCTCTGGCCTCAGTGAGGATGGGGGCGCTGGCGGACACTGTGACCTATACCGGAACCGTCGCCGCCTATAATGAGCAGGACATCAGCCCGCGCATCACGGGAACGCTTGTGTCCCTGCCTGTCTATCCTGGCGACGCTGTCCGGGCAGGCCAGCTTGTCGCAAGGCTCGACACCGCTGAAGTGGGAGCTAAAACAGATCAAGCGCGGCAGGAAGCGCGGCAAGCCGAAATCGGCGCACAGGTCGCCCAGCTAACACATCACCTGCACCATCAAGCGGCGCTTGATCAGGCTCAGGCTGAAGTGGAAGTCACTCAGCAGAGCGTTTCGGATGCCGAGGCGACCGCTCAGGCAGATCATGACGCCATCAGCGACGCACAGGCAGGAACACAAAGCGCTCAGGCCAATGCAGACTACTGGAAAACCGAGATCGTGCGCGAAAAGCAGCTTGCCGACGCGGGCGCAGTCTCGCAGCAGGAATATCAAAATGAACAAGCACAAGCGCAGGCCGCCATCGCTGCTTTGAGCCAGGCGCAGGCAAAGGTCAAAGAGACCCGCGCTGCGGCGCAGTCAGCGCGGGACAAAGTTCAGGTCGCCAGGCGTCAAGTGACGGCAGCGCAGGCAGGAGTGCAAATGGCACAGGCAGACATCGCCGTCGCCCAGGGACAGGCGGTTCAAGCGGAAGCAGGCGCATCCGCAGCGGATGCGGCGGCGCGGACAGCAGCCATTCAGCAGAGCTACAGCCAAATCACCGCGCCGTTTGCGGGCGTGGTGACAGCACGGCCTGTCGCACCGGGGACATTGGTGCAGCCTGGAACCGTTTTGCTGAAGGTCGCCGAGATTGACCGCGTGCGGGTGCAGGCCAATGTCGCGGTGGAAGACATGGCAGGCATTCATGTCGGCTCGCCGGTCCGCATCACTGGACAGGGCGATGGCAAGGCCATCGCGGCGCGTGTCACTTCGGTGTTTCCATCTGCGAGTGACCAGACCCGCACAGCAACGGTGGAGGCCATTGTGCCAAATCCCAATCATCGCCTGCTGCCAGGCGCGTTTGTGACTATGCAGATTACGAACGGCCAGGCTTCAGACAAGATGCTGGTTCCTGCGTCCGCCGTGGCGACTGAGGGAGGCTCCTCATTCGTGTGGGCGGCAAGCAGCGGGGCAGCCCCAAGTCAGGTGTACGAATGCACTGTCTGCCACATGCACTACTCGGCGGCGAATGCAAAGAAGAACCACTTTCGGGACCCAATGGACGGCGGCAGGCTAGTTCCCGTGAACAGCCCGCAAGCCGCTTCCACAGGAACAACGGTGCATCAGGTCGCCGTGCAAGTCGGAGCCAGCGACGGCGCTTGGACCGAGGTTTCTTCAGTTTCTTCAAGCGGTCTCAGCGCAGGCACGCAGGTGGTGACCCACGGGCAGGCAGGACTGACGGATGGGACTCCTGTTGTCGCAGCCGCTTGGGGCGCGGACGGGCCGAAAGCGCTGCCCACAGCAGCGGCGGCAACGAGCGGAGCGACTGTCTACCGCTGCGAGAAGTGCGGCATGACATATTCAGCGGCAGACGCCAAGAAGAACAACTTTGTGGACCCAATGGATGGCGGCAAACTGGTTCCTGTCCCCTCAGCGGCTTCTAAGCCAGCGGTGGATAGTATGCCAGGGATGAAGATGTAGCGGCACCGGCACTGGAAGTGCCGGTCTACTGGTGAATGAAAGTCCCTGCGGGACTAAATGCCGAATATGAGAGGCTTATCTTATTCTTCAGTATCGGAGATACTTTTACTTCATAGTAGACCGGCACTTCCAGTGCCGGGAGAGAACTCATGCAGATACTTAACAAACCATCAGACAATAAATCTACATCCGATAAGCCTTCACAAAAGCGGGCGCGTGTCTATAGGGCCAATGGAAACGGCGGGGCGCCGCCGCGCCGCTCCGGCAACGTCTCAGCCTGGAGCATTGACCATCCCTGGGTCGTCGTCTCGTTCTACACGGCGGTCGTTTTGCTTGCGCTGTGGGTCGTCTTCGGCGGGGTCATGCCCCGCCGCATGATGCCTTACGTCGAAAGCCCGCTGGTCGGCATTGTGACCATGCAGCCCGGACTGTCGGCGCAGGAGATGGAGACCTACATTTCCAAGCCCATTGAAGAGCGCATGACCGACATTCGCGGCGCACGGTACATTCGCTCCACGTCTCAGGACGGCCTCAGCATCGTGTCTTTGGAGTTCCCTTACGGTACGGACATGAAGAAGGCTACTACCGATGTCCAGTCCGTGATGAACGCAGCGCAGGCCGATTTGCCGCAGACCGGGGCCAATTTGAAGCCAAGCTGGGTGCTGCCGATTGACCCGCTCAACATCCCTGTGCTGTCGGTCAGCGTCACGGGTGACGCCGCCGAAGGCTGGACACCGCTGTCCCTGCGCTCGTTTGCAGAAAATGAAGGCGTCGCCGCGCTGAAGCAAGTCCCAGACGTGCAAAACGTCGAGGTCTACGGCGGCGAAAAGCGCCAGCTTCGGGTGGTCGTCAACCGCGACAAGCTGGCCGCCTACGGCTACTCCATTTTGGATGTCCGCGACGTCATTGACAAGAACAGCATCGCCAAGCCCGCAGGCGTTATTACGAGCGGCGCAAGCGAAAGCATCATCCGGGTTGCGGACCTTGCCCAGAATGCGGCATCTGTTCAGAACTATCCGCTGGGCGCAAAGAACGGCCAGGTCGTTTACATTAAAGACGTGGCGAGCGTCACCGATGATGCCCGCGAACCGCGCTCTGGCTACAACTTTGTGGACGGGCAGCAGCAGCGAATTGAGGGTCTGGACAACAGCGCCGTTGAGATGGCAATCATTCAGAACCCCGCCGCAGGCTCCCCGGCGGTCATTGCCGCCGTCCAGAAGCAGCTGGCCCAGATGGAACAAGACCATCCGGGCCTGCACTTCCGCGTGGCTTATGACAACGCTCACTTCGTCAACATTCTGTTCCACAACACGGGCGAAGAGCTGGCGCTGGCGATTGGACTGTGCGGCCTGGCTGTGCTGCTGTTTCTCGGCAGCGGGCGAGCGACGATCATCTCGCTGATTACCATCCCCGTGTCAATGGCAATGGCAATTCTTTTGATGGTGCCGTTCGGCTTCAGCCTGAACTCATCTACTTTGATTGGCCTCTTGATCTCCATTGGGCGCTTAGTAGACGACTCGGTGATTGACATCCATGCCGTCGAGCGGCATTTGAGAATGGGCAAAGACCCGAAGACTGCCACGGTAGACGGCATTACCGAGGTTCGGCTCGCCGTCGCCGCCTCAACCATCATGCTGGTGCTGGCTTTGCTGCCGCTGGTCTTTTGCGGGGGCATCACGCAGCTGATGTTTGTCGGGCTGGTTTACCCGATTATCTTTGGCCTCATCGCCTCGTTCTTGGTCTCGCTGACTTTGACGGCGCTGCTGGCGTCTCGGCAGCTGAAGTCCCCCCCGCCCCCAATAATGGGGGAGCCAGAAAAGAGACGGCTTTTTCTGGGAGTCCGGCTCCCCCATTATTGGGGGCGGGGGGGCTTCTTTCCTGGGCTGGACAGCCGCTATCAATCTCTGGTCCGTATCCTGCTCCGAAACAAGTTTTCCGTGGTCGCCGCCGCCGTCTGCACCATTGTCATCGGCTTTGGCTTTTACAGCTTCATCGGCAGCGAAATGATGCCGCTGGCCGATGTCGGCCAGGCTTACGGCGTTCTGGAAATGCAGCCTGGCGCAAGCTACGCCCAGACCGAGGCGGCAACGACCGCTCTAGAACGAATCCTGCTGCGCCATCCTGAAATCGAGAAGGTGTCCACAGAGATCGGCGAAGAACCGGGCGGAACGTACTTCACGGGCTATGCCATGAGCCAGGTCAACAGTGCTACGATGATGATTACGCTGTCCGACAAAGACCAGCGTTCCCGAAGCGTCTGGCAGGTCATTGACGCAGTGCAGGCCGAAGCGTTAAAAACAATCCCGAACATTCGCCGCCTGCAAATCAAAGAAATGGGTGCGGACGTCATGGCGTCCTCCGAAGCGCCCGTGACAATCCTTGTCTCCGGGCCGGACCTGAACGTGCTTTCTAAGCTTGCGGGGCAGGTTGCAGACATTGCCCGCCAGACTCCTGGCGCGTACCAGGTCAGCACGTCCTGGGCTGTCGAGAAGCCGTCTTATACTTTGAGCGTAGACCCGCGCCGCGCCGCCGAAGTCGGGCTGACGCCTGCCGATGTCGCAGACCAGGCATACTACGCGATGGGCGGGGCATTGACCGATGAATTCTACCGCCTGCCGAACGTCCGCCAGGACACCATTGACATCCGCTACCAGCAGGGCCAGCGCCGCTCAGTGTATGACTTGATGCAGATGCCGATTACGGGCAAAGATAGTTCAGGAAATAGCGTGCAAGTGCCGCTGAAGACGCTGGCGACGGCAACGCCGCAGCTTGCGCCGACGCTGATTCAGCATGACGGCCTGAAGCGCACCGTGTCGGTGCTGGCCTACTACCGCAAAGGCGGGCCGCCGTCTATGGACCTGGCGATGAGCATTATCACTAAAGCCTCGTCTACGCTGAACTTTCCGCCTGGCTATTCTTTGGAAATGCGCGGCGACATGACCCAAATGATGGATAGCTTCGCCCGCCTGCTGCGCGGTTTAGAGATTGCCGTGCTGCTGATCTTTCTCGTGCTGGTGGCCCAGTTTGGCGGGCCGCTCGCGCCCCTGCAAATGGTGCTGTCCATTCCACTGGAACTGTCGGGCGTGTTCTTCGGCCTCTTTTTGGCGCATCAGGCGTTTTCCAGCGTTTCTATCATGGCTGTAATCATTCTGACGGGCATGGACATCACAACGGCGATTTTACTGATAGACCAGATCATGCGCCGCCGCCGCGAGCATCCTGAAATGCCCCGTGACGAGGCGATTGCCCTGGCCTGCCGCGACCGCCTGCGCCCGATTTTGATGACTTCGCTGATTACGATTATCACCATGCTGCCTGTGGTGCTGGCCCCGAGAACGGGCATGGACGCCTACCAGCCGCTCGGCACGGTCATCGTGGCGGGCCTGACGGTCGGAACGCTGCTGTCCCTGCTGGTCATCCCGGTTATGCACGCCTTAGTGGATGATTTAGGGCGTCTGGTCAAGCGCAGGGTTGTGGCCGTGGCCTCCGACGCTAAAGCATCAGAAGGGATACGCTCTTGAAAACCTGCTTGTTAAGGCGCGGTGCGGCAGCTCTCAGCCTCGCGCTCCTGGCTGTCGGCGCTTATGCCCAGAGTCTTTCCGCCCCAGACGCTTCCCGCACATTGTCACTGCGCGACGCCCTTGCACTCGCGCAGGTCAGCAACATTTCCATTCGGCAACGGCAGGCCGATGCGGAAGCGGCCTCCGCGTCGGCGCGTTCCGCATCGGCCCAGCAGAAACCGAGCGTTTCCACGACAACTTATGGAACAATCGGCGACTCATCCAATATCCTCACAAGTTCTCCCGGTGTCATGCCCCAAAACATCTTTGCGGTTCCCTCTCGCGGCTTTGCCGACCAGGACCTGATGGTCATGGTGCCGCTATTCACCGGAGGCAGTTTAGCAGGGCGGACTGCGTCTTCCCGAAATCAAGCAGCAGCGGCGCAGGCCGGGGTGGCGGGAATACGGCTAACGGTTTCCGCAGAAGTCACGCAAGCGTATGCTAATGCAGCTTTGGGGAACGCGCTAGTGGCGGTTGCCCAGGCGCAGCAATCAGCGGAGGATGAACAAGTCCGCATCACCGCCGAAAAAGTCCAAACCGGGCGGTCGGCCCCGGTTGACCTATTACGGGAGCAGGCGGCCCAAGCGGAAGCACGGCAGAGCGTAATCGCAGCGGTCAATGCCCAGGCACAAGCATTGGTCACGCTCCGGTTTTTGCTGAACCTTTCTCAAGCGTCTGCGCTTGCTTTGACCGACACTCTTGACACTCTCATTGCATCGCCCCCGGACTTGCCCGCAACTCTCACGGCGGCACTGGCCGAGGCAAAACGCCGCCCGGAACTGATTGCAGCCGATGCCCAGGTGCAGGCGGCGCAGTCCGGTGTGCGGAGCGCGGAGGCCGCTTACGCGCCGCAGGTGTACGGGGTCGCGATGGGCGACGCTTCGCTGGGGCAGGGCTTGCAGCGGGCAGGCTACACGCTGGGCCTGACGGCCAGCCTGCCGCTTTACGACGGCGGCCAGCGCCGGTCTGAGGTGGACGGGGCAAAAGTGCGTACCAGGCGTGCCAGTGCTGATGCCCGTCTAGCCGGTCTGCAAGTAGAACAGGAAACGGCCTCCGCCTGGCTCACCTGGCAAACAGCGGCGGCACAGGTTCAGGCAGCCTCATTGGGGGTAACCGCTGCACAGCAAAGCTACTCGCTGGCGAACCTGCGCTACAATGCAGGCAAATCCACAACGGCAGAGCGTCTGGACGCCCTGGCTGCGCTAGTGCGGGCACAGGGCGCATTCGCGCAGGCGCAGACGGATGTTGTCACGTCACGCGCCCAGTTGAGGGCCGCAGTGGGCTTATAACGTACAGCTTACGCCGAAACCCGTCTGAACAACTAATGCCGCTACCCCTTACGCCATCGTAAGGCTTCTGATGATGCCTAGCCCAGAAACAGGGCCTGGGCCAAGGCAAATTTGGATTGTCTGCAATGCTGCTGGACGAGAAAAGCCAGCGAAGCACAGCCACAGCCCGAAGAACTCGCCTTGCCTTCCCTCCAGGGAACGGACAAATAGGTGAACTGGGCGGTAACAATACGGCGTGGGCGCATCGTGGAGGCCCGATGCGTCCCGCCCACTGCCCCCCGCACTGAGAAGGCGTTGTCATTCGGGTCGATGTCCATCTCGCGGACGAAGCCCTGACTGCCCTTGAAGATGCTCTTGCACCGATGCCGCAGCAATAAACCAATGCCGCGTTCATGATCGGCGTCATACCAATCTGGCCGTGTTCAGCCCGTCACCGGTGCGAGCTGCTACACAGGGCAAAGATCAAAGAGGCTCGCCGCTCAAGTTGTGATGCTTCCACTTCCAGTTACCGCCGTTTCCATTCGCCATAACTCGACAGTATCTAAGGCTTCAGCGCCAAGAAGTTCATCCCGCCGTGACCCCTACAAGTACGATGTCTGCTTTCCATTCGCGGGTGAAGATCGTACTTATGTAAGTCGAGTCGCCCGATGTCTCAAAAACCGTGGGGACGTTGTGTTTTATAACATGGACGGAAAGGCATACCTTTGGGGTAAAAACCTGATCGAGCATTTTGGCGAACTTTACGAAAAGAAGGCTCGCTACTGTGTCATGTTCATCTTCGAGCGGTACGCCGTTAAACTTTGGACGACTCATAAGCGGCGCAGCGCCCAGGCACGGGCTTTTCGCAGTAAGAAGGAATACATCCTCTCGAACCGTGCTGCTGCTAAGAAACTGTATAGAAAGAGTTTCCACGGGGCTGAACCCCCGTGCTTCAAAAGGGCAACTCCCCGCCTGCGCGGGCATTGGATCCTGCGCGGGCATTGGATCCTGCACGGGCATGGGATCCTGCACGGGCATGGGAT
>CAXTER010000028.1:0-55570 GCA_964243345.1 uncultured Armatimonadales bacterium
TCTAAAGCCAGCCCGGCGGGCAGGGGCTTGGCGCTGTACGTCAGCGGCCCGTTGCCGGTGGCGGGGATCAAGAAGAGGAACGGCTTGCCGGGCGTCGCGCCGATGATGCGCGGGCCGTGAATGGCAGGCAGAGCGCTGGGCGGCGTTAAACGGATGCGGGCGGCGGCGTTCAGGGTGCGCGGGTGAACCGGCAGAGGCGGCAGGGCTGTCGCGCCATCAATTAGCGTAAATGCAGCGTCAGCCCAGTCAGCGTGATCAAAGCTCAAACTCCCATTTGTTTCCCCAACCAGGAGAGTAAGACTTTTCGCGCCGACAAGCGAGACGGACAGCCGCTGCGGTGCGTCGCTGCCATGCAGAACACCCGTCTGAGCGGCGACTTTTCCGTCCACGAGGACGCTGAAAGTGACGGAGCCGCGCCCCATTGTTTCGTCATCCACACCCACCGTTGCCTCAAAGCGCTCTGCTTTGCCATCAAGGCGGACGCGGTACACACTGTTGGCATGGGTTCCGACGCCGTGGGCGTAGACTTTAGAGCCCAGGGTAAGAGGGTGTCCGTCCACGGATGCTTTTGCCTGCGGATTTCCAAAGTCCTGGGTCATAGTGTCTATATCCAGCGAGTCAAGCCAGACGACTGGACCAGCGGCATGGGCAGCGCAGAGGGGAAGCAGTAAAAGGGCGGACGCGGCGAAAAAGTGTCGGAAGTGCATGAGGATTAGTTCCTAATTAAAAAGCGAGTGGAAATGAAAAGGGTTGGCAGGAAAATTGGATGACAAGGACCGCCCTCGTCTGTGCTGGCGAGGGCAGTCTGTCGGCTTATCAGCGCGGTTCCTACGGCGGCGTCATGTGGCGCTGAAGGTGGCGACGAAGGGAGCGCCTGTGGTGGCGCTGTTGCCGCTGAAGCCGGTGCCGGCTGCAAAATAAGGGTTAGGACTTGACGTGTTCACGGTCGTGTCGTTGGTCGAGCTTTGGGCGTTGAAGCCGGGAGAGATCAAAAGCGGGTTCAGGTATTTCGCATGACCATCGGCCATCAGGAAGTTGCAGTAGGCTGTATGCCGTGCGCCGAGGTAGGTGCCGGGGTCGGTCCTCGGACCGACCCGCAGACCCATCGAGTAGTGGGTGCAGGCGGACGAGGAGATGTTCAGGCCGGGGTTGCCGCCGCCGTAGCTGAAGCCGCTGATGGCCGGGCTGGTCAGCTCCCCAGCGACGGAAGGCAGCGTGTAAGTGCCGCACGCGGTCGTCTCAGCCAGCAGGACCGTGTTGGCGGGAGCGCCGCACGCGGCGATGGTTAATGCACCGCCCTGGGGCGTGTTGTTGTTGTCTGCCTTTGCGCCGGAAGTCAGGTTCTCGTTCATCCCATAGCTTTCGATTGCGGTGCCTCCAGACCCGGAATCATCCGGACACACATAGACGGCGTTGCTTTTGACAAAGCTGTAGATTTGGTTGGCCCAGCCGGCCCCCCCGCCGTAGCCGTCGTTGTCACCCGGGGTGACACCCCCCACTGCGCCGCAGGGGAATTTTTCGTCGGCATCCTGCTGGTACTGAATGATCGCGAGGCCGAGCTGCTTTTCATTGGAAAGACAGGCGGTGCGGCGGGCGTTCTCGCGCACCTTCTGGAAGACAGGGAATAAAATGGCCGCTAGTATTGCAATTATCGCAATAACAACGAGCAGTTCAATGAGTGTAAACCCGTGAGACTTGACTTTTTTCAACATGACGAACTCCTTCGTAACTCGGCATTTTTGTGAATTGGCTTCGGCAAAAAAATTGACTTATAATAACAAGGAACTTGTTGTGATGGCTGCTCTTGGCATCTCCCTTCTTCGGCATTGGATATAACAAGAGGATCAATCCTGGGACAATCTTGATGCTGATTATAGTTCTGTTTGATACAATTGTCAAGCGATATTTCTTGAAAATGGTACCTATTTTGTGGTACCATATTTTCTAACCAACCTGAGTTTTTCCGGCACAGTAATTGTGCAATAATAGAAAATCATGCCTTTAGACACTGCTCACAATCCTTTCTCTTCCATGACTTCACTTGATGCCGCTGTGGCGACCCTGCAAGAAAATATTCGAGCAGGCCGCTACCGCCATGGCGAGCGGCTGCCCTCAGAGCGGGTGCTTTCCGAAAAGATGGGCGTTCACCGCCGCGTCATCCGCTCCGCCATCGCCCGGCTCATTCAAGAAGGCCTTGTCTCACGCCAGCCCTATTGCAGCCCTGTCGTTCAAGCCGCGCCGAGCCAGTCCTCTCGGCAGCTTTCCGTAGCTCAATCGGCAAAATCTGCGGCCTCGCGCTTTGTTGCGCTGATCATCTGGCATGGCGGTCCATTAGAGAGAGGCAGAACAGTCCAGCAGCGCATCTTTTGGGGGATGAATCAAGCGTTGGAGCAAGCCGGCTATCATGCCGTATTTCTAAATCTGGGTGATGAGGTTGGAACGGAACAGGAGAACGCGGCGCGAGAGGCGACCCACCTGCGCTACATCCTGGATCAAGGCTTTGGGGGCGCTGTATTTTATCCGTATGCGTACCGGAGCAACCGTGAGTTGATCCAGCAGGTGAGCCAGCGCCTGCCTTTGTGTTTAATCGACAGGGTGCTGCCGGGAGTGCAGGCGGACTTCGTCGGCACAGAAAACTACCAGGGAATGTTCGATGCGACCACGCATTTGATCCAGCAGGGCCACCGCCGGATTGCTTATCTTACCAAAAGTGAGCCGATTAACCCGGTGCAGGACCGCTTGCTGGGCTATCAGCACGCTCTCCATGCGGCATTTCATACAGACCGAGAAGAGCTGGTGCTGATGGCACCTTCCTTCAATGGCGATGTCTGGCCTTTATTTGATACCGTGTTCGGTTTGCCGGAAGGGGAACGCCCGACGGCGGCAATCGGGTTCAATGACTACGAGGCCGAGCGCACGATGCGGCGTCTTCAGCAGTTAAATCTAAGGGTTCCGCACGATGTCGCCTTAGTCGGCTTCGACGACATTGTCCAGATGCTTCCGAACGGAGTTGGCCTCACATCAATCGCGCAGCCATTTGAGGATGTTGGCCGAACAGCAGCAAAGCTTTTCCTGCGCCGCACCGAAAATTCGGCCTTAGCTCCAGTCCATGCCGCTCTGCCGAACCATCTTGTTGTGCGTGGCAGCAGCCCGCTCTTTGCAGACACAAACTCCGTTCTTATGCCTTCTCATTGACTTTGTAAACAAATGCCAGCACTTCGGCGACGGCGCGGAACAGCTCCGGCGGGATTTGGCCGCCGATGTCAAGAGTCGCCAGTGCGCCTGCCAGCGCGGGGTCTTGGCGCAGGGGAATATCGTTTTCGCGGGCAGCCCGCAGGATTTCGTCGGCGACGGTTTCTTGTTTAGAAGTAGGTTCTTGCATGAGTTGAAACTGGATTAGATATGATGATCCACGCAGGCGCGAGGCGATGCAAGCGCCGCGCCGGCAGGATGCAGCGGCGGCCAGTCGGTTTGCACCCGGCAGGTGACATCGCAAAGGTCCCAGCCCGCGACCGCTAGGGAGGCGGCCAGGCTGCCCGCGTGCTTCGAGAGCAGGCGGTGGGAAGAGGATTTCTCTGCGCCGAGGCGGACGCTTAACGTGCCGGACAGCAGGCCGATTAAATCTGCCTGCACCCGGCCCAGCTTCGGCGGCGTCAAACGCAGCGTGACCCGCAGGAGTGCGTCTTCTTCCAGTTCTTCGCTCACATCCTCGCCCGCGCCGCTTTGATGCAGCCACAAATGCGCTTCCGCAATTCCCGGCAGGCCGCCGAAGGCCAGCGGCAGGGCGAAATACAGCGGTGCCGGCTGACGGGCATGGGCCGCAAGCGAAGCCTGGTTGAGAAGCTGCTGGCCTTCCAAGAGGGATGCCAGGCCATCGGCGCTGTGTCGCATGGACCGGTCACCTGACGCTCCGGCAATCCGCAGAAGCGCTGTTCGCAAATCGGTAATTGGCAGCGGCCCCTCGTGCATTCGCAGGACACGGTTCTCCGTGCTGCGTCCGACTTGGAGCAGCATTTCGCGCAGTCCTCGCGCCAAGTTCTCTGGAGGCGTCCCCGCTTCCAGTGCCAATCCGAGCCAGGCTGTGACCCGTTCCGGCAGCGCTGCGCCGGGCAGGCCGTTTTGAGGCGCATCCAGCACAGCCGTCAGCGCCCGCAGGGCATCCGGCGAAGTCGGCAGGGCCAGTGACTTCGCCAGCGCATAAGCGTCCGGCGACGTGCCGGGCGCGGCAGCGAGCGCCCCGTTCGCCGATGCCAGTGTCGGCCCGGTCAGCGGCAATCCGACTTGGACCAGCGCCAGTGCCAGCGCCACATCCGCTTCTCCCGCCGACGCGCCCATTTCTAAAAGGGCCGCTCGGATGAGTTCCGGCGTCACCGTGCCGCCCAGCGCCTGCCCGCCAGCGGCAGTGCTGCCCGCCGGCATCTGAACCGCCTGCACCAGCCGTCCTAAAAAACTCACTGCGGAGGCTGCCGGCTGTCCCAGCGCTGCGGAAGCAAACGAGGCCGAAAATGGAGAAGAAACTTGCATGATGCTGAAAACAATCTTAAACGCAGGAAGAGCGGCCTGTCGCGCCGAATAAGGTTTCCTAAGCGTTCTGCCCTAATTATCGGCAGGATAAGAAAGTAACAAGAGGCGACGATGACAAAATACTGGCTTCCGCTTGCGGCGGCACTTTGGGCACTTTCGGTTTCTGTTTGTGCCGCCGCACCCACAGCGTTTGCCAGTTATGACATGCGCTCCGGCAAAGTGGTCTCCCAAACCGAGCTGCTTGACAGGCTCGCACAAGCCGATGTGGTGTGTTTAGGCGAGCAGCACACGGACCCGGCAACGCATCAACTGGAGCTGACACTTCTCGAAGCCCTGCATCAGCGCGTCGGCAAGCGCCTGACGCTCGGCATGGAAATGTGGGAACGGGACGTTCAGCCGTCTTTGAGCGCATACCTCGCAGGCAGAACTGAAGAATCCGCATTCCTCAAAGCCTCGCGCCCCTGGTCAAATTATCAAACCGACTACCGGCCTTTAGTGGAGTACGCCAAAGCCAATGGCATTCCCATCATCGCGTCCAATGTCCCGCAGTCTTTGGCTACTGCCGTTGGAAGGCGTGGCCTTGACGCTCTCAAAGATGTCCCGCCCGGACAGTCCGCGACCGACATCAGCGCCCCGCACGATCAAGCGTGGACACGATTCCGGGCCGTGATGCTTTCGATGGGCGGCGACCACGGCGGCATGACTATGGATGAGGACACCATCGCCCGCTTCTACGACGCTCAGGTTGCCCGCGACGCGACAATGGCAGACAGTATTGTCCGCACATTGGACACGACCCCAGGCGCGTTTGTTCTGCACGTCAACGGCCAGTTCCACTCCGACTACGGCGACGGCATCCCCCGCCGCATTGTCTGGCATCGTCCTTTGACCAAAGTACTGATCGTCTCCATCATCCCCGTTCCCGACCCAACCAAAGCCGCCCCGCCCGCAGGCAACTCCCTCGCCGACTACATCGTCTACGTTCCCGCCCCACCGCCATAACCACCAGTGCCTGCCTGCCGGGGTATAATAAAGTATATTTACTGGAAACAAAACTGTGTGCCTAACGATGCTGCGAAGCGAATAAGTGACTAGGAATAGATTATGATTGACCCTCAGATGTACCGCGAGATGGGATTGAACGACTCGGAATATGCGCTGATTCTCACGGCGCTGGGACGGGAGCCAAGTATCACCGAACTTGGCATGTACGCGGTCATGTGGTCGGAGCATTGTGGCTATAAATACTCTCGGCCGGTGCTGCGTTTGTTTAAGAAGTACAAAGAAGCGATGGATTCAGGTGAAGTTGAGAACGCCGGGGTTATTGACATCGGCGATAATTTGGGCGTTGTGATGAAGATGGAGTCGCATAACCACCCCTCTGCCGTGGAGCCGTTTCAGGGCGCGGCGACGGGCGTTGGCGGCATATTACGCGACATCTTTACGATGGGGGCGCGGCCCATTGCGATACTCAACAGCCTGCGCTTTGGGCCGATTGAAGGCGCGGAAAACGCGCACACGCGGTATCTGTTTGAGCATGTGGTCGGCGGCATCTCGCACTATGGCAATTGCGTTGGGGTTCCGACGGTTGGCGGGGAGATTTATTTTCATCCGTCGTATTCCGGCAATCCACTCGTGAACGCAATGGCGGTGGGCGTGGTACCATTAGACCAAATCGCGTCGGCGGAGTCGAAGGGGATTGGAAATCCGGTGCTGTATGTGGGGTCGGCGACGGGGAAGGACGGCATTCACGGGGCGACATTTGCGTCGGTGGAGCTGGGGCCGGATTCAGAAAGCAAGCGGCCCAATGTGCAGATGGGCGACCCGTTCGCCGAAAAGCTGCTGATTGAAGCGACTCTGGAAGCCCTGGCGACGGGGTACGTTGTCGGCATACAGGACATGGGCGCGGCGGGGCTGACCTGCTCGACCTGCGAGATGTCCGCCAAAGGCAGCGTCGGCATGGACGTAGACGTGCGGGCCGTGCCGCAGCGCGAGGCGGGCATGACCCCGTATGAGATCATGCTGTCCGAGTCGCAGGAGCGGATGCTGGCGGTGATAGAGAGAGGCCATGAAGACGAGGTCGCGGCGGTGTTCCATAAGTGGGGCCTGAACGCGGTGGTCATCGGCACGGTCACAGACACGGGCCGCGTCGTCCTCAAAGATAACGGCGTTGTTGTGGCCGACCTGCCTGCCAAATCGCTGACTGATGATTGCCCGACCTATTCACTGGCCGCCTCGGAGCCGGCCTATATTTCTGAAGTGCAGTCGGTAGACCTGTCCCATCTGCCGGAGCCGGACGACTACAACACCGTGCTGCTAAGGCTGCTGGCATCGCCGTCTATTGCGTCCAAGCGCTGGGTTTATGACCAGTATGACTCGATGGTGCAGACACAAACCACGGTGCTGCCCGGCGCGGCGGACGCCGCCGTTCTGCGGCTGCGTGGCTCCGAAGGCAAGGGCCTGGCGCTGACCACCGACTGCAACCCGCGCTACTGCTATTTGGACCCCTATCTCGGCGCACAGATCGCCGTCGCCGAAGCCGCCCGCAACTTAAGCTGCGTCGGCGCGACCCCGCTTGCCGTGACGGACTGCCTGAACTTCGCGTCCCCTGAAAAACCCGAAGGCTTCTGGCAGTTCCAGCAGGCCGTCGCGGGCCTTGCCGATGCCTGCGAGGCGTTCGGTACTCCCGTTATTTCCGGCAACGTGTCGTTTTACAACGAGACCCCGCAGCAGGCCATCTACCCTACCCCCACGGTCGGCATGGTCGGACTCTTGCCCGACGCTTCCAAGCGCGTCACGATGGGCTTCAAGAACGCCGGGGACTTCATTTACTTAGTCGGCGGCGGCAAGCCGGCGCTCGGCGGCTCCGAGTATCTGTCGGTCATTCACGGCCTGGAAGTCGGTCGCCCTCCGGCGCTGGACATAGACGCTGAGAAGAAACTGCAAGCATTCCTGCGCGAAGCCATTGACAAAGGCTTGCTGCAATCCGCGCACGACGTTTCCGATGGCGGCTTGGCAGTGTGTTTAGCGGAGTGCTGCATTGCAGGCAATGTAGGCGCTCATGGCGACTGGGACAAGTTTAATGCCCTTGAACTGTTTGGGGAGCGGACTGCAACCGTAGTAGTGAGCCTATTGCCCAAGCAACAAGAGCAGTTCAAGGCACTGATTGATCAACAAGGTATCACCTTTGCCTATTTTGGTGAGGTTTTAACTTACGAGATCGGCCCCTGGCTGACGATCACGCCTGACAGCGGAGGACCAGATGTTGACCTTCACGTTGCTGACCTACGCGCCGCTTACGAGGGCGCAATCCCGGCGGCGATGGCAGGGGGAGCAATTGGGTAGTCAAGGTGTTTGCGCTGGGGTTTCACGGGGCTGAACCCCCGTGCTTTAAAAGTGCAACTCCCCGCCTGCGCGGGCATTGGAAAGTGAGTGCCGGCCCCCTATTTATCTTCGCCCGTGTAGACGGGTGCTTGCACTTTTACAGCATGGGGGTTCAGCCCCGTGAAACTCTTGTAAGCATCCCCACTCGTTTTCTGTTTGCCGCGCAGATTATTTGTAGATTTACCAGGTTTTTACAAGTATTTTTGCGGGATTTGCAGTTTGGCATGATATTTGCAGTATGCGATGTGTCAATTGTCGTTCAGACGTTGATCTTGTCATACACAGCATTCATTATTTTGCAGGGAGGCGTTTCGGCTGTGTCTTATTTGCAGTGCAAAGAGCCCGCACTTTTTGTTTATCTCGCGTGGGGAACCCGCAATAGGCAGCCGGTCCTCAGCTCTGATGAAGTTCGGCAAGCCGCCTACCTTGCGATTATGACCCGCACCCGCTCTCAGCTCTGCCGCATTCTCGCCATCGGCGGCACGACGGAAGAGATTCATCTCGTTGTTCAGTTTCCTCCCTCGCTTTCCGTTTCTACCGTTGCCCGCATTGCCCAGGAAGCAGGCAGCGACGCGATTGCCTACCAGTCGCAGATGTTCCAGGGCCGCCCGCTCTCACGCGAGACGCTTTGGAGGACCGACTACACCACCCGCACGCTTCCTCAAATTGACGCCGCCGAAGCCCAAGCCTACCTGCGCCGACAGATTGCCGCCGCCGATCCGGCCCAGCCCGCAGACCAAAAGTAGCGGCAGGCAAAGCGGCGATGAATCAGGTATACTGACGGGCGTATGCTTGAGGATATTCAAACTGAAGCGGCGCAATGGAGCGCCGAGGATGACGGCGATACGCCGCATGAGGAATGCGGCGTCTTCGGCATTTTTGCGCCCGGCGAAGATGTCGCCCGCTTGACCTACTTCGGCCTGTTCGCGCTTCAGCACCGGGGCCAGGAGTCGGCGGGCATTATGGTTTCCGACGGCTCGCAGATCAAATGGTACAAAGAAATGGGGCTGGTCACCCAAATCTTTGACGAACGCACGCTGTCCCAGCTTCAGGGCCATATTGCCATCGGCCATACCCGCTACTCTACCACCGGGTCCAGCGTCCTTCGCAACGCCCAGCCGCTCCACTGCGCTTGGGGCGACGGCACGGTGGCAATCGCTCATAACGGCAACTTAGTCAACACTGAGGAGCTTCGCGCTGAGATGGAAGCGGAAGGCGTTCCGTTTGGAACCACCAACGACAGCGAAGTCATTGCACGCATGATCGCCACCCAGCAGGATAAGACGCTGGAAGACGCCGTCGCGCACACGATGACCCGCCTGCACGGAGCCTACTCTGTCGTGATTTTGACGGAAGACAAGCTGATCGGCATCCGGGACCCCGTCGGCAACCGCCCTCTCTGTTTAGGCATTCACAACAACAAAAACTATGTGCTGGCGTCGGAAACCTGCGCCCTGAACACAGTCGGCGCTCAGTACATCCGCGAAGTCGAGCCGGGCGAAATGATTGTCATTGATCGTCAGGGAATGCGGGAGCGTCAGGTCATTCCCGTGGAGCGGCGGGCGACGTGTATGCTGGAATTTATTTATTTCGCCCGTCCGGACAGCACACTCTACGGGCGCGGCCTCCACGACTGCCGCCGGCGCATGGGCCATGAACTGGCACGGGAGCATCCCGTTCCAGGCGCTCACATGGTTATGCCGATCCCGGATACCGGGACGCCTGCCGCCATCGGATTTGCCGAAGCGTCCGGCATTCCCTACGGCGAGGGCGTGGTCAAGAACCGCTACATTCAGCGCACGTTTATTCAGCCCGATCAGCGGATGCGCGAAGCGGGTGTCCGCATGAAACTGATGCCGATTAAAGAAGCGCTGGCCGGCAAGCGCATTGTCATGGTGGACGACAGCATTGTGCGCGGCACGACTACGGGCCAGGTGGTCAAGCTGCTGTTTGATGCCGGGGCTGCCGAAGTGCATGTACGGATCACCGCGCCGCCGGTCCGGTTCCCCTGCTTTTACGGCATTGACATGGCAAACCAGCAGGATTTAGTCGCCGCTAAACACTCCGTCGAAGAGATACGCCAGATGATCGGCGCGACTTCTCTCGGCTACCTCAGTCTTGGCGGCGTCGCAAAAGCCATCGGCATTCACAAAGACAAGTTCTGCCGCGCCTGCTTCGACGGCGACTATCCCATTGAAATCCCTCCCCACATCCGCGTCTCCAAGTTCGCCCTGGAGATGCCGATCAACGCCAAATAAAGCAGGATTAGGAGCAAGTCATGGCGTACAGCGAGTTTACCCTGCGGCTTCTGAAAGAACAGTTCGGCATCATGGCGACCGATGCCGAAAACTTGTTTGACACTGTACCGCCGCTTTCCGCTTCCGACTTCTTCCGCACCCTGCTGGTTCGGCACCTGCCAATTGTGCGCGGATTGGGAAACGAAAAGGCCCGCTCGGAAATGATCATCGCGCCGCTTCTTGTCGAAGTGCGCGAGCAAAGCGGCCAGCAAATTGCGGTTTATTCCGGCGCGGAACTCAGTGTTGATGCCGCGCAAGGCTTGTACGGCTTCTGCGATTTTCTGGTTTCGCGCTCCCCAACCATGCTTGCCGTCACCGCGCCGGTGCTGGTCGTGGTAGAAGCAAAACGCGAGGACATTACCGCCGGCATCCCGCAGTGCATCGCCGAGATGTACGCCGCCATGCTCTTTAACGCCCGCGACGGCGAGCCGCGCGAAACGCTCTACGGGGCCGTGACCAGCGGCACGGTCTGGCGCTTCCTGCGCCTGCGAGGGCTTCACGCCGAAGTAGACTCTCAAGAGTATTTTATTGAAGACGTGGACAAGATCTTAGGCATCCTGCGCTACATGACCCTGTAGTAGCGACTACCCTATCGAAACCCCCATGTCTCCAAGTTCGTCTTAGAGATGCCGATCAATGTCAAGTAAAAAGCCGCCCGGTGCGTCTGCACTGAGCGGCCTTTACCTACAAGGCTCGTTTCTTATCATCTTGGGCTGCATCTTTGTAGTAAGGTATGCCAATACCTCCTCCGTCAATGCTCAGTCCGCCAGGCGGATTCGGGATGTCAAACATTAGGCTGAACGAAGGCGGATGCGTATCTTCTTGAATGCCGCCGCTGAGCGAGGCGTCATCAAATTGCAGGATGGTATCAGATACTTTTTGAACCATCAAGTCGCCTGCCGCATGTATGGCTTCCACTAAGAATATGAGTGCCAATGCCTCATGTTCCTGCTCTCCGAGATCAGAAATTGCAATGCCGCTCGGATGCAGTTGCAGCTTTGGCTCTATCAACGCACGGAGTCGCCGGACAGCCGCAATACGCAGCGCCGGAAAGGCGGAATTTGCCTGCTTGATGCGCTCCAATCCTGCCTGGAAGTCGTCGTTCCGGCGGCTCACCCGCCCATGTCTTTGCATCACCCAATCGTTGTACTCGGGATGGGGAAGCCGCCAAAAGTCATAGAAATTTTGCTCTTCTTCTACAATGTGCGTTAAGTGCGTCGCCCGCGCAAATGGCTCCGGCAGCGTCTTTCGCAAGGTGGCCGACAGATCTGCCAGGTGAGCAGACGGAGCGACATTCGGCAGCGTCAAAGCAAGCGCTCCATGATGAGCCGACAGGGATAATCCATAAACGTCCGCGAGGGCGTGCAGCACTTCACTGACCGAAGCATTGCCAACTCCGACCAGTACGACAGGCTTGGCGGCAACGGCGGCATCAACGTCAGTGTGGATCGCGCCGGGCCGCACGCTCAAGGCGGCAACCACCTCGGTCAGCGTCTCCGGATGAGTGTCAGCCTGAACAGGCGCTTGGGCGGGGTTTGTAGGGTCTGGGCCGGTTGGAGAGGGGTCTAGACCACCTTCCCCGAGGTCTTCCCAGCCCGCAACGTGGCTGAGGGGATGAAAACGCACAATAGTTTGACTATTGACCTGCTCAGGAAGCGTGTAGCCAAACACATGATGGGTGTTGTAAGTGTCCTGCCAGCAGAAGAGGGCGCTCTGCTCGGCTTGTTTGAGTTTCGGCGGCAGGAGTGCAATGTTGTCCATTGGAGATTGGACATAAAGGGAAAGCTGAAGCCGCCTCGCCAGCGTCTTCTGGCTTTCGGTCAGCGAAGAAACCAGCAAATTATGTCCTTGCATGGCCGCGTTTTGGTCCGCCGTCAGCGAATCGGCAAAAGCATCAACAAGTGGGTGCAATATCCGGACTTGATCGCGCCCCAAGTTGGGTCCAGGCGGAGCGAGGAACTGGATATGGCTTGAAAGACCGTGTGGGTTGAAGGGTTCGGCGATCTGCGGCAACTGGGCCAGCACATGAGCGCACTCGGCGGGAGTGACCGCGGGCAAGTCATCCGGGTTTGAGTAGCGCTTTCTCAGGACAAAAACGCTGCCATGACGCTGAACCGAGTAATCATAGGAGTCCGCAATGGTTTGGATTTGGTCTTCCAGAAAGGCAGCAGCGGTAAGTTTGGCCGCGTCCAGTGCGGGCATGGATGACAGCGGCGTTCCCTCAGCCACTATCGTGACATGGCCTTGATTCGCGAGAGTTGTCAGAGCCTGCTGGAAGTCGGCGGCCTGGTCGGCGCTCAGATGTGCCGGCGGCGATGCAGTCACTTTTTGTTCCGAAGCAGTCATCGCAGTTACCGCGAGAGCTAACAACCACGGTGACAGGAAACGTCCTGCATGAGACATGATCGGGAGTCCTCTCGCTGTTGAAGTCTGAAAATGTCACAGCGAAAGTATAACACAGCAAAAACTCCCTGTCAATACCTGACTACCAGGTATAATAAGCCAGCCTGAAAGGCTGCGTTGCTAATGTTGCATTGTTGCGGACAACAACTATGACCCTTACTCATTCCCTGGTGCTGATTTTTCTGGCGTATCTGTTTGGCTCGCTGCCTATCGGCCTTTTGGTCGGGCGGATGGTCAAGGGCATTGACGTGCGCGATTATGGCAGCGGCAATATCGGGGCGTCCAATGTCTGGCGCATTATGGGGCCGGTCTGGGGAACCGCCGTCTTTTTGTTTGACTTCTGCAAAGGCTACTTCCCGACGGTGCTGACGACGCGCCTGGCCGAGCATAATGTGAGCATCACGCCCTGGCTGCCGGTGGTAGTGGGCTTGGCGGCGATTATGGGACATAACTTCAGCCCGTTCCTGCGCTTCAAGGGTGGCAAAGGAGTCGCCACTTCACTGGGCGTCGTGTTTGGCCTCGACCCCATAGCCGCCGTTGCCGGCTTTGTATTCTGGGGCCTCTGCCTGTCAATCACGCGCTATATCTCCGTATCGTCCATGATCGCAGCGGTGATCACGTCCTGCGTGCTGATTTTCTTCCATCATGACCTGCCACATGTTTTGTTTGCAATTTTGGTGGCGCTGTTTGTGGTCCTGAAGCACCGGCCAAATATCGCGCGGCTGAAGGCGGGAACGGAGCCGAAAGTCAGGGCCAGAGCATGACCCCACGCCTCATCCTTGCGTCTACGTCCCCGCGCCGCCGGGAGCTGCTGGGACTGCTCGGCCTGCCGTTTGAGGTTGTCGCCAGCCGTTACGATGAAGCGTTAGTTGACCCGGCAGGCATCGCTCCTGCCGATTATGTGAGGCAGCTTGCTCAGGGCAAAGCGGCGGAAGTCGCGGGACGCATGGACAGCGACGCGCTGATCATCGGCGCGGACACAACTGTGGTCCTGGACGGCCGGGTCCTGAACAAGCCGCAAGGTGCCGCCGACGCCCGCCGAATGCTGCGGACACTCAGCGGGCGCACCCACGAAGTTTACACCGGCCTCTGCCTGATGCGCGGCGCTGCAACTGTCTCGGACTTCGCTAGGACCGAAGTGACCTTTGACACGCTCACGGACGCCGTCATTGCCGCCTATGTCGCCACCGGCGAGCCGCTGGATAAGGCTGGGGCTTACGGCATTCAAGGCAAAGCGCTTTCGTTCATCCCCAGCATTCAGGGCGACTACTTCAACGTCGTCGGCCTGCCGCTCGGATTGCTGCGCGGGCTGCTTCTGCCTTATTTTCCAGAAATTGCACCCGCCCCACGTCCGCTGACATTTCCCGACGCGCGTTATTATAGGAAGCCGCTTCTGCCTTAGCTGTTTCCAATCAACAAGTCCAATCAACAAGATATTAAAGGAAAAATTGCCATGAACTACCGACGACTGGGCCGCTCCGGCCTGAAGGTTTCTGAAATCTGCCTCGGAGCCTGGATTAACTTTGGAGGCAGAATGGCGGACGACGACACGTTTGCCGTGCTGGACGCCGCTGTGGAAGAAGGCATCAACTTCTTTGATACCGCCGATGTCTACGCGGGCGGCAAGGCTGAGGAGGTGATGGGCCGCTGGATGCAGGGCAAGGACCGCCGCCAGATCGTGCTTGCGACCAAGTGCCGAGGGCGCATGTGGGACGGCTCGAACGGCGAAGGTGCAAGCCGCAAGCACATTTTCGCGGCTGTCGAAGACAGCCTGCGCCGCCTCCAAACCGACTACATTGACCTCTACCAAATCCACTGGCCCGACCCGGACACTTCCGCCGAGGAAACCGTGCGGGCGCTCGACGATTTGGTGCGCCAGGACAAAATCCTTTACTTCGGCTGGTCCAACCATGACGCCGATCAGATCGAGGCGCGGGCGCAGGTCTCGGAGAAGCTGGGTCTGAACCGGGCCGTCTCTTTGCAAAATTACTACAACATGCTGGGGCGAGGCGTCGAAGAAAGCATCACCCCGCGCTGCGAGGCGGAAGGTATCGGCCAGATTCCGTACTCGCCGCTGGCGCAGGGCCTGCTGTCGGACAAGTATCTGAGCGGCGAAGCGCCCGCAGGCAGCCGGGCGGCGGGCAACGCCGATTTCGAGGCCCGGCTGCAAAAATCGCTGCCGGTGCTTCAGGCGCTGGCGGCGTTCGCAAAGGAGCGGGACGCTTCGCTGTCGCAGCTTGCGCTGGCCTGGCTGCTGCACCAGCCAACAATGACCGCACCGATTATCGGCGCAACGAGCGTTGAGCAAGTCCGCGAAAACGCCAAGTCTGTCGAGATCACGCTGTCTTCCGAGGAGCTTGGGCGGATTGATGCCCTGCTGTCGGCATCAGAAACGGCCTGACTCGCTCACCTCAAGCAGATGGGGGCGAGCATCGCGGCTTGCTCCCTAGCCGTTCGGGGTAAGTCCCAGTTCCCGCATGGCCCACGGCAGGGCAGTTCTGAGCTGAAGTAGGTCAAGCTCACGCATCCGGGGATCACGCCCGGCGAGGCCCGCTTGCGCCGCCCAGAAGCCGCTAAGAGCGGCGGTCATTTCCGGCGCGTGGGGCAGCAAAGTTTCCGGCAGCGGGCCGCCTTCAGCGTGAAGGCTCGGCAGCCAGGCCGCCAAATCGAAATCTCCGTTGCCGGCACATGCCCAGTTCCAGTCCACTAAAATTGTCCGGTTCTCCACAAAGCAGAGGTTGTCACTGCGGATGTCCAAATGCAGGAAGTCGCTGCCGGCAAGCGGCACGGCCTGTTCCGCCGCTAAAAGGCGTGGCAGGGCGGCGTCCAGCCAGGACGCGCGGCACAGGCCGAGCGAGAGAAACGGCGCGGGATCAGCGGCAATTTTATGCCAGCCAGTGAAGTCATCCCGGTAAGTTTCCAAAGATGTCATGCCAGGCATCAGGGGCATCTGGCGCAGGCGTGACAGCATTTCCTGGACGCGCTCCGCCAGCCCCGGCTCCCACGGTGGCGGCCAATGCGCCCGGCTGAGGTCTTCCAGCAGCAGAAAGGGCTGGACGCCGTCATCATCCCAGGCGATGACACGCGGCAGAAAGTCGGCGTCTTCCCGTGCGCCCAGATGCCGGTAAACGGCATACTCGGCCCGCAGCCACAACGCTGTCTGCTCACTAGTAGCGGCTTTCAGAAACGCCGATTGGCCGCTGCTGAAGGCGGCAATTCCCCGCTGCGCCGAAGTATAACCGCCCGACGCGGGCTGAAACCGCACAAGTTCGGCCTGCATGGCGTTTTCGATGCGCTGTTCCAAGCTTATTTGCTCAAGGCTCATGGCTGCATGTTACCTGCTTTTCGTAGACTTTCGGTTTGGCTATTTCCCGTCTACGGCTTCAGCGTGATCTGGTACAGGACGTTAGCTCTAGCCAGCAAAGCCTGGCTATGGTCTTCAAAAAGCAGGCAGTCGCCGCTGAGTGCCGGGTCGGTGATGACTTTGAGTTCGGCAGAACCCAGACGAGACGAAAACATCTCCAGCTCCCCAGCGTCGCTCAGGTGCAGGCACACACCGGAGTCCAGCACGACAAAGTTAATGCCGTAGGTGGCCAGATCGGGAATAGCCCGGACATCATAGCGCGAGAAGTCTGCCGAGAAACGGAAAATCAGCTTCTGGAACTGCCCGTTCTGCGCCGCAACTGCCATCAGCACGCCGCTTTGGCACCGGGCGCTGATGACTTGAAGCCCGTCGAGTTCCGGCAGGCGCACCTGATAGCATCGCCCGCTTTCGGGCAGCACGGAAGCGTACCAGGCCCCCAATAGGTTTTGCAGGGCGACGCCTTCAAACAGAAGTGTGGCTTGTTCCAGCACAGTCCCTACCCGCTTTGCGCTTGCCCAAATTTGGCTTGGCGTCTCCGTCCAAATGATTTCCAGCAGCGAGCCGCCCTGCTTCACATAAATGCGTCCGTCCGTCACCATGATCTGCTCCCCGGTCAGTGTGATGGGCAGAATTGTTTGCGTCGTGAGGTCAAGCAGCCGCACCATGCCGTCTTTCAAAGAAGCCAGCACGACGTGGCGGTTTTCAGGCGTCACGCCGATTTTTGCATTCCCGTTTGTGCTGGTGCCGCGCTTTCCATCAAAGTACACGGCTTCCGTCGTGACCGTGACTCCGTCAGTGAACGAGACAACCGCGCCGGCAAACTCGCGCCACTTTCGGGCCATAATTCGGTTCCCGTCCGCCACTTGCCGCGCCGGGACCGGGTAGACCGTGACAGCGTCCCAGTGCAGCGGCGGCGCGGACCGTTCGCCGTCTTCCAGGACGGCTTTGTACCAGGCGCGGTAAGCATCAGGAATGACCGAGAGCGGCGGGCAGACACCCGGCAGGGACACGTCGGGATGGAACACGGAGACGTTTTGGGCCATGCGCTCGTCCAGCGTTTTCAGCGCCGGGTGCTTGCCCTTGTAGGGATGAATGCCGACAAACATCTGAAAAGAAACTATTGCAAACGAAAACCAGTCCGTGCCTTCGTTCCAGCCTTTCGCGTGCCGGTCCCGGACGCTGTCCATGAGGGCCGCTGCGCCGAAGCTTGGGGTCTGGTAGCTGTCCACATCAATAAAGTAAACATGCTGAAATTGTGGATCCACAAGAAAGTTCATCTCGTTGAGGTCTACAATCAAAATGCCCTGTGAATGCACAAACGCGACTCCCTCTTGCAGCTTCTTCACGAGAGGCATGACTTTATCCAGTGTTAGGCCCATGCGTTCGCGGAAAGCTTTCGGGAACGTCTGGCACAGTACCAGGCCATCAGGAATAGATTCCATCGTGTAGCCGACAGGCGTTTTGGCGGCGTCCAGCAGAACGTCACGCGGGCGCACGATGTTCGGTGCGTCCAGCGCGGCCAACTCGCGGATTTTGGCGAGCGGGATCATTTTGGCCGGGTCGGCGTACACTTTGTAAGCGGTGTCGCCCCGCACATACACTGCGCCTTCGCCGCCCTGTGCCTTGAACTCAGCCTGGGTCAGCCGCACTTTTTTTCCTTGCCGGTAAACGTCCATCGCCGTTCTTTCTCTGTAGATTATTCGGACAGCCAGACGGCAGCCATTGATAGGTCATCAGCGTGCTGCCAGCCGCGTTTGGCGCACTCTTTTTCAAACGCCTGCATTCGCCGTTGAACAAACTGCCCCTGCCCGCTCTTGAAGGCCAGCAGCCCGGCTAACACTTCTGACACCGGGACAGCAAATGTTGTGCGTGACGTTTCCGTCTGCTCCATTCGCGCAAACGACTGGACGCCGTCGCTGAGGATGACGGCAAAGCGGTACTCGGCGGCAGTGCCGGTGAAAACGTCAATGGCGGCAGGACTTTCCTGCGTGTCCGCTTCCGTCATATTTGCTCCGGCCAGCGTCCAATGCTGAGTCGTCTTAGCGTTGTCCGGCGTTGCGGCCCATTGCCGCCGCCGGGAAGCATCCAAAGTATAGCTGGCATACTGCGGATAGTTTGCGGCGTAGGTAATCACGAAAACTTCAATGCTGCCGTCGTGCCTGCCGAGAGCAACAACGCCGTCGCCGGAGCAGCTAACGACAAACGCGCTGTCTTCTGCTTTTATTGTCATCAGCGTGGCGTCAAGGCAGGTGACGGGCACGGCTAAACGCTTGGCGCAGCGAGCGGCGGCGCGGGCCGCCGCATTTGGAAAAGCCTGCCATTCGTCCCGGCTTTCTGAAATAAGCGCTAATGCCGGGAGCAGACGCTCGGCGGACTTCGCCAGCAGCCTCGCCCCAATGTCCGTGTCCGCCGAAGACGAGCAGCCGTCGGCGAGAACCACGCAGGCAGATTTCTCCTGCGCGGCTGCCACGGCGTAATCCTGGCAGACGGGGTGCGTTTTACCAATCCGAAACACGCAGTCTGCGTTCATGTTAAGCGCCTTTCAGAACGTCAGATCAGAATGTCAAAGATTGGGACGGGCCACCGGTGCCGAGCGACTGGGACTGGGCGCTGATGCTGCGCGAGACGAAGTCGGCAAGCTTTGCCAGCGTCTTTGAATCGGCCTTGCCAATTTCGACGTACTGGGTAAAGCCCACATCGGTCTTGAAGTCCTGCAAGTAGCCGCCGGCAGTGCGGTCCTGCACATTGACCCCAATCAGAACGGAAGCGACTGATTCCAGCGCCTCCGATGTCACAGCCAGGGCAAGCGCCTCCTTAACCGAGCGAGCCGTCAGCGATGAAGCGTTGTCCATGCCGTCGGTCAAGACGAAGACAATGGCGTTCGCGGCGAAATCTCCCGCCGCCAGCCGAGCGGCATAGTCGGTGGTCGCCGTGACTGCGTTTTCCGCCGCGTCATATAGCGCCGTCGCCCCGCCGATATGAAGAATGCCGCAGTAGTCGTTTTGGTAGCAGCGCTCCAAGAGCTTGAAGCCGTGCAGCTCGTGGAGCGCATTGTCAAAGGCGACCAGGCGCAGCAGCAGGTTATCGGCGCGGGGGCTGAGGCGGCACGCCGAGACGATACTTTGCAGGGCGTGTTCCAGCTCGGCTCGGAACGCCGAGACGCTGCCGCTGACATCGCAGGCAATAGTGACAAGCGTATATTCGCTGGCTCCCAAATCGCCCAGACCCGTTGCCGAATAGCCGTAAGAGTTAGTGGTGAGTGCGGCCTGCTGAAGACCGCTATCGTTTAAGAGTGGCATGGTTTTTTCCTTTCTTTGCCGTTACTCGTCGAAATATGTCAAGCGAGAAAGTCCTGAGTCGTAGACAGCGTCATGCCGCGTCCGGTCATCTCGCGCAGGAAATCGTCTTGGAAAGCCGCAAAGCCTGTCACCGGGCTGGTCGCATCCTGCAAAAGCACGATTTTCGACACTAGGCGGTCATCGCCGAAGTTGTTGGCGAGATCGCGCACCGTGTTTGCCAGGCAGTGAGAGCCAGCCTCGCCGGCGACGGCGACTAAATCCGCCTGCATCAGCGTTTGAATGAGCGCCGTGTTGATCTGCGTGCTGGGGTCGGCGGGGTCCGGGACATCAGCTTGGATAGCCGAGTAATGCTCGGTCCAGATGTTGCTGCCTTTGGTGACATAGTCTACTAAAGCAAAGCGCTTTTCCCATTCCTGCAAGGCCGCGAACAGCTCCGGCACGACCGCGTGGCCCCGGCTGCCGATGAGGCAATGGGGAGGCCAGATGCAGAGCGGATAGCGCCCGTGCTGGGCCAATGCCTGCACATACGCCAGCGCCCGGCGGCTGGCCCCCGGCTGGGTCGTTGTCCAGCGTCCGGTTTCGACATCTTCGGCGCTGATAATCGTGAACGGTGCCGGGTGGCTGCCGCTGCCGTCCTTCCAGAAGATTGGGTGCGCGATGTCCACAAAGTGGTGTGAGTCCAGCGTCACATGGATGTCGCTAAGCTTCGGGGTCAGCCGCCGGACCATTTGGGCAAGCCGGGCCATGTCGGCATCGGCTCCCGCGACATACAGCGCCCCGGCGGGGTCACAGAAATCCATCTGCGGGTCAATAACTAAAAGCTCAATCTGCATTTTCTTCCTCCATCTTCCTCTAAGTGTTTTATTTACACAAACAATATACCCGAATATCGCAGAAGTATGTGTATATTCTACTATAACTGAAATTTATTTTTTGAAAGCAGACTAAGGCCAAAGAATACCGGCAAGACCGGCCAGGCCAATAATGCCGAAGAGGGGAACACGGCGGGTCACTGTCAGCACAATTGCGATCAGAGCGATGCTGAGAGTGCGCGGGCTGAGGCCAGCGCTGCGAAGGATGCCGCTGAGGCTGACGACAAAAATGCCGGCAACGGCAAGGCCCAGACCCGACACGAACCCTTCCACGGCAGGGTGATGCTGGACCCGGCGGTAGCCGCGCTCAATTACTAAAATCAGCAGGGGCGGCAGGAGGATTGCAAGCAACGCCAGCAGGCTTCCCGGCAGGCCGCCGGTGAGGTAGCCTAAACTGATGACCCAAAGTCCGTTCGGCCCCGGCGACAACTGCCCAATGGTCAGCGACTCAGCAAACTGTGAATCGACCGCCAGCCGCCGCGCAAGCAGATCGGCATGGAGGCTCGGCAGGTTGCCGAAGCCGCCGGTGGAAAATAAAGAGGCTTTCAAGAACAGCCAAAAGTAAAGCAGCCAGAACCAGACGCCAAAGGTGCCGGGAGAAGTCATTGGGTGCGCCGTCCCCCCGCCGCCCCGATGAGACCACCGAGAAGGAGAATTGCCAGCACCGGCATACGATGCCAGGCGGCCAGTCCGCTGCCAAGCAGGATCAGCAGGCCGAGCAGAAAACGAGCGGTTCCCGCAGAACGTCTCGTTTGAAGAAGCGGCAGAGCGATCTGCCAAGCCGTGACCAGTCCAACCCCGACCACTGCCGGAATGATGCCCCGAAGCGCAGCCTGCACCCAGGCGCGGTGCTGCACCTGTGCATAGCCTGCCGTCATTAAAACTGTCAGCGCCGCGCTTGGCAGCAGCAGACCCGCAAGCGATAAAACAATGCCGCGCACCCCGGCGACTTGGCGGCCAATCAGGATGGTCAGCGCCAGCAGGTTAATTCCCGGCGCAAGCTGAACCAAGCCCCAAAATCGCCCGAACTCGGTATCCGTTACCCAGCCCTGCTCCTCCACTGCCGCCCGCCGGATCAGCGTCAGGGTCGCTGTACCGCCGCCGAACGACTGCACGCTCAGTGCCAGCCACACTTTGAGTAGATTGGCAGATGACGGCGGATCAGTCAAGCGTGGTCTCCTAAACGGCGGCGACTTCCGCAGTGCAAAACGCGCAGCGCGTCGCAAGCAGCGGAATGCTGCTGAGGCACTGCGGGCAGTCCCGCGTCGTCGCCGCTGCCGCCGGCTCGGTCTTGCGGCGCGACATCAGAAAGTTGATCGGCTTAACGACAAAGAAAAACACTACCGCCGCCATGATGACAAATGAAATAACCGTGTTCAGGAAATGTCCAAAGCCAAACTTCGCGCCATTGATTGTCGTGTTAAGATTGCTTAAGTCTATTTTTCCGAACATGCCAATGAACGGAGTAATAATGTCTGCGGTCAACGCGGTCACAATGCCGCCGAACGCACCGCCGATGAGAACGCCGACTGCCAAGTCTACCACATTGCCGCGTAAAATAAATTCCTTGAACTCTGCTGCTGCACTCATTCTCTTTACCTCTTTTTGTCAGTCTTTGCCGGCGCATAATTGAACGCCTGTCGGCATTATAACACGCCGCACACAAAAAAGCGGCCCGGCATCGCTGCCGGGCCGCTTTAGACGGAGAAGCACACAAAAAATTTACTTGGTGGCGTCGTGAATGGCTTCTTTGGCCTTGCCGAACAATTCCTGCGCTTTACCTTCGACCTGTTTGGCTTTGCCGTCCACGTCGTCCTGCGTGTTGCCGGTGATGTCTCCGGCGGCATCCTGAGTCTTGCCTTCCGCCTGCTTAAGCTTGCCTTCAATCACATCTTCGTTTGCCATTGTCAAGTTTTCCTCTCGGCTGTATACTAAGGCGAAAATACCCGGATTGCTGTCGACGCAAACTCTTAAAACCAGGCATCCAAATCCCGCGAAGCCGGTGACGACAAAGATTGCTCTAAAACTACGGTTGTTCCGGCTGGGCCGGTCAGAAGCCAAAGGCAGTCGGCAGTTTCTAAAATGATTTTCATGCCGTGTCCCAGCGTTGCTTTCGTGCTGTACCCGCGCTTCAGCGTGGCGCGGGGCAGGTTTTCCATTAGAATGCCTTCGCCCTGGTCTTCAATGCGGACTTGGACCACCTGTTTTTCCAGGTCCCAGAAAACTTGGCCGGTTCCCGCGCCGGCATGGACCACCGCGTTCATGCCGGCTTCGCCGACCGCCAGCACCAGATCAAACCAGCGCTCTTCCGGCAGGCCTACCGCTTCCGCCGCCGCCTGCGCGTCCCGGCGCAGCTGCCCCAGCCCTCTAATTTGGGTCAGCGGGACAGGATCGCAGGAGAACGGCAGGGGGGCAGGTAAATCAGCGGGAATATCGCAAAGCTGCAAGCGCCCATCGGTGACGCTTGCCAGCACGTCCCGCAGGAACGCCCGCTGCCTCAGTGCGTTTTCCCGCGCCTGGGCCAGCAGCCGGCTGTTTTCCGCTTCCACCCGACTGCGCTCGGCCAGCTCCGCGCTCATTTTTTGGAACAAATACGCCGTGCGCGTCGCCGCCGCGACTTGGATCAGGAGCGCTTCCAGCAGCCGCAGATGATCCTGGGTGTAGGCGTCAGAACGGTAGCTCATGATCTGGGCTGTTCCCAGCACCTTGCCTTCCAGCGAGATGGGAACAATCACTAAAGACTGGATACGCGCCTGGCTGGGGTCTGGTGACGCGGCAATTGTGCCGTCCTGCTGGGTATAAAACCGGGTTGTTTGCGTCTTTTCGGCGTCCAGGGCATCGGCGACAATCAGGGGCTGGCCGGAGCGAATCACCTGGCTTTGCATCCCGCGCCCTTCCAGGTCGAGCGGGAGAGGCGGGAAAACAAGCGGATCCATTGCCCTGCCATCGGCGTAAGCGTAGGCACACCGAATAAGACCGTCTTCAGGAGTGTAAATAGAAACTAAAAGACTAGCGCAGTCCATGACGCGGGCAACCATGGCCTGAAGCGTGCTGTAAATAACAGCAGGATCCAGCGTGCGCCCCAGCAGTCCGGCGGCTTCATACAGCAGCGCCAGTTCTTCCGTGCGTCTGTCTTCCGTTATGTTATCAGGCATCTAAGCGCTTTCTATCGTTCTCTCTTTTTCGTGATTGCCTGCCGATTTTCCTGCATGAAGCGTCTCAGCCACAAAGTCTTTATCGGCATCATCCCCAGGTATTCCGCAACGGACATGAAAAAGCGGCATGGCTAAAAAAAGGTACCATGCCGCCGCGGATAGATGATAAGTTCCGTAAACAAAGGGCCGGGACAGCTAACCCGGCAGTGATAGCCTCTGGCAGCAGTCGCTCCTACAAGGAAACGGGTTCTGCTGACTCCTGTGCCGTGACAACTTTCGTGGCATGGTCTCCTTTGGGGCCGCACTCCAAGTCGAAGGCCACTTCCTGGCCCTCGCGAAGAGAGCGGTAGCCATCGGCTTCAATCACAGAATAATGGACAAAGACATCTTTGCCCTGCGCCAGATGGATAAACCCATAGCCTTTGGTCGCGTTGAACCACTTGACTTTTCCGCTGATCATCGTTTCTGTTCCCTCCTTACTGTGCGTCATTCTAGCCGTTCATCATTGACTTTCAATTGCATAAACCGTGCCAAGTAATTCCAGCAGGGGGGAATAGAAAAATATATTTTTGCAGGCATCGCAAATTAGAGAGAGTGGAGAGTTGCATTCCACCCGCCGCTTTAGGTATAATAACGCGCATCCGTCTTATAAGCCATAGGACAAACCGCAGTGAAACAGACCGAGGAGCCTTTTTAACGTCATGCCCAATATCAAGTCCGTTGTTAAAGATGTCAAGCGCTCGCGCCAGCGGCAGCTTCGCAATCAGGCGACTAAATCGCAGATCAAGACCTACATCAAGAAGTCCCGCGCCTTGATCTCAGCAGGAGCCGCCCAGCCCGAAGAAGTTGCGGCCAGCGTCGCCAAGACTGTCAGTGTCATTGACAAAGCTTGGAAGCGCGGCATCATCCATAAGAACGCCGCCGCCCGCCGCAAGTCCCGCCTGATGAAGCGTGCCGCTGCCGCCTAGCCGCGCCTGCGCCCGTTCCACTTGCATTCCCTCAAGCGGCAGCATCTGCGCTGCCGCTGCGCTGGTTCGACCTGCCTTTTCCCCTTTTTTCCGCGCCCTCTGCCGCAATGCCCGGCATAATGTCCGGGCTGTACTGCTTTCGTTGTACCAGCGCAACATTTTCCTTTGGTTTTTGGTACAATAACGCAGACGATTATTCCTGTTCTTTGCCAAAGGAAATTGAACGTATGGCTGCATTAGTGCCGGAAGCCTCGCCGCGCGTTTCAGAGCGCGTGGCGGGCATCCTCTCCGAACGCATTCGCTCGCGCGTCTATCACACAGGAGATACCCTTCCCACCGAAAGGGCGCTGGCGGCGGGCTTGGGTGTACACCGGCGCTCCGTGCGGCTGGCCGTGGAGCAGCTGATCCGGGATGGCCTGGTTTCCCGGCGTCCGAACTGCCGTCCGACGGTTGGGCCGCTGCCGCAAGCCGAGGAACCCCCCTTTCAGGAAACGGCTGCGGACGCGGCGCCCATGCCTAAAACGACTTCCCAAATCTCAGCCTCCAACCTCATTGCGCTGATTATGTGGCACGGCGGCGGGCCGCTGGAACATGCCGGCACGTCGCAGCAGCGCATCTTTTGGGGGATGAACCAATCTTTAATGAAGCTCGGCTACCATGCGGTCTTTCTGGATCTGGGAGGCCAAATCGGGTCGGAAGAAGAGAATGCGGCGCGGGAAGCCGAGCATCTGCGCTACATCCGCGATCAAAACTTTGGGGGAGCGCTGTTCTACCCCTACGCTTACCGCCATAACCACGCGCTGGTGCGGGAAGTCAGCCGCCATGTTCCGCTTGTCCTGCTGGACCGGAAGATCGACGGCGTTGATGTCGACTTTGTCGGGGTCGAAAATCGCAAAGCGATGTTTGAAGTCACTGAGCATTTAATCGCGCAGGGGCATTGCCGAATTGCTCACATCACACGTAACGAACCGATTCATTCAGTCCAGGACCGGGTTCAGGGTTATTTGGATGCGATGCGTGGTGCGAGCGCTTCCGAGGGGACAGAAATGATTCTGACTGTCCCCCCCTATCACGATGCGCGTTATTGGACCGTTTTGGACGCCGTCTTCCGCCTGCCGAGAGAGCAGCGCCCGACGGCGGCTGTCTGCCTCGCCGATTATACGGCCGTAGGTCTTGCGGAGCGCTTGGAACACTTGGGGCTTTCGGTTCCTGGGGATGTGGCGCTGACGGGGTTTGACAACATTGTTCCGACGCTTCCGAACGGCCTGGGCCTGACAACGGTGGCACAGCCTTATGAGGAAATCGGTATCCGGGCAGTGGAGCTGCTGATGCGCCGCATCAAAGATCGCGAGGTGCCGCCGATCTCCGTGGAGCTGCCGGTTCGGCTGATTGTGCGGGGGAGCAGCGGAGCATAAGTGACATCCCTCGCTCGTCAAGAGAAGAGGCTTTCTACAGCGACCCGCTGGCGCTGATTTGCTTGTCGGCGTCGTCAATGTCCGCCTGCGCGGTGTAGAGATCAATCAGGCGGCGGGCAATGACGCCGGTATCCACCTGCGCCCACTCAAACTCGGTGCGCCGCCCCACCCGCTCCGGCCACTGGCCCACGTCTCCGGGCAGGTTCTTGAAATTGATGTCTCCCGGATTGCTTGCCAGCGTGTCGGCAAGCTTCAGGAGCGACGCCGACGCTGTCTTGATTTCGGCGGTCAGCGTGACAATGCGTTTTTCAGCACGGGCCTTCTTCAGCAGCATCGCCCCTAGTTCTTCATCGGTCATCGGTTTTCCGCTTCTTTCCAGGCACAAAGACGCCCGGATGCGTTCTGCATCCGGGCAGGCAGCGCTTAACGCTAGTGGCCGACACGATGCAGACGGTGCAGATGGCCGTTAGAGCCGACGACCGAGCGGTAGGTCTTGTTGCCGTTGCGACGATGCACGACGGAGCGCTGACCAACCGCACGATGGGCGACAATACTGGTGTTTTCCGAAGCCTTGCGGAACGGGTACTGAATCGCTTTGCCGAATTTGTGCAGCGAATTGCTGTCATGGCCCTGCGCCTGGGCTATTGGCGCAAATAGGGCAAGTCCGAGAAGACCGGCAGCGACGGCAATGCCGCACGAGTATGTTTTCATAATGTTCTCCTTAGCCGCCGGAAGCGCCATAAAGGCGCGAAAAGTTCCCAATCTCACACTTGTGGAACCATCTTTCACATGGGATTGTTAGTTCAGTCACCATGACACGTGTTAAAATCTGCGGCATCTCGAATGGCCTGGACGCGCTGGCGGCGGCGGATGCCGGGGCGGATGCGCTTGGCTTCATCGCAGTTCCCGGCTCTCCGCGCTTTGTGCCGCCGGAAGTGTACCATGAAATCTCCGCTGCCCTGCCGCTGTTTGTCAAGCGCGTTGTGGTCGCGCACCGGCCCGAAGATGCCGAAGAGTATTTGGCTGAGTACGTCCAGCATTACGAGGATACCACCGACAAATCTCGTTTTCGGCGCGGCGCTCAGTGGCGCATCCGGGCCTTTCGAATGCGCGATGAGGCAAGCCTCGCCGAGATCGCCGCGTACCCGGACCCCGTCGGCGCGGTGCTTCTCGACACCTACCACAAAGACACGCTCGGCGGTTCCGGTGAAACCTTCGACTGGACCCTCGCCGTTCGCGCCAAAGCCTTGACCGACCGCCCGGTCATCCTCGCCGGCGGCCTCACCCCAGAAAACGTCAAAGCGGCGTTAGACGCCGTCCATCCCTACGCTGTTGATGTGGCTTCCGGCGTCGAAGCTGCCCCCGGCGTCAAAGACCACGCCAAGCTTAAAGCCTTTATCCGCACCGTGCGCGAGTGGGATTTGGCACAGGAATAAATTCGTCCAGTACCCGTTGAATGTGCTTGGTTGGCATAGTTTATGCAAGCAGCACGATTGGGATGCCCAGGATTGAAATCCTGGGCTGAGGAGCCTTCGGCTGGCTGTCCTACGGACAGAGAACCGTGCAAGCGCGGGTCTTCTCTTTTGACCGTAGGACAATCAGCCGAAGGCTCCTCAGACATGCAATTTATTGTGCGGAGCTAAGGAGGGCAAAATGGCACACTGTCACAAAGAAATTTACCTGCATCTGGTGTGGGCGACCAGGCAGCGCGACCCCCTGTTGACCCTAGAAATCGAGCGGCGCATCCATCGGTGCATTCAATCGGAGGCGGAGCGGCTGGGGGCTGTTGTCCTGGCAATCGGCGGACTGGCCGATCATGTGCATTTCGTTGTGCAAATTCCCGCGCATCTGAGCGCGTCCGATCTCGCCAAGCAAGTCAAAGGTGTTTCGTCCCGGTTTGCCGCTTCTGAGCTTGTCGGCAGAAATCTCCTTCCATATTTCGGCTGGCAGGAAGGCTTCAGCGTTTTTAGCCTGAGCCGCAGCCACCTTGATAAAGTCGTTCCCTACGTGCAAAATCAAAAACGCCACCACGCACAGCAAACAACTTGGCTGACCTGTGAAGAAATAGACTAACTCTCTTTCCTAGCTTCTCTGTCCGCAGGACAGCCAGCCGAAGGCTCCTCAGCCCAGGATTTCAATCCTGGGCCTCCTCTTTCAATCCTGGGCCTCCTCTTTCAATCCTGGGCCTCTCCATCCTGCGCCTCTGAGCGCCGTTGACATCCCCTCGCGCACGGTGCTACAATGTCTGCACGTTTTAGAAGGAAGCAACATTCAATGGCGAGCCTCTTGGAAGCAAACGAAACACGCGAATTTGTCGAAACGAACTCCGGCCCAGACGCCGCAGACCGCTACGTTGCGGACGCGCAGGGGCGGTTCGGCGGGGAGTTCGGCGGGCGGTTTGTGCCGGAAACGATTATTCCGGCGCTCGATGAGCTGACGGCAGCCTACGCGAAAGCCAAAGCCGACCCGGCGTTTCAAACGGAGTTTGATTACTACGCCAAAAATTATGTCGGGCGGGCGACGCCGCTATTTTCTGCCGAAAACATGACCCGCGAGCTGGGCGGCGCGAAGATCTGGCTGAAGCGCGAAGATTTGGCTCATACGGGGGCGCACAAGATCAACAACGCGCTGGGTCAGATACTCTTGGCGAAGCGCATGAACAAGCCGCGCATTATCGCCGAGACCGGCGCGGGGCAGCATGGGGTCGCCACGGCGACGGCCTGCGCTCAGTTCGGCTACGAGTGCATTGTCTACATGGGCGAGGAAGATGTCAAGCGGCAGGCGCTGAACGTCGTCCGCATGAAGCTTCTGGGTGCGGAAGTGCGGCCCGTATCGTCGGGGACCAAGACGCTGAAAGATGCGCTCAATGAAGCCATGCGCGACTGGGTCACAAACGTCCACAACACGCACTATATTATCGGCACAGTCGCCGGGCCGCATCCCTATCCGACAATGGTACGCGACTTTCAGAGCGTCATCGGCATTGAGGCCCGGCAGCAGATTTTAGAAGAAACCGGCGGCCTGCCGGACGCGGTGGTCGCCTGCGTCGGCGGCGGTTCCAACGCCATGGGCATCTTTTACCCCTTCGTGCGCGATGAAGGCGTTCGTCTGGTCGGCGTCGAAGCGGCAGGCGACGGTGTCCATACCAAAAAGCACGCGGCGACGCTGACCGCTGGCTCCAAAGGCGTCCTGCACGGCTCGTCGTCGTATGTCTTGCAAGACGATTACGGTCAGGTGATCGAAACGCACTCCATTTCGGCAGGCTTAGATTACCCCGGCGTCGGCCCGGAACATGCTTTCTTTAAAGAGATTGGCCGCGCCGAGTATGTGTCCATCACCGACGAGGAAGCGCTGGACGCCTTCCAATGGACCTCGCGCACCGAGGGCATCATTCCAGCCTTAGAGACGGCCCATGCATTCGCGTACCTTCGCAAGATGGCTCCGCAAATGTCCCCCGATCAGAACATTATTGTGTGCTTATCGGGGCGCGGCGACAAAGATGTAGACTCCGTCGCGGTTCGGCTGGGGCTGCTTTAGCCATGTCCCAGCGTCTTGACCAGACATTTGCCCGCCTCAAAGCCGCCCATGAAGGGGCGCTGGTGACATTTATCACGGCAGGTGACCCATCGCCAACTGGCACTCCGGCGCTTGTCGCCGCGCTGGCCGAGGCCGGGGCGGACGTGGTTGAGCTGGGCATCCCCTACTCTGACCCGCTGGCAGACGGCCCGATCATCCAGGCATCATCCCAGCGGGCGTTGGAGCGCGGCGTCACGCCCGACACGGTGCTGAAAATGGTCCTGGACAGCCGCGCACTTACGGATGTACCGATTGTTTTGATGACCTCGTACAATCTGGCGCTGAAGTACGGGCTGGAGCGCTTCGCGAATCTGTTTGCGGAGGCAGGAGCCGACGGCACCATTTTGACCGACCTGCCGCCGGAAGAAGCGGCTCCCTGGAAAACTGCCTCGGAAGCCGCCGGGCTTGCCACGATTTTTTTAGTTGCGCCGACTTCTACCCCGCACCGCATCGCCCTTATTGCCGAAAACACGACAGGCTTTGTGTACTGCGTATCCCGCACCGGAGTCACCGGCGCACGGGCCGAAATGGACCCGGCGCTGGCCGGGCTGCTGGCCCGTATTCGGAGCGCAACCGACAAGCCGCTCTGCGTCGGCTTCGGCGTCTCTCGCCCGGAGCACGTCAAGCAGGTGCTGGAAATCGCCGACGGCGCGGTTATCGGCAGTGCGCTGGTTGATTTTCTGCATACGCATCAGGGCAAGGATCTGTCGGAGGTGAAGGCGCTGGTTTCCTCGTGGAAGGCGGCGGCGAGAACTCAGAGTCCCCCTAGCCCCCAATAACGGGGGAACCGGATTTCCATGTATACAAAAGAACAGTTTGCCAAGACCATAGATAATACGCTGCTGCGGGCGACTTCTACCCATGACGAAGTGCTGCATCTTTGCGAGGAAAGCGCGGCGCGGCACTTTGCCAGTGTCTGCATCCTGCCCTGCTGGGTGGGTGCGGCGGCACGCGCCCTCAGCGGCACGGATGTCAAAGTCTGCACCGTGGCGGCGTTCCCTCTCGGCGCAGGCACCACGCTGTCCAAAGTGTACGAGGCGAAAGACGCCGTCGCCGGCGGAGCGCAGGAGATTGATGTGGTGATGAACCTCGCCTGGTTCAAGTCCGGCGATCATAACGCCGTCTTAGAAGATCTGCGCGGGGTCGCCGACGCCGTGTGCGGCGCGGCCCTCTTGAAAGTCATCATTGAGACGTGCTATTTGACGCCGGATGAAATCGATGTTGCCAGCAAGATCGTGCAGGACGCCGGGGCGGACTTCGTGAAGACTTCCACCGGCACGGCAGGAGGCGGCGCGACGGCGGACGACATCCGGCGTATTCGCCGGGCGATTGGGGCATCGTCCATCGGCATTAAAGCGTCGGGCGGCATCAAAACAGTGGAGTTGGCCCTGCAAATGCTGGATGCCGGGGCTAACCGCATCGGCACATCTTCCGGTGCGGCGCTATACGATGCTTACTCTGCCTAGCTATAAATTGGTTATGGCAGATGGCCCGGCAGATCGGTTCCATGCAATGCAGAAGGGTTGGAGTCCGCGACGCACTGATTGTAGAAGGCCGCTGCCCGCTTTGCTTGCTCCGGCTGATGGCGGCAGCGCTGGTAGAATTGGTATTGTCGGTACAGGATAACCCGGCGGTTTGGATTTGCCCAGATAGGGTTTTGCTGGGTCGCTTGCGACGCAAACGCTGGTGACGGAATGAACTGGTGTCTGAGCAGAGGTCCGGCTGCAAGCAGGCACAGGCCAAAGACAGGAAGCAGAATGTTCGGTACTTTGTGCATCGGCATTTCCCTTGCCTGCTTCTCCTTGCATAAACCATGCCAAGTATCAATACGGGGGCAGTTCCGGCGGGTATAATAAACCTGTGCCTGCTTACACCACAGATGCCATAGTCCTGCACCGCCGGCACTTCGGCGAGACTGACAACATTCTCACCCTCTACTCGCCCGGCCTCGGACGGTTTTCCGCCATCGCTAAAGGAGCGCGTAAAGCTGTTTCGCGCTTGTCCGGCGCAACCGAAGTTCTGACCTGCACCCGCTTTGGTTTGGCATCCGGCAAGTCGCTGGAAATCGTCACTCAGGTTGAAGTACAAGAGTCATTTTCTGCACTCCGCAAAGAGCTAGTGCGCCTCGCTCATGGCCTCTATTTAGCCGATCTAGTCGAGCATTCTGTCGAAGACCACGCCCCAAACCCCATTTTGTATGACCTGTTCTACACGGGTTTGCTTCAAGTTCAGACTCTGCCGGTGCCGGAACTTGCCGCCCGCTGGTTTGAAGTTCAGCTTCTCGGCGACCTCGGCTACGCGCCTGATTTGACTGCCTGCGCCGTCTGCCAAACATCCCTGCCCGGCGGCTTTCCCCGTGACGAAGTCTTCGCCCTATCCGCGTCCCTGGGCGGCGCACTTTGCCCGCGCCACGCTCACCCGGAGTCAAACCCCGACCACAGCGGCCTCGGCATGGGAGCTGTACGCCTGCTCCAAGCCTTAGAAGCCCTCGGCCCATCAGGCGGCGAGGCTCTTGCAGACCTGCCTCCTGCCGGACCTAAAAGCCTGGATCAAGCCCGCCTCGCCCTCCGCCGCTCCCTGCGTTTTCGCCTAGAGCGCGACTTGAAGAGCCTAGAGTTCTTGGACAGCCTGCGGCAAGTCTCTTAAACTATGTTGAAAGTCTCCAAAATCATGGAACGCTATGCCGCCGCTACGGGGCAGGAAATGACGCTGTTGACCTGTGAGCGGTTCCAGGAAGACCGTAGGCTTTTTCTGGCTGAGTTTATCTCATCACTTTACATCGAAAGTATCAGCGAGGCAACTTTTGTGACTTTTCGGAGCAATTTAAGAGGTCGGGAAAGGGTTGCGGTCGAAGCCGTCTTGATGCCAGTAAGGATAGGTGCGCGTTGTCTTGCTGGCGGCATCAAGACGCGCAACTTGCTCTGCGGTCAGGTTCCAGCCGACTGCGCCTAAGTTTTGCCTAAGCTGCTCTTCGTTGCGTGCGCCGATAATGATGCTGGAAACGGTCGGGCGCTGAAGCAGCCAGTTTAGCGCCACCTGCGGCACGGTTTTCTCCACTTCCGCCGCTACGATGTCCAGAGCATCTACAACATTGTATACATACTCATCGGCAACCGGCGGGCCGGCATCTGCGGTTGTTTGCAGGCGGCTGTTTTCCGGCAGCGGCTGCCCGCGCCGAATCCTGCCGGTTAAGCGGCCCCACCCCAGCGGACTCCAAACCATCGCGCCGACGCACTGGTCGATTCCCAGCGGCATCAGTTCCCACTCGTAGTCCCGGCCAATCAGCGAGTAGTAGGCTTGATGCGCGACATACCGGGCCAAGCCATATTTCTCAGAAACGGCCAGAGACTTCATCAAATGCCAGCCGGAGAAGTTGGAGCAGCCGATATAGCGAATCTTGCCGGCTTTGACTAAATCATCCAGCGTGCCGAGCGTCTCTTCAACCGGCGTCAGCGCGTCAAACGCATGAAGCTGGAACAAATCAATATAATCCGTGCCGAGGCGGCGCAGGGAGTCTTCAACCGACTTGATCAAATGAAAACGAGACGAGCCGACATCGTTTGGGCCGCCGCTCATGCGGAACGTCGCTTTAGTCGAAATCAGCACTAAGTCCCGGCGTCCGGCAATCGCTTTGCCAAGAATTTCTTCTGCGAGACCACTGGAGTAGACATCCGCACTGTCAAACATGGTCAAACCAGCGTCGAGACAAATATCCACTAGCCGTGTCGCTTCTTCAGAATCGCTGCTGCCCCAAGCCTCAAAAAACTTGCCGCGTCCGCCGAACGTGCCGGTGCCGAAAGAGAGGGCCGGGACTTTGAAGCCCGACCTGCCAAGCAAATTGTAATCCATGCCCAGTTATCCCAATTTCTACTCGTACCGAAACGCGGTGTCGGCAAGCGTGATGGTGTCTCCAGACGACAGCAGGCGTGCCTCGGAGATGCGTCCGCCGTTGACGAACGTGCCGTTGGAGGAGCCTTCGTCACTGATGAAATGGCGGCCATCTGTGTAGGTGATGCGGGCGTGGGATCGGGACACAGACGTATCCGCAGGCAGCGGGATGTCACGCTCTTGGGCGCGGCCAATGACAGCCGGGTTGTGTGAAAGCGGGAACGATTGACCGGTATAAGGCCCCTGAACGGCGACTAGCCGTGTGCCGACGCCGCCGAAGCCAGGCAGGGACTGGATAGTGGCCTCGCTGCGGCTGCTTCCGGCAGCCGGAGCAGACCCCATCTGATCAATGACATCCGCAGGCGTTGTCAGCGACGGACGACGGCCCGGTTCCGGCGCAGCCGGCGCGTTCAGCTCTTCGCCGACAAAGCGTGACACAGGCACGGGCGCAGCGGGAGTGGAAGTGGAGACTGTGCCTCTACGGGTTGCTTTCTCTTGAAACAGCAGTGTCCGCTTGCCGATTTGGATCGTGTCGCCGTCGGCCAGCCACTGTTCCCCGGCGACTGCCTGACCGTTGACCAGCGGCGGCGCAAACTCCGTGCCGCGCCTATTTGACTCCATAATGGCCCGCAGCCGGTGCCGGTTCTGGGCAGGCAGCGACTCAATCGCGGCGTGGGTCGGCGCAATGCTAGGATCGCCGAACAGGCCAATATCTGCAAGCTCGGAGCGTCCGATTGTCGTAATGGGCTTGGCGATTAGATACTCTTTGCCTTCGTTTCGGCCCAGCACGACCCGTATCCAGGCTTGTTTCAGCAGGTTTTGGACCAGCCCGACAAAGAACCCCGCCAGCGCCCCCGTCGCCGCCAGCGCCAGCAGGCGGGACACAGACGCGGGAAATCCAAGCCCATTCAGTATTTGGAAGCCCGTGCCTCCTAAGAACCCGCCGACAAACCCGCCAAACGCTCCCTGCCGCGCAATAACTGCCGAGCGGTTGACAACGCCCTGCGCCGCGCCGACCACGCCACCAATGACGGCGTACCCAAAAGCACGTCCAATCAGAAGAACCAGAAACTGACCAGGATTGTGAGGTGCTTCATCAATAGGCAAAGCGGTCAGCTTGAAGACAAGGCTATAAGCTACCTCGCCGATACCCAGGCCAAACCAGCCGCCGAGCGCTCCGATGCCTGCGCCAAGCGCCAGCGTCTGTGTTTGGCGGCGGCGTGTTTCCAGTGAGAGCGAGTCAATCAAGGCCAGCATTAGGCCGAGCAATGCGCCGAAGATGGCCCCGTAGAGCAGAAACTTCGGAGCGCCGAACAGCCCCAGTGACATTCGGTAGTGGGTTTGGAAAATATCAGAGAACCAGCCGGTCAGGTCGGTCAAGACCCAGGCGAGAAATCCGGCGAGTGCGCCGGCCAGCAGATTTAAATAGGTTTTGGCTTGAAGAGACATACTGCTGTGTACTTATGTCGATGTACCGGGGTTGTAGAAAACCCCGGCAAAGAAACGTCCTTCGGACGAAGATAAGACCAGACAGCCGGACTTTCCTCATCCGAAGGATGCACTCCTGCCGGGGTTTTCTACAACCCCGACTCTCTGCGTCTTGCTTTACGGCACTCTCAGAACAACCTGTGCGACATCGCGGAGCTGCCGGGCGCGGTGCTGCACGCTGTGCCAGTCGCCCCCGGTGACTTTGTGGCGAAACTCCGTTGGGACTTCCCGGACCCGAAACCCCTTTTGCAGTGTACGGATGGTCAGGTCCACTTCCACGCCAAAACCGGACGCCAACTTGCCGCCGAGTGCATCCAGCACTGAGCGGCGCACCGCCCTTTGGCCTGACAGCGGCTGGGCGAAAACCCGCTTCGTCCGGCGCTGAATGCCCCAGCGGGCTAGGCGCACCACAAAGCCGCGCCCGCCGGACTGGCCGGACGCGGCAAAGGCCGGGTCCGGCGGCAGCAGCCCAACCGTCATGTCGGCTTCGCCTGCAAAAATTGGCGGCAGCAGCTTGACGGCTTCTCCGGCGGACGAACCTAAATCGGCGTCCAGCAGCAAAAAGATTTCTGCACGCTCGCGGGCCGCCGCATAGGCCGCGCTTAAAGCTGCGCCTTTGCCGCCATTTTTGCCGACCAGCACTTGGGACGCTCCAGCGGCGCGGGCCAGTTCCGCCGTGCTGTCGCTGGAACCATCATCCATGACAACAATGTCTGTAATCTCAGGCCGCGCTTTCAGAGCCGCAACCGTGACGGCAATTCGATCCGCTTCGTTGTACGCTGGGATGAGAGCGCAGACGCGCGGAAACTCTGTCATGGCGCAGACGTGCTTCCAAGCGAATCAGGCAGTCGCTGTTTGGCTGTCGGCTTGATGCCGTAATCCCCGGCTTCGCCGCGCAGGGCGAACGGCAGGGCAATCTGACCAAGTGGCAGATCAATGCAGTCCACAGTCGCGATCCCGGCGGTCTGATAGGCAGGAATGGCAGAGGACGCCGCACCTGACGGCTCGCATCCGGCTACGGTGACGCCTGCCTGCGTTCCAAAACCTGCCAGCAGCGCGGCATCAACTGACGTGTCGGCTTGATCGGCGCTGCTGCCTCCGACCACCGCAAACAGCGTGCAGGGCTGCGACAAGTCGCCGGAAAGCGTCAGCAGTCCAGCCTGCTGAAGCGCAGTCACGGCGGCGAAGTTTGCCGGGCTTGCGCCGGTTCCCAGCGCGAGCGCCGACGACAGCGCGGCCAGCAGCGCTTTGTCCTGGGCTGCCGGGTCCGTGCCGGCGGCGACGGATGACAGCGCCTGACGCTGCCGCGCCGTGAGAGCGCCCCAGCGCCCAGACAGCACAACGGTTGCAGCGACGGTTGCCCCAGCGTCTTCCAAAGACTGGTTTGCAGATGTTGTCGCGTCGGCATAATCCCCCGTTTGGATTAGAACGACGCGCTTTCCCGCCAGTTTGCCCCGGACCAGCGCCGGCTGCAAGGAAGCCAGCGCAGTTTCATCGTCATTGAGGCGGCTTTGAAGCTGGTTGCGCTGCTGAACCACTGCGCTCGTCTCGTCTGCCAGCTTGCGGACGACATTCTGCTGCTGCCTCACCTGAACCGGTCCATAGTACGACGCGCCAATCATCACGCCGAAGCCGAGCATCAGAAAGACAACGATAGAGTAAAATAAGTGGTAACGGGCATCAAGCATGAAGACGCCACCAGATGCGAAACAGTGCGGCAAGATTCTCCCACATCGGCGAGAACCGCAGCAGGACAACCACCGCAAACAAGAACGACAGCAGCAGCGCCACATGGGCAAGGAACGGCGGGCGCGGCTGGTACAGCTTGAAGACGCCCCGCGCATCCACGAGGCGCGGTCCGACCTTCAGCCGCACCAAATAGGTGCTTGCCATACCGGCCCGGCCTTTGTCTAAAAAGTCTTCTAAGTTGGAATGCGTGCCGAGCGCAACAATTAAATCTGCGCCATGCTCATACGCCAGAAGCAGGGCGGCATCCTCACTTGTCCCCGGCACGGCGAACAAGTCGGCGTCGAGGCCCAGCGCCTTCACCCGCGCTAGGCCCGGCGCATCGCCGTTTTTGTAGGCATGAACAATGATTTGCGCCCCGGAGCGCAGGGCAGCATCGGAAACACTGTCCATGTCGCCCAAGATTATATCCGGGCGGTGGCCGATTTCAAGCAAAGCATCCGCGCCGCCGTCTACGGCGATCACCACCGGCCTGTAGTCAGTCAGGTAGCCACGCATCAGGGCCAAATCTTCTTTGTAGCCCTCGCCGCGCACAACGACCAGGGCATGGCGGCCTGCCATCTTGACGCGGCGCAGATCGGGAACATCGGTCGGATCCAGCAGCAGGTCTTTGTCGGCATCTAAGTATTGAAGCGTGTTGCGGGCGAACTTTTCCAGCTCCGCGCCGAGATTGGCCCGCGCCGCCGCCGTGGCTTCGGCAATGCAGGCGTCATCCCAGGGAATCAGCGTCTCAAAAAAAGCGCCGTTTTGGGACAGCCCCGCGCTGTCAACGGCGAGCTGCGCCCCGTCGCGGATTCGGGCGAAACAAGACGCTTCCGAAAGCTGAAACATTGGGATTTGGGCGGCGGCCAGTACGGAAGGACCGCGGTTGGGATACTTGCCGCTGATGAACGGCTGGGCGTTGATCACCGCGCCGACATGGGCATCCGCCAAAGCGTGCGCGGCCAGCCCGTCTAAATCCGCGTGGTCAATGACCGCGATGTCGCCCGGACGCAGCCGCTTAATCAAGGCTTTCGTGCGCCGGTCGCAGCGGGCAAGCCCGTTGAGCGGGCTGGAATAAGCTGCTTTAGAATTGGCCGTCATGGAATCAGGACGTACAAGCGCCACTGTGTCTTGGTCTCCCGCCCGTCTCTCACCTATTTCTGTCAGTATAGCACAAAGAGTTCGTTCCCGCGTGTCATACTGGGCTTATGGAATTCATAGACACGCACTGCCACTTGAATCACGAGGATTTTTCAGATGACTGGGCGAACGCGCGGGACCGGGCGGCGGCGGCAGGCGTCACCCGCTTGCTTTGCATCGGCTACGGTCTTGCCAGCAGCCGCCTCGCCGCCCAGATTGCCGCAGGTAACCCACAGATATATGCCGCCATCGGCATCCACCCGGAAGCCGCCGCCGAATGGTCTGCCGAAACCGCCGAAGCTCTGACAGCGCTCTATAACACCAGCGGCGGCAAAGTGGCGGCTTACGGCGAGATTGGCTTAGATTACCACTGGGACACCGTGCCGCGTTCCCGCCAGTCCGAAGTCTTTGCCGCCCAGATTGCGCTGGCTGGGACCCTAAGCCCAACTCTGCCCCTCATTATCCATAACCGCGAGGCACTTGCCGACGTTCTCGCGCTCATCAAGTCTTCGGGGACGCCGGCTCCGATTGTCATGCACTGCTTTACGGGAGATGTCGAAGACGCCAAGACATGCCTGGACGCCGGCTGTTATCTGGGCATCGGCGGCGTCGCCACGTTCAAGAAGTCCGACGCTGTTCGTGCGGCTGTTGCTTATGCGCCTTTAGAGCGCCTGCTGCTGGAAACCGACTGCCCGTATCTTGCACCCCAATTCAAGCGCGGGCGGCGCAACGAGCCGTCTTATCTCCCTGCCATTGCTGAGACTGTTGCCGCCGTCAAAAACATTTCTTTGGAAGAAGTCGCCGCTGTCACTACCCAAACAGCCAGCTCGCTTTTTGGAATGGGCGAAGCCGCCGTCTAAGTTCGGCGCGTCACCCAAACTTCCAGCACCGTGCCGATACCCGATGCGATCAGGCCCAGCACCAGAAGCCAGCCCGCCACGGGAACTGCCGCCGCCAGCGCAAGCGTTCCGAGACCCAGGCGCAGGGCATCCAGGCTCTCTTGTTCCAGCCCATGAACTTCTTCGGACAGCCGCATTCCGACCGACAAGGCCGCTGCTGCCAGCCCAAGCCCCGCCAGCGCAAGGCCGGCAGCCAGCACGAGCAGCCCAAAAAACGTGAATTTATGACTGTGGAAAGCCGCCGCCGCAAGAAGAAACAGCAGCAGGCCGGCGGCCAGGCCCCAAAGGGCTGGGACAGGGCTGATTATCTTTTTCGTCATTCGCGCCGACGCCTGTGTTCCCAATCTTGCCAGCGCCGACAGGCGGCCTAGAAGCAAGGCGGCAAGCGCCACAACAGCCAGGCAGCCGGTGAGGAGCAGAACGATCAGCGGGCCGGCAAGAAAGAGGCGCAGAGGATCGGAGGGGTTTATGACACGCTCCTCCGCAAATTCGACTGCCGCACGTACAGGCAGAACACAGCGTTGAGGCCGATTGCCAGCGGCAGCAAAACGCGGGGCCACGGCAACAACGCCGCCTGCGGCATCTGCCGCAAAGCCAGTGCGTCATTTGGCAGCGCGAGCAGGTTAACAGCCAGCCAGTGCGGCAGGATGGCAAGCGCTGAGAACGACGCACTCAAGGCGATGCTCGGCAGACCGGACAGGAAAGCCGGCGCTGTCAGCAGCAGGAGCATCGCCGCTGCCAGCGGCAGGCCCAGTGACAGCGGCGAACGCTTGGCGGGTTCCTCTAAACGCTCCAAGACTTGTAAACGCTCCAGGACTTGGGCGGTAAATGCGCTGCCGGGATCGGACGACGCGAGTGCCTGCTCGGCCCAGCGGCCCGCAAGAAGCGCCAGCCGGCGCTGGGCGTCCCGTTCCCGGCGGCAGGCCGCGCAGACCTCCCAATGGGCTTCTAGCGCCATGCGCTCCGGCTGGGTGAGCAGCCCGTTTAGGCTTTGGTGGAGCAGAGATTCCGAAATCTCACAAGTCATCGGTCTAAATACTCCGAAAGCGCAGCCCGAAGCTGAATGCGAGCGCGAAACAGATGGGTCTTGACCGTGCTGACCGGCACTCCGGTAGCCGCCGCAATCTCCTCATATGAAAGCGCGTCCAGGTGCCGCAGCAGAAACACAGCGCGAAGCCGGGGCGGCAGAGCGGAGACAGCAGCATCCAGCAAGCGCTCGCCTTCCGACGCCAGCAGACGCTCAAGCGGGTCATCCTGGGACTGCGGCGGCTCAGGAACAGCTTCCCAATCCAGCAGCGCCGGGCGGCGCGACTCGGCGCGGAGCCGGTCCAAACACCGGTTGACGGCGATCCGGTACAGCCAGGGACGAAACGGCAGGCCGCGCTCAAACATCTGTCGCTTCTCGTAGGCGGCGAGAAATGTTTCCTGCGCGACATCTTCCGATTCCTCGGCGCTGCGTCCCGCCAGCATCCGCCGGGCGAGGGCAACGATCCTGACCCGGTAGCGCATGACCAGCAGCGCAAACGCCGCACGGTCGCCGGACGCGCGGACACGTTCAGCAAGCGCCTCATCGCTGTCCGCCTCCCGTTCCCGGCCGGCTATGCGAAGGAAATGTGCGGACGCAAGCAGTTCAGACATGAGTGAGGCCAATCCCTGTGCCGGCTTTCAGTCCTAAGCCGGGGAAAATCGCCTCGGCGTTCGGGTTCTTCAGCCGTTTTGTGATCACTTCCGCCAATACGCTCCGGTAGTCTGTCGTCACTTTCAAGTCTCCTGGCCCTTCAAGCTGGGCCGCGCCGAGGCCGGGCCAGACGCCGTGTACCCGCCCGCCGGTGACATGGCCGCCCAGCAGCAGCATTGCCCCGGCCCGCCCGTGGTCGGTGCCGAGGCCGCTGTTTTCCGCCGCCCGGCGTCCAAACTCCGACATTACGACTACTGTAGTCCGGTTCCATTGACCCGGCCCTAAATCGGCGGCAAAAGCGGCAAGGCCGGATGCCAGGCTGTGCAGGCGTCCCGCAAGAATTCCCTGTCCGGTTCCCTGAGCGACATGAGTATCATACCCGCCGTGGTCAAGGCAGGCGGCTTCCAGGCCAACGCCGCTTTTCATTAACAGCGAAACCTGGCGCAGACCTTCGCTTAGGTCATCAGCCGGATAGTGCCCGATATGAGACGTGTCAAGCGGCAGGCGGTTGACAGTCTTCAGCACGGACAGCGCTTCCTGCCCGGCTTCCGCCAAAGCGTTCCCGGAATACATCTGAGCGAGAGACTGCTCGAAACGTCCTGTGCCGCCGCTGAACGGCGACTGTAAGCGCAGGTCAGAAACACGGCTCAGGGCCGCCGCCCGGCTTGCGCCGGCCAGCGATTGAGGCAGAATGCTCCCCAAAGCGACCGCCCGCAGCGGCGACAGGTTATCCCAGGGCGCGGTTTCCAGGTGACGCGCCAGCCAGCCGGACGCCGGACCGGTCTCGGACGCGACGCCGCGCTCCATTGTCGCCATCGCCTCAAAGTGGGAGCGGGTCTGGTCCCCGGAGCCGCAGGCATGAACGACGGCCATCTGCCCGGCGTCCTGAAGCGGGCGCAGCGGGGCCAGCGCCGGGTGCAGCCCGAAGAAGCCGTCCAAATCCAGCGCCCGGTCTGCGGAGCTTGCCCGCCTATCGGCAGGCCGGGCCAGCGCCAGGGTCGGGCGCAGCCGGTAGTAGTCGTCATCGCCGTGCGGCACGATCAGGCTCAGGCCATCCACACCGCCGCGCAGGAAGATGGAAATCAGCATATCGCCTGCCGGTCCGCGTAAGCGCGGCCGGAGCGAAACACTGCCGAGCGCAGTCTGTCGTCCCGCCGTGAAGCCAATCGCCGAAAGAGCGCCCAGCGCAAAAAGTCCCCGCCGCGTTGTCTGCATCTTTGAGTTCTCCGTATTGCGGGCGACTGAAGTCGCGGCAACAAAAGGCACGAAGTCTACCTTCGTAGACTCAAAATCTGAACCTGCGAAGGCAGGTTTTGTGAAATTGTTGCCGCGACTTCAGTCGCCTGCTTTAGTCGCCGGCAACGATCACGGATGTGATTTCTAACGCCACTGAAACTGCGGCGACATCAGCAGCGAAGCAGCGTATTCCCGGATGTCGCCGGCTGCCGCCGCACGCAGCCCTGCGAGGGCCGGATGCACGGCAGCGCAGGAAAACGCCAGCTCCAGCAGCGTGTCGCGCTCGTCCATTCCTGCCTTGCGGCCCGCCTCCGTCAAGGCAGCCATGTCGAGCGCCGTGTTGGTAATCGCGCCGCCGGCGAGGGCCAGCGCATAGTTCCAGCGCGGGATCAGCGTTCCCGTCCAGGCTGCGGCTGTGTCGGGAAACCCGTCCGGCATCGGCCAGGCAAACAGCGGCTGCCCCATCCGGGCAAGATGGTCCTGAACACCCGCGCCGCCGTCGGTATCCGCGTTGAACGCACGCAGGGCGCTGACGGCGTAATCAAAAGGGCGCTTCAAGATCGGCGGCGCATCGGCAAGATTGGAAGCCGTCAGCAGAGACCGGAGCATTGCTTTGATGTCGCCCTGCGTTTCCAGATAGACGCCCGCAAGACCGGCGACCTGCCGCCCGGAGGCTTGCCCCAGAAAGTGCCGGCACAGCTTTGTCGCCAGATGCCGGGCCGTGGCGGGATGCGCGGCCAAAATATCTAAGACACGCTCTCCGTCGGCAGCGCCGCCGTTCGTGATGGTCTGCCCCAGGACGTGCTTGATGCCGGGGTCGTGGGCATCGGCATTAAACAAAAACCGGCCTCGGTGCCAGTGTTTTTCCGAAGTCCAGCCCGTCAAGCAGCGGGCGACTTCCCTCACATCCGCCTGCGTGTAGCCGCCGTGGACGCCGAGCGTGTGCAGTTCCATCACCTCGCGGGCGTAGTTTTCGTTTGGGACACCTTTGACATTCGCCGCATTGTCTAAATAGCCCAGCATTGCGGCGGAGCGGGCGGATGCGCCCAGTAAATCCCGGAACCGGCCCAGCGCGTGTGTTCGGATCGCGTCGTGGTCATCCACCACTTTGAGCTGCGGCCCCTGCCCCTTGAACGCATAGATATTGAAGTGGTCGGTCCAAAACTCAACCATGCGCTCCTGCAATTGCCGCTTGCTATAAACGCCGCGAAGAATCGCCGACTGGCGCAGCGCCGCCACAAGCTGCCGGTCGTCCTCGTCAAACAGCAGGCCGGGATCGGGCGTCAAAACGTCCGCAATGGAGCCGAGCCGCAGGGTCAGGACAGCGTCTTCAGCGATTGCCTCCGGGTGAAGCTGCTGCTCGACATACGCGGCCACTCCCATTCTGGCGACTTGCACAGTGTCACCGGGACGCGGTCCATAAGCCGCCCGGTTCAAGAGACGCGACGCAGGCCCTAAACCCGGCGCATCTTCCAGCGGCAGCGCATGAGGCGGCAGGCTTTCGCGCGTCACCCGCTGTTCCAGGCTCTCGCACCCCGGCAGCAGACCTGCCGCCAGCATCGCCGCGCCTGCCCCCAGCCACTGCCGGCGCGTTGTCTTCAAGCCTGCTGATCTCAAAGTGCGGCCTCGGCTTCCACCTGCCGCACTTGAAGTGGAACACGGGCAGAAAAGAATGTCAAGACGGCGCTGCCCACTGATAGAAACAAAGCGGCGGGCAGCAGCACAAACCAGCCGATAATCGGCAGGAACCCAGCCAAGACATACAGCGCAGACGCGCGGGTGAGGCTGGCGAACGGCGTCATCGGCGCTCCCATCTCCGTAATGCGATTTCCCAGTAAACGCACCGCTCCGGCGCTCCCAAGCGCGGAGGCAAGGCCGATCCCCGCACCGAGGACTCCTACGATCAGCTTGATTGGCCCGGCTGCCGCTCCGGCGCAGATCGCCGCCAGCAGGCCGGCCGCAGCGACTGTTCCAAGCCCAGCCGCCAGACAGCGCTTTGGCGATCCCGTCAGATTCGCCTGCGCCGCCGCCGCTCGCCCTGGAAAGGCAAGCGCAAACAGCAGAAGGGTTGCCGCCCAGGCTGTTCCAGTGAGTATCAGGCCCGCCGCCACCGCCAGCACATCTCCAATCGTCATTGCGTTTGTTCCTTTTCGCTTTTCCGTCAACTCAACAGTGATACGCCACGCACGCCGAAATGTTTCAAATCTGTTGCCGGTCTTTCTTTTGGAACTTTACGGCGTCTTCCTGCGGTTATTGACGTTATGAACACATCCAGCTTGCTTTTTCTGCTGCCGCTTGCAGGCGCAGCTGCGCTGCCGGCGCTCGCACAATTTGGCCCCTCCAAGGTCGCCACGGTCCATGCGTCAGTGCAGACTGCATCCGTTGTCCGCGGCGGCAAAGGCATCTTGACAGTGACGCTTGCCGTCAAGCCGCAGTACCATGTCAATGCCAACCACCCAAACGACCCCGCCTATATCCCAACGGTGTTCACGCCCAAATCCATGCCCGGCATTGTGTTCGGCGCGGTGCATTACCCAGCCCCAAAGCTGGTCAAAGTGTCCTACTCACCCAAGCCGCTGCTGGTTTACACCGGGCAGGCGGCAATGACTGTTCCCTTCACGGTCTCGAAGACCGCCAGCACCGGTCCGAAGACGCTGGCCGGCACGGTGGCGTTTCAAGGCTGCGATGCCAAGTCCTGCTATCCGCCCACGACGGCGGATGTCAAGGCGTCTGTGACGGTGAAATAAGACCCTGCCCTGAACGGCAGGGCTTCAAAGATGCAAGCCCCCGCCTACGCGGGCGAAGAGTGCCAGTGTTCTATGCCCGCGCAGGCGGGGAGTTGTTCTTTTAAAGCACGGGGGTTTAGCCCCGCGTCAGCAGTTTCTCCCGGCTCTTTTAGGTATAATTTCGCTAATGGAATACCTCACACAACTGATCGGCAAAACGGTAGAAGACACGGAAGGCGAGCGGTTCGGCAGGCTGACCGAAGTGGTAGTCACGCCGGGTGAGCCGCTGCCGCTTGTCGCTGCCTACCAGGTCAGAACCGAAGACGGCGCGTTTTTCGTGCCGTGGGACGGCCTTTCCGCCAGCAGCGACGGGCGCGAGTTTCGCCTGAGCCGCCCGGTCACGCAAATCCCGCCATACCAAATTCATCCGCAGGACTTCTCGCTCGTGCGCGACGTTCTGGACAAGCAGATTGTAGACGTTCACGACTACCGGGTGGTCCGGGTCAACGACATCCGCCTTCAAAAGCTGCCAAGCGGACGCCTGGCACTAGTGGGTGTTGACCCCGGCGTGCGCGGCCTGCTGCGGCGCATGGGGCTGGAGCGCTTCTTAAACGGTGTGGGCAAGGCGCTGCATCTTGGCGCGGCGTCGGACACGCTGATTGGCTGGAATGATGTCGAGTCCCTGCCGACCCATAACGCCGGGGAGCCGTTAAAGCTGAAAGTCTCCCATGAGAAAATCGCCAAGCTCCATCCCGCCGACATCGGCGACATTCTCAATCAAATGGACCCAGCCCACCGGCGCGAGGTGCTGGAAGGTTTGGATTTAGAAACCGCCGCCGACGCACTGGCGGAAGCCGATGACGCCGTGCAAGTGTCGGCATTGCAGCAGCTAGACGCCGAGCTTGCCGCCGACATTTTAGAAGAAATGCCCGCCGACGAAGCCGCCGACGTTCTCGGCGACATGGACCGGGCGCACCGCGATCAATTGCTGGGCCGCATGGACGCCGACGACCGCGAAGATGTCGAGGAGCTGTTAGAGTACCACGACAACACCGCCGGCGGCCTGATGACCAACGAATACCTGTCCATCTCGCAGGAGATGACCGCCCAGCAAACGATTGACCAGCTTCGTGCTTTAGAACCCGATGCCGAGATTACCTACTACATCTACGTCGTAGATTTAGAAGAGCGCCTGGTCGGCGTCATTTCCCTGCGCGATCTCATCGTCGCCCAGCCCGAAACCCGCGTCGCCGGCTTCATGCGCCCTAAAGTCCGCAGCGTCCTTTTAGACGCAAGCGTCGAAGAAGTCGCCCACAATTTCGAGCGCTACAAGCTCTTAGCCCTCCCCGTCGTCAACCCCGACGGCTGCCTGCAAGGCATCATCACCATTGACGACACCCTAGAGCAGTTACTGCCCCCCGATTGGCGGCGGCGCCCTTCGGAGAAGCGGTCAAAAGAGTAGCATACGCCACCAATGAGAAACGGGAGGGCAGATTGGATCAAGAAGCACAGCAGCCGATTTCAGAGAAGGATTTCGACACTCCAAGTGACATCACTCCTGCCTATGTGCAGGAGAAGAACCGACAAGGGCTAGGCTTTACCATCCTCGGCGTTGTGGTAATCACTTGTCTGTGCGGCCTGGGCTGGCTGTATGACCACTACTCGGAGCTGCGCTACTTCAGGCCGGGCGTGGCTCTGTTTAACCAGCATCAGTACCCGGCGGCCCAGCGTGATTTTCAGTCGTACCTTCGCCTTGAGAACGACCCTGACGGCCATTATTATCTGGGCCGAACCTTCCTTGCAGAAGGAAACACAGTGGACGCTCGCCGTGAGTTCCTGCAAGACGGCGCTCGCGTTAATGGGAGCGGTAGGCTATGGCCTAACAGCCGGTCCGCATCTTATTTGCGGCAGTTGAGGAAGTAAAAGCCATGCGTTGATACGAAGTAATGCCGCAGGCATAAACGCACGACTAATTAGTGCGGGCGCTAAGAGTGTATTTCAAAACTCCGAAAGAGTCCCCCTAGCCCCCAATAATGGGGGAACCGGACGAAAAAACTGCTTCATGCTCCCCCATTATTGGGGGCCGGGGGGCGTCTTGAAATAGGTTCTAAGAAGCACCGCTTCGCGGGGCTAAAACAAAAACTACATTTTGAGTGCCGCGAAGCGGTAGTTTGCGGCGTCTGCGCCCAATAGCCGTGTCCTTCAGGACATGGCTCCTATCTCTACCTGGCAAATCCTATGGCCGATGCGCGAAAAACGATTGGGACGCGCGGGGAAGCCGAGACCGTGGCGTTTTTAGAGACGCGGGGCTACCGGATCGTGGATACCAATGTGCGGCCACTCGGCGGTATGGCGCGGGGCGAGATTGATGTGATTGCCTGGGACGGCGAGTATTTGGTGTTTTGCGAGGTCAAGACGCGGCGAATGGCGGTCGGCAGTCAGGGAACGCCTGCCGAAGCGGTACATCTTCAGAAGCAAAAGCAGCTTACGCGGCTGGCACTGGCATATCTAGCAAAGCATGAACTCGATGATGTGCCGTGCCGGTTTGACGTGGTTGAAGTCGTGCGCCGTCCGCCGGCCCCGGCGCGGCTGACGCTGTGGCGCGATGCGTTTCCGGCGGTTGAGTAAAGAGGCCGCGGGTATGAAACCCACGGCAGGAGCGAGCGGACGCCCTTCGGGCTGTTCGGAGCCTTGCCATTCACCTCTTCCGACCAAAGGTCGGCTGCACTTCCCTGCCGTGGGTTTCATACCCACGACTCCCCTACAGACCCTAGTGTTCGTCAATTGACAACCTTCCTTGCCTGTGCTAGAATGACAGCATGACGGCGGCATACACTTACCCCAAACAGATTTCACTGTCTCCCACTTCTGGGCCGGTGGCCGCATCGGTGCGGCTGCCCGGCTCGAAAAGCATCACCAACCGGGCGCTCTTGCTGGCGGCGCTGGCGGACGGTGAGAGTCGATTAGTCGCTCCCCTGCATTCCGAAGATACGTTTTACATGGCGTCGGCCCTGCGCGAGTTGGGCGTCAGCATCGGCGAGACGCCGGAGCGGGACTTTGTGGTTCAGGGTTCCGGCGGCAGGCTTGCCGCGCCGGAGAAGACGCTGTTTATCGGCAACTCCGGGACAACCGTGCGGTTTCTCACGGCGGCGGCGTGTTTGACCCCCGCCGGGGCGGAAGTAGCGCTCGACGGCGTGGCCCGGATGCGGGAGCGGCCCATTCGGGACTTGATTGGGGCGCTGCTGACGCTGGGCGTTGAGGCCGAGTGCTTGAACGGCCACGGCTGCCCGCCGGTGCGGGTGCGGGGCGGCGGAATGCCCGGCGGCGCGTGCCGCCTGCGCGGGGATGTCAGCTCGCAGTTTTTGACGGCGCTCTTGCAGGCCGCGCCCTACGCGGAGCAGGACGTGGAAATCGAGATTGTTGGCGACTTGGTTTCCAAGCCGTATGTGGACATCACGCAGTCGGTCATGCACTCGTTCGGCGTTTCGATGCAAAATGACGATTATCAAAGGCTGCGTGTGGCGTCCAAGCAGCGTTATGTCGGGCGGGAATATGTCATTGAAGCCGACGCTTCCAATGCGTCTTATTTTCTAGCGGCGGCAGCAGTGACGGGCGGCACTGTGACTTTGGAAAACTTGGGGGCGACCTCTATTCAGGGCGACATTTGCTTTATTGACGTGCTGGAACGAATGGGATGCACCGTCACGCGCGGCGTGTCGGCGGTGACACTCACCGGCCCGGCCAAACTGGCGGCGGTTGACGCAGATATGGAAGCCATTCCCGACACGGCGCAGACATTGGCCGTAGTCGCGGCCTTCGCTGACGGCCCCTCGCATATTACAAATCTTGCCAGCCTGCGGGTCAAGGAAACTGACCGGGTCGGTGCAGTCGCCAAAGAACTGCCGAAGCTGGGCGTCCGCGTCGATGAGGGACGGAGCGAATGGACCATCACGCCGCCCGCCGATGGTGTTTATACTTCTGCCGCCATTGACACCTACGACGATCACCGCATGGCAATGGCCTTTGCCGTTGCAGGGCTGCGCGTTCCAGTGCAAATCAATGCTCCCGGCTGCGTTGCCAAAACATTCCCGGACTTTTGGGAGCGCTGGAACCAAGCGTTCTATGGAAAGACAGACTGATGACTGGAGAAGAGTTTTCGCAAGTCGGCGTCGCCGGCGCACTCGCCCATGCTTACGCGCAGGACGCTCGCGGCTTCCTGCCGCTGCTGGCTGTGGTCCTGACCGGCACTCTGCCTGATGAAACGGAGATTGAGCGCAAAGGCGGCTTGTTCCAGAAAGATAAGCCCATCCGCAAAATCGCTGTCACGCTCGGCGACAACATCTACACGCTGGAAGATTTGGGACGCGGGCCGCTTGCTGCCAGCCGGGTCAAAATCGTGCGCGGCATCAAGCTCAAGACCGACTCCCTGCCCACTGAAGACTGGCTGGCGGAACTGAGTTCGGAAATCAGCGCCCGCGCCCAGCGCAACGAGAAAGCGTTTTTCGCGCTCAAAAGCCTTTTGGATCAGTGAAGCGGCGAAAGGCATCAGATAGGGCCATTCTCGGCTCCTGGCCCGCGCAGGCGGGTCATTAGCGTCTGCGCTCCCCAGCAAGGGCGTTCACGCCCTCGTCACTCACGCCTTGTCCATCTAGCACGGAACCAATAATCATGGCACTTTTCGGCAAACAGCCTGTCAACAGCGAAGCGCAGGCAAAAGCAAAGACCGACCAAGACCGGCTGGCGTCGGGCGGCTTGCCGCTCGGCGCGGAGCTGCGGCTGACCGACATCCGCAAAAACGGGCATTTTTTCACGTCCAACCTGAGCATCAATGAACTGGCGCTCACGGCATCAGAAGGGCTGCGCCCGCTGGGGCAGGTCATGGGCAGCACGGTCTACCATGTCGGCTGGCAGTATACGCCCATCTACGCAAGCCAGGAGCTGACCACAATCAGTCAGGCCCAAACCCACGCCCGGCAGCTAGCGATCTCCCGCTTGCAGCAGGAAGCGCGGCTGCTCGGAGCATCCGGTGTCATCGGCGTTCGCCTGGAGCGCAAATCCTACGACTGGGGTGCTAACTTGATTGAGTTTGCCGCGTCGGGAACTGCCATCGCCCTGCCGGATCGTCCGGCTCCCAAAGACCCGTTTGTCTGCGCCTTGTCCGGCCAGGAGTTCTACGCTCTGCGGCGCGGCGGCTTCTTCCCCACCGGCTTCGCGTTCGGCACTTGCATCCACTACCATGTTGCCACCCGAAGCAACCAATGGGCCAGCCAGAGCTGGAACAATGTTGAGCTGATTGACTACTCCAAAGCCATCTCCTCGACCCGCCGGACCGCCATGAACCGCCTGAGCACAGAAGCCGCCCATGTGAAAGCCGAAGGCGTCGTCGGCGTCACCATTGAAAAGTATATCACCAGCAGAGAGGTCGAAGACAATAACAGCGGCCAGACTCGCCGCGACTTAATTGTCGAGTTCACCGCCCTCGGAACCGCCATCACCGCCGATGGCCCCGACACGCTGGCGATAGATTATGCGCTCCCATTGGGCGACTAGGAGGAGTGGCTAGGAGGAGTGACTAGGAGGAGTGGCTAGGAGGAGTGGCTAGGAGGAGTGCCGGGGTTGTGGAAAACCCCGGCAAAGAAGCATCCTTCGGATGAAGACAAGGGACAAGTCGACTTGGCTTCTCCTTGTCCGCCGGACATCTCCTGCCGGGGTTTTCCACAACCCCGGCACAGCATTCCACGGAGGGATTATGCAGCGCAGCAAGACAGAAATTTATCTGCATTTTGTGTGGGCGACGCACCGGCGGATGCCACTGATAACGCCAATGCTGGAGCCGGAACTTTACCAAATCTTAACAGAGGAGGCACAGCGTTTGGGCTGCCAGGTTCTTGCGCTGGGCGGCATCTCGGACCATGTGCATTTAGTTGTCTGTGCGCCACCCAAATATGCGCCGTCTGAGATTGCGAAACAACTTAAAGGAACTTCTTCCGCTTGGGTACGGCGCAGGATCAGGCCGCATCAGCCGGTGTCGGCAGAGCCGTTCGGCTGGCAGGACAATTATGCGTGTTTCAGCCTTAGCCGAACGCACTTAGAGCAAGCTGTCTACTATGTGACGCATCAAAAACAGCACCATGCCGAACAAAAGCTGTGGCCTGACTGGGAAGAAACGCACCAAGAACTTACTCAACTGCCGAGCCAAAACTAAGTCCGAAGGACACACTCTTGCCGGGGGTTTCTACACCCCCGGCCTACCTCAAGGAGAACACAATCATGCCTGACAAGTATACGCCGGGTTCGCAGGAAGGGCTGCCGGTTCATGCCCGCAACCGTTTGGCCGCGATGAAGCCGGGTTCGGGCCAAAAGGGGCTATTTACGAGTGACTTATCGGTCAATGAGTTTCTTTTAGTGAAAGAAGCCGGGTTTGACCCACTGGGCTTAGTGGTTGGGTCCAGCATCTACCATATCGGCTGGCAGAAGCCGGCGATGACCCAGAGCATGGAGCTTGAGACGCTGACCCAGGCCATGTACCATGCCCGCGAGCTTGCTATGACCCGCATGGAAGAAGAAGCGGATTCCATTGGGGCCGACGGCATTGTCGGCGTGCGCCTGGAAGTCGGGCGGCAGGAATGGGGCGAGCATTTAGCGGAGTTTATCGCCATCGGCACGGCGATTAAGGCCCGAAACGGCGAAAGCCACCGCGCTCCGAACGGCAGGCCGTTTACGAGCGATCTGAGCGGGCAAGACTTTTGGACTTTGACCAAGGCCGGGTATCGCCCGATTTCGTTTGTGATGGGCAACTGCGTCTACCATGTGGGGTATCAGGGCGTCAAGGCCTGGTTTTCCCAAGTCGGCCAGAATGTCGAAATGCCGACCTACACCCAAGCCATTTATGATGCCCGCGAGCTGGCCCTCTCCCGAATGCAGGCGGAAGCCGAGCAGATTGGGGCGGACGGCATTGTGGGGGCAACCATTAAAGAAAACTCGCACGGCTGGGGCAGCCATGTGATTGAGTATTTCGCCGTCGGCACCAGCATTATCGCTACCCGCCCTGACCACACGATCCCAACGCCCCAGCTCATGCTGCCGCTGTCGGACCGCTAGAACTGTCGGATCGTTAAGCAGGGCATCACTAATTTTTGTGAGTGGGCGGTTAAAACCGCAGCAACAAAGGCGCGAAGTCCACCTTCGTGGACCAGGACTAAATCCGAACCTGCGAAGGCAGGTTTCGCGATTTTGTTGCCGCGGCTGAAGCCGCCCATTTCGCCATTGAGAACAAAAAAGAAAGGGAGGCCAGAAAGCCTCCCTTTTTTGTGAGTATTGCCTAGTTGCCGCGCTCAAGCCGAACGCGGCTGGCAGGATCGCCCTGCGTGTATTCTTCCAGGGACGCGGTTCCCAGTTTCACGACAACACCCGGCGCGGACAGAACCGAAGCGGCCGGGACTGAAGCCGGCATGGCGGCAGGAGCCGGAGCAGGCGTCAGCAGCAGCAGGGTCCAAACAGCAAGAACAGCCATGAATATCTCCTTCGGTATCGTCGCAGTTTGGCAGCTCGGCGGCCAACTCCTTCCGTGAAGGGAAAGAACGAGGCCCGTAGCTTTGCGTCCCGCCTTTTCAAGCGGTTTGCCCTTGTCAATATGCGAAGGACGACGGCGCTTGGTACGCCATCTGCTTTAGATTATGCCGTTTAGCCGCGAAATCTTTACTTGCCTGAAGATTTGATGCCGCGAAGCAGGAAACTCACATTTAGGCGTTGAACAATAGCGATAACAAACAGGAAGTTTTTGGTGTTCAGGAGGAACCGTTTATGCTGGCTCAAGTAGATTCCAGTGCCATTCTCGGCATTGATGCGTATGTGGTCCGGGTGGAAGTGGATATTTCTTCCAGCGTGCCGATGTTTACGATTGTCGGGCTGCCCGATGCCGCCGTGCAGGAGTCGCGGGAGCGGGTCCGAAGCGCGATTAAAAACTCCGGGCTGGAATTTCCACTTCGGCGCATCACGATTAACTTGGCCCCCGCTGACATTAAGAAGCAGGGGCCGGCGTTTGATCTGCCCATCGCCGTTGGCATTCTCGCGGCGACCGGGCAGGTGATGACGGAAAAAATCGCCGAGGGAATGTTTGTCGGAGAGCTGGCGCTAGACGGCTCGGTCAGCGCAGTTTCAGGCGTCCTGCCGGTTGCCATTAAGGCGCGGGCCGACAAGCGGCCCTTCTTGGTTGTCCCGGAAGCCAATGCCCCCGAAGCCGCGATAGTAGGCGATGTGCAGGTGTTCGGGGTCCGGTCTTTGTCCGACGTGGTCGTCCTGCTGAACGATTTCGAGTCGCAGACGCCGCTGACGGCGGACCCACACGCACTGCTTGCGGGCCACAGCGGCGAGGATTTAGACTTCTGCGAAGTCAAGGGTCAGGAGCATGTCAAGCGGGCGCTGGAAGTCGCGGCGGCCGGCGGCCACAACATACTTTTGGTCGGGCCGCCGGGGTCGGGAAAGACCATGCTGGCCCGGCGCGTGCCGTCTATCCTACCGCCTCTGAGTTTAGACGAGGCGCTTGATGTCACGAAAGTAAATTAGACCAATACGCCTCGTCCCGTCTTTTCCTCTTCTCACCCAGTTCATCCCATGATTCTGGCACAACACCTTCAATCTCACTGGACAATCTATGGAACACCTGAATAAACCTCCTACCGTATCAGACATAGTCGCCGCCGCAACTGCCTTCCGACCTGAAATGGCGATCATCAACTTTGACAGGCAGTGGCGGCATTTCTGCCTATCGCCTGTCTACTCGCGTGTCACCGACGAGGCAGGCAACGAAGTTTCACTGGACTTCAAAAGTGGTAGCCGTTACGTTGCCATCTACGTCCGTGTCTCGTCCATCAAGCAGCGCGGCGATGTGCGAGACGACGGCTACAGCATTGATCACCAGCTTCGATCCAACATCCAGGCAGCGATCAACGAACGCCTTGCCTTTCGCATCTACAGTGACGCGGGACTGAGCGGGTTTCTTATGACCAACGACCCGTCCGTCATGGAGGAAATTCGGCAGGCGAAAGCGGAGCTCTATGGCCGCATTTTCGACGAGGTGCTTCTTAAGGACGCTGATTCCTGGAATACGCCCGAACAGATTGCGGATATGCGGGCGTTCCGCGAGGCCCATACCCAAGACATCTTAAGAGGCGTCAAAGAGACCGTCCTGGAACAGCATCAAGACGACATCAATTGGCAGCGAGTAGAAGAAGCGCTGATCATGCGCTACCAATACCGAAGCCGAGTGAACGAGTTCCGTCCTGCCCTGCACGCGCTCCAGGAAGATGCCCCTGAAGTTCACTCTGTGTACGTCACCGACGCCGACCGATTGTCTCGAAACCAACTTCTTTTCGTCACGCTTGGCAAGCTGTTCCGCCGCAATGAAACTCAGGTATTCACCTCTCTGGGCGAGGCGAGCTGGATTACAGGCACCGACCTGACAGCGCAGCTTCTTTCCGTAGTCTATCCCTACCAGGCCGAACAAAAGCTGGTTCAGATAAAGCAGGGCGTCATGCGGGGAATCACGGCAATGCTGCGAAAGGGCAAGCCGCACGCAAAGGTGCCGTTCTGGGTGGATCGGGACAAGCACGGCTATGCCCATCTGGTTCCTGAAAAGGTCCCTATTATCCACCATCTGTTGCAGCATGCCCTTGAGGATGAACATATCGGAATCGCTCGTTTGGCCCAGGTGATGGAAGATTATGGCGTGCCCTCACCTCGTGGCCAGACATGGGAGGACAGCTCCATCAGCCACATCCTGAACAATCCCTGGCTTTTCGGCAGTCAAATTATGTTCGGTCGTGAATGGCCCATGCGCACTGAAAGGCTTGATCTGTGTGCCGCTTGTCCCTCTCCGTTTTTGCCTGATGGCGGCACCGACCTCTCCCACCCTTTGGCAGTAATCAGCAAAGATCAATGGATGGTCATGAAGCGGCGGCGGCGTGCTCGCTACCAGAACGCTGCTGGCCGCCCTACTCCTGACAAGAAGCTCATGGCTGGCCTACTCAAGTGTCAGTGCGGGTTTGGGATGGTGTACCGTGGGTCTGCGCCCGCCCGTTGCTCCCCTGCAGGTTACCGCTGCAATGCCCCGAGTACCTTACGCCGTAAGAGCGCCGCACAAGGCATCTCGCACACAGTCCTGCGACCCGAGCAGGTGGACGCGTTTTTCCTGACATTGATGGCAGATCACGCCGATTTGCTGATCCTGGGCAAGGAAGACTCGGCGGACACGCTCGACGTTCAGGAGCAGTCTATTCGGCATGAGTGGGATAGAATACGAGCAACGAAACGTGCGGAGATGGCCGCACACATGGCCGTGTTCGGCGGCGCGGCAGGCGCGGCTGACTTTCAGGCGGCGGTGGAGGCGATGGTTCGGGCGGCGCTTACAAAAGAGGTCAAGGAGTATGAGGCCCAGATGACGAGGATAGACCGCCAGCGGAGCGCACGCGGTACGGTGCGACGGGCATCTGGCGACGAGATCGCACGGTTCCGAGACTTGCCTATCCCTGAGCAGAACCGCGTGCTTAAGTCAATCATTAAGAGCGTCACCGTCGAGGGAGAGGCTGGACATGAGTACCTACACATTCACCTGCACGAGGACGGCTCGGTGCTCCCGCCCGTCTTCCTGCCGACCCGAGTTTACAAGAACGGGGCGCTGATGCGGCGCGTCCCGACGGTGGACGAGTGGATCATGTCGTGGCAGGCCGTCACTTGAGCGTGTCTTGGCTCGGTCGCAGCAGCCAGAGTGCTGCCCGCAGGAGTGCGACATTCTGCGGATGTTCGGGCTTGACCTGGGCCTTTCTGAGCTGCGCCGCAAGGTGACAGCGGGTGCGGTAGAGGTGGCCGCTGCACTGATCAGGCTCTAGGGCCTCCAGCGCGGCGGCCAGACGCAGGAAGTCGTCCGCCGACGGACTAGCGGTGGATACGCCGCCAGAGGGCTCCCCTCTCACGGGAGACATGGGCACCGTCGTGGAGTCGCTGTCGGCAATTTTTTCCTGATGCCCTTGGTCCTCAGGCGGCTCGTTATCATTCAACTTAATGTTTCCTTCACTCATACTGATTTAGCGGGAGCCGAACGACTGTGGCGGAAATTCATCCGCTGCGGCTCTGGTTGGGCAAAATAGCTGGGCATCAACCGTCTGCAAAAGCGCGTGATAGACTGTTTGCACCGCGTAATACATCAGTAGATCGTGAGAGTGGCGGAATTTTACAAGCATGATAGAACTCAATCTGTCCTCCGTGACGACCAATCAGAGCAGATATTTATGAGATGGATTGGGGATTTGTGTGGGGGGGGTAGAAGTGCTACGGACTATTCGGCAGAAGTGGACACGTGAATCTGCAATAGTTGCCTCGCAAAGATGTGTCAGTAGTAGCGATGAAACGGGATTCGCGAGGTCGGCAGGCCAAGCAATGTGTGCGGGCACGGCGATGTGAATTGTGCAGGAGAGAAAGATGAAAGTTCAGGAGAGAAAGATGAAAGTTGTGGCGAACCCGATTTAGCGAGATG